>NC_013729.1:1263248-1894872 GCF_000024345.1 Kribbella flavida DSM 17836 | reverse complement strand
CGGCGGCAGTTCGTTGGCGGCGTACCAGGCCTGCCGATCCCGGTCGAGCCGCAGGGCGAGGACCGTACTGGCAACCAGCGGCACCATGCTCGCGATCAGCAGCACCATGAACGGCCACATCCCCGACCCCCGGAACGCAACCAGCGCGTACACCGCCACGCCGATGCCAACGGCACCGATCCCCGACGTCACCCAGGCCCCCCACCGAGTCCGCCGGCGCACCACCGCCCGCCGCCGCAGTACCGCCTCCCGATCGATGCCGACCACAAACGTCTGCACCGGTACCTGCTCGCTCATCCCCCTAGTCTCGTCGACCGGGGGTCCCCTCGCGCTTCGACACGAACCGCCCGGCCGGACGACGGTCACGCGAGCAAGCTCGCAGGTGAAAAGGCGGAGGGAGCAGGCGCCGTAGCGAGCGTAGGAGCCCGCGGGGGAGAAGAACTACGTCACCCCAACCGTCGCCCGGCCCAAGTCCACGCGTACACCCCGTCGTCGACCGCAACCCCGCCCTCGCCCAGCTCCAACGGCCGGAACGTATCCACCATCACCGCGAGCTCCTCGAACCGCTCCGCCCCCAGCGACGCCTCGATGGCTGCCGGCTGCGGCCCGTGCGCGTAGCCGCCGGGATGCAGCGAGATCGACCCCAGTCCGATCCCCGACCCCTTGCGCGCTTCGTAGTCGCCGCCGCAGTAGAACATCACCTCGTCGGAGTCCACGTTCGAGTGGTAGTACGGCACCGGCACCGACAGCGGGTGGTAGTCCACCTTGCGCGGCACGAAGTTGCAGATCACGAAGTTGTTCGCCTCGAACACCTGGTGCACCGGCGGCGGCTGGTGGATCCGCCCGGTGATCGGCTCGAAGTCGCTCACGTTGAAGGTGTACGGGTACAGGCACCCGTCCCACCCGACCACGTCGAACGGATGCGTCGCGTACGTCATCCGGCTGCCGACGATCCCGCCCGGCCCGTGGCCCCGGTGCTTCACCAGCACCTCGACGTCCGTGCCGTCCACCACGTACGGCGTACCCGGCGTGTGCAGGTCGCGCTCGCAGTACGGCGCGTGCTCCAGGAACTGCCCGTACCGCGACAGGTACCGCTTCGGCGGCGCGATGTGGCTGTTCGCCTCGATGCAGTACGCGTGCACCCCGTCGGCGCCGGGCAGCCAGCGCTGCGTCGTCGCCCGCGGGATCACCACGTAGTCGCCCTCGCGCGCCTCCAGCACCCCGAACACGGTCTCGACGGTGGCCGAGCCCTTCTCGAGGTACACGCACTCGTCGCCGATCGCGTTGCGGTAGTACGGCGACGGCTCGGCCGCGGCGACGTACGAGATCCGGACGTCGCCGTTGCCCAGCACCAGCCGGCGGTGCTCGACCACGTTGTGTCCGCTGGTGCCGGGGAACAGGTCGTGCAGTTTGAGGTGCCGCGGCGTCAGCGGGTGGTTCGGCGTGGTGCTGAGGTCCGGCAGCTGCCAGACCTGGGAGTCGACGATCGCCGACGGCACGCCCGCGTGGTACAGCAGCGACGAGTCCGACGAGAAGCCTTCCTCGCCCATCAGCTCCTCGTAGTAGAGCCCGCCGTCCGGTTTCCGGAACTGGGTGTGCCGCTTCGGGGGGATCTCGCCGACCTGCCGGTAGTACGCCATGACTCCTTCTTCCGCGCCGAACTCCGTTGTACGTTTATCGAACGCTTGTGTCCGCTTACCGAAAGCATCCGTTAGGCTTCGGGGCATGTCAACCGTCCCAGCCCTGTTCCGGCACCTGGTCGACGACGCCGCGACGTTCCCGCCCGGGAACCTCCCGCTGCCCGAGGCGTTGGCCGCGCACCGCGCCCACCGCAGCGCGCCGTACGCCGAACTGGTCGGCCCGTTCGTCTGCACCGACGAAGACCTGATGAAGGTCGCCGCCGGGGCCGCCGCGACCGGCGGACCGCTGGAGGTCGCCGTGGTGATCACCGGCGGCGCCGGCGGCATCGCGCCGGCCGTCCGGTACGGCGACCGCTCGGCCGACGTCACCGTGACCGCGGTCGAGGTCCGGCTGCGCGCCGAGGACGACCTGTCCCGCAACGCGCTCCGGGTGGTCCGGGCCTGCGACGACTGCCTCGACGAGGAGAACGCGTTCGTCGAGGTCGGCCTGGACGGCGGGTGGCAGCGGGCGCTCGACGTGATCGCCGACGCCGGCTACTCGGCCAAGCTGCGCACCGGCGGACTCGATGCCGCCCTCTTCCCGTCGGCCGGCCAGATCGCCGCGTTCATCACCGCGTGCCTGGACCGCGAGGTCGCGTTCAAATGCACCGCCGGTCTGCACAACGCGGTCCGGCACACCGCCTCGGACACCGGCTTCGAGCACCACGGCTTCCTCAACGTGCTGCTCGCCACCCGGGCCTCGCTCGACGGCGCCGAGGTGGACGAGGTGACCGCCGTGCTGGAGGATCGCGACGGCGAGGCGCTCGCCGCCCGGGCCCGCGAGCTCACCGAGCAGCAGGTGGCCGGCACGCGCAAGTGGTTCACCTCGTTCGGCTCGTGCAGCATCGAGGAGCCGCGGCAGGACCTGGCCGCGCTCGGCCTGCTGAGCTGACCACCGCTGTACCTAGCCGACAGCAGGCCACCCCTGGCCGGCTGATCGCCGCTGACGACCGCTCGACCGACTTCGCCGGGAGGCCCTGTGACCTGGATCGACATCCCCGACAACTCGCCGTTCGGGCCGGACAACCTGCCGCTCGGCGTGTTCCGGCTCGGCGACGAGGAGCCGCGGATCGGCGCCGCGATCGGCGACCACCTGATCGATCTGGCCCCGGTCGCCTCCGCGCAGATGCTGGACGGCTCCCAGCTGTTCGCGCAGCCGACGCTGAACGCCTTCCTCGCGCTCGGCCGCCCCGCCTGGCGCGCGACCCGCGAGTGGCTGCTCGAACTGGTCCGCAACACCGCCGAGCGCGACGCGGTCGAACCGCACCTGATCCCCCGCTCGGCCGTCACCCTGCAACTGCCGTTCGAGGTCGCCGACTACGTCGACTTCTACGCCTCCGAGACGCACGCGACCAACCTCGGCCGGCTGTTCCGCCCGGACTCCGAACCGCTGCTGCCGAACTGGAAGCACCTGCCCGTCGGCTACCACGGCCGGGCCGGCACGGTCGTTGCCAGTGGCACCGAGATCGTGCGGCCGAGCGGCCAGCGCAAACCGCCCGGCGCCGACGTCCCGGCGTACGGGCCGTCGGCGCGGCTGGACATCGAGGTCGAGCTCGGCTTCGTCGTCGGTACGCCGTCCACGCTCGGCCGCCCGGTCCCTGTCGACGCGTTCGAAGAGCACGTGTACGGCGTGGTGCTGGTGAACGACTGGTCCGCCCGCGACCTGCAGGCCTGGGAGTACGTGCCGCTCGGGCCGTTCCTGGGCAAGTCCTTCGCCACCTCGATCTCGCCGTGGGTGGTGTCGCTGGAGGCGCTCAAGGACTCCGTGGTGCCGCTGGGGCCGCAGGACCCGCCCGTCCTGCCGTACCTGGCCGGCTCCGAGCTGGTGAACCACGACATCACCTTCGAGGTCCGCTGGAACGGCCAGCTGGTCAGCAGCCCGCCGTACAAGGGCATGTACTGGTCCCCGGCGCAGATGCTCGCCCACCTGTCGGTCAACGGAGCCTCGGTGCGGACCGGCGACCTGTTCGCGTCCGGCACGGTCAGCGGGCCGGAGAAGGACCAGCGCGGATCGTTCATCGAGCTGACCTGGGGTGGTCGCGAGCCGGTCGTCGTGAACGGCGAGCAACGAACCTTCCTGCAGGACGGTGACGAGGTCTCCATCACCGGCTGGGCCACCACGTCCGACGGTCGCCGGATCGGCCTCGGCGAGGTCACCGGCCGGATCGCCCCGACCGCGGGCTGAGCCGACCCACCGAATCAGCACAGCAGCGACGGCACCTCCCGCCCCCGGAAGGTGACCGCCGCTGCTGTGGCTTCAGGGCGTCACTTGACGATGGTGATGCTGACTGCCGAGCTGGCGGCCTTGCTGGTGACGACGCGGAACTTGTTCACGCCGACGCGGCCGCTCTGCACCCAGACCGAGTAGGTCGCCTTGCTGGTCACCTTGGTGGTGGCCGGGAAGGTGACCCACTTGCCGTTCTCCAGCCGCTGCACCTGGACCTTGGTGCTCGCCGCGATGCCGGTGGTCTTGCCGGTGAAGGAGACCTTGCTCCACGCCTTCGCGGTGGCCCGGTCGGCCTTGATGCTGATGGTCGGCGCGGCGGCGACCGTGGCGGCGGCCTGGACGGCCTGCACCGACGACGGTGCGGCGGAGGCCTGCAGCGAGCCGAGAGCGGCGGCGCTGCCGGCCAGCGCGAGCCCTGCGACGACGGCGGCGGAACGGCGGACGAACTGAGAACGGATGCGCATGATGGTGTGGTTTCCCCTCGTACGTAACGGATTCCGGTGAACCCGACGTGAGAGGAGACGCCGCCCCGCCGGCAGAAGTTGGATCAAGATTCCGTCTCAGGGCGTCGCCGGCAGCACGAGCCGGGCCAGCGCCCCACCGCCCGGCGCGGCGCCGAAGGTCAGCTCGGCACCGAGCACCTTGGCGTGCCCGACCGCGATGGTGAGCCCGAGTCCGTGGCCGGCCCCGCGCTCGGCCATCCCGGACCGGAACCGGCGCGGGCCCTCGGCAATCAATTCCTCCGGGTAGCCGGGACCGTGGTCGACCACCTCGATCGTGCGCCCGTGCACGGTGACCTCGATCGGTGGCCGGCCGTGCCGCAGCCCGTTGACGATCAGGTTGGCCAGGATCCGCTCCACCCGGCGGGAGTCGGTCGACACCGTCTGCTCCGGGCCCTCCTGCCGGACGACCACGCTGTCCGGCTCGAGCGACTGCTGCATGCGCAACCGGCCGACCGCCGACCCGACGAACGCGGCCAGACCGACGTGCTCCAGGTCGGCCTGCTCGACGCCCGAGTCGAACCGGGCGATCTCCAGCAGGTCCTCGACCAGACCGCGCAGGACCTTGGCCCGGTCCCGGACCAGCTCGCTCGGCCGGCTCGGCGGCAGCAGCTCGGCCGCGGTGAGCAGACCCGTGACCGGGGTCCGCAGGTCGTGCGCGACGTCGGCGGTGAACCTGCGCTCCGCCTCCAGCTGGGCGCGCAACGAGCTGGCCATCGTGTCCAGCGCCTCCGCCAGCGCCTGGACCTCGTCGTTGCCCTTGCCAACGGCTTCGGCGGCGGACGCGTCGAGCTCACCACCGGCGATCCGGCGCGCCGTCCCGGCGACGGCCACGATGCGGCGCGACAGGCTGCCGGCCGCCACCACGCTGACCAGGGCGACCAGTCCGACCGTGCCCACGCCGCCCAGGATCAGCGCCCGGCGCAGCTCGTTCATCGACGCGTCGTTGGTGTCGTAGTTCTGCACGATCGACAGGATCCGGCCGCCCTTGACGCCGGCCGCGGCCCACATCTTCGCGTCCGGCGAACCGGTCTTGAAGGTGGCCCGCTTGCCTTGCCGGACCGCGTCCCGCAGCTGCGGCGGCAAGGCGGGGTCGTCCAGCCGGGAGTCGAGCACCGTGACGTCGTCACGGTTGTAGGCGTCCGCGGCGAGCTGGATCCGCTCGTCGGCGAAACTGCGCGTCCGGTCCAGCCGGGACGACTCGGCTTGGGTGTAGACCGCCACGCACAGCACCAGAATCGCGAACGAGGAAACCAGGACGAAGATCAGACCGAGCTTGCTGCGGAGTCCCACAGGTGTCTTCCGGGCGGCGGCTGCGGGGCTAGGCCCGGAGCTTGTACCCGAACCCGCGCACGGTCTCGATCCGGTCGGCGCCGATCTTGGTCCGCAGCCGCTGCAGGTGCACGTCGACCAGTCGGCCGTCGCCGCCCCACTCGTAGTCCCAGACCCGCTGCAGCAGCGTCGACCGGCTGAGCACCACACCGGGGTTGTTCGCGAACTCGATCAGCAGCTTGAGCTCGGTGGGGGTGAGCTGCACGGTGCTGCCGCCACGCCGGACCTCCAGCGCCTCCCGGTCCAGCTCGAGGTCGCCGAACGACTCGACCCCGGCGCCGGACGTCGGCGCGGGCCGCTCCGGGTCCGACACCGCGCGCCGCATCACCGCGCGCAACCGGGCCACCAGCACCTGGGTGTCGAAGGGCTTGGTCACGTAGTCGTCGGCGCCGGCCTCGAGCCCGAGGACGACGTCCAGCGCGTCTCCGCGGGCCGACACCATCACGATCGGGACCAGGCTGGTCTCCCGGATCCGCCGGCACACCGAGATGCCGTCCAGACCGGGCAGCATCACGTCGAGCATCACCGCGTCGGGATGGACCTTCTCGAACGTCTCGATGGCCTCGAGCCCGTCCTCGGCCGTGGTGACGTCGTACCCGTGGCGCTCGAGGGTCAACTGGGTTGCCTCACGGATCACCGCGTCGTCCTCGACCATCAGGATGCGCGCTGCCGGTTCTTCCGGTACCACCGAAGTTCAGTCTCCCTTTTGGTCCTGCGAGCTCACCTTGATCATCTGACGACCATTCCAACGGTAGACATCGACCCGGGTTACAGATGGGCAGCAAGTGGCGTCGTCCGCAGCGAAGACCCCTGACTCGACAACGAGATCGCCCTGCTGGCTGGCCTTGATCTTCAACTGCTCGGCCCGCAAACTCCAAACCGGCCGGGGTCCGGTGGTTTCGAGCGCGATCAGCACGGCGCCGTAGATGAACTTGTCGATGGTGTGGATGTACACCACGAGCTGTGGCCGGTCGGAGTCCAGCACGTTCACGGTGGCACCACGGGTCATGCAGCGCTCGGCGACGTCGCACTTGGCCAGGATGGTACGGAAGTACGCTTCCAGCCCGGGGTCGGCGAGCAGCTTCTGCCGGACCTGGGCCAGGCTCACGGTGACGGCCGGCGGCGTGCGCTGGTCCTTGTTGTCCAGGACACGAGGGGTCTGGCTGGCCGGAGCGGGCGAGCTCGAGCCCGACGGCCCGGAGCCCTCGACTCGCAGGCCGCCGCCGTTGGCGCAGCCGGCGACACCCAGCAGGGCGACCAGTGCCAGCGCAGCCGGCAGCAGTCGCCTAGCACGCATGGATGGCCTCCTGGTACGCCTCAGCCGCGCGCCCACCGGTGTGCCTCGTCGGGCGCCTGACAAGAATCCCCCGTGAAATCAGACAAGTACCTTCCATGGTGCGGCCCCCACGTCACAGCCGGCGGCCACACTCGTCGTATGACCTCGGCAGTTCCGTAACGGTTCCGTCTCAGAAGCTGCAACAACTCTCACCTCACCGTGTCGGCGCCCTCCAGAGCCACCACCTTGCCCGGGTTGAGCAGGTTGTCCGGGTCCAGCGCGGCCTTGATCGCCCGGTGCACCGCGACGGCCACCGGCCCGATCTCCTCGATCAGCCACGCCCGCTTCAGCACGCCGATGCCGTGCTCCCCGGTGATCGTGCCGCCGAGCGCCAGCCCGGCTTCCATGATCTGGTCGAACGCCGCCTGGGCCCGGCGGGCCTGCTCGGCGTCGAGCGCGTCGAACACAACGGTCGGATGCATGTTGCCGTCGCCGGCGTGACCGAGCACGCCGACGGTGATGTCCAGGTCGGCGGCGATCTTCTCGACCGCGCCGATGAAGTCGGCCAGCCGGGACCGCGGGACGCAGACGTCGTCGATCATCGTCGTGCCCAGCTGCTCGAGCGCGACCAGGGCGGCCCGGCGGGCCTCCAGCAGGAGGTCGCCTTCGGCCTCGTCGTCGGCCTCGATGCACTCGATCGCGCCGTGGTCGCGGCAGAGCTTGGCCACCGTCGCGATGTCGGCCGCACCCGCCTCGCCGCCGGCGTCGGACTGCGCGATCAGCATCGCGGCCGCCTCGGTCGGCAGGTCCATCCGCTTGTAGGCGTTCACCGCGGCGATCGTGGTCCGGTCCATGATCTCCAGCAGGCTGAGCGAGACCCCGGACCGGATGATCTCGACGATCGCCTCGCCGGCCGCCACGCCGGAGCCGAACAGCGCCGCCATCGTCCGCGGCCGGGCCGTCTGCGGGCGCAACGCCAGCGTCGCCTCGGTGATGATGCCCAGCGTGCCCTCGCTGCCGACCATCAACTTGGTCAGGTCGTAGCCCGCGACCCCCTTGACCGTCCGCCGGCCGGTCCGCAGCACCTCGCCGCTGGCGAGCACCACTTCGAGGCCGAGCACGTAGTCCGTGGTCACGCCGTACTTCACGCAGCACAGACCGCCCGAGTTGGTCGACAGGTTGCCGCCGATCGAGCAGAACTCCCAGCTGGACGGGTCCGGCGGGTAGAACAGGCCCTGCTCGGCGACGGCGCGCGACAGTACGGCGTTGTACACGCCGGGCTGCGTCACGACGTACCGGTCGATCGGCTCGATCTGGAGGATCCGGTCCATCTTCTCCAGCGAGATCACCACGCAGCCGTCCAGCGCGTTGGCCGCGCCGGACAGGCCGGACCGCGCGCCCTGCGGAACCACGGGCACGCCGAACTCGGCAGCGGCTCGCACCGCCGCCTGCACGTGGGCGGTCTCCCGCGCCAGCACGACAGCCACCGGCTCGCCGGCCGGGCAGAACATGGCCCGGTCGTACCGGTAGCTCTGCATCCGGTCGTGGTCGGTGACCAGCGCTTCCGGGGGCAGGACCTGACGTAGCCGCTCGACGACCTCACTCATACTGCGTGAGCCTAATCGCGTCGCCGGACAATGGCAGCTGGTCGGCGTGCGGTGGTGTCGGTCTGCCCACGGGTCAGCGCGTGCGGGCCGTCCTGTTCTCGGAGATCTTCTGGTAGCCGCCGCCGTAGTTGTGGAACTCGCGGGCGATCGCGACGAACGTCGTACTGGTGTCCAGCGACCGCACCTTCGGCGTCCGGCAGGTGCGTTGCCCGGTCTGCACGGCCCCGGTGCCGCCGCTGCTGTCGCAGGACAGGACGCGGCCGTTGTTGGACCCGCCGTACTGCACCAGGTAGGCGCTGGTGAGCGCGTACCTCGGCAGCCGCGCGTCCATCGTCACCTCGGCCCAGTACTGCGAGCAGTTGTCCTTGACCAGCCGCACGTCACCCCAGCCGGGTGGCTTGTTGTCGCGGTAGACCTGCGCTGACGAGATGGTGCGTGCACCCGGGCAGTAGGCGAGTTCGTCCGCCTGTGCTGGTGTGGCCAGGGCGATCGCGCCCACTGCGGCCAGGCCCGCGGTGCTGAGCAGAATGCCCAGTGTCTTCATCGGAAACCCTTCCTGAGTGCACGCCCCGACGCGCACTCATTGCGCAGCGTACGCCAACCGCCCCTGACCCGACAGTCAATCCGTTCATCGGACGAGAAACTGTCGGTGTCAGGGGCGGTACGCAGCGTCATGCCGGCAGGGGGCCCAGGGACCGGCTCAGAGGTTGCCGCGGCGCTCCTGCTCGCGCTCGATGGCCTCGAACAGCGCCTTGAAGTTGCCCTTGCCGAAGCCGAGCGAGCCGTGCCGCTCGATCAGCTCGTAGAACACCGTCGGCCGGTCGCCGATCGGCGCGGTGAAGATCTGCAGCAGGTAGCCGTCCTCGTCCCGGTCGACCAGGATGCCGCGCGCCTGCAGCTCCTCGATCGGCGCCCGGACGTTGCCGATCCGGGCCCGCAGCTCCGGGTCCTCGTAGTACGAGTCGGGCGTGTTGAGGAACTCCACGCCGTTGGCGCGCATGATGTCGACGGTACGCAGGATGTCGTTGGTGGCCAGCGCGATGTGCTGGGCGCCGGCGCCGTCGTAGAACTCCAGGAACTCGTCGATCTGCGACTTCTTCTTCGCGATCGCCGGCTCGTTCAGCGGAAACTTGACCCGGTGGTTGCCGTTGGCGACCACCTTGCTCATCAGCGCCGAGTAGTCGGTGGCGATGTCGTCGCCGATGAACTCCGCCATGTTCACGAAGCCCATCACCTTGTTGTAGAACCCGACCCACTCGTCCATCTTGCCCAGCTCGACGTTGCCGACGACGTGGTCGACCGCCTGGAACAGCCGCTTCGGGTGTCCCTCCGGCCGGGTGACCGCGGTCGTGGCGGCGACGAAGCCGGGCAGGTACGGGCCGTCGTACCGGCTGCGGTCGATCAGCGTGTGCCGGGTGTCGCCGTACGCCGCGATCGCGGCCCGGCGGACGGTGCCGTGCTCGTCCGACACGTCGTTCGGCTCCTCCAGCACGGTGGCACCCATCGCGCGGGCGTGCTTGACGCACTTGTCCACGTCCGGGACCTCCAGCGCGAGGTCCACCACGCCGTCGCCGTGCTTGCGGTGGTGATCGAGCAGCGGGCTGTCGGGGCGGACCCCGCCGCTGATGACGAACCGGGCCGAGCCGGCCTTCAGCACGAAGTACTTGGCGTCCTTGCTGCCCGTCTCCGGACCGGCGTACGCGACCAGGTCCATGCCGAAGGCGAGCTGGTAGAACTTCGCCGTCTGGGTGGCGTTGCCGACCACGAAGACGACGGCGTCCATCGCGGTGACCGGGAACGGGTCCGTGCTCTCGTCGTACGGCACCAGGCCGACGAGCTGCTTGAGCTGGTCGAGGTCCAGATCGGCGTCGAGCTCGGCGGGGGTGAGGTCGGTGCTGGTCATCGCGGTCCTCCCGGTCGGTGGCTAGCTTGTCTGAACCTTCGCCGGTGCGGACAGGTTGCGCAACAGTTTCTGGTTTGGCTGGTCAGCTTGTGCAGTATTCTCAGGCTTCTGTTGGACTATTTGGTCAGCCTGACCACTCGGGAGGATGTCATGTCGGTGGATGCCCTGGACGCCCGGATCCTGGACCTGTTCGCGGCCGAGCCGCGGGTCGGGGTGCTGGAGGCGTCGCGCCGGCTCGGCGTCGCCCGCGGCACCGTCCAGGCCCGGCTGGACCGGCTGCAGCGCGACGGTGTCGTGCGCGGCTGGGGGCCGGACGTCGACACCGGCGCGATCGGCTACCCGGTGACCGCGTTCGCGACGCTGCAGATCGAGCAGGGTTCGGGGCACACGGTGGTCGCGGCGGCGCTGGCGGCGATCCCGGAGGTGCTCGAGGTGCACACGATCACCGGCGCCGAGGACCTCTGGTGCCGGATCGTGGCCCGCTCCAACGCCGACCTGCAGCGGGTGATCGACCAGGTCGTCATCGTCCGCGGCATCCAGCGCGCCTCCACGGTGATCGCGCTGGCCGAGCAGATCCCGCACCGCGTCCTGCCGCTCCTGCACGCCGCAACTTCGCGGACGTCCACCACTCAGTAATCTCGCCGGCCGGCCACCGTCCAGGCGTGGCGTCCCGACCATCCACGGGGTTGGACAGTGCTGCAAGTTCGGCAGGCAAGGCGATCGGACCGATCCGGGGACGGAAGGTGGCCGGATTCGTCAGGCGAGGCGTTTGGCGACCTCGACGGCGGCGCGGGCCACCCGCGGGCCGACGAAGTCGCGATCGAGCTTGCCGAGCACCACGACGCCGATCGACGCCTCGACCCCGGGCACGCCGAGCACCGGCGACGACACGCCCTGCGCGCCCGCCTGCAACTCCCCGGCGGTGATCACGAACGGCCGCCCGGCCGGATCCGGCTTCCGGCGGCCCGCCAGGATCGCCTTGCCGGCCGCGCCCTGGTCGAGCGCGTGCCGCGAGCCCATCCGGTACGACACGTGGAAGTCGGTCCAGCTCGGCTCGATCACCGCGATTGCGAGCGCTTCGTCCCCGTCGGCCACCGTGAGGTGCGCCGTCGCGCCGGTGTCCTCCGCCAGCGAACGCAGTACGGGCAGGGCGGCGTCACGCAGCGTCGGCTGGACCCGCCGGCTGTAGTGCAGCACCGCCAGCCCAAGCCGCGCCCGGCCCTCGCTGTCGCGACGGACCAGCCGGTGCAGCTCGAGCGTGTTCACCAACCGGTAGACCACGGTCCGGCTGACGCCGAGCGACGCGGCCAGCTCCGTGATCGACAATCCGTCCGGGGCGTCCGCCAGCAGTTCGAGGACGGTCAGTCCCCGATCGAGCGTCTGGGACGTCTCTGCCGGCACAGCCGAAGCGTATCCGCTTTTCGGGCGCGGACCGATGGCGCCGTATCTTGCTGCCGTGCGAAATTACTGGGCACTGCTTCCCGCGATCGCCGTCTCGGTCGTGCTGATCCTGCTGTACGCGGTTCCGACGCTGATCAACCCGCAGTGGACGACGAACGTGCTCGGGCTGTTCAAGCAGCACCCGGAGGACACCGAGCGCGCCGACCTGCGGCTGTCCGAACGCCGGGTCCGGTCCCGCCGGATGCTGGCCGGACTGCTGGTCGCGGTGGCGCTCGCCCTGGTCGGGTTCAACATCTCCCTCAACCGCGAGGCGAACGGCTGCTACCAGGCCGCCAAGGCGTGGGGCGCGACCGACGACCACGACCGGGTCGACGACCCGTGCGTGAACATGATCTACGGCACTTTCATCGGCGACGGCGAGGGCGAGCTCACCGCTTCCGACCCGCAGCCGGTGCCGGCGTACCAGCTGGTCCGGGACAAGCGGCCGAAGTACCTGAACTGGATCCAGAACCGGCCGTCGTACGACAAGGCGGACCTGCTGATCGGCCTCGGCGTCGACTGCGCCTCGGACCTGCGGGTGGTGCAGGGCAAGGACAAGATCACCGTGGCCGTCGACGACTCGGCGCCGTGCCCGCCGCCGGACTCGATCTCGCTGACCTCGATCAAGCTGACCGAGCCGCTCGGCGACCGGCCGATCGTCACCGTCGGCGGCAAACCGATGCGGGAGATCACCGCCGACATGGACTCCTGGCCGACCGTGCTGAAGAAGCTGGTCACCGGCGGCTGACCGCGGTCGGTCCGGTTGCTGCCTGATCCGGCGCGTCGGCCCGGCCAGGTGCGATCGGCGGGGGGCGGTGAACAAGAACGCGCTGGGACCGGAGCGGTCAGCGCAGGGCGCGGGTCTCGGAGTCGTACTCGCGGAACGGGCGGTTGCGGGCCAGCAGCACCAGCAAGCCGATCACGCAGACGCAGGCGCCGCTGACCAGGGCGATTGTCGGCGTGGTCGGTCGGCCGTCGTTCCCGCCACGAAGTCGCCGAGCCACGGTCCGCTCGCGACCACCACGATGAACACGCCCTGCCACCGCCCGCGCAGCTCGTCCGGCACCGCCGACTGCAGCAGCCCGACGGTCCCCACGCCGCCGAAGAACGCGCCCGCGACCGCCGGGAACACCGCGCGCGGCTGGGCGAACACCATCGCGAGGATGTCGGCCAGGAACGTCGCCGGCAGCGACGGCGCCGTCCGCAGGAAGGCGAACCCTTCCAGCACCGACTCCCTCAGCGGGCGGATGTCGGTGAGCAGGCGGGCGCCACCGCAACTGATGTCAGGAGCAAACCACCCGGACGCCTGGGCACAACTTCACTTCCGGCGACCGGGCACCGGAGCCGGCCGCGGTGCGTCACTGTGGGTATGACGAACCAGCCGCAGGCCCCGACCCTGACTTGCCCGCTGTGCTCCTGCCCGCAATTTCAGCAGGAGGAGGCGCGGACCGACTCCAAGTGGGGGTTCACCTCGCACGAGATGACCCTGATGGTGTGCGTGAACTGCCGGTACGTGCTGCACTTCTACGACCGGAACTCGATCTTCGACTTCGACTGACCGGCCCGGTGAGCCGCGTGGCCCACCGGGCCGGGCTCACAGGGCAGGGCTCACCGGGCCGGACTCACCAGGGCAGACGGCCGTCCTCGGCGTGCAGCTCGCCGGTGGGGCCGTCGGCGGGCAGCGTGGCCAGCCGGACGGCGACCGCGGCGCCCTGCGCCGGCGTCCGCGGGGCGTCCCAGCCGCCCATCTCGGTGGCGCAGTTGCCGGGATCGGCCGCGTTGACCAAGATGCCGTCGGCGCTCAGCTCGGTGGCGAGCATGACGGTCAGCATGTTCACGGCGACCTTCGACGCGTTGTAGCCGGCGGTCAGGATCGTCGACATCGGCGAGGCGGGATCGCCGACCCGGGTCAGCGAGGCGAGCTCGCTGGACAGGTTGACGATCCTGGCAGCCGGCGCGGCCTTGAGCAGCGGCAGCATCGCCTGGATGACCGCGGCCACCGCGACCACGTTCACCTCGAAGCTCCGCCGCAGCGCCTCGACCGGCACCACGCCGACCGCCGCGTCCCCGTCGGCGATCACCGCGGCGTTGTTCACCAGCACGTCCAGCCGGCCGAACTCCTGCCCGATCCACTCCGCCGCCGCCTGGATGCTCTCCTGGTCCGTCACCTCCAGCTGCACCGCGACCGCGTCGATGCCCTCAGCAACCAGCTCCTTCGCCGTCGCCTGCCCCCGCCCGAGGTCACGTGCCCCGACCACAACCTGGTGCCCGCTCTGGCCCAGCTGCCGAGCGATCTCCCTGCCGATACCCCTGGTAGCGCCCGTGACGAGCGCGATCTTCTTGGTCATACCTCTACCTTCGAGGGGTTCCAGCACCCCAGGCAGAGCGAGCCGATCCAAGGACCGGGAGTCCCTGGCACGTCGGTCGCGCACGCGAAGTACGCCGTACCCATCACGTGGGCCCCCGCTGGGCTTGCGCACCCGCCCCACCCCCAAGCACGCGTGCTCCCCAGCGGGCGCCCCTGGCGAGGCGGGGGTGCAGCCAGGGACCGGGCGTCCCTGGATGGGGTTTCGCGGTCCTGCAATCCTGGGACCGTGGACAGGGAACAGCTGGCGGACTTCCTCCGCATCCGCCGCGAGCGCCTCCGCCCTTCCGACGTGGGGCTGCCGGCCGGCCTACGCCGTCGTACGCCGGGCCTGCGCCGCGAGGAGGTCGCCGCGCTGGCGACCATGTCGACCGACTACTACACCCGCCTGGAGCAGGGCCGCGGCCCGCGCCCCTCCCGCCCAGTGCTCACCGGCCTGGCCCGCGCCCTACGCCTCTCCACCGCCGAACGCGACCATCTCTTCCGCCTGGCCGGCGAACAACCCGCCCCGCCCCCGGGCCCACCCGCCCACGTCCGCACCGGCGTACTGCGCATGCTCACCCGCCTCGACGTGCCCGGCCTGGTCCTCGACGCGAAGTACGACGTCCTGGCCTGGAACCCGCTCGCGGCCGCCCTGCTCACCGACTTCTCCGCCGTCCCCAGCCGCGAACGCAACCTGCTCCGCCTCCGCTTCCTCACCGGCACCAACCAGCGCGAACTCTTCGGCGAACAGGCAACCAAGGACTTCGCCCGCCAGGTCGCCGCCGACCTGCGCGCGGCCACCAGCAAGTACCCCGACGACCCGTCCATCGCCGCCCTCGTCACCGATCTGACCACCGGCAGCGAGGAGTTCGCCCAGATCTGGTCCCTGCACGAGGTCGCCACCCAGGAAACCCTCTGCCAGACCATCCACCACCCCGTCGTCGGCCGCATCGACGTGGTCTGCGAAATCCTCCTCATCCCCGAACGCGACCAACGCGTAGTCCTCTACACCGCCGACCCCGGCTCCCCCTCAGACCAGTCCCTCCGCCTCTTGGAAGTCGTCGGCACCCAGTCCCTGGCACCATCCTGACCACTCGCGCGGCGGCACATCCGAACGGCAAACCCGACAGGCCCGCCCTCGGTCTCTGCAGATCCACATTCAGGACGAGGCACCGCCGGAGTCCACTGCGACTTTGAGCCCGTACCAGGCATTCTCGCTCGCGCAGAACGACCGAACGGTGCCCAAAGTCGGGGTGCCGCCACGACACCCCGCTGGACTACTTCGTGCACGCCCCGGTCGGCACGGCGTACCTCAGGCGCGGAGTCAGCAGGCGTGCCGCAGAGACCGGCCGACTGCGCACATGGCTCGCCGGACCGCGGCTGGACCGAGCCCAGCGTGGGCTGGGGTCAGGCTCGGCGTTGGGTGGCCCAGTCCCGGATCAGTTCTATCCGTTCGCGGAGTTGGGTGGAGGAGGCGTGGGCGGCGGCGGGGCCGCCTAGTTTGCGGCGGAGGTCGTTGTGGATGACGCCGTGGGGCTGGCCGGTGCGGTGGTGCCAGGCGGCGACCAGGCCGTTGAGCTCGCGGCGGAGCAGGGCTACCTGCTCGTGGGTGGCCAGCTCGGTCGGGGTGGCGTCGGCGGTTGGGTCGGGCTCGGTGCCACGTTGGGAGCGTTTCTGCTGGGCGACCGACTTCGCTTGGCGTTTGCGGAGCAGCTCGCGGACCTGGTCGGGCTCCAGCAGGCCGGGCAGGCCGAGGAAGTCGAGCTCCTCGTCGGAGGCCAGGTCGCCGCCGGTGCCGTAGTCGCCGCCGTCGAAAACGACGCGGTCGAAGCTCGCGTCCGAGCCGAGGGCTTCGAACTTCGCCTCCAGGTCGTCACTGGCCGCCTCGGTCTGGTTCGCCTGCTTGATCAGGTCGTCCTCGAGGGCGAAGATGTCGCCGTCTTCCACGCTGTTCTTGCGGCCGAGCACGTGGTCGCGCTCGACCTCCATCTCGGCGGCGAAGCTCAGCAGCCGGGTCACCGACGGCACGAACACCGACGCCGTCTCGCCGCGCTTGCGGGCCCGGACGAACCGGCCGACCGCCTGGGCGAAGAACAGCGGCGTCGAGGTCGGCGTCGCGTACACGCCGACCGCCAGCCGCGGCACGTCGACGCCCTCGCTGACCATTCGGACCGCGACCATCCAGCGGCTGTCGTCGGCGGAGAACTTGGCGATCTTCTTGCTCGCCGCCTTCTCGTCCGACAGCACCACGGTCGGCGCCTCGCCGGTCAGCTCGCGCAGCGTTTTCGCGTACGCACGGGCCGTGTTCTGGTCGCCGGAGATGACCAGGCCACCCGCGTCCGGCATGTGCCGGCGCACCTCGGTGAGCCGCTTGTCGGCGGCCGCGAGCACCGCGGGCATCCACTCGCCGGTCGGGTCCAGGGCGGTCCGCAGCGCCTGCGCGGTGAGGTCCTTGGTCAGCGGTTCGCCCAGCCGTGCGGCGACCTCGTCGCCGGCCTTCGTCCGCCAGCGCATCTCGCCGGAGTACGACATGAAGATCACCGGGCGGACGACGTGGTCCCGCAGCGCGTGACCGTAGCCGTAGGTGTAGTCCGCCTTGCTGCGGGCGACGCCGTCGTGACCGTGCTCGTAGGTGACGAAAGGGATCGGGTTGTCGTCGCTGCGGAACGGCGTCCCGGTCAGCGCGAGCCGGCGGGTGGCCGGCTCGAACGCCTCCTTGACCCCGTCGCCCCAGCTGAGCGCGTCACCGCCGTGGTGCACCTCGTCGAGGATCACCAGCGTGCGAAAGCGCTCGGTGCGGACCCGGAAGGCCAGCGGGTTCACCGCGACGCCGGCGTAGGTCACCGCGACGCCCTGGAAGTCCTTGTTGGTCCGGCCCTTGCCGCCGGCGAAGGCCGGGTCGATCGCGATTCCGGCCCGGTCGGCCGCCTCGGCCCACTGGACCTTCAGGTGCTCGGTCGGCGTCACCACGGTGATCCGGTCGATCACCCGCCGCTGCAGCAGCTCGGAGGCCACGGTCAGCGCGAACGTCGTCTTGCCGGCACCCGGCGTCGCGACCGCCAGGAAGTCCTTCGGTTGCTTGTCCAGGTACAGCTGCAGTGCCTCCGCCTGCCAGGCGCGCAGCTTGCTGGCGGTCCCCCAGGCTGCCCGGTCCGGGTAGGCCGGAGGAAGCACGGCTGGTGTCGCTGGCACGTGCGAATCCACGGACGGCATACTCCCCCGATAGTCGACTGTCGGCCGTGCAGGAACGTTACCCGAGAACGCTCAGCCAATCAGATCGGCGGGCACCACCTCGACGTCGTACGGCGCCCGCAGCCGCGCCGGCTCGTCGCCGGAGACCTTCGCGACCTGGGCATATGCCCCGTCCTGCATCTCCCAGACGATCAAGCTCGGCGTGTCGGGGTCGACGATCCAGAACGACGCGCAGCCGGCCGCCTCGTACCGGGAGAACTTGAGCAAGGTGTCGATCCGCCGGGTGCTCGGCGACAACACCTCGACGGCCAGCAGTGGTGCCTTCGGCAGGTCGCGCTCGGTGAAGTCGTCCCGCCGGGCGACGAGGAGGTCAGGCTGCAGGACGGTGTCGTCCGAGATGGCGACGTCGAACGGCGCAGTGAGCACGCGAAGCTCAGGTGGGCAGACTTGCATGAGTCGGTAGAGCAGGTTGCCCACCGCGATCTGGTGCCGGTACGACGGCGCCGGGGTCATGAGCAAGGCTCCGTCGATGAGTTCGTACCGGTGCCCGTCATCCGGCATCCGGTCCAGATCGTCCCTGGTCAGTGGACGGCTCGGCGCCCAGGGCACTGGCCGGTCGTCCCCGATGGATTCCACGAGTGTCATAGTGCCTCCTTGATGTGGTCACACCAAGAACATGCCGTGATCTGCCCGGTTCCCCGGCGTTGTCCACAGGGCAGTTCACTGTGGAGAACGTGCGACGGCCGGTGGGCCGGGCGTCCTACACTCGGGGGCATGAGTACTCAGTTGACCCCCGGCGCCGAGACGGTCGTCGACGAGCGCACGCAGACGCTGGACAACGGCGACCACGAGCGGTTCTCGCACTACGTGCCGAAGGACAAGCTGACCGAGGCGATGGTGATGGGGACGCCGGTGGTCGCGCTGTGCGGCAAGGTCTGGGTGCCGAGCCGGGACCCGCAGAAGTTCCCGGTCTGCCCGGAGTGCAAGGAGATCTGGGAGTCGCTCAACCCCGGCGAGGGGGACGGCAACGACGACGAGTGACCGGCGACCGGGCGGCCTCGAGCGGGCGGCCCGGGTCAGTTCTGGGTGGGGTCGTCCGGGTAGGTGGCCAGGAACGCCATCTGGTCGTTCTGGCGGCGTAGCACCCGCCGCCAGAGGCCTTCGGGCCGCAGGCCGAAGACGTCGTCCGGCTCCGACGGTACGACGTACCAGGCGCCCTCGGTGATCTCGCCCTCGAGCTGACCGCCGGACCAGCCGGCGTACCCGGCGAAGATCCGCATCCGCTGGATGGCGCCCTCGAGCAGCGCGGGCGGCACGTCGAGGTCGATCAGCCCGATCCGGCCGAAGCACTCGCGCCAGCCGGGCGGGTCGGCGGACTCGATCACCTCGGCGACGGCCAGCGCGCTGTCGGTGCCGACCGGGCCGCCCATGAACAGCACGCCCGGCTCATTGACGGTGGTGGACCAGTCCGGCAGGACCCGGTCGACCTCCAGGTCGGCGGCGCGGTTCACCACCACGCCGAGCGCGCCGTCGTCGTCGTGGTCCAGCAGCAGGATCACCGAACGCCGGAAGGGCGGCTCGTCGAGCAGCGGGGTCGCCACGAGCAACGAGCCGGTCAGGGTCGAGGCCGTCATGGTTCCATCATGTCGTGCCGCACCACCTTCGTGCTGCGGACGGCGCGGATGCCGAGCCAGGTGCCGGCCGCCACGCCGAGCAGATCGGCCAGTGCGTCGAACGGGTCGCCGCTGCGCTGTGGCAGCAGGTAGTGCTGGATGAACTCGCTGCCGATCGCGTTCAGCACGAGTGCGGCCAGCAACCACCGGGCCGGTACGCCGACCCGCAGCCCGAGGTAGGCGACCGCCGCGAAGATCAAGAAGTGCCCGACCTTGTCGGCGTACGGCAGGCCCGTGTCGGGGCCGGCCTGGCGCGGCGCGTACAGGCCGTAGAGCTGGAGCAGGCAGGCCAGCACGAAGCCGACCCGCCACGCCCGGACCGCGAAACCCGCTGGAACCGTCACCTGGTCAGAGCGACGGCGCGTCGTCCGGGAACACCTCGGCGGCCGGCGCCTTGCCCCCGGCCGCGTCCCGGACGGCGTGCGCAACCATCGTGTGCACCTCCGGGTGGAAGACGCTCGGCACGATGTAGCTCGCGTTCAGCTCGTCGTCGGTGACCACGCCGGCCAGCGCCTTCGCGGCGGCCAGCTCCATGTCGAGCGACACCTTCGACGACTGCGCGTCGAGCAGGCCGCGGAAGACGCCCGGGAAGACCAGCACGTTGTTGATCTGGTTCGGGAAGTCGCTGCGGCCGGTGGCGACGACCGCCGCGTGCTCGCCGGCCGCGGCCGGGTCGACCTCCGGGTCGGGGTTGGCGAGCGCGAACACGATCGCGTTGTCGTTCATGGTGGCGATGTCGTCGCCGTTCAGGATGTTCGGCGCCGACACCCCGATGAACACGTCGGCCCCGGCCAGCGCGCCCTTGAGGTCGCCGCTGTACCGCGCCGCGTTCGTGTTCTCGGCGATCCAGCGCAGCTCCGGCGACAGGCCGTCGCGGTCCACGTGGATGACGCCGGCGATGTCGGCGACGATGGTGTCCTTGACCCCGGCCGCGATCAGCAGCTTCAGGATCGCCGTACCGGCGGCGCCCGCTCCGGACAGCACGACGCGGACGTTGCTGATGTCCTTGCCGACCACGCGCAGCGCGTTGTAGAGCGCGGCGGTGACCACGACCGCCGTACCGTGCTGGTCGTCGTGGAAGACCGGGATGTCGAGCTGCTCGCGCAGCTTGGCCTCGATCTCGAAGCAGCGCGGCGCGGAGATGTCCTCCAGGTTGATGCCCGCGAAGCCCGGCGCGATCGCCTTCACGATGCTGACGATCTCGTCCGGGTCCTGGGTGTCCAGGCACAGCGGCCAGGCGTCGATGCCGGCGAACCGCTTGAACAGCGCGGCCTTGCCCTCCATCACCGGCAGCGCGGCCTTCGGGCCGATGTTGCCCAGGCCGAGCACCGCCGAGCCGTCGGTGACCACCGCGACGCTGTTGCGCTTGATGGTCAGCCGGCGCGCGTCGTCGGGGTTCTCCGCGATCGCCAGGCAGACCCGGGCCACGCCCGGGGTGTAGATCATCGACAGGTCGTCACGGTTGCGGATCGGGTGCTTGGCCTCCATCGAGATCTTGCCGCCGAGGTGCATCAGGAAGGTCCGGTCCGACACCCGGCCGATCTCGACGCCGGGCACCGCACGCATCGCCTCGACCAGCCGGCCGGCGTGCGCGGTGTCGGCGGCCGCGCAGGTCACGTCGATCCGCAGCCGTTCGTGGCCGGAGGCGGTCACGTCGAGCGCGGTCACCAGGCCACCGGCCTGCTCGACGGCGGTCGTCAGCTTGCTCACCGTCGAACCGCCCGCGGGCACCTCGAGGCGAACGGTGATGGAGTAGGAAACGCTCGGCAAGGCAGTCACGCTCGCGATCTTCTCATGGCGTCGCGGTCCGCCGCCGGTTCCGTACGTTGCGTCCACCCGGCACCGGCCGGGAACGACTGGGTAATCCTTTACTCGGCCGCTAGAGTCGGGCCAGCGGAGGGAGGACGATGGCCACCATCAGCGATGTCGCGGCGCTCGCCGGCGTCTCCACGGCGACCGTCTCGCGGGCCCTGAACGGCAAGGCCACGGTCGATCCCGGCCTGGCCGCCCGGGTCCGGAAGGCGGCCGGCGAGCTCGGCTACCAGCCCAACGGACCGGCCCGGAACCTGCGCCGTCAGGAGGCCGCGGTGGTCGCGCTGATCATCTCCGACGTGGAGAACCCGTTCTTCACCGCGATCGCGCGCGGGGTCGAGGACGTCGCGCACGAGGTCGGCTACTCGGTCGTGCTGTGCAACTCCGACGAGAGCGCCGGCAAGGAGAGCCGCTACATCGACATCGCGATCCAGGAACGGGTCGCCGGGGTGATCCTGTCCCCCACCGGTACGACGTCGTCGGTGCAGAAGCTGGTCGCCCGCGGCACGGCCTTCGTCGCCGTCGACCGGCCCCTGCCGCAGCAGGACAGCGACGTCGTCCTGGTCGACACCCGGCTGGCGGCGCGGCAGGCGACCGAGCACCTGATCGCTCAGGGGTACGACCGGATCGGGTGTCTGACCGGGCCGGCGGGAGTTCGTACTGCCGACGATCGGCTGGCGGGGTATCGGGACGCGCTGAAGGCGGGCAAGCGGAAGAGCTCGACGAAGCTGGTACGGCGTACGGAGTACAAGGCGGCGGGGGCGCACCGGGCGGCGCTGGAACTGATGAACACCGACGAGCCGCCGGATGCGTTGCTGGTCGCGAACAGCGCGATGGCGGTCGGTGTGCTGCAGGCGCTGCGGGAGCTGGGGACGAGGCCGGGGCGCGACGTCGGGATCGTGGCGTTCGACGACGCGCCGTGGGCGGAGCTGGTGGATCCGCCGCTGTCGGTGGTGGCGCAGCCGGCGTACGAGATCGGGACGGTGGCCGCTCGGTTGCTGCTGGCAAGGATCACCGACGGAAGCCGGCCGTCGACCACGACCACGCTCGGCGCCCGGTTGATCGAGCGGGAGAGCTCGCACCGGCACTGAGCTGCCTGGCGAGGCAGGCAGCTCAGCTGACCGTCGGCCGATGGCTGGGCACGCGAGCAAGCTCGCAACTGTGGCGAGGGAGGTCCGCTGCCCGCAGATTGCTTTCAGCTGTGGTTGGCGAAGCGCGCTTCGCTCCCGCGAGCTTGCTCGCGTGCTCGGGGGCAGGTGGCGAGCAAGCTCGGCCAGGCTCGCCAGGCAGTCGCTGGATCCCCGTCAGCCCGTCGGGTTCTCCTGGGCGTAGATCTGGGCGGCGTTCGTCTTGTCGATCAGGCGGGTGGGCAGGGTCTGGGTCTTTTCGATCGTGCCGCAGTCGACCAGGAGCTTCTTCGCTGCCGCGATCGCCTCCTTGCCGTTGGTCGGGTAGGTGAAGGTCGCGGTCAGCCGGCCCTGCTCGACCGCCTTGATGCCGCCGGACGGGATCGGCAGCGCGTCGATGCCGATGAACTTCATCTCCTTCTCCCGGCCGACCGCCTTCGCCGCCAGGTACGCGCCCTCGGCCATCGGGTCGTTGTGCGCGTACACCACGTCGATCTTCGGGTTCGCCTTGAGCAGCGCGTCCATCTGCGCCTGGCCCTTCTCCCGCAGCCAGTCGCCGCTCGCGGTGGCGACCACCTTGACCTTCGGGTTGGCCTTGATGCCGGTCGCGAAGCCCTGGTTGCGTTCGGCCTGCGGAGTGGCGCCGGCCAGGCCCTTGATCTCCACGACGTTGCCGCCGTTCGGCAGCACCTTCTCGGCGACGTACTTGCCCGCCTCGGTGCCGATCTGCACGTTGTCGCCGCCGATGAAGCCGGTGTAGGCGTCACCCTCGACCTTGCGGTCCAGCACCAGCACCGGGATGCCCTGGTCGTAGGCCTTCTTCACCACCGCGGTCAGCGGCTTGGCCTCGTTCGGGCTGATGATCAGCAGGTCGATCTGCTGGGTGATGTAGTTCTCCACGTCGGCGACCTGCTTGGCGTTGTCCTGCGCGGCGTCGGCGAACTTCACCTCGAACTGCGGCACCTCGGCGGCCGCCGCTTTGATGTCGTCGTCCATCCGCTGCCGGTAGGGCTCGGCCACGTTCGCCTGGCTCATCCCGATCACGTACTTGCCGTCGGCCCCCTTGCACTGCTTGGAGTTCTGCGCCTGCGGCTCGTCCGAGGTACGCTCACTGGTGGTACCGCAGCCCGCGAGGACCAGGGCGGCGACGGCCGTGGCGGCCAGGGACATCGTGTGCTTGTTCATCAGGGGTGGACCTTCCTCACGAGGCGGGCCGGAGCCGTTGCAGCGCGGCCGCCGCGACGATCACCAGACCCTTGATCAGCAGCTGGATGTTGGAGTCGATGTTGTTCAGGGCAAGAATGTTGTTCAGTACGCCGAGCAGCAGCGCGCCGGCCACCGTGCCGGCCACCGAGCCGCGGCCGCCGGCCAGGCTGGTGCCGCCGATCACCACCGCGGCGATCGCGTCGAGCTCGTAGCCGATGCCGTCGTTCGGGCTGCCCTGGTTCAGCTGGACCGCGTGCACGATGCCGGCCAGCGCGGCCAGCAGTCCGCAGATCGCGAAGACCGCGATCTTCACCCGGACCACCGGGACGCCGGACAGCCGCGCGGCCTTCTCGTTGCCGCCGACGGCGTACAGGTGCCGGGAGAAGGCGCTGATCCGCAGGAACACCACGGCCGCGATCGCCACCACGGCGAAGATCAGCACCGGGATCGGCACCAGGCCGCCGAAGGTCCGTTCACCCAGCAGAGCGAACGACGACGGCGCCTCGTTCGGCCCGTCGCCGTACGCGATCGCCACGCCCTGCCCGTCGGACCAGATCCGGGCCAGGCCGCGGGCTATCTGCAACCCGGCGAGCGTGACGATGAACGACTGGATCCCGATCATCGCGGTCGCCATGCCCTGCAGCGCGCCGAAGACCAGCCCGATCGCCAGCACCAGCAGCACCGACGGCACGAAACCCCAGTCGCTCTCCACCATCAGCACGGCCGAGCCGACCGCGGCCAGCCCGAGCACCGCGCCGACCGACAGGTCGATGCCGCCGATCAGGATCACGAACGTCATGCCGACCGCGATGATGCCGATCTCGGAGACGGCCCGGACCACGTTGGCCAGGTTGTCCGCGCTGAGGAACAGGATCTCGCCGTTGCGCCTGGGCGAGAAGATGATCGCGGCGACGAACACGGCGAGCAGCCCGAAGACGCTCTGGAACCGGAACAGCGTCGCCACCACGCCGCCGCCGAATGCCTTCTCGACCGGCGTCGCGGCCACCGCCGGCTTGTCTTGTACGTCGGTCACAACGCCCCTCCGACCTCGTCGAACACGATCTCGTCCTTGAACTCCGCCCGGTCGCCCATCGCGGCCGCCAGCAGGTCGCTCTCCCCGGCCTCCGCGGTCCGGTACGACGCGACGTCGCGCCCGTCCCGCAGAACGACCACCCGGTCGCACACCCCCGTGAGCTCCGGCAGCTCCGACGACGCCAGCAGCACACCGAGGCCCTGGCCGGCCAGCTCGCCGAGCAGCCGGTAGATCTCCGCCTTCGCGCCGATGTCGACACCGCGGGTCGGCTCGTCCAGCAGCAGCAGCTTCGGCTCGGTCAGCAGCATCCGGCCGAACACGACCTTCTGCTGGTTGCCGCCCGACAGCGTGCCGACGTCGTCCTGCAGCCGGCCGAACTTCAGCCGCAGCCGGTCGGCCATCCGCACCGATGCGGCCCGTTCCATCCGCCGCGCGATCACCCCGAGCCGCCCGTACGCCGGCAGGCTGGACACCACCGTGTTGGCCAGGATCGAGTGGAACAGCACCAGCCCGGACACCCGCCGGTCCTCCGGCACGAAACCGATGCCCTGCGCCAGCGCGTGCCGCGGACTGCGCGGCCGGATCTCCTGTCCCTGCAGCAGGATCCGGCCCGATCGCGCGCCGGCCGGCGCCACGCCGTACAGGGTCTCCAGCAGTTCGGTCCGGCCCGCGCCGAGCAGGCCGCACAGCCCGACGATCTCACCGGACCGCACGGTCAGCGAGATGCCGTCGGGGTCGCGGCGGCCGGGGCGTGGGCGGCGCGGCTTCACGATCAGGTTCTCGACCTGGAGCAGCTCGTCGCCGGTGGGTGCGTCCGGTGTGCTGAACATGGTCTGCACCGGGCGGCCGACCATCGCCTCGACGACCTCGGCGGTGCTCAGCTCGCGCGGGTCGAAGCTGGTGACCACCTGGCCGTTGCGCAGCACGGTCGCCCGGTCGGCGACCCGGGCGATCTCCTCCATCCGGTGGCTGATGTAGACGATGCCGACGCCGGCCCGGCGCAGTTCGCGGATCACGGCGAAGAGGCGTTCGACCTCGGAGGTGGTGAGCGCCGAGGTGGGCTCGTCCATGATCAGCACCCGGGCGTCGAGCGAGATCGCCTTGGCGATGGTGACCAGTTGCTGCTCGCCGACCCGCAGCTCGCCGACCGGGCGGCGCGGATCCAGCCGTACGCCGCTGCGCTCGAGCAGGGCGCGGGCCTCCCGGTCCATCCGGCGGCGGTCGGCCGCGCGCCAGCGGGTCCGCAGCTCGCGGCCGAGAAAGATGTTGTCGGCGACCGACAGCGCGGGCACCAGGTCGAGCTCCTGGTGGATCATCGCGATCCCGGCCGCCTGCGCGTCGGTCGGTCCCCCGAAGGTCACCGGCTCGCCGTCGATCTCGATCCGCCCGTCGTACCCGCCGACGTCGCCGGACAGGATCTTCATCAGCGTGCTCTTGCCGGCGCCGTTCTCACCCAGCAGCGCGTGCACCTCGCCGGCGCCGAGGGTGAAGTCGACCTCCCGGCAGGCCTGGACGCCGCCGTACCGCTTGCCGATCCCGGACATCCGGACCAGGGCGGGCTCGGCCATGACACCTCCGCGATCAGGTGAGTAATCGATTTTCCGGACGCTAGACCTGAGCTCCGCGACGCGTCAACCCCTCACCACCCGGCAGCCTGCAATCGATACCGGACAGCGGCCCCAGCGGGCGTCGTGCACACCGATCGCCGCAGCGCCTTGCCCACGCCACCATGAACGTGCACCACTCACCAACGAGCGCGCACGATTCTCCCCCGCCACACCGCAGGCGGCGGTACACCCGGCGAACCGCCGACAGGCGTGCTTGCCGAGTGCTGCGCGTTCAGTCCTCGGCGAGCCAGGCGCGCACGGACTCGTTGTGCTCCCCGAGTCGCGGCGGCGGCAGATTGGTCTCGCGCGCCCCGGCGTACGGGTTGTCGTCGAACCGCAGCGGCGGACCAGGAAGCTGGATGCGGCCGAGCGTCGGGTGGTCGACCTCCACCAGCAGGCCCTGCGACAGCGTCTGCTCCCACTCGTAGACCTGCTGGAAGTCGCGCACCTTGCCCGCCGGAATGCCGGCCTCCGCGAGCCGCCGCAGCCACCCGTCGGCCGGCTCGGCGGCGAACGCCTGCTCGATGGCCGCGGTCAGCTCGTCGCGGTGCGCCACCCGCTCGGCGTTCGTGGCGAACCGGACGTCGTCGGGGTCGAGCCCGACGATCGGGGCGAACGTCCGCCACTGCCCCTCGCTGCCGACTGCCACCTGCACGCTGTCGTCCTTCGTCCGGTACATCCCGTACGGCGCGATCTGCGCGTGGTGGTTGCCGACCCGCTCGGGCAGTTCGCGCGCGACGGTCCACTTCGTCCCGTGGAACGCGTGCACCCCGACCACGGACGCCAGCAGGCTGGTCCGGACCACCCGGCCCCGGCCGGTGACCGCCCGTTCGTGCAAGGCGGCGAGCGCACCGTAGGCGCCGTACATGCCGGCCAGCAGATCCGCGATCGGCATGCCGGTCTTGGTCGGCTCGGTGGCGCCGGTGATGCTCATCAGCCCGCCCTCGCCCTGCGCGATCTGGTCGTACCCGGCGCGGCCGCCCTCCGGACCGTCGTGGCCGAACCCGGTGATCGACAAGATCACCAGCCCCGGATTGAGCTCGTGCAGCCGCTGCACCGGGAATCCGAGCCGGTCGAGCACGCCGGGCCGGAAGTTCTCGATCAGCACGTCGGCCTTGCGGACCAGTTGGGTCAGGAACTCCTTGCCCTCGGCCGACTTCAGGTCCGCCGTCACCGACTCCTTGTTCCGGTTCGCGGCGAGGAAGTACGTCGACTCGCGGCCGTCCGCCGGGCCCACGAACGGCGGCCCCCACCCCCGGCTGTCGTCCCCGCCGGCCGGGGTCTCAACCTTGATCACCCGCGCCCCGAGATCGCCCAGCATCATCGCCGCCTGCGGCCCGGACAACGCTCGGGTCAGGTCGACGACCACGACGTCGGAGAGAAGGTTCTGCACCTGTCCAACCTAGAGGACCGGCAGCGGGCTCAGGCGGTGGCCTTGCGGGCGAGGGAAGCGAGGCGGTGGGTGACGTCGCGGGGGCGTTCCTGCATCAGCATGTGCCCGGCGCCCGGGTACATCCACAGCCGGGCCGACGGGATGAGCTCGGCCAGCCGGTTGCCGTGCCGTGGGGGCAGCAGGCGGTCGCGGGTGCCGTGCATGACCTCGACCGGGATCGTGCCGAGCACCTCCAGCGCGTGCTCGAGGTCGTGCCGGGTGATCGCCTCGAAGAACCCGCTGAACGACCGGCCCGGCAGCGCGTCCAGGTCCGCCAGCAGGATGTCCACCTCGGCCGGGTCGACCTTCTTGCCGAACACGAATCGCTTCACGGCCGGACGTCGTACCCGGGTGCCGGCCACCTGCCGCCACACCGCGAGCCGGGCCCGGATCGCGGCCTGCTCAGCCGCCTGCTCGGCGGCGTCCTGTGCAGCCTCGTTCCGCGCAGCCCGTACGCCGTACTCCGCACCCCGGCCCGTACGCCGGAGCTCGCGACGCTCGAGCCGGGCGCCGGCCAGGTTCACCGCCCGGGGAGCGACGACCGCCGCTGCGCCGTCCAGCCGCGCGGGCAGCCCGAACGCGCGGGAGGTGATCTGCCCCGACGAGGTGCTCACCAGCACGGCACCGGTGATCCGCTCGCCGAACAGGTCCGGGCGCTGGTCCGCGAGCGCCATCAGCGTCATCCCGCCCATCGAGTGCCCGGCGTACACGACCGGTCCCGACGGCACCAGCTCGTCCAGCACCGTGACCAGGTCCTCGGCGAGCTGCTCGATCCGCGTGGTGCCGGTCGGCGCCGCGCCGGAGCGCCCGTGCCCACGATGGTCGTACGCCACGACGCGTACGGCGTCCGGTCCGAGCACAGCCGGCAGCCCTTCGAGCTGGTGGTGCCAGCTGCGCGTCGAGCACGTCCAGCCGTGCCCCAGCACCACGGTCACCGGCGCATCGGCCGAACCGGTCGTTTCCACGTGCAGCCGGACGCCGTCGGTCGTGGTCACCCCGGCCCGCTCGGCCTGCATCGTCATATCTTCCCCAGTCGTTCGGTCAGCTCGCCCAGTCCACCCTTGCGTCGTTGCTGGTTGGTTCGCAACCGGACCACGCGGTCGGCCAGCGACGGCAGGTGCCGGGCCATGGCGACACCGAGCCCGGTGGTGCGGGTCGACGCCCGGTTGCGCGGCGGCCTCCGGGCGGCGGCGACGTCGATGATCGTGCTCACCACCTGACCGACGGTCTCCGCCGGCAGGAACAGCCCGAGGTCCACGCCCTTGGCCAGCGACGCGTCATGGATCGGCGTGGGCACGTAGCCGGGATAGATCACGCTGACGTCCAGATGCCGGGCGTTCTCGATCCGCAGCGCGTCGGCGTACGTGTCGATCGCCCGCTTCGACACCAGGTACGACGCGGCCAGTGGCAGCGTCACGTAGGCGAGTCCGGAGGACACGAAGATCACCCGGCCGTTCGCCGCTCGCAGCGCCGGCAGCGCGGCCGCGGTCACACCCCAGCCGGCGAACAGGTTGACCTCGATCACCTTCCGCGCGGTGGCGTCCGGCGCGTCCCCGGCCGGCGCCGGTACGCCGATGCCCGCGTTGTTGATCAGCAGGTCGAGCCCACCGAGCCGCTCGACCGCCTCGCCGACGGCGGCCGGGATCGCGTCCGGCTGGGTGAGGTCGCACTCGATGACGTCGTCGCTCTTCTGCAGGTCCAGGCCGAGCACCGTCGCACCCCGGCCGCGCAGGGCCTCGACCGTCGCCGACCCGAACGCTCCCGCGGCGCCGGTGACCAGTGCCCGCCTCCCGGCCAGGTCCCAGGCCGCCTTGCGCCGGACGAACCCGCCCCGGCCGGTCATGCGTCCACCCGTCGCTTCGGCCCCGACTCGATCATGCGATCTCCTTCTCCCGCTTGGCGTCCTGCTCGAGCAGATGCGCGGCCCGCATCCGACCACCGCGCGCACCGCGCCCGACCAGCCAGGCGATCCCCAGGATCTCCAGCGCCCCGACCACCGCCAGCAGGGCGTAGCCGCCGTTCCACATCCAGCGCGGTACGTCGGTCCGCTCCTCGCGGCGCAGGACCAGCTGCTCGGAGACGAACTCGACCACCTGACCGTCCGACACCTGGATGGCCGGCTTCTGGATCGCCGCGTCCTCCGGCGCGTACACCCAGGCCGACACCAGGTCTCGCTGTCCCTGGTGCAGCCGGATCATCGACTTCCACTTGCCGTACAGCGGCAGCGGGTCGATCGAACGATAGGTGCCGTCAGCAATCTTCTGCAGCGGGTGCGTCTCGAAGCCACCACCCTGCCAGGCCATCGCCTCGAACCAGCGGGCCCCCACGGCAGCGTCGACCGGGTCGAGCTTCACCGTGACGTACGCCGTCGGCTCGGCGCCGTTCGCGACCCGCTCGAGGCCGATGGTCGCGGTGACACCGGGCTCGGCCGAGCGCGGGACGCAGAAGAAGACGACTCCGAGCACCGCGACCAGGCCGACGGCTCCGAGCTGGTGCGTACGGCGTACCGGCGGCGCCGGGCGGACCTCGCCCGCGACCTCGGCGAAGCGGGTCGCCAGCCAGGCACCGACCAGGCCGGCCCCGATCCCGGCGACAACACCGAAGCCGAGTGCGGACGGCAGCAGCGTGGACGGCCAGCGGATCGGCATCCAGACCTGGCTCCAGCCGTACTCGGCGAGCACCCCGACCGTGCCGATCAGCACGCCCGCGACGGCTCCCAGCCGGAAGCGGTTTTGGGTGCCCAAGGCAAGAGCTGTCAGCTCGACCAGAACTGCCTCCACCATCAGCAGCGGGAAGTGGCCCAGGATCTCGCCGAGCGGCTGGTCGACCGCCCAGGCGATGCCGCCGCGGATGACCAGGTAGACCGCCAGTGCGGCGAAGGTGCTGCCGCGGCCCATCCGGGACCGGATCAGGGTGAAGGCGAGCGCGGAGCCGAACACGATCAGGATCGGCTGCAGGATCAACGGGAACTGCGGCACGCCGTAGTTGAACTCGGTGCTGAACAGGTCCCAGGCGATCAGCAGCGCGCCGACCGCGACGACGTCGTGGAACCGGCGGCGCTTGTTCGTGCCGACCAGTTGCTCGACCTCGGCGGAGGCCAGCAGCCGGGCGAAGATCGACAGCACCACGCCGCCGATCATCAGCAGGTGGGTCGGGCCCCAGAGCGTGACGTCCTCGCCGAACAACCGGTGCCAGACGTCGTCGAGCGGGAAGCCGACCAGCGCGAAGGTGCCGCAGAAGGTGACCAGCGCAGCGCTGCAGGGGATTCGCCAGCCCGTGGTCAGCTTGATCGTCCGGGCCGGCAGCGGCTTGCGGGCGAGTGCGATCGGCAGCACCCCGGCGACGATCACGCCGAGAATGCCGAAGAAGATCGGGTAGTGCGCCGGGGTGCCGAACGGCCCGGTGTCACGACCCTTGTCGATGTGCACCGCGATGTCCCACCAGACTCCGAACGCGCAGGACAGCAGCGAGACGGCGTGCAGGTACGGCGTCAGCGCAGCCCATCGGGGGACTCCGTCCAGTCTCCCGATGGTGTCCGCGAGGCGCCCTACCAGCGTGACCCGGCCGGTGCGTTCCCGCCACAGCAGCACGGCGAGTGCGACGTACAACAGTGCGACCAGCCCGCTGACGATGGCGATCTGGTCGAACGACGCGGTTCCGGTCGAGGCCGCCAGCGGGACGGTCATGGGGTCTCCTCGGCTATCGGGGCGGGCCAGGTGGGCGAAACAGAACAGCAGGTATGCGCCATGCGAGATGTTACATCTGCTATGTAACGTGGCGTCTGGAAGACTGTCAAGGGTGGGAGGACAACCGCCGGCCGAGCCGGCCTCTGAGGAGTACACGGTCGACCAGCTCGCCGCGAAGGTGGGCATGACCGTTCGCAACGTCCGTGCGTACGCCGGACGCGGGCTGATCCCGCCGCCGCGGCTGGTCGGGCGCACCGGGTACTACGGCCCGGACCACGTGGCCCGGCTGACCTTGGTCCGCGAGCTGCTCGGCAAGGGGTACACCCTGTCCGCGGTGGAGCGGATGATGAGCGAACTGCCGGACGGCGCGCTCGCGCTCGGCGTCTTCGAGACGCTGGTCAGCCCGTGGACCCCGGCCGAGCCCGAGGTGATCACCGAGCAGCAGCTCGCCGACCGGGCCGGCATCCCGCACGACCCGGCGACGATCGCGAAGCTGATCGAGCTCGGCATCGCCGAACGCGTCGACGACGGCCGGCTGCGGATCCCGAACCCGGACCTGCTGCGCACCGGCCTGGAGGTGATCAAGCTCGGCGTTCCGCTGGACGCGATCTTCGAGATGCTGCCCAAGCTGTTCGAGCAGGCCGACCAGGTGGCGAAGATCTACGTGGAACTGTTCCGCAACACCGTCTGGCGGCAGTTCGCCGACGCCGGCCTGCCCGCCGAGGGCTGGCCCGAGATCCAGCGCACCCTGGAGAACATCATCCCGCTGGCCGGCCAGGCCCTGGTCGCGGCCTTCCGCGAGTCGATGGGCCGCGAGATCGAGACCGCCGCCTACGAGGAGCTCGGCCTTCCCCCGGATGAATTCTCTTCCACCGGCTGACCGGGACGGGTCCGGTGGCCCCCGGATGCGGTTCTACTTGTGGCGAGTCAGCATTCTCCACCGCCCAAGGAGCTGAGCCCCATGATCAGACGTCTGTTCACCGCGTTCGCGGCCGGCACGGCCGCACTGGCGACCGTCACCGTGCCCTCGACCGCCACCGCCACCGTCCCCGCCACCGCCACCGTCCCCGCCACCGCCACCGTCCCCGCTGCCGCCACCGCCCCCGTGGCCGCGGCCGTCGCCGCGCCGTACACGTTCCTCAACCTGAACTTCAACATGTGTGGCAACAAGTGCAACCACGGCACCCTCGGGGTCGCCGACCACGTCGCGCAAGCGATCCTCGACCGGCCGACCCGCCCGCGCACCGCTACCCTGCAGGAGGTCTGCGCCGGCCAGGCCATCCGGATCCGCAACCGCCTGAGCGACGCCGGCTACCACGTTGTGCACGTGCCGACCGCGCATCGCTGCGACGACGGGTCGGCGTACGGGATCGCGCTGGTGCACAAGGGCGACCGGGAGTGGTACCGGGTCTGGGACCTGCCGAACCCGAACAACCACGAACCGCGCAAGATGGTCTGCGCCCTGCTGGCCGGGCAGCCGGTGCTCGCCTGCTCGACGCACATCGACTTCCACGGCGACGGCACCCGCGGCGTCCAGATCAAGCGGGTGGCCGCGATCATGGCCGACTACGCCGCCGCCGACCGGGCCGCCTTCGTGGCCGGTGACTTCAACACCGAGCCCACCGAGGACGCCCTGGATGCGATGTACCGGCCCGCGTACGGCGGCGGCGCGGACGGCATCCACACCGAGGGCAACGGCTGCTGCCAGCGGTCCGGGCCCGCGACCGCCGACGGCGGCCGAACGATCGACTACACCTTCCTGCGCGCGGCGACCTTCACTGCCGACTGGGCGCAGGTGGTGCCGACCTCGACCTCGGACCACCACAAGGTCTGGGCGAGCATCACGCTGAAGTGACCTGGCTCCACCTCAGATTGAGCGGACAGTTACTCTGTTGTCGCACATAGTGACAGCAGTGTTCCTGCCTGAGGACGTTGATGAAAAAGCTTGTTCTGGCCACGGTCACGGCCGCCGGTGTGATCGCCGCCGCGCTGATCCCGCAGGGCGCGCCCGTGGAGGCGGCCACGCGCGGCTTCGGGTCGGCCGTGTCGGCGGTCGCCCAGCCCACCTGGCAGACCGACGCGAGCGTGAACGCGCTCGCGACCGCCGGCAACGCGGTCTACGCCGGCGGCCTGTTCACCCGGGTCCGGCCGGGCGGGAACCCGGCCGGCGAAGGCGAGGCCGTGCGCAGCTACGTCGCGTCGTTCAGCCGCAGCACCGGCGCCGCCAGCACCTGGGCGCCGCGGCTGAACGGCCCGGTGTGGAGCATCGCCACCAGTCCGGACGGCAAGTACGTCGTGATCGGCGGTGACTTCACCAGGGTCGACGGTGTCGCCCGTCAGCACGTCGCGATGTTCAGCGTCGCCACCAACAAGCTCGTCACCGGCTGGGACCCGGCCGTCAGCTACCGGGTCTCGGCCCTGGCCATCTGGGGCAACACCGTCTACCTGGGCGGCTCGTTCAGCCAGGTGGACGGCGTGACGCGCAACCGGCTCGCCGCGGTGACGCTGACCACCGGCGCCCTGCTGCCCTGGAACCCGAACGCCGACGCCGACGTGCACGCGATCGACCTGTCCGACGACGGCACCCGGGTCTTCGTCGGCGGCGGCTTCACCACCCTGAAAGGCACCGCACGGCACTCCTTGGCGATGCTGAACACCACGAACGGCAACGCCTACCCGATGCCGGCCGCCGCGGCCATCCCGGCACCGACCGAGTGCGAGAGCCGGGTCAAGGACATCGACACCCTCGGGCACCGGGTGTTCGTCGCCAACGCGGGCAGCGGCAGCGGCTGCTACGACGGCATCCTGGCCGCCGACACGAAAACCGGCAAGTTGTTGTGGCAGAGCAAGTGCCTGGGTGCCACCGAGGCGATCAAGGCGATCGGGAGCTGGCTCTACAAGGGGTCGCACGCGCACGACTGCCGCCAGGACGGCTCGTTCGGCGACGGCACCGGCACCCACCACCTGCTGGTGCAGAACGTCGCGAACGGCAAGTTCGGGCCGTGGTTCCCGACCACCGACGCGGGCGACAACACCTGGGTCGGGCCGCTGGCGGTCACCTCCGGCGGCAACGACCTGTGGGTGGGCGGCGACTTCCTGCGGGTGAACGGCGTGCCGCAGCAGGGCCTCACCCGGTTCACCGACGTCGCCGGCGGCGCCCGGCCGGCCGCGCCGAGGGCACCGAAGGTGACCAGCACGGTCGCCGGCCGGACGACGGTCAGCTTCCCGGCGGTGTTCGACGCCGACAACATCAGCCTGACCTACACGCTGTACCGCGGCACCACGAAGGTCCGCAGCTGGAGCCGCAACGCGTACCCGTGGGTGCGGCCGACGGTGGCGACCTTCACCGACACCGGCGTGCGCAGCGGGCAGACGGTCAGCTACCGGGTCGAGGCGACCGACGGCCGCAACGTCACCCGGGGCCCGGCCGCCACGGTGAAGGTGCGCTGACGCCGCGGTTCCGACACGTCAGCGTGATCGGACCCGGCTGTCCGTGCGCTGACCTGCCTGACCAGGATCGTTGGCGTCCCCATCACCGAAGTCGCCGAGATTCGCGTCCCAGTCCTCCTCGTCCACGGTCACCGCGTCGTTGCGCCTGGCGATCCGGAGGAAGGCGGCGATCAGCAGCACAGGCCCGAGCACCATCGCGGCCTCCGGGACACCACCCAGGTGCAAGGTAACCAGCAGGGCCGTCATGACGCGGTCACCAGCGCGATACCGCCCGCGGTGAAGGCCACCATTGCCGCCAGCAACGGATACTGCGCCCGCCGCAGCTGCCGGCGCCGGAACAGCCCGGTCGCCCGGTCGTGCGCCGACACCACACCGAGAACGTGCCCGAGCACGATCGCGCCGAGCTGCACGCCGGCGATCAGGCCGGTACCGAGGAACCCGTAGTCGATCCGCGTAGCGCCGACGCCGAGCAGGTCCCAGCCGCGGCCGAACGGATCGGTCGCCAGCAGCACGCCGGCCTGGCCCTGGAACATCGCGGACGAGAAGTAGTGCGCCACGGCGTACCCGATCGCGATCGGGACCAGCGAGTGCGCGAACGCGCCCGGCAGACCGGCGTGGCCGACGGCACCGGGCCTGACCTGGGGCGATCCGGTTGCCCGGGTCGCGCCGAGGAAGAGCAGCGCCACGATCGCGACCGTCGCCAGCAGGCCGCCGGTGTGCGCCGCGATGTGCTGCGCGGCACCGAGCTGCCCGGTCGGGCCGGTCCACGCGGACCAGCGGGAGATCCCGTCGAAGGCGGTGGATCCGAGCAGCAGGCAGAGCAGGCCGACCAGGCCCGGCTCCTGCGGCATCGTCGCCAAGCCGGCCAACGGATTGCGCAGGACCAGCCGACCGCCCGTGCCTCGACCGATCGGACTCAGCTTCGCGAGCAGCTCGGCGTACACCTCGAAGCTGTCGCCGACCCGGAACCAGCGCGGGCCGAAGATGATGCCTGCAGCAACGTTCAGGACGGCGTACGCGGTGACGAAGAGGGCCACCACCCGCGGATCGGACCCCTCGGGGTACGCCAGCTCCAGCCAGAGGAACGCGAACAGCCCGGCCACCGCAGGCCAGTAGGAGACCCGGTCCGGAAGCCGCCGGTACGCCGTACGCCGGGCCAGGGCGGACAGCGTGCGCAGCGGATTGACCAGTCGCCAGACCGGTCCGAACAGCAGGGAGATCGGGATGATGCCGACCCAGATCCAGACGTAGAGCCAGGTCGGCGCCGGGTTGAGCGCGGGCGAGTCGTTGCCGAACCAGGCGGCACCCAGCAACAGAGCCAGCGCCAGCAGACCGATGGCCTTGAGCACCCACCGGGTCGCCCGGGCATCCACGCAGCGGGTCAGCACGACCAGCGGCGTACCGGCGCTGCGTTCGAACCGCGGCTGCGACCAGAAGGCCGCGAGCGCGAAGAAGGAGATCGCGACGGCGGCGGCCGCCGAGTAGACCGCGAGCCAGAGCGGGACCGGCAGATCCCCGCGCCCGCCGATGCCGTGCAACGGGATCATCAGCCGCGGTCCTTCCCCTCAGCTATCCGACCGATTGAATGTAACACGATCGATGTCACATAGCGAGTGGTCAGCCCACCCGGTACTCTCTCCGGTCGAAGTGCCTGGTCAGCTGCCGGAACCGGAACGTGAACGAGGGCCAGAGCGTGGTGTTGCGGCCCTGCGCGTCGAGGTACCAGCTGGTGCAGCCGCCGCGGGTCCAGACCGTGTTGCGCATCGACGACCGGACCCGGTCCACGAACGCGCGCTGCACCTCCGGCCGCACCTCGACCTCCCGCAGCCCCTCAGCGTCCATCGTCCGCAGCGCGTCCAGGATGTAGGCGATCTGCGACTCGATCATGAACACCATCGAGCTGTGCCCGAGGCCGGTGTTCGGCCCGATCAGCAGGAAGAAGTTCGGGAAGCCGGCGACCGCGGTGCCCAGGTGGGCTTCCATGCCGTCGGCCCAGGCCTCGCGCAGGCTGCGGCCCTCACGGCCGTGCACCATGTCCATCACCGGCAGGTCGGTGACCCGGAAGCCGGTGCCGTAGATGATCGTGTCGACCTCGTGCTTCACCCCGTCGGCGGTGAGGATGCCGGTCCGCGTCACCTCGGCGATCGCGTCGGTGACCACCTCGACGTTGGGCTGCGCGACGGCCGGGTAGTAGTCGTCGGAGATCAGCACCCGCTTGCAGCCGAGGGTGAAGTCAGGGGTGAGCTCGGCCCGCAGCTCGGGGTCCCGGATCTGCCGCTCGAGGTGCTTCTCGGCGACCTTCTGCGCCTGCGTCATGATGCCCGGCAGCTTGGCGAACCCGAGCACCATCGACTCGCGAGCCCAGTAGATACCGGTCCGCACTGCCTTCTGCGCCAGCGGGAACCGCCGGTACACGGCCTTCTCCAGCCGGCTGATCCGGCGGTCCGGTCGCGGCAGCACCCACGGCGGCGTCCGCTGGAACAGGTGCAGCTCCTCCACCTCCGGCTGGATCGCCGGTACGAACTGGATCGCCGACGCACCCGTCCCGATCACCGCGACCTTGCGGCCGGCGAGGTCCAGGTCGTGGTTCCACTGCGCCGAGTGAAACACCTCTCCCTCGAACGACTCGATCCCGGGCAGCTTCGGGTCCGCCGGTTCGGCCAGCGGTCCCATCCCGGACAGCAGGATCCCGGCGGTGAAGTCGCCCTGGTCGGTGTGGATCAGCCAGTGGCCGTCGACCCAGTGCGCGGACTCGACGGTGTGGCCGAAGCGGATGTGCGGGCGCACGCCGAAGCGATCGGTGACTTGCTGCAGGTACGCCTCGATCTCGGGCTGCGGGGAGAACGTGCTCGACCAGTCCGGGTTGGGCGCGAAGGAGAACGAGTACAGGTGCGAGGGCACGTCGCACCGGCAGCCCGGATAGGTGTTGTCCCGCCAGGTGCCGCCCACCTCCGCGGCGCGCTCCAGCACCACGAAGTCGTCGTAGCCGGCCTGCTTGAGCCGGGCCGCCATGCCGATCCCGGCGAACCCGGTGCCGATCACCACGATGCGGTGGTGCTGCGTCGTCATCCCGTCCTCCTGCCGCTCGGAAGAACTTACTCCAAGTAAGTTACTGTGAGTCAGTTAAGCTGTGCAAGGTGACGACCACCACGGACGGCGGACCGGTGAAGCGGCGGCGGGACCGGGCCGCGCGGGAGCGGGAGATCCTGGACGCGGCCGAGCGGATCTTCGGCGACCGCGGCTACCAGGGCACCTCGATGGACGAGATCGCGGCCGAGGTCGGCGTCTCCAAACCGCTGATCTACCAGTACTACGGTTCGAAGGACGGCCTGTTCCTCGCTTGCCTGTCCCGCCTGCGCGCGCAACTGCTCGACGCCGTGTCGGAGGCCGTGCTGGCCGCCCCGGACGCCGAGGACGCCATGTACGCCGGGCTGGTGGCCTGGTTCCGGTTCCTGGACGAGCACCCGCGAGCCTGGTCGGTGATCGTCGACGAGGGCATGCTGGCGGCCGGTCCCGCGGCGCAGGCGGCCGACGAGGTGCGCGCCGACTTCGTCGAGCTGATCGCGACCATGGTCCGGCTCAACCTGCCGGCCGACCGGGAGACCGACGAGCAGGAGATCCAGGTCATCGCCCAGACGATCTCCGGCGCCACCGAACGGCTGGCGATCTGGCGCACCCGCAGCACGAACCCGCCGTCGGCCGAGAAGACCGCCCGCACTCTCCAGGACCTGCTCTGGCAGGGCCTGCACACCCTCCGCGGCGACTGACGTCAAGGCGGACCTGCAGCACTCACCAACCCCGGCGGCACCGCCCGAAGACCACCTATCCCGCCTGGCCGTGCCCTCGCCGGCCGGGTTGGTGAGTGCCGCAGGTCCGCCTCTTGGCCCTGGACCGGCGGCCCCGACCGGACGTGATGTGATCGGGCCGTGCGAACGTTCCGGATGCCGCCGACGGCGATGGTGCTGGGTGGGGTGGTGTCCGTCCAGTTCGGCGGCGCGCTGGCGTCGAACCTGATCGACCGGATCGGGGCCGCGGGCACCGTGTCGCTGCGGCTCGCGCTGGCCGTGCCGGTCCTGCTGCTGATCGCCCGCCCGAGCCTGCGGAAGCGGACCCGCCGGGACCTGCTCGCGGTTCTTGCCTTCGGCACCGTGCTCGGCCTGATGAACCTGTCGTTCTACCTCTCGCTGGAACGTCTGCCGCTCGGCGTCGCGGTGACGATCGAGTTCATCGGCCCGCTCGGTCTCGCCGCCGCGATGTCCCGCCGCCGGCGCGACCTGATCGCGGTCGCCGCGGCCGGGCTCGGCGTCGTCCTGGTCAACGGGCACGAACTGTCGGCCGTCGACTGGCTGGGCGTCGGCTTCGCCGCGCTGGCGGGCCTGCTCTGGGCCGGCTACATCCTGCTGAGCGCCGAGACCGGGCGCCGGTTCGCCCAGCTCGACGGCCTCGCGCTGTCGATGGTCGTCGCCACCGCGCTCACCGTCCCGGCCGGCTTCGCGACGGCCGGCGCGGCCGAGCTCCTGCACGGGCACGTGCTGCTCGCCGGCTTCGCGATCGCGATGCTCTCGTCGGTCCTGCCGTACTCGCTCGAGACGCTGGCCCTGCGCACGATGCGGCCGGCCGTGTTCGGCATCCTGATGAGCCTGGAACCGGCCGTCGCCGCGACCGCCGGCTTCCTGGTCCTGCACCAGCGCCTGGCCGCCGTCCAGCTGGCCGGCATGGTCTGCGTGGTCGCCGCGTCGATCGCGATCACCCGCACGCCGCGCTCGGAGGCCCCCGACATCTGACGGGTGGCTCTGATCCCGCCCCGCTGACTAGGGTGGGGGTCTGGTGAAGGGGGGAACGGCGATGTCGATCGACAGATTCAGTCCGAAGGCTCGGCTGGCGGACACCGGTGAGGGCATCACCACCGACGAGCTGCACCTGGCGGCCCGCAACCACGGGATGCCGCTGGAGGCGCTGCGCTACGACCTGACGCCGCCCGGGCTGCACTACGTGCTCGTGCACTACGACATTCCGATGACCACCGCCGGCAACTGGCGTCTCACCGTTGACGGTTGTGTCGAGCAACCGATCTCCTTCGGTCTGACCGAGCTGCGGGCGATGGGCCGGCAGACCGTGCGGGTGACGCTGGAGTGCGCCGGCAACGGGCGCGCGAGCCTGCAGCCCCGGCCGATCAGCCAGCCCTGGCTGATGGAAGCCGTCGGCACCGCGGAGTGGACCGGGGTCCCGCTGGCCGACCTGCTCGCCGCGGCCGGCGTCCGGGCGGACGCGGTCGACGTCGTGTTCACCGGCGCCGACCACGGCATCGAGCGCGGCGTCGAGCAGGACTACCAGCGCGGGCTCTCCGTCACCGAGGCGCTGGAGTCGGGCGCGATCGTCGCCTGGGAGATGAACGGGCTGCCGCTGCCGCCCCAGCACGGGTACCCGCTGCGGCTGGTGGTCCCCGGCTGGTACGGCATGGCCAGCGTGAAGTGGCTACGGTCGATCGAGCTGATCGACCACGAGTTCACCGGCTACCAGAACGCCGTCGCGTACCGGATCCGGACCGAGGCCGACGAGCCCGGCACCCCGGTCACGCGGATCGAGCCCCGGGCCCTGATGATCCCGCCCGGGCACCCGGACTTCATGAGCCGGCACCGCTTCGTCACCGCCGGCGAGATCGTGCTGCAGGGCCGGACGTGGTCCGGCTGGGCCCCGGTCGACCGCGTCGAGGTGAGCACCGACGCCGGCGTCACCTGGTACGACGCCGAACTCGATGCCCCAAGCAACGATGACCTCGCCTGGCGCTCCTTCACCTACTCCTGGACCGCCACTCCCGGCGAGCACGTGCTCACCTGCCGCGCCCACGACAGGTCCGGCCGGGTCCAGCCCGTCGAGGCCCCGTGGAACCGTGGCGGCTTCGCCAACAACACCGCCCAGCGGCTGACCGTCCTGGTCCGGTAACACCCCGCGTGTCGCTGCCGGCGCCGCTCACTCCCGGTCACATCATGGGAAGTGGGCAACGCACGACTCTCAGCCAGGAGACAAGCGCGATGAACGGGACCGAGCTGCACCTGCACGCCAGGATTTTCCGCACCGGCACCACCTGGTACGCCGACATCGACGACCCGGTCGACCCCGTACCGGAAGCCCCGCTCTGGTACGGCCAGTACGAGTCCCAGAAGGCCGCCATCGACGCCGCCTGCGAACGTCTCGCCGCCTACCACCTCCCCACCCCGCAACAGCACCTCTCCCCACACCATTTCAAGGGATAACCTCCCAACTTGTGGGTTCACCCCCTCGCATGCGGTCGGATAACCCACAAATTGGCGGGTTATCCCCGGAAAGAGGGTGGGCGGGTTTAGACCTCGTGACGGGGGCGGCTCATGGTGATGAGTACGAGGGCTGCGAGGGCTACCGCAGGCAGGGCCGCGGCGATGGACAGGATGGCGTAGTCGTACCAGCTGGGTGCCCAGTCGGCCGCCGTCGGGAGGAGGCGGGTGCGGTCGGCGGGGTCGACGACCACGGAGATGTAGCTGCCGGGGCCCGGCAGGCCGGGGAGCTTGCCGGCGCCCTCCAGGGCGGTGGGGACCTGGGTCTCGGGGTGGCGGACCATCACCGTCGTCAGCTGGGTGCGCCAGGTGGTGGCGTGGAGCGCGGTGACGACCTCGACCTCGCGGACCGGCTGGGTCTGGATGAGGCGGAGGTCGTCGTCCAGGCGGGCCAGGGCGATCGGAGTCACGACGGCGCCCGCCAGCAGCGCCAGGACGGCGGTGGCGGCTCGGAGGCGGTCGCGCCAGGTCATACTCCAGGGATACCGCAGATGACCGGAACGCGCCTGTCGGGACGGTCGTGCGACGTGGGGCCACGTGCTCGCCGACGACCCGCCGGCTACTCCGGTTCGTTGCCGGCCGAGCCGCCGACGACGTACGGCGTACTGACGCCCTCGTACATGAGGTGGGTCATCAGCCCCTCTGACGCGTGCGGCAGGTTGTGGCAGTGGTCCATCCACAGGCCGGGGTTGTCCGCGGTGAAGGCGATCTCGTAGGTCTCCTTGTCGCCGACCTCCAGGGTGTCGACCCACCACGGGGTACCGGTCGACTTCACCCCGTTGCGGGACAGCACGACGGCGTGGTGGCCGTGCAGGTGCATCGGATGGGACTGGCCGCTGCTGTTGGAGATCGTCATCGTCACCACGTCCCCTTCGGTCACCATGTACATCGGCACGTCGGGGAACTTGTGGCCGTTGATCGTCCACCACAGACCCGGCACACCGTCGAGGAAGCCGGGCCGGCGGCCGATCCGGTACTCGAAGGCGCGGTCGGCCTTCGCCGGGTCCAGCGCCAACGGCGCCGGGGAACCGTAGGACAGCAGATCCACGGTTGCCGATGGCAAAGGATCGGCCGGCGCCTCGACGCCGGGCGGGGCCAGGGCGAGCGAGCCGCCGCCGGCCTCCAAACGTACCCCGGTGGGCGGGATCGTGACGTCGAGGTCGACCCGGGCCCCGGCGGCGAGCGGGAACGCGTCGGTGGTCGGGGTCGGCCCGTTCAGATCCTGACCGTCGACGGCGAGCACCTTCACCGGGGCCCCGACCAGCCCCGTGCGGACGAGGGCGTTGTCGGTGTTGACGATGCGCACCCGCAGCCGCGTCCCGGCCGCGACGTCCTCGCGGGAGGAACCGGTGCGGCCGTTGATCGTCCGGCGGTCGTCGTAGGTGTGGATCGCGGCGACGAGATCCCGGTCCTCCGTCCCGCGCGAGCCCTGCGCCGAGGGGCCGGCCGGCGCCGCCCGCGGGCTGATCACGATGGTGCCGAACAGGCCGTTGCGGACCTGCTCGCTGGAGACCTGGTGGGAGTGGTACCAGTACGTACCGGCCTGCTCCGCGCGGAAACGGTAGACGTGCTTGCCACCCACCGGTACGGCGTCCTGGGTGACGCCCGCGACCCCGTCCTCGGCGTTCGGGACGTCGATGCCGTGCCAGTGCAGGGTCGCGCCGTCGGCGACGGACTCGTTGACCAGCGTGACCTCGACCAGATCGCCCTGGACCGCGCGGATCAGTGGTCCGGGCGACGTGCCGTTGAGGGTGTAGCCGTCGACGGACTGCCCGGTCGCCAAGGTGAACCGCTGCTCGCGCGCCGTCAGGGTCAGCGCGACGTCCGGGGTACCGGCGCGGGGACCGGTGAGGTCGACGACGCTCTTCCCGCCGTGGTGGTCGTGCTCCGACGACGACGCTCCCGGACCGCCGCCGTAGTCGGCGAACCCCATGCCGGTCGCGGAGTACTCGTCCGGGACGAGGCTGGTCGCCCAGAGGTAGGCCAGCGGCACGAGCACCGCCAGCGCCACCCCGACGGCGACCAGCCGGTTGCGCAGCCGGCCGGTCCGCCGCTCCTGCCCGCCGTCGGCCGACGCACCGGCGGCGGGCTGCTCGAGGTTGTTGCCGTCAGCCACTGGTCGCCATCCGGGGTGCGACCGCGCGGCGGGAGGCGGCTCCGGCGACGCCGGCGATGGCGAGACCGTTGATGCCGTGCAGGACGCCGAGTGCGGGCAGGCCGAACGAGGCCACCGCGAGCACGAACTGGAGTACCACCAGGCCGACGACGACACCGGCCAGCATCCGGCCGCGCGGCACGTCGGTCAGGAACGACACGATCAGGAAGATCAGCGCCACCAGGCCGATCGCGATGCCGGCGGTGCTGTGGAAGCTCTGGCCGAGGTTCGTGTAGTCGGCGCCGATCGCCGCGCCGTCCTGCGCGTCGCCGGCGATGGTGAACCCGGCCAGCGCGATCGACGCGACCTGGAGCACCACCGCCAGCGCGATGGCCGAGGCGAGCGCCCGGTACGCCGTCCTCATGCCCGCTGCCCCTGACGCCGCTTCGTCACGAACACGACCGCGGCCACGATCAGCAGCACCGGCAGCACCGGCGGATGCCCGCCGAGCACCACACACCCGACCGCCGCGAACACCGCGACCGCCGCCAGGGCGATCAGCAAGGGCACCGGCACCCGCGACCCACGCGCCGCCCACCCCGGCCCACCGGGCCATCCCGCCCCGGAGCCGGCCGACCCCGGACCGGCCGATCCCGGACCGGCCGATCCCGGACCGGTTGAGCCCACTCCCGGACCGCCCGACTCCGGCGCCGTCCACGGCGGCCGGGTCCAGCCGAACGGACCTGCCCACGCCTGCTCGCCCGCTGCGTCGCCTGCCGTCGCGCTGCCCGCCTGCTGCCCACCCGGCAGGTCCGCGAAGAGTGCCGCCAGGTCGGCGGCCGTCTTCGCCTGCAAGGCCTGACCGACGCGTTCGGTGTGTTCGTCCGTACTCAGCCGGCCGGCCTCGTAGTGCTCGCCCAGCCGCTTGACCGCGTCCTCGCGTTCCTTGTCCCCGATCCGGACTCCGCCGGGTCTGTGCTCACTCATGGCCCCTCCTCGGTGCTCGCCGTCGTTCAACTGCACCGATCGTGTCCTTCCGGACCCCTGCACCGCGTCGCCTCCGCGGCGACACCTCGGCTACCCCGCAGGGAGCACCCTGCCCCGCCCGGCGCAGGACGGCGTACTCCCCCGGGCGTAGTCCTCGTCAGGGACCGGCCCGGGGCCGGCCCCGAAAACCCCAGGCGCCCGGCACCGGTGGGCACTAAACTCGCCGACGGTCGTCCCGCCGCATCCGTGGGACGGATCGCCGGCAGACTCCGGCTGCTCCACCGACCCGGCTCCCCAGTCTGCGTGGGCCGGCCCTGGAGGCGTGATGTCAGCAACCACCGCGGTGATCCGCGCGACGAACCTCACCAAGACCTACCGGTACTCCGAGCAGGCGCCCGGCCTGGCCGGAGCGGTCCGCGGCCTGCTTCGCCCGCAGCGCCGCGAGCGGATCGCGGTCGACGCCCTGAGCCTGACCGTGCCGCCGGGCCAGATCATCGGCCTGCTCGGCCCGAACGGCGCCGGCAAGACCACCACGATCAAGATGCTTTGCGGGCTGCTCCGCCCGACCGGCGGCGAGCTGGAGGTGCTCGGTCACCGGCCGGCGCGCCGCTCGTTCGACTTCCTCAGCCGGATCTCGGTCGTCTTCGGCCAGAAGTCGATGCTGTGGTGGGACGTCTCGACGTACGACTCGTTGCTGATCCACCGGGAGATGTACGCCCTGACCAAGCCGCGCTTCGACGCCGCCGTCGACGAGCTGTCCGAGCGCCTCGACGTCACCGACCTGCTGCACGTCCCGGTCCGCAAGCTGTCCCTCGGCCAGCGGATGCGGTGCGAGCTGGTGCTGGCGCTGCTGCACGGCCCGGACCTGCTGTTCGCCGACGAGCCGACAGTCGGCCTGGACGTCGTCGCCAAGCTTGCCCTGCGCAACTTCCTGGCGGAGTTGAACCGGGACCACGGAACGACGATCGTGCTGACCAGCCACGACATGAGCGACGTCGCCGCGCTGTGCGGGCGGATCGCCCTGATCGACCACGGGGTGATCGGGTTCGACGGCGACCTCGCCGAGCTGCGCGCGCGCAGCGGTCAGCACGCCGACGCGGACCTCGACCAGGTGCTCGCCGCGATGTTCCGGGGCCGCTCGTGAGCGCTCGGCGCACGGTCCGGCTGCTCCGGGTCCTGACCGTGCACGAGGTCCGGATCATGCTGCACTACCGCTGGTGGCTGGCGCTGATGCAGATCGGGAACGTCATCCCGCCGTGCGTCTCGCTGCTGGTCTGGCACGGCGCGATCGACCAGGGAGCGACGCCGCCGGTCTCTTCGACGTACCTGACCAGCTACCTGGTCCTGGTCAGTGTCGTGAACATGCTGACCTCGAGCTGGACGTCGGGCTTCCTCGCCGCGGGCATCCGGCTCGGCGGGCTCAACCGCTGGCTCGTCCGGCCGTGCTCGACCCATCTGGCGAGCCTCGCCAACAACGCGGCCGAGAAGTTCCTGAAGCTCGGATTGCTGCTGCCGCCGGTCGTCGTGCTCGGTCTGGTCTTCCGCGACGATCTGAGCCTGCCGGGCAGCTGGTCGCGCTGGATCCTGTTCACGGTCGCGCTGGTGCTGGCGGCGACGATGACGTTCGCCTTCGACGTCGTGGTCGGCTCGCTGGCGTTCTGGCTGGAGGACATCGCCGCGATCAACCGGCTGCGGTTCCTGCTGGCGCGGCTGCTCTCGGGCGCGCTGATCCCGCTCGCGCTCTTCCCGGCTGCGCTCCAGCCGTTCCTGGCGGCGCAGCCGTTCCGCTTCCTGGTGTCGTTCCCGCTGGAGGTTCTGCTCGGTACGGCGGAAGCGACGGGCTTCCTGCTGCAGGCCGGCTGGTTCGTCGTACTGGTCGGCGGCGCGGTGGTCGTCTGGCGCCTCGGACTGCGCAACTACCAGGGCGCGGGCGCATGAGGGGCCGTTGGCCGCGGCTGCTCTGGGGCTGCTTCCGGCAGGCCGTTCGCCGGGACCTGCAGTTCCGCAGCCAGACCCTGATCAACGCGCTCTCGTCGATCGGCGACCTGGCCCTCGGCATCGTTCCGGTGCTGATCCTCACCGGCGCGGGCGGCACCGCGTGGACCGGTTCGCTGGCCGTCGTGGTCGTCGGGATCTACGGCATCTCCACCGGCCTGATGGACTGTTTCGTCACCCCGAACCTGGCCAAGATCGACGGCTACGTCCGGCAGGGCGATCTCGACCTGATCCTGGTCCGGCCGGTGAACGCGCAGTTGTTCACCGCGCTCCGCTGGATGGAGCCGGCCGAGCTGGGCCGCGTCGCGTCCGGCTTCGCCCTGGTCCTGGCCGGTCTGCACACCGCCGGCCTGCAGCCCGCCCCAGACCTCGTACTGCGTGCGCTGGCCTGGGCAGCGATCGGCTTCGTCGGCTTCAGCCTGCTGTGGGCGAACCTGGTCTACCTGGCGTTCTGGTTCGACAGCGCCGAGCCGGTGAACGAGATCGCGCTCCAGCTACGTGAGGCGGGCAAGTACCCGATCAGCTACTTCTCCGGTCCGGCGCGACTCGTGCTGTCGACGGTCGCGCCGGCCGGCCTGATCGCGGCGGTGCCGGTCCAGACCCTGACCGGCACCACCTCACACCTGCTGCTCGCCCTACCGGCCCTGGTGGTGGGCCTGCTGCTCACGGTGCTGCACTGGCAGCTGGCGAGCCGCCGCTACAGCAGCGCGAGCAGCTAGGACGCCGCCGCGAGGATCTGGTTGACGTCGTCGTTGGCCTCGGCCAGCGACGACGGCTCCTTCTCGAACGACATCACCGAGTCCATCGCCGGCACCATCACCGCGGTGACGTCGGCCGCGTTCGGGTTCGCCGGGAAGGGGAACACGTCGCCGGACTCGACCGGCTCCAGGAACGGCGTGATGTCCCACCCGTCGGCCTCGAACGCGGCCTTCGCGGCCGGCATCGACGCCGTCACCGCCGGGAACACCACGCCGGCCTTGGCGACGATGTCCTGGGCGGTCTTCGAGCCGAGGAACTTCACCCAGGCCCAGGCCGCGTCCCGGCGGGTGGTGTCGGCCCAGATGGTGTCCGCCAAACCGTTCATCATCGACATCCGCTTGCCGACCGGTCCCTGCGGCAGCCGGGCCAGCTTGGTCTTCACCTGCTTCAGACCGGCGTACGTCGCCAGCATCCAGGAGCCGTTCGCCGTGATCGCGTACTTGCCCGCGCCGAACGAGGTCGTCACGTCGACGCCGGACTTGGCCTGCGCGTACGTCGGCATGTAGCCCTTGCTGATCAGGCCGCGCCACCAGCTGATCGTCTCGATGAACTTCGGGTCGTCGTAGAAGAACTTGGTGCCCCACGGCTCACCCTCGGAGTACTTCCAGCCGTTGATCGCGGCGTACCAGCTCCAGCTGGTCTGGCCGTCCGCGCCGCCGGCGTCGCCGTAGCCGAGCCCGTAGACCTTGACGTTGTTCTTGTCGAAGCCGGGCTGGTCGCCGCGCCGGCCCTTCGCGTCGACGGTCAGCCGGGCGACGATCTGCTCGAACGTGCCGCCGTCCTTGGGGTTCCAGGTCATCGCGTTGAGCTGCTCGGTGCTGATCCCGGCCGCGTCGGTGAGCGCGCTGTTGTAGAAGTACACCTCGGTGTCGAAGTCCTTCGGCAGCCCGTACCGCTTGCCGTCGGCACCGATCCAGCGGTCGGCCAGGCCGGGCTGGTAGATCGACAGGTCGACGTTGTCGCGGGCCACGAAGTCGTCCAGCGCGAGCACCTGGCCCTTGTCCGCGAACAGCGGGTACTTCGCCGAGTGCGCGGTGAACACGTCCGGCGCGGTCCCGGAGATGAAGCCGGTGACCAGCTTGTTCCAGTAGTCGTTCCAGCCGTACTGCTCGATCTTCACGCTGTACTGCGGGTTCTGCTGCTGGAACACCTTCGCGCACTCGGCGTACATCGGCAGCTGGGCGGAGTCCCACAGCCAGTAGATGACCTCACCCTCGCCCCGCGAGGCGGCTCCGTTGTTGCAGCCGGCCACGGCCGAGGCGGCCAGGCCGGCCAGCGTCCCCTTGAGCAACGTGCGTCGTGAAACGTTCATCTCGACCCTCACTTGATCCCGGAGAAACCGATGGAGTTGGTGATCCGCTTGGCGAACGCCAGGAACAGGATGATCATCGGCAGCGCCGCGACCAGCGTGGCCGCCATCAGCCCGGCCCAGTCCGGCCCGCCCTGCGGCGTCTGCGACCGGAACACGCCGAGCGCGACGGTGAGCACCCGGACGTTCTCCTGCTGCCCGACCAGCAGCGGCCAGAAGTAGTCGTTCCAGGAGTTGATGTAGGTCAGGATCGCCAGCGTCGCGATCGGTGCCGCGCTCATCGGGATGATGATGCCGAAGAAGATCTTGCGGTGCCCGGCGCCGTCGATCATCGCCGCCTCCTCCAGCTCCCGGTTGATGCCGAGGAAGAACTGGCGCAGGAAGAAGATCGCGAACGGCGTCATCAGCGCGCCCGGCAGGATGATGCCGGCGAAGCTGTTCAGCAGGCCGAGGTTCTTGATCAGCACGAAGTTCGGCAGCGTGGTGAAGATCGGCGGCACCATCAGCGCGGCCAGGAACAGCGCGAACACCTTGTCCCGGCCGGGCCAGCGCAGCCGGGCGAACGCGTACGCCGCCATCGCGCTGAAGAACACCTGGCAGACCGTCGTCACGGTGGACACCACCAGCGAGTTGCGCAGGTAGAGCCAGAAGTTGACCGAGGCCCCGGAGCCGCCCTGGGCCTGCGCCTCCTCGACCGTCGCCAGCCCGAGTACCCGCTTGAAGGCGCCGAGGGTGGTCTCCACCGGCAGCAGCGAACTCGGGTGGCCGGCCAGCTGGGTGTTGTCGGAGAACGCCGTCCGGAGCATCCAGTAGAACGGGAACAGGGTCAGCAGCATCAGCACGATCAGGCAGGCCCACGCCACCGCGCGGCTCGGAGTGAGTGCTTTCCTCATGCCAGGTCACTCTCCTTGGCCCGGAGCAGCCGCAGCTGCAGCAGCGAGACCACCGCGAGAATGGCGAACAGCACCATCGCCATCGCCGAGGCGTAGCCGAAGTCGAACCGGGTGAAGGCCCGTTCGTAGATGTAGAAGTAGATCACCCGGGTGGCGTTGATCGGCCCGCCCTGGGTGGTCACCGCGATCGTGTCGAAGACCTGGAAGGAGCCGATCATGGTGACCACCAGGACCATCACCAGGACCGGCCGCAGCAGCGGCAGCGTGATCCGCCAGAACGTCTGCCACTCCGAGGACCCGTCCACCTCGGCCGCCTCGTACACGTACGACGGGATCATCTGCAGGCCGGCGAACACCAGCAGCGCCGTGTAGCCCATGTGCCGCCAGATGTTGATCCCGGCCACCGTCGGGATCGCCCAGTGCGACTCCCCGAAGAAGGCGATCGGGTCGATGCCGACCCAGGTCAGCGCCTGGTTCACGATGCCGACCTGGAAGTCGAGCATCCAGTACCAGACCAGCGCGACCACGACGTTCGCGATCAGGTAAGGCAGCAGGATGACCGCCCGGACCGTGATCGACTTGGTCAGCCGGTACATCAGCATCGCGATGAACACGGCCAGCACGGTCTGCAGGCCGATGTTGATCACGACGTACTCGACCGTGACGACGAGGGCGTTCCAGAAGAAGCTGTCCTGCACCATCCGCTCGTAGTTCTGCAGCCCGTTGAACTCGGGCGGCTGCAGCAGGCTGTACTCGGTGAAGCTCAGGTACGCGCCGCGCAGGGTGGGCCAGATGTAGAACACCACGAAGCCGAGGGTGGCCGGGGCCAGGAAGATCATCGCGACCTTCAGGTCCCCGAGCTTTTGTCGTTGTCGCCGCGCCGGAGTGCTGGTGGCAGCACTCGCCGGGGAACTCGTCGTCACGGTCACAGCCGATCTCCTCCTCAGTCGATGGCTCGGACGTCCAGCAGGATCGCGCTCTCGGGCCACTGGGCCGGGACCTGGATCCCGACGGCGGCGAGAGCGGCGCCGTTCAGTTCCACCTGGCCACCGTCGACCCACCAGGTCGCGGGGTGCCGCGGCTCGGGGCCGGGCGTGGCCATCTTGCTGACGCGGTACGTCCGCTGCGGTTCCAGGCCGGGCAGCCGGACCCGGCCCACGTCGGAGGTGACCGACTGGGTCAGCTGGACGGCGCTGTAGACCGCGCGGGAACCGTCCTGCGCGACGACGCCGTGCAGCAGGACGTCCTCAGGCCCACGGTCGGCCCGGACCACCCGGCCGGTGTGCAGCAACGGCCGAAGCTCCTTGTGCAGCGCGACCCAGCCTGCCAGTTGCGCGCGCTCCTCGGCCGACGCCGCGCTGATGTCCCACTCGATGCCGAAGTGGCCGAACAGCGCGGTCGCCGCCCGAAAGGCCAAGGTCTGGGTCCGGCCGGTGGTGTGCGCCCTGGGCGGACCGACGTGGCAGCCGATCAGCTCCGGCGGCAGCAGCAGCTGGGTGTAGCGCTGGATCTTCTGCCGCTCCAGCGCGTCGTTGCTGTCGCTGCCCCAGACCCGGTCGGTCCGCTCCAGCACCGCGAGGTCGACCCGGGCGCCGCCGGACGAGCAGGACTCGATCTCCAGCCCTGGGTGCCGGCGCTTCAGCTCGTCCAGCAGCCGGTAGACGGCGAGCGTCTGCTCGTGAATGCCCGCCGCGCCGGTCAACTGGTTGCCACCATCAACGAAATCCCGGTTGTGGTCCCACTTGAGGTAGGAGATGTCGTACTCGTTCAGCAGCGCGTCGAGCCGCTCGAGAATGTAGTCGTACGCCGCCGGGATGCCCAGGTTGAGGCCCTGCTGGTACCGCGCGGTCGGCGGCGTCCGGTTGCCGGTGGCAAGGATCCAGTCCGGGTGCTCGCGAGCCAGGTCGGAGTCGGGGTTGACCATCTCGGGCTCCACCCAGAGGCCGAACTGCAGCCCGAGGCCGGTGACGTGGTCGACCAGCGGGTGCAGGCCCTTCGGCCAGATCCCCTCGTCGACGTACCAGTCGCCCAGGCCGGCGCGGTCGTTGCGACGGCCGCGGAACCAGCCGTCGTCGAGCACGAACCGCTCGGCGCCGACCTCGGCGGCCGCGTCGGCGAGCGCCGTGAGCTTGGTCAGGTCGAGGTCGAAGTAGACGGCTTCCCAGGTGTTCAGCACCACCGGGCGGTCCGTCGACGGGTGCGTCGGGCGGGCCCGCAGGTACTCGTGGAAGCGGGCCGACAGCTGGTCGAGGCCGACGCCGTACGAGCCGTAGATCCAGGGCGTGCTGTAACTGCCCTGCGGTTCCAGCCGGCCCTCGCCGGGCAGCAGCAGCTCGCCGCCGCCGATCACGGCGTACCCGCTCATGCCGCGTTCGGCGTACGAGCGGTGGTTGCCGCTCCAGGCGGTGTGCAGGCCCCACACCTCGCCGAAGCCGAAGCCGAAGCCGCGGGTGCCGGCGATCAGCAGCAGGGTGGCATCGGCACCGGTGCGGCCGCGGCGGTTGTCGCGCAGGTGCGCCCCTTGGGTGAACGCGTGCCGCTGCGGGTGCCGCTCGCCGATGTGCCGGCCGGTCAGGTCGAGCAGTTCGGTCGCCTCGGTCGGCACCGGCAGCGCGAGCACCAGCCCGTCCACCGTGTACGCCGAACCGCCGGTGTTCGTCAGGTCGGCCTTCGCCTTGACCAGACCGGAGTCGGTCAGCTCGATGGTCAGCGCGAGCTTCAGCTGCGCGACCGGATCGACGGCGGCGACCGAGACGACGTTGCCGTCGCGGGTGCCGTTCTCCAGCCGGAACGCGGCGGAGAAGTCCCGGCCGTCGCGGTGCCCGGTGAGCCCGGGCAGGCCGAACCAGCCGGCGGAGTACTCCGGAACGACGGAGACCGGGAGGTCGTCGTTCAGGCCGTTGCCGGTCTGAACCGCGCCGGCGCCGCGCCTGAACTCCACCAGCGCGCTGTCGCTCAGCTCACCCAGGTCCGCGCCCCAGTGCAGCACCGACGGTAGGGCCGGACCGGAGCAGTCCAGCACGAGACTGACGCCCGCGGAGCGGAGCTGCAGCACGTTGATGTTCGACACTGTTGGTTCACTCTGCTTTCTGATTGATTTCAGGACGGAACTATTTCCCTTGACACACCGGATGTCAATGCTTCACGTAATTAAGTAAGTACACTGGGCTGCTGTCCCGTGCGCGCCCAGACCTTTACAACGAAGGAACTGCCGACCGCCGACGGCGGTCAGCTGATGTCCGGCAGCCGGGTCGGCATGCGGATTCGCCTTGTTCAGCAGGGCCTTGAGCGCATTCGCCGGATCGACTCGACCGCACCGGCAGTGTTCGCCTGCACCCGGTCGGGCGCTGCTCACAACTTCACAACATCCTGGTCCGGGCGTTCGGCATCCGGACCGGGTCACGCCTCGGCGATGCTCCTTCGCCGAACCGATCCGAGCCAGGCATCGACCTTGCCGACCTCCGGCGTAGGAGGCAGAACCGACGTCCGCAGCGCGTCGTCGAGTTGCTCGTGGAGGTCGAGACGCCAGCGTTCGACCTCGTCCCACGGCAGCGCGCCCGCCTTGACCGCGAGCAAGCGGTCGCGGTGCGGACCGACGTCGACCACGAGCACACCTTCGGCCAGCAGCGTGCGGGCCGAGAGCAGCAGACGAATCAGGTGCATGACGTGCTTCCACTTCGGCGCACCGTCACGCCGGAAGTCCGCTTCCAGCTTCTTGAACTGGCTCAGCACGTAGCCGGAGTACGTCTGGTAGGCGAGCTGGGACAGGAAGGCCGGCCGCAGCTCCAGCAGTTCGTCGCCGAGCGGCGTCCGCGTCACCACCAGCGGCGAGTGCAGCACCTCGAGCAGGTTCGGATTCGCCTTGAGGGCCAACTCGCAGAACCGCTCGACCTCCCGGGAGAACCATTCCGGCTCCGGCCCCTCGACGTGCGTCGGCGGCTTGGCCAGTGACCAGAACGCCTCCGTCGGCGCGACGTACACGCCGCGGGTGTCGGTGTCCGACGTGTCGGTGTCCAGCCCGAAGGCGCGCGACCCGACCACTGCGGCGTAGATCGTCCGCTCCCGCACGAGGCGGTCCCCGTCCGGCGCCTCCACCCCGATCGCCTCGTCCTGGTACGCCGTCCGCAGACTCAACTGGTCCCGCCTGGCCGTCGTACTCCGCCCGTCGGCGAGCCGCACCTCGTACCGCCCGTCGGCCGTGGCGCCATCGATCCGCCCGGTCGCACCCCGCTGCGCCGTACCGCCGGCGTCGTCCGGCCGGGCAGCACGCAGTACGACCTGAGTCCCGACCGGCAACTGCGGCCCATCGATCGCCATGCGGCCATGCTCCCCCACTGCCGGGCCAGTCGCTGACGGCGTATTGACAAATTAATCTGTCAATACCAGTCTGGTGCTCATGAAGCTGCTGGAAGAGCCGGAGGCGGTACGGGCCGCCCTGTCGCCGTTGCGTCGGGAACTGCTGCGGCGGCTGCGTGAGCCCGCCTCGGCGACGCAGCTCGCGACGGCGCTGGACATGCCGCGACAGCGACTCAACTACCACCTCCGCGCGCTGGAGAAGGCCGGCCTGGTGGAGCTGGTCGAGGAGCGGCAGCGCCGGGGGTGCGTCGAGCGGATCCTGCGTGCGGCCTCGGTCGCCTTCGTGGTGGACCCGTCGGTGATGCAGGGCGAGTTCACCCGGCTGCACGACCAGTACGCGGCCGAGCACCTGGTGGAGGTTGCCTCAGGCACCGTTCGCGACGTCGCCCGGATGCAGCAGAAGGCCGATGCCGCCGGCAAGCGACTGCTGACTTTCACGCTGGAGACGGAGGTCCGGTTCGCCGAACCGGGCGACGTGCACCGGTTCACCGACGCGCTGACCGAGGCCGTCCGCCAGGTGGTCGAGTCGTTCGACGCTCCTGGCGGCCGCCCGTACCGCCTGGTCGCCGGCGGCCACCCAGCACCCCGACCTACCGAAGGAGAGGACGCAGAATGAGCGAGCAGAGGCCGACGATCGTGGTCACCGTGGCCGCGCCGGTCGAGGCGGTGTGGGACGCACTGCGCGACAAGGACAAGATCCGGCACTGGCACGGCTGGGAGTTCGAAGGATCCGAGGGCGGGTTGGACCAGGAGATCGACCACATCTACTTCGCCGCGATCACCGAGGAGGACGCGCAGGCCGGGGTGCTGGAGATCCAGGGCGGCGACCGCTTCGTCGTCGAACCCGCCGACGGCGGCACCCGGGTCACGCTGACCCGGGCCGCCTTCGGCGAAGACCCGGAGTGGGACGCGTACTACGACGACGTCACCGAGGGCTGGATCACGTTCCTGCAGCAGCTGCGGTTCGCGGTTGAGCAGCACGCCGGCGACGCCCGCCGAACCCTCTTCTACTCGGGCGCGGGCGGCCAGCAATCAGCGGCCGACGCACTCGGACTCACCGCGCCGGTCGGAGCGTCGTACGCGCTGGAGCTGGTGGGCGAGCCGGCCACCGGCACGGTGTGGTTCCGCTCCGAGCACCAGGTCGGGATCACGGTCGACGCCTGGGGAAACGGCCTGCTCGTGCTCAGCCACGTCCCGCCCGGCCCGGACAAGCCGGCCGGCGCGGCGATGGCGATCCTCAGCCTGTACGGCGTGGACGACGAGACGCGCTCCGCGATCGACAAGCGCTGGCGCGACTGGTGGACGACTCGCCACCCGGAGCCATCCGCAAGCTGAGCCCGCAACCTTTGCGCCCGACGCCGCATCGAGCCTTGTAGACGACCATCTGGGGGCTCACATGCACAAGACATCGATCGCGCTGACCGGCGCAGCGGCGCTGCTGATCGGGACGAGCGCACCGCCCGCGGCGGCAGAGATCAGCAACCCCGCCGCGGTGGGGGACGTGAGGGTCGCCTGGGCGACGCCGGCGCATGAGGGGGTTCGGGTCACCTGGACCGAGAGTGCTTCCGCCGCGAACACCCTGACGCTCTACTCCAGCGACCCTGGCGCCGGACCAACCGAGCTCGGCACCACGCCCGCCGGAGCGGCGAACGAACTCGTGGTCACGCCCGCCCGCTTCAGGAGATCGAGCGATCCGGCGGTCAAGTGGTGGATCGTCGTGTCCGCAGCGGACGGCGGCTCGGCGAGGTCGGTCGACTTCGACATGTTCACCTACCGACCGTCGGCCGTGGATTTGTCCTTCACGGCCGACGGCCAGGTCCGGTGGACCGTGCCGGCCGACACCAGCACCGACGGAACGCCGAACGACCCGCTCGACCTGCCGACGGCGTACCGCTACCGCGTCCAGCAGTCCGTCGACACCGACCCCGACTACGGCAACTGGGAGTGCGCCGTGGTCAGGGATCTTCCGCCGACGACCAGCCGGACCGGGGTCGTGCCGAGCGCGCAGGGCCTGCCGTACGAGGTCGTGGTCGACGCCGAGAACGAGTGGGGCGTGCAGGACGGCCCGGGTGACTTCGTCGGAGTCACCAACCCGCCCAGTATCGCCGGGCCCGCGAGAACGCAGTACGGGGCGACGACGACGCTGACCGGTCAAGTGTTCATCCGCTGGCTGCTCGTCAGCGGAGGGCCGCCGTCCTGTGACGACCGGAGGACGGAGTCCGTGCTCGACACGGTCGTCGTGCAGCAGCGGACGTCGAGCACGGCGCCCTGGACGGTGGTCGGCACGACCAAGACCGACCTCGCCGGCAAGTACACCGCCGTGGTGAAGAACCCCGGCCACCGCGAGTACCGCGTGGTCAGGCCGAACAAGGACAACGGCGAGAGCCTGTCGTACGGCGCGGTCAGCGGCACCACGACGGTCCGGGCGACGACGCGGGTGGTGTCCGCGAAGTTCATCAGCCCGGTGATCAGCTATGGAACCCGTCCGCAGGCCTACCTGTGGGTGGATCCGGCCGGCGCACAGCGAGCGGCGCTGCAGTTCAAGAACGCCAGTGGTGTCTGGCAGGGCGTGTCCTACAAGACCCTGTACGCCGGTCGCGGGCTGCTGTCGTTCCCCTGGAACCGCCGAGGCGTGACGCAGTTCCGCTGGTGGGTGCCGGGCACAGCGACGGCCGACGCGACGTACAGCGGCGTGTTCAACCTGACCGTGCGCTGACCCGGCCGCATCACCTTGGGGGTGTTCGGTTCACAGGGCTGCGCGTAGCCTCGCGGCGCGTTCGTAGCCCTGCTCCCAACCGTCGCCACCCGGCACGAGGATGACGCGCTCCACCCCCGCCTCCGCGTACGCCGCGAGCTGGTCGACCGCCTTGGCCTCGTCGATGTCGTCGACTTGCGGGCCGACGATGGTGAGGGCCGGTCGCGGCCGGTCGTAGCCGGCCGCAAGGTCCTCCAACGCGGCGATCCGCGCCGGCACGTCGTCGACTGCGAGCCCGATCGAGACCCAGCCGTCGCCGAAACGCGCGGCGCGAGCGAGCGCCTTCTGGCCGTCGCCCGCGACCAGGAGCGGCGGAACCGTCGCACCAGGAGCAATCGCAGCCTCCAGCCCCTCCTCCAACTGGACCTTGCGCCCGGCAATCAGATCAGGAAGCACCTGCAGCGCCTCATCCGTCCGCCGCCCACGGCTTTCGAACGACGTACCGGCCGCACGCCAGCCGACGTCGCCGTGGGCCGGGTTGCCCGTGCCCACCCCGAGCAGGAGCCGGTCGCCGGAGACGTGCTGCAGCGAGGTCACCTGCTTCGCCGCCCAGGCGACTGGCCGCAGCGCCAGCAACATCACGCCGTACCCGATCTTGACCCGCTCCGTCACCGCCGCGGCCGTCGCCAGCACGACCGTGCTGTCGAGCATCGGCGCACTCGCGATCAGGTGGTCGGTGGACCACACCGACTCGACACCGGCCCCCTCGGCCAGCCGCGCCGCGGCCCGGGCGTCACCAAGCACCGGCCGGCTCGGATCCGGCGTGGACGTCGGAAGAATCAACCCCAGTTCGATCGTCATGCCCACTACAACCCGCGCCACCACCGAGGTCTTCCGGAGATGGCCTCCGTTTTTCTTGGTTTTGCTGATCGGAGTCCGCGGAGGTCGGCCGCAGCGTCCGCTGCCGGCCCTGCTCCCCCGTGGCGCGCCGACATGCCGCGTGACGGAACATCCGCTTCCCGCGTCGACGTTGACTTCAATGACCTGGGGACGCTGTCCCCTCGCCGACCGGAAAGGCCGTGATGAGCACCGACGCCGACACGCTGACCGCCGAGGATTTCGAGTTCCTCCAGCGCGCGCTGTACGGATTCCTGTCCGTCGCCGCGGGTCCGCTGCCACCCCAGCCCCGCCCGGTGTGGTTCGAGGCCACCGCAGAAGGCACGATCCAGCTGTTCACCGGCCCGGACACCGTCAAGGTCCGACGCCTCCGCCGCGACTCCCGCGCCTCGATCGTCGTCGCCGCCCCCGTCGGCGAACGCGAACGCTGGGTGTCGATCGCCGGCCGAGCCACGGTGGAACCCGACGGCGGGCGCGAGCTCGCCACTCGACTGGCCGAGCGGTACTGGGACCTGACCGACCCGGTCCGGGCGGAGGACCTCGCCGGGATCCTGGCGGAGGAGTGGGTGCGGATCGTGCTCCACCCGGAGAAGGTCAGTCGGTATTCGTACTGACCTGCGGAAACCACCGACTTTGAGCACGGCTCGGTCATTCCAAGTGGCTGGAGACGGCTGAGCCGTGCTCAAAGTTGGAGTGTGAGGTGCGAGAGACAGCCGCTGGCGGCGGGGAGCGCACGCGGTACGACGCGAGCAGGCGAACCACCGACCACCCCGACGGAATCATCGGGCCCACCCGGTGACACCCGCCGTCGGCCAAGCGGGCGGCAGCACGCATGAACTCAAACGGGCAAGCCGGAGCAGCACCGCAGCGAGCGTGGGCGCCGGCTCGGGCCACACCACAGAAGCCGCACAGACGACTTCGCCCCGGCAGCCAGGCTGCCGGGGCGAAGTCAAACTCTCAGGGGTGGAGGTGGCGGGAATCGAACCCGCGTCCTTCAGCGTCGCTCCAAGACTTCTCCGGGCGCAGTCTGTAATGGCGTTTTCTCAGTCCCAGCGCTCGTACAGACACGTCGCTGACGGACTCAGTCACTGTTAATGTCCCGCATCAACCCCGTGACCGGGTTGATGAAGCAAGCTCCCTAGCTGAGGCCAGGAACCGGGTCGGAAGCACTCCCGGGCTGACCGCTTCTTTAGTTGCTCAGGCCGTCAGGCGGCGAGAGCGAAGCTACTGCGCTTGGAATCGGCAGTTATTGGTTTCCAGAGATCGTTTACGAGATAACCCTGGATCCTCGGCCCGCTTCCCTTGGAACGTACGTCCAAAGTCGAAACCGTTCACCCCCTGTTGAGTTGTCAAACTCCCACCCGCCCCGAAGGACCGGTGGAAGGTCCACACTACCAAGTCCAACAAGCCACCCGCACCCGGGATTCCCGCCGGCCGCCGGCCTACTTGATCAGGCGCAGGGTGAACGGGTAGCGGAAGTTGGTGCCGAGCATGGTGGCCAGGCCGGCCACGCCGGTGAGCACGAACCAGACCAGGCCGAGCATCGGGAACAGGAAACCGGTGAAGCCGTCGGTGACCGCGGTGACGACGCCGAGCAGCATGAACAGGCCGAGGGCGCTGAGCTGGAAGTTCACCGCCTCGACGGCGTGCTTGCGGACGGCCGGGTTCTCCTTGCCGGCGGTGGCCGCGATCAGGGCGGGGCCGACGAAGAACGTGGGGTAGCCGAGCCAGTGCGAGATCGTGCCCAGGCCGCGGCCCTTGCCGTCGTACCGCTGGAGGGGGGCCGGGCGGGTGAACGCGGCCGGCGCGTAGGTGGGGACCGGGCGGGCCAGCAGCCCGTCGAAGGAGCCGTTCAGCTCGGCCCGGGTGCGGGCCTTCAGCGCCAGCTCGAGCCGGGTGTCGAACTCGAAGTGGGTCAGCCGGCCGTCGGCGTACATTTCTTGCAGGATCTCGACCGCGCGGTCCCGTTGGGCCGGCGTCACCAGCAGCTCTGAAGTGGACATGCCTCCACTGTGCGCCGCGGCGGGCGTCCGCCCCATCGGGTTCCGCCCGGAACGACCCCTGAGCCGACCCCAGGGCCGCGCTCAGCCGAAGGGGTCCGTACGCCGGGGTGGTGGCGGGCGACCAGTCCGCGGATCAGCGGCGGTGGCGTTCGGAGAGGGCTCGTTGGGCTTCGCGGGAGGCCTGGCGCTCGGCCAGGGCGTGGCGCTTGTCGTAGTCCTTCTTGCCTCGGGCCGTCGCCAGCTCGACCTTGGCGTAGCCGTCCTTGAAGTACAGCGACAGCGGGACCAGCGTGACGCCCTGCTGCTCGATCGCCTTGATCAGCTTCTGCATCTCGTCGCGGTGCAGCAGCAGCTTGCGGGTGCGGCGCGGCTCGTGGTTGGTCCAGGTGCCGTGCGTGTACTCCGGGATGTGCATGTTCTGCAGCCAGAGCTCGTTGCCCCGCACCGAGGCGAACGCGTCGACGAGGGAGGCCCGACCCAGCCGCAGGGACTTCACCTCGGTCCCGGTCAGCACGAGTCCGGCCTCCACCACGTCGTCGATGTGGTAGTCGTGTCGCGCCTTACGGTTCTGCGCGATCGGCTTCTGGCCGGTCTGTTTCACCATCCCGCCAGTATCCCAGACACCTCACAGCCACTTCATCGGGTTAACCACGCGGCCGTCCTGGTAGATCATGAAGTGCAGGTGGCAACCGGTCGAGTAGCCGGTGTTGCCGACGTAGCCGATGACCTGGCCCTTGCGGACTCGCTGGCCCACCCGGGCCCGGTACCGGGACAGGTGGTTGTAGACCGAGGTGAGGGAGCTGCCGTCGAGAACGCCGTGGGAGACGAAGATCCGGTTCCCGTAGCCGCCGTTGTAGTAACGGTCCGTCACCACCCCACTGGCCACGGCGCGGATCGGCGTACCGCAGCCGGCGCCGAAGTCGGTGCCGTCGTGCAGCTTCCAGTAGCGCAGGATCGGGTGGAACCGCATCCCGTACGGCGACGTGATGTAGGTGTTGACCGGGTAGCTCAGCCCGCCGTCGTTCCGGGGCGGGGGCGGGTCCGGCAGCTTGCGCGGCGGTCGCTTCTCCTTTTTCGCCTTGGCGCGCTCGGCCGCTTCGGCGGCGGCCTTGCGGCGGGCGGCGGCGGCCTTCTCGGCCAGGGCCCGGGCCTTCTCGGCCCGCGCCCGGGCGATCAGGACCTGCTCGACCCGGCGACGCTCGGCGACCAGCGACTGGTACTGCGCCAGCTCGGAGTTCTTGTCCTTCTCGGCCGCCTGCTGGGCGGTCAGCCGGGTCGCGGCGACGGCAGCGGCCTCGGCCTTGTCCGCGGCGACCTGCTTGGTCAGCTTGCTGACCTCCTGAACGGTCCGCGCCGCCTCGGCGCGCTGGGCGGCGACCACTCGCTCCGCCTCGGCCAGCTTGGCCTGCTTGTTCGCCAGCTGCGCCTGGGCGTTGTTCAGGCTGGTGATCACGTTGCCGGTGATGCCGAAGACGTTGCGCTGCACCTGCATGCCGCTGGCCAGGTCGGCGGGCGAGGCGCCGCGCAGCACGATGGCCAGCCCGACCAGCGAGTTCTGCTGCTGGTACGCCGACCGGACCGCGCGTCCCGCGACCTGCTGCTTCTGCGCGATCAGCTTCTGTCCCTCGGCCACGTCGCCGCGGGCCGTCGACAGCGCCTGCTCGGCGGCCCTGAGTTTGCTCGCGGCAACGACGTCGGCGGCCTTGGCGGCGGCCAGCTTGCCCTGCGCCGCGGCGTACCGCGCCTGCACGGTCTCGTACCGCGTCTCCGCCTGGTTGTAGGCGGCAACGGACTTGGCCAGCTGGTCGTACGACTCGTGCAGATCGGCCTTGGACTGGTTGATCTGGGCGTCGAGCTGCTTCTTCTGCGCGTTCGGGTCAGGTGGGTCCGCCTGGGCAGACGGAACCACCGCCAGCGCTCCGGCGGTCAGGGACAGGACAACGCAGCAAGCGGCGACAATCGTCTGCCGAGCGGGCGGTCGCGTGCGTGACCGTCCGCTCGAGGTGGCGCTGGCGCCGATGCTGTCGTCTCGCTTGATGCGCGCCCGCTCTCGCAGGTTCGCACCGGGGAAGTGCGGGACCACAGTCGACCCCTTGCTCTGGGTTGAGGTGTCGTGCTACTGCACGATAAGCCACCCGGGTCAGACTTTGAGGTATTTCCGCGTCGTCAGGAATGTCGGGACCACCGCGAGCACCAGACCCACCACGACCATGATCAGCGTCGCCTGGAAGGTCTCCGCGGCGCCCACCCACTGCCAGACCCGGAAGGTCTCCTGGGCCCGCTGCATGACGACGAAGTACACGCCGACCCAGAGGGTGCCACAGGCAAGCACTGCGCCGATCAGGGCGGCCAGCACCGCCTCCAGCAGGAACGGCAGCTGGATGTAGAAGTTCGAGGCGCCCACCAGGCGCATGATGCCTATCTCCCTGCGGCGGGCGTAGGCTGCCAGCCGGATCGTGTTGGAGATCTGCATCAGCGCGGCGACCAGCAGCAGACCGGCGGCCACCAGCGCCCCGACTTGCAAGCCGTTCAGCGCCTTGAAGAGTGGATCGAGGTACTGTCTCAGGTCCTGCACGGTGTCCACGCCCGGCAGGCCGGCCACCGCGCTGACCAGGTTCTGGTAGCGCTGAGGATCTTTCAGCTTGACCCGGAAGGACTCCTGCATCTGGTCCTCGGTGACCGTGCTGACGATCGGCGAGTCCTTGTACAGCTTCTTGAACTGCTCGAACGCTTCCTTCTTCGTCTCGCCGAACACACCCTCGGGCGCGGTGTCCGGGCTCGACTCGATCACCTGCTTGATCCGGTTCTTCTGCTCCGTGGTCACCTCGGCGCCCGAGCAGCCGCGGCCGCCGGAGTCCTTGGTGCAGAGGAAGATCGAGATCTGGATCTTGTCGTACCAGTTGCCCTTCATCAGCTCGACCTGCTCGCGGGCGAGCAGCGCGCTGCCGAACAGCGACAGCGAGACCCAGATGGTGACGACGACCGCGATCGTCATCGACAGGTTCCGCTTCAGGCCGATCCCGAGGTCGGAAAGGATGTAGTTCAAGCGCATCAGTCAGTCAGTCCCTGTATCAGGCAGTCTCAGTGCTGGTAGCCGTAGACGCCGCGCGACTCGTCGCGGACGACGTGGCCGTTCTCCAGCTCGATCACGCGCTTGCGCATCTGGTCCACGATCGACACGTCGTGGGTGGCCATCACGACCGTCGTGCCGGTCCGGTTGATCCGGTCCAGCAGCTTCATGATGCCCACCGACGTGCCCGGGTCCAGGTTTCCGGTCGGCTCGTCGGCGATCAGGATCATCGGCCGGTTCACGAACGCGCGCGCGATCGCGACGCGCTGCTGCTCACCGCCGGACAGCTCGTCGGGCAGCCGGTCCTCCTTGCCGTCCAGACCGACCAGCTCGAGCACCTCGGGCACCGTCTTGCGAATGTGCGCGCGCGGCTTGCCGATCACCTGCAGGGCGAACGCGACGTTCTCCGCGACGGTCTTGTTCGGCAGCAGCCGGAAGTCCTGGAAGACGGTGCCGATCTGCCGGCGCATCTGCGGGATCCGCCAGCTGGCCAGCCGGTTCAGGTCCTTGCCGGCGACCATGATGTGGCCCTTGGAGGTCCGGTGCTCACGCAGCACGAGACGAAGGAACGTCGACTTGCCGGACCCGGAGGTGCCGACCAGGAAGACGAACTCGCCCTTTTCGATCTCGACGTTCACGTTCAGCAGGGCAGCCTTGGACTGGCCCTCGTACGTCTTGGAAACATTCTCGAAGCGGATCACGGGACATTCCGGCCGTGGTCGGGAACAGGGAGCGACGCAGCGGTAACCACCAGAGCACCGTACGCCACTGGGAGCGGCCGTCGATCAGTGTAGGTGCTCCGGCAGGCGGATTCGGTCAGGCGTGCCGCCCTCAGGCGGGGGCGGGGGCGGTTCCGTTGCCGTTCTCCGGGCGGGCGTCCGCAATCCGGGCGACGGCGGGCTCGGGCTTGCGCCCGGCGCGCCGGGCCGCCTCGACGTGCAACCGGGCCAGCTCGACCGCCTGCCGGGACACCTTCACGGTCTTCTTCTCAGCCATCGGCGACTGCCTTCCTCGACGACTTCGGTGTTCGCGTCCGCGAGTTCAGCGTACGCGGCCTCGCCGACCCGGTCGATCGCCACGGCGGCGGTCAGCGCGGCGACCAGGTCGTAGTCCTCCGGCTGCAACAGCTCGGAGCGCATCAGTGAACGCAGCGTCACCACGCCGGCGTCCGTGCCCACCTCGTCGCCGGCTAAGATCTGCTCGACCGCCCAGCGCACCATCCGCATCGTCTCCTCGCGGTGCCGCCAGGTGTCCAGCTCCCGGTCGGACTTGCGGGTCAGGTAGGCGCCGAGCATCACCCCGCCGAGCGCGAGGAACGGACTCAGCACCGTCGCCACCACGCCCACCACCGAGATCCAGGTCGGAATCACGGACACGTCCCAGTAGTCATCGACGTCCTCCCAAATCCGTGGTGGTGACCGGCGGATGATGCTACGAAGGACAGCACACCAGCCGCCACCGACAGAAAGCGCCTCCGATGGACGACCCCGACTGCTACGACGTGTTCGTCCAGGGGACCGTGTTCCTGGACATCGTTCTCACCGGCCTGGAGAGCGCCCCGACCACCGGGACCGAGATCTTCGCCGAGGGAATGGGGTCCTGCCCGGGCGGCGTCGCGAACTTCGCCATCGCCGCCAGCCGGCTCGGCCTGCGCAGCGGCCTGGCCGCCGTGTTCGGCGACGACGTGTACGCCGACTTCTGCTGGCGCACGCTGGCCGACCAGGAGAAGGTCGACCTGTCCCACTCCCGCCGGATCGGCCACTGGCACTCCCCCGTCACCGTGTCGATGTCGATCGACCGGGACCGGGCGATGGTGACCCACGCGCACGAGGCGCCGGGCGACCCGAGCAAGCTGGTCGGGCCGGGCCTGCTGACCCGGTCGGCGATCGTGCCGGTCGCCGAGGAACTGCCGAGCTGGACCGCGGAGGCCCGGGCGTCCGGCGCGCTGCTGTTCGGCGACGTCGGCTGGGACCCGACCGACACCTGGTCGCCCGCCGTGCTCGACGTGCTCGACGGCTTCCACGCCTTCACCCCGAACGCCGGCGAGGCGATGGCCTACACCCGGACCGACTCGCCGAAGGCCGCTCTGCACAAGCTGGCCGACCGGGTCCCGCTGGCCGTGGTGACGAACGGCTCGGACGGCGTACTGGCGATCGACTCGGCGACCGGTGAGGAGGAGCACATCCCCGCGCTGCCGGTCCGCTCGTACGACCCCACCGGGGCCGGCGACGTGTTCCTGGCGTCGCTCGTGCTCGGTACGTTGCGCGGCTGGCCGCTGGCGCACCGGCTCGCGTTCGGCAACCTGTGCGCCGGGTTGTCGGTGCAGCACTTCGGTGGCTCGCTGGCGGCGCCCGGGTGGGGCGACATCATCGACTGGGTGCGCGACCACAGCCGGCACCGCCCCGGCGACGTCGATCCCGAGATCCTGCGGTACTACACGTTCATCGGCGACGTCCTGCCGGAAGGGCCGGTGCCGATCGTCCGCCGCGCCAGCGCCACCATCGCCCGGCTGTCCGACGCCTGACCGCCCCTGCAACGCCTGACCGCCGGCGCCGCACCGAGGCCCGGTGCGGCGCCAAAAGTGGTCAGCGGCCGAGCCGCAGGTTCCGGACCGGGATCGTGTAGAAGTCGCCGTTGGACGTCTCGGTCACCGCGTTGCGAACGAAGTAGAACCGCCGTCCGTCCGGGGAGAACGACGCGTGGTACTCGTCGGCCTCGGTGTTCACCGCCTCGATCGGATGCGGCGCGCCCCAGCCGTGAGCGGTCCGTGCCGACGCCTGCAGTTCACCCCACGGTGCCTGGAAGGCGGCGATCCGGGAGAACACCAGGTACCGCCCGTCCGGCGAGACCACCGGGTTGAACTCCCAGCCGGCGGTGTTCAGCTTCGGCCCCAGGTTCACGGCCGGGCCGAAGGTCCCGTCGCGGCGCGGCGCTGCCCGCCACACGTCCCAGCCGCCCTGGCCGCCGTCGCGGTTGCTGCCGACGTACATCGCGCCGTCCGGCCCGATGCTCGGGTAGAGCTCGTCGATGGGTGAGCCGTCCGCGGCGACGCCGCCCTGGTTCACCGCACCGGTGTGCCGCGGGGCACTCCAGCTCCCGTCCGGCCGGCGGTCGACCACCCAGACGTCGATGTCGTCGCGTGCGGTGCCGCCGACCGGCCGGATCGAGGAGAAGTACAGGTGCTTGCCGTCCGGGGTGACGAACGGGTCGATGTCGGAGTACGTGCCGGAGAACGGCGCGACGACCGGGGTGCTCCAGCCGGTCCGGGTGCGCTGGGACTGGTAGATCGTGGCCTGCCGGGAGACCGGGAAGAACGAGGCGGCGCGGCTGAAGTACGCCGTCCGGCCGTCGGGGGTGAAGGTGATCCGGTACTCCTCCTGGTCCGGGGTGGAGATCACCCCGGGGGCGAACAAGGCAGGAGCCCGGTGACCCGTGACGGCCGAGTCCCCGGCGCGCGCCGGGGTTTCCGCGGTCGGGCCGGCAGTGGCGGGCAGAAGCAGGGTCGAGCTCAGGGCCGCGGTGACGGCGAGCAGGCGAGCGAGCACCTGGAAACCTCCTGGGTCTGGCGGTGGGACACCGCAAGCCTCGGGGTCCTGGGCACGACCACCGCGCCGGAAAGGGACGAAGCGGTGGACGGCGGGGACGAACCGGCCGTTGCCGAGTGCGGGCTCACAGACCGAGGGCCGCCCGGACGACCGCCGCGTGCGACCGGCCGGAGACGACCTGGTCGCCGGACGCCAGCCGCAGCGCCACCTCGCCGTGCGGGAGCGGCTGCAGCTCCACCACCCGGTCGATCCGGACGATCACCGAGCGGTTGACCCGGACGAACTCCTGCCCCGGCAGCCGGTCCTCCATCTCCCGCAACGTCGCGCGCAGCAGCACCCGCCGGTCGTCGGTGTGCACCCGCACGTAGTTCCGCTCGGCCCGCACCGACTCCACCCGCCGTACGTCGACGAAGCCGATCCCGGTCGGCCCCGGCACGGGGATCCGCCGGGCCGGCGCCGGACCGGCCGGCCGCACCGGGCGGTGGTGCTCCCGCACCCGGGCCAGCGCCTCGGCCAGCCGCTCGCGCGAGAACGGTTTGAGCAGGTAGTCGACGGCCCTCTCGTCGAACGCGCGGACCGCGTGATCGGCGTACGCCGTGGTGCAGACCACCGCGGGGCGGTCGCTCCGGCCGAGCAGTTCGAGCAGCGTGAAGCCGTCGTCACCGGGCAGGCGGACGTCCAGGAACACGGTGTCCGGGCGGTCCTGCGCCAGTCGCCGCATCGCGGCCGGCACGTCGCCGACCGCGGCCACGACCTCGACGTCCGGGTGCTCGCCCAGCATGCGTTCGAGCCGGGCCCGGGCCGGCGGCTCGTCGTCGACGATCAGCGCGCGGATCACGGCCGGACCGCCGCGTCGGCCGGCACAGCCGGCCGGTAGGGGACCCGGATCGTCGCCACGGTGCCGCTCGGCTCGTTCGCGGTCAGCGTCAGCGTCGCGGCCGGGCCGAAGGTCTCGGTCAGCCGGGCCCGCACGTTGGCCAGGCCGATCCCCTCGGCCGCACGCGCGGCGGACCGCCCGCCCGCGGTCGTCGGTCCGGCGTCCGGGCCCCCGGCACCCAGTCCGGCACCGTCGTCGGCCACCTCGATGACCACCTCGTCGCCCGTGCGGACCGCGCGGATCCGCAGCGTGCTCCGGCCGGCGCGCGGCGCCAGACCGTGCTGCACGGCGTTCTCCAGCAGCGGCTGCAGCAGGAACGGCGGTACGCCGGCATCCCGGGCCGCCGGATCCACGGCGACCTCGACCCGCAAGCGGTCCTCGAACCGGTGCTCCTCGATCTTCAGGTACGCCGAACCGATCGCCAGCTCGTCGTCCAGCGGCACGAGCGCGGAACTGTCCCGGCTGATCGACGACCGCAGCAGCGCCGAGAGGTCCACGATCATCGCCTCCGCCACGTCCGGCCGGTGGTGCACGTGCGCCGCGATGGTGTTGAGCGCGTTGAACAGGAAGTGCGGCTGGAGCTGGCTGGTCAGCGCGTCCAGCCGGGCCGCGGTGAACCGTGCTTGCGCGTCCCGGGCGGCCTGCTGGTAGAAGACGGCGTGGGCGAACCCGGTGACGAGCACGAACAGGATCAGATTGTTCACCAGGCTCGCCATCAGCAGCTCCGGCCACCGCGGGACGGTGACCGGGTACCAGCCGACCAGGCCGTTCAGCAGCACCACGGCGACCGCCCGGCCGACCACCACGACGGCGAACCCCGCCAGGTGAACGAGCAGGTTACGCCGGGCACCGGTGATCGGCCACCGGAAGGCGAGCCAGAGGATCATCACCGTGAACGGCACCCACAGCAGCGAGGACGCGACGTTGGTCGGCAGCACCTCCGCCCAGCCCGGCATCGGCTGACCTTCCTGCGACACCATCGTCCGGTACTGCAGGGCGGTGACGATCGCGTCGCCCGACCAGGCGAGGGTGGCGAGCACGGCCCAGCCCGCCGCTCGCCGGCGGGTGATCGGCGCGTCGACCGCGAGCATTGCCATCGCAGCAGCGTAGGCGCGGGTACGGCTCACGGCGACGGAGTCAGGGACGGGCCGGCGCGCACCCTATCGCCGAAAGTCGATCCGGCAAGTGCATTTTCCACAGCGTGGACTTCGGCACCGGCGGACCCGTTCGGTCATAGGGTCGGAGACTGCTGACCGTCGAGGTGGAGGTACGTCGAAGATGTCGGGTACAGGTCGAATCGACCGGCGGGGCTTTCTCACCCTGGGAAGCGGACTGGCCGTGGCGGCGGTCACAGGCTGCGGCTCCAACACCGGCCGCGAAGGGGCCGGTGGCAACGTCAGCGGCGACAAGCCGGCGCTGTCGCAGTGGTACCACCAGTACGGCGAGGCCGGGACCCAGCAGGCCGTCGAGCGGTACGCCGAGGAGTACCCCGACGCCACCGTGAGCGTGCAGTGGTCCCCCGGCGACTACGACAAGAAGACGGCGGCCGCCCTGCTCACCGACGGCGGGCCGGACGTGTTCGAGTACGGCAACGGCCCGAGCATCGACATGATCAAGGGGGGCCAGGTGGCCGACCTGAGCGACCTGCTCGGCGACGCCAGGAGCGATTTCACCCCGTCGCTGCTGGAGCGAGTGACGTACCAGGGCAAGCTCTACGCGATCCCGCAGGCGACCGACATGCAGTTACTCGTCTACCGCAAAAGCCTGCTCCAGCAGGCCGGCGTCCAGCCGCCGCAGACCGTCGACGAGCTGCTCGCGGCGGCGAAGAAGCTGACCACCGACGACGTGAAGGGCCTGTTCGTCGGCAACGACGGCGGCGTCGGCATCCTCGGCGGACCGGCGCTGTGGTCGGCCGGCGCCGACTACCTGACCCAGGACGGGCGGTTCGGCTTCGACACCCCGGCGGTGGCCGAGTCGCTGCGCAAGCTGCGCGAGCTGTTCAGCTCGAAGGCGTTGTTGCTCGGGGCCCCGACCGACTGGTCCGACCCGTCGGCGTTCACCCAGGGGCTGACCGCGATGCAGTTCACCGGCCTCTGGACGCTGCCGCAGATCCAGAAGGCCTTCGGGGACGACTTCGGCGTACTGCCGTGGCCGAAGCTGGACGCCTCCACCGGCGCACCCAGCGTGCCGGTCGGCGCGTACAGCGCCTCCGTCAGCACGAAGTCGAGCAACGTCGACGCGGCGAAGAAGTTCGTCAAGTGGCTGTGGGTCGACCAGACCGACAAGCAGCTGGACTGGGCGCAGAGCTACGGCTTCCACATCCCGGCCCGCAAGAGCCTGGCCGAGAAGGCGGACAAGCTGAAGTCCGGCCCGGCCGCCGACGCGGTGCGATTCGTCAACGAGCACGGGCACGCCCAGACACCGTTGCTGTGGACCCCGAAGTCCGGTACGGCGTACTCGGACGCGCTGAACCGGATCGTCAAGTCCGGCAGCGACCCGGCGACCGAGCTCAAGGCGGTCAAGGCGGTCGTCGAGGCCGAGCTGAAGCGCATCGCCGGCTGATGTCGTCGCCGGCTCCGCTCGGTGCCCGGTTGCGCGGCCGGCACGACCGCAACCTGTGGTTCGCCGTGTTCGTCGGGCCGTTCGTGCTCGGCCTGCTGGTGTTCGTCTACGTCCCGATCGTCTGGTCGGTGGTGCTGAGCTTCTTCGACGCCCGCAACACCGTCACGCCGACCGATTTCGTCGGCCTGGGCAACTACCTGGACATGCTGCGGGACGCGGCGTTCCGGTCCAGCCTGCTCACCTTCGTGGTGTTCGCGGTGTTCATCGTGCCGACCACGTTCGTGGTGTCGCTCGGGCTGGCGCTGATGGTCCACCGGACCCGGTTCGCGCAGACGTTCTTCCGGTCGGTGTTCTTCCTGCCGACCGCCTGCTCGTACGTCGTCGCCTCGCTGGTCTGGAAGTTGTCGATCTTCAACGGGGTCCGGTTCGGTCTGGCGAACACCGTGCTCGGCTGGTTCGGCGCCGAACCAGTCCCCTGGCTCTCGGTGACGCAACCGCCCTGGTACTGGCTGGTGATCGTCACCGCCCGGATGTGGCTGCAGGCCGGGTTCTACATGATCCTGTTCCTGGCCGGGCTGCAGCGGATCGCGCCGTCGCTGTACGAGGCGGCCGCGATCGACGGCGCGACCGGCTGGAAGGTGCTCCGCTACCTCACCCTGCCGCAACTGCGGGCGACATCGACCGCCGTCCTGCTCCTACTCCTGATCAACGCGTTCCAGGCGTTCGACGAGTTCTACAACCTGCTGGCCAGCGACGGGCAGTACCCGCCGTACGCGCGACCGCCGCTCGTCTACCTGTACTACGCGGCGCTCGGTCAGGGCCAGGACTTCGGTCACGGCAGTGCCGGCGCCGTCCTGCTCACGTTGCTGATCGCGCTGGTCGCGCTCGTCCAGGGCCGGTTCCTGGGCCTCGGCCGGAGGGAGGACTGAGATGGCCACGATCCAGCGATCCCGCGCGGACCGGACCGGCTCCGTCCTGCGGTACGCCGTGCTCGTCGTCGGCGCGGTGCTCTTCCTGCTGCCGTTCTACCTGCTCGTGCGCAACGGGTTGTCGACCGAGCAGGACATCACCTCGCCGTCGTGGACGTTCTTCCCGTCGTCGCTGCAGTGGAGCAACGTCGTCGACCTGTTCAACGACCCGGCGGTGCCGATGGCGCGCAGCCTGGTCAACTCGCTGGTGATCTCGGTGGTCCAGACCATCGGCGTCCTGGTGATCTCCGGACTGGCCGGCTACGGGCTGGCGCGGATCCCGTTCCGGTACGCGAACGCGGTGTTCTACTTCATCGTCGCCACCCTGCTGATCCCGGCCGCGGTGACGTTCGTGCCGAGTTTCGTGCTGGTCTCCACGCTCGGCTGGGTCAGCACGTTGCGCGGGCTGATCGTCCCCGGCTTGTTCCAGGCGTTCGCGACGTTCCTGTTCCGGCAGTACTTCCTGGGCTTCCCGCGCGAGCTGGAGGAGGCGGCGCAGCTCGACGGTACGGCGTACTGGGGAACGTTCTGGCGCATCGTCGTGCCGAACTCCACCGGCTTCATCGCCGCGATCGGCACGATCACCTTCATCGGCTCCTGGAACGCGTTCCTGTGGCCGCTGGTGATCGCCCCGGACCGCAACGCCTGGACGGTGCAGATCGCGCTCTCCACGTTCCTGACCGCGCAGACCATCAACCTCCCCCAGCTGTTCGTCGCCGCCACGATCGCGATCCTGCCGTTGCTGGTGATGTTCGTCTTCCTGCAGCGCTGGATCGTCGAAGGCGTCGAGCGTTCCGGAATCAGCGAGTAGCCGACTCAGACGTACGGGATGATGTCGCGGCCGTAGGCGGCGAGCGTCTCCTCCTTGGCGTCGTGCTGGAGGTAGAGGGCGAACTGGTCGACGCCGATCGCCGTCAACTCCGCCAGCCGGGCGAGGTGGTTCTCGACCGGGCCGAGCACGCAGAAGCGGTCGATCACCTCGTCGGGCACGAAGGCGGTGTGGCTGTTGCCGGCGCGGCCGTGCTCGGCGTAGTCGTAGCCCTGCCGGTCCTTGATGTAGTCGGTCAGGGCCTGCGGGATACCGCCGGTCGTGCCGTAGCGGGCGACGATGTCGGCGACGTGGTTGCCGACCATGCCGCCGAACCACCGGGTCTGGTCGCGCTGGTGCTCCAGATCGTGCCCGACGTACGCCGGCGCGGCAACGCAGAACTTGATCGCCGCCGGGTCGCGACCCGCCTGCTCGGCGGAGCGGCGGACCGCCGCGATCATCCAGGCGGCGATGTCGGGATCGGCCAGCTGCAGGATGTACCCGTCGCCGACCTGCCCGGTCACGGCCAGCGCCTTTGGCCCGTACGCCGCGACCCACACGTCCAGCGCGCCCGCGGAGACCCAGCCGAACTTGAGCTCCTGGCCGCGGTAACTGACTGTCTCACCGCGGGCCAGGCCCCGGACCACCTCGACACACTGCTTGAGCTCGGCGAGCGTGCCCGGCTGCGCACCCAGCGTGCGCAGCGCGGAGTCGCCGCGGCCGATGCCGCAGATCGTGCGGTTGCCGAACGTCTCGTTGAGGGTGGCGAACTGGGACGCGATCACGGTCCAGTCGCGGGTACCGGGATTGGTGACCATCGGGCCGACCAGCACGCTGCGGGTGGCGGCGAGGATCTGGGGGTAGAGGACAAACGGTTCCTGCCAGAGCAGGTGCGAGTCGAACGTCCAGACGTAGCTGAACCCGGCCCGCTCGGCCTGGACCGCGAGCTCCACCACCGCCGAGGCCGGCGGGTCGCACTGGAACACCACTCCGAAGTCCACCGGTTTCCCCCCTCAGACCAGGTACGACGACAGCCCGCGCCGCAGGTACCGCCCGTGTCCCTTCCGGCCATGGTAGTTGCCGTCAGCCACGATCACCGTGCCGCGCGAGATCACCGTGTCGACCCGGCCCTTGACCTCGAACCCCTCGTAGGCGGAGTGGTCCAGGTTCATGTGGTGGGTCTCGGCGCTGATCCGGGTGGTGCCGTTCGGGTTGTAGACCACCAGGTCGCCGTCGGCGCCGGGCTGGATCACGCCCTTGCGCGGGTAGAGGCCGAACATCCGGGCCGGCGTCGTCGCGATCGTCTCCACCCAGCGCTCCAGCGACAGCTGCCCGTCGACCACGCCCTGGTAGACCAGATCGACGCGGTGCTCGACGCCGCCGATGCCGTTCGGGATCTTGGAGAAGTCGCCGCGGCCGAGCTCTTTCTGGTCCTTGAAGCAGAACGGGCAGTGGTCGGTCGACACGATCGCGAGGTCGTTGCTGCGCAGCCCCTTCCACAGGTCGCGCGCGTGCGACTCGTGCTTGCTGCGCAGCGGCGTCGAGCAGACCCACTTGGCGCCTTCGAAGCCGGGCGCGCCGAGCTGATCCTCCAGGGTCAGGTACAGGTACTGCGGGCAGGTTTCGGCGAACACGTTGCGGCCGTCGTCCCGGGCGGCGGCGACGTGCTCCAGCGCTTGGCTCGCCGACAGGTGCACGATGTAGAGCGGGCAATCCTGAGCGACCTCGGCCAGCGCGATCGCCCGGTTGGTCGCCTCCGCCTCCAGCGCCGTCGGCCGGGTGAGGCCGTGGTGGATCGGGTCGGTCTCGCCGCGGGCCAGGGCCTGCTGCACGAGCACGTCGATCGCGATGCCGTTCTCGGCGTGCATCATGATCATCGCGCCGTTCTCCCGTGCGGTCTGCATCGCCCGCAGGATCTGGCCGTCGTCGGAGTAGAACACCCCGGGATAGGCCATGAACAGCTTGAAGCTGGTGATGCCCTCGTCGGCGACCAACTGGTCCATCGCCTTCAGCGCGTCGGCGTCGACGCCGCCGAGAATCATGTGGAACGCGTAGTCGACGTGACAGTTGCCTTCGGCCTTGGCGTGCCAGGCGGCGAGCCCGTCCTGCACCACCTCACCGGTCCGTTGCACGGCGAAGTCGATGATCGTCGTGGTCCCGCCGAACGCCGCTGCCCGGGTGCCGGTGTCGAAGGTGTCGCTGGCCGCGGTCCCGCCGAACGGCAGCTCCATGTGGGTGTGCGCGTCGATCCCGCCCGGCACCACGTACTTGCCGGTGGCATCGATCACCTCGTCGGCCTGCACCGGCCCGGCGTACTGCGGGTCGAGCAGCGCGACGATGCGCTCGCCTTCGACCAGGACGTCGGCGACCTGCGTCCCCGTCGGTCCGACGACGGTCCCACCCTTGACCAGCAACGACATCGCGCGCTCCTTCGGCTGATTACGGTGCGGTCAGGTCCCCGTACGCGTCGGGCCGGCGGTCGCGGTAGAACTGCCAGCGGTCGCGGACCGTGTCGAGCAGGCCCAGGTCGAGGTCGCGCACGATCAGCTCCGGGTCGTGGTCGTGCCCGAGGTCGCCGACGAACTTGCCCTCGGGGTCCACGAAGTACGACGACCCGTAGAAGTCGTTGTCGCCGTAGTCGGACTCGATGCCGACCCGGTTGATCGCGCCGATGAAGTACTCGTTGGCCACCGCCGAGGCCGGCTGCTCCAGCTGCCACAGGTACGACGAGAGGCCGCGGTGCGTCGCGGACGGGTTGAACACGATCTTGGCCCCGGCCAGTCCGAGCGCCCGCCACCCCTCCGGGAAGTGCCGGTCGTAGCAGATGTAGACGCCGATCCGGCCGACCGCGGTGTCGAACACCGGGTAGCCGAGGTTGCCGGGCCGGAAGTAGAACTTCTCCCAGAACCCCTTCACCTGCGGGATGTGCGTCTTCCGGTACTTGCCGAGGTACTTGCCATCGGCATCGACGACCGCGGCGGTGTTGTAGAGCACCCCGGGCTGCTCCTGCTCGTACACCGGCAGCACCATCACCAGGCCGAGCTCCCGGGCCAGCGCCTGGAACCGCTCGACCGTCGGCCCGGGCACACTCTCGGCGTACTCGTAGAACTTCGGGTCCTGCAGCTGGCAGAAGTACGGCCCGTAGAACAGCTCCTGGAAACAGATCACCTCGGCCCCGGCCGCCGCCGCCTGACGCGCGTACTCCTCGTGCGCCTTGATCATCGACTCCTGGTCGCCGGTCCACGAGGTCTGCACCAACGCCGCCCGCACGATTTCCGCCATCGTGACCTCCCGCTCGCCGAGCACCCATGCTCCATCCGGCACACCACTCCCGTCAACGGATACCGCGGTCCTGGCCGGTGGTATCGCTCTGCGGGCGCTGAGGTGTCCGGCGGTCAGTAGGTGAAGGTGCGGGCGGGCGCAGGCAGGACGCGGCCGCCGACGGTTGTCCAGTCGTCGGGCAGGAGCGTGGTCAGCAGCTCGGAGCCGGCGCCTTGCACGATGTGGAGGTTCCGGCCGAGGCGGGCGGTGAGCTGAGTGGCGGCGGAACCGGTGGCTTCGTCCTCGGGCACACCCATCGCGGGGGCGAACACCCGGGCGCGGACGCGGCCGGCCGGCTCGTCCTGCCACGCCCACAGGAATGTGTGCCCCGCCGAGTACTCCGCGGGCGAGGCGGCCAGCACGTCCGGCGGGGTGTCCAGCTGGTGCCAGTCGAACGTGCTGCCCCAGGTCGCGTGGGCCCGGACGAAGGTGTAGCCGTCGGCGCGGGTGACCGGTACCTCGCCGGCCGGGACGCGCAGTACGTCGGTGCGGTGGCCCTGGGAGTGCAACCACCAGGCGGCACCGACCGTCGGGTGACCGGCGAACGGCATCTCGGCCGTGGCGCTGAAGATCCGGATCCGGCCGGCCTCGGCCTCGTCGACGAAAACCGTCTCGCTGTAACCGAGCTGCGCGGCGACGGCCTGACGGTCGGCGTCCGGGACCTGCCGCCCGTCGACGATGCCGAGCGGGTTGCCGAAGGCGCCGGAGGAGTCCACGAAGACGCGGACCACCTGGACGTCGAGGGTGGTCACCGGCTCAGCGCGCTCTCACCGGACGGCACGGTCGTACCTCGGAACGGGTCAGAAGACGAGAACGGCCGCGACGACCGCGATCAGGACCACGACGCCGCCGACGACGGCCAGCATCCGGCCGTTCAGCTTCGGCTCCTCGGCGGTCCCGACCTCGCCCTCGTTGACGAAAGCGCGGAACATCTGGGTGCTGGCGCCCGGGTCCTGCTCGTTCTCGGTGACGTTGTTCGTGCCGTTCTGGTCAGCCATGGCGCTGACCCTACCGGCGGCACCGGACCGTCAGCACACTGCAATCGCCGATCCGGCCGACTCTCACTCTCCGTACACGCTACGTCCACCGTCTGCTCATCGACCGCCGTCGTGCGCAGATGTACCATTTGGTACATGCGCTTCGAGCACTCCATCACCATCGACGCCCCGGCCGAACGTGTCTGGGCGGTTTTCAGCGACGTTGCCCGCTGGCCCGAGTGGCTGCCGACCGTGGACGCCGTCGAGCGGCTCGACGAGGGCCCGCTCCGGGTCGGTTCACGAGCCCGCATCCGCCAGCCGAAGCTCGCCGTCGCGGTGTGGGAGGTGACGCACTTCAAGGACGGCGAGTACTTCGAATGGGTGTCCCGCGGCCCGGGGATCCGGACCACCGGCGGGCACCGGGTGGTCAGTACGCCGGCCGGCACGGTCGCGACCGGGACGATCATCCAGGAGGGCCCGCTGGCTTGGCTGCTCGGCCGGCTCTACGCGAAGCTCACCGACCAGTACGTGGCCCTGGAACTGGAGACCCTGAAGAAGGTCACCGAAGGGTGATCCCGCGGACCACCGGAACCCCATTGGCCTTCGCACGGGGTGGGGTGTGAGCCGGGAGACTCTGCTCGCCGACGCGGTCGAGCACTTCGCCCGGCACGGGATCGGCGACGCGAGCCTGCGCAGCATCGCGACCGCGATCGGCACCAGCCACCGCATGCTGATCTACCACTTCGGCTCCCGCGACGGACTGCTGGCCGAGGTGGTCCGCACCGTCGAGCAGCAGCAACGCGACCTGCTCGCGCAGCTGGATGCCGAGGATCTTTCGGTCGAGCAGCAGGCGGAGCAGTTCTGGCGCCGCGTCACCGAGGCGAGCCTGGTCTACGGCCCGCTCTTCTTCGAGCTCTCCGCCCACGCCATGCAGGGACTCCCCCACACCGAGGCCCTGAAGGCCGACCTCATCACGGTCTGGCTGCCACCGTTGACCGACCTGTGCGTGAAGGCAGGCGTCCCTCCCGACCAGGCCCCGGCGTATGCCCGGCTCGGGCTGGCCGCCGCCCGCGGCCTGCTCTTCGACCTGCTGCTCACCGACGACCGTCCGGCCGTTGACGAAGCTTCCGCCCTGCTCAACCGCCTCTTCACCCTGCCCAGCCCGAGCTGACCGCTTCCCGGCAGCGACCGCGAGGCACCGCGGACGCCGGTGGAGGCGGACGGCCGAGCCCGTCGGACCGGCACGCGGGACCGTGAACGCGCAACAGCCCGTCCGTGGTGCCCGCTTCCTGCCCGTGGCCCCCGTTTCCTGTCCGAGGGTTGCGGACCGGAGCAGCACCACCGCTCGCCCGGGTCGGTATCCGGCTCGCTAGTCGGCGCTGGGCAGTCGCCTCGAGATCAACGGGAGACGCGAGCTGTTGCTGCTACTCGGGCTCGGTGGGGCTGGCGATCCAGCCGGCGACCACGGGGAGGCGGGTTTCTCGGTGCAGGGCGGTGAAGGCGAAGGGCTGGGTGAGGGCTACGTCGAGGCGGCGGGATTGGGTGACGGACACGGACGTGCGCATCATGCCCATCGCGGTCACGGCGGCGGCTTCGAAGCCGGTGGCGTAGAACCGGGCGAGCACCGTCTGGTTCGCCTGGCCGACGACGAGCGGGTCCGGGCTGATGGCGCTGAAGTGGCCCTGGGCACCGGGGTCGGACGTGACGGCGGTGAGGCCGAAAAGCTCGCGCTGGGCCAGCAGGTCGTGCTCGGCCTGGACGGCGAAGGACGGCAGGGAGAGGTTGACCTCGGGAGTCGGTGACGTGGTCTGGGTGATCGTGAGGGCCGGGGCCAGCTGCTGACCGGGCTGACCTTGCTGCACGAGCATCGACCCGGGGCGACCGGCGGCAGGCCTGGCAGCTGCCGCGAGCAGACCGGCGAGGACGTCAGGCTGGGCTGCCTCGGGAGAAGCGATGGCGAGCAGAACGTCGACGTCGGCGTCCCCCTGGACAGTGATCACGGTCAGCGGGCCGGCGGCCGGGTCGTCGTACACGCGGACGGCGTCGAGGTCGCGGTCGGTGCGGTCGAGCCAGTGCCAGGAGCCGGACCAGGGGCCGGTCGGGATCCGCTTGATCTGCTCGCGGAACGGGCGGGCCCAGGTGGTGCGCAGGGAGAGCGCCGAGGCGAGCACGACGGCGAGGTCGGGGGTGACCTGCAGCGGCATCTCGCGGATCAGGTGATCGGTGTGCTCGGCGGCCCAGGCGTCCAGTGTGGCCTTGTCGCCGGTCAGGTCACCGGTCAACGTCCCGGTGAGCTCGGTCGGGATGACGCTGTCGAACGTCTCGCTGAGCTTGAGCTGCTGGTGGACCCAGACCCCCAGGGCCGCGTGCAGGTCGGTGGCGGAGTCGACCGTGCGGATCAGGTCGACGGCTTGGGAGGCGGCGGTGGATGCGTCGACGCCGGCGGCTTCGGACAGCTCCGCACGCCCCGGCTCGTCGGCAGCGGTCGCCAGCAGCGCGAGCAACGGCCACAGGCCGAGGCCGGAGATGACGGTGTTGCCGGGCGCGAGGGTGCGCGCCCAGCGGGAGGTGAGACTGTTGACCGCGGTCACGACGTTGGCATCCATGGGCTCCACCCTGCCATGGGGGTCGAGCCGTCAACAGGAACCGCACGAGCACCGAACCTGCACCGGCGACGCACTCACCCCAGGCAAGCCTCCGCAGGGCGACTATTCGGCGGCATGACGCTGATTTTCATTACTGGCCACCCTGGGTAGTCGATCCCACGCACCCCGCTGTGTCAGTATGCCGCCCATGAGCACGCCTGCCGACTCCGCCGAGGCGCCGGATTCTCCCGTCGCGACAGGCGATACCGCGCCCCCGGTCGGCCCGCCGCCGGCCACCTCCGACGCACCCTCCAACCAGCCCGCCGGCGACTCCGGCGAGCCCCCGCACGGCGACGCGCACGGCGAGGAGCAGAAGGAGCCGGCCGCGTCCTCGATCGCGTTCACCGCGACCTTGATCGTGCTGGTCGGCCTCGCGCTGTTCGGGCGCCGGCTCTTCGCCGGGCTGTTCACCGACGACGGTGTCCGGACCTGGGCGACCATGTTCGTCGGCGTGACGGTCCAGGCGCTGCCGTTCCTGGTGCTCGGCGTGCTGCTGTCCGCCGCACTGACCGCGTTCGTGCCGGCCTCCTTCTTCGCCAAGGCGCTGCCGAAGCACCCGGCCCTCGCCGTACCGGTGGCCAGTGCGTCGGGCGTGATCCTGCCGGGCTGCGAATGCGCCTCCGTGCCGGTGTCGGCCGCGCTGATGGCCCGCGGCGTCACGCCCGCCGCGGCGATCGCGTTCCTGCTCTCGGCGCCCGCGATCAACCCGGTCGTGCTGGCCTCCACCGCCGTGGCCTTTCCCGGTCAGCCGAAGGTCGTGATCGCGCGGGCGGTGACCTCGCTCGGGGTGTCGATGCTGATCGGCTGGCTCTGGCTGCTGACCGGCAAGGGCGGTTCCTGGCTGCGGATGCCGAAGAGCCGGCACGCGGAGGGCACCGGCCGGCTCGAGGTCTTCCGGTCGTCGATGCTGCACGACTTCCTGCACGCCGGTGGCTTCCTCGTCGTCGGCGCGGCCGCCGCTGCGACGCTCAACGTGGTGGTCCCGCGCGAGTGGCTCGACACCGTCGCGAGCAACCTGCTGCTCTCGGTCGTCGTGCTCGGCCTGCTGGCGGTGCTGCTGGCGATCTGCTCCGAGGCGGACGCGTTCGTGGCGGCGAGCCTGACCCAGTTCTCGCTCACCGCGCGGCTGGCGTTCATGGTGGTCGGGCCGATCGTGGACGTGAAGCTGATCGCGCTGCAGGCCGGCACGTTCGGCCCGAAGTTCGCCGTCCGGTTCGCGCCGGCCACCTTCCTGGTGGCGATCCTGGCCAGTCTTGTCGTGGGATGGTGGTTGCTGTGAGGCGCAACGTCGCAGGGCTCGTGGTCGTCTTCGTCGGCGCGGCGATCGTCCAGCTGGCGATCTCCGGGACCTACCTGCGGTACGTGAAGCCGGGCATGCGCTGGATGCTGCTGGCGGCCGGAGTGATCCTGATCCTGCTCGCGGTCGCCGACGTCCTGGCCGACACCCGCCGCAAACCGGCAGGTGAGCACGTGGAGCACGCCGACGACGGTCACGGCCACCACGGCCTGCCGCGCGCGGCCTGGTTGCTGCTGATCCCGGTCTTCGCCCTGCTGGTCGTCGACCCGCCGGCCCTCGGCGCCGACGCCGCCCAGCGCCAGTCGCCGGTCGCGGCCAAGCCGGTGGAGCCGAAGGGCAACTCCTGGCTGGCCAAGAGCGCGCAGGGCAACGCCCCGGTGCCGCTGGCGGTCCGCGACTACGCCGTCTGGGCGGTGTGGGAGAAGGAGAGCATGAAGGGCCGCAGCTTCCAGCTCACCGGCTTCGTCACGCCCGGCAAGAACGGCAGCTGGTACGTCTCCCGGATCGGCTTGACCTGCTGCGTCGCCGACGGCACCGCGTTCATGGTCGAGGCGCGCGGCCAGGCCGCCCCACCGAAGAACCAGTGGGTCACGGTGACCGGCGAGTGGGCCGAGCCGACCAAGCGCACCGACGGCGACGTCGCCGCGCTCACCGTGTCCGAGGTGAAGACGGTGACGGCCCCGGCCAACCCGTACGAATGAGCACTGCACGGTCCACCGCCGACCTGCTCGAGGGCCTGGCGAGCACCAAGCGCTACAAGTACGTCTTCTTCTGGGGCGACACCCCGAGCGCCGACGGGCAGGCGGACGCGAGTTGCCTGAGCCAGTGGTACCGGGCGCCGTTCACGGTCGGCGAGGTGCGCTACCCGACGGCCGAGCACTGGATGATGGCGGCCAAGGCGCGGCTGTTCGGGGACCGCGACGCGGAGCGGGACGTGCTCGCTGCAGGACATCCTCAGCAAGCGAAGGCGATCGGGCGCACGGTCCGCGGCTTCGACACCGAGGTGTGGCAGCAGCACCGGTTCGATCTGGTTGTCGAGGGCAACGTGCGGAAGTTCGAGCAGAACCCGGTACTGCGCGACTACCTGCTCGGTACCGGCGAGCGCGTCCTGGTCGAGGCCAGCCCGGTCGACCGGATCTGGGGCATCGGCCTGGCCGCCGACGACGAGCGCGCCGAGCACCCGGACCAGTGGCGAGGCCTCAACCTGCTCGGCTTCGCGCTCATGCAGGTCCGCGACCAGCTCACCACCGATTAGGGCTTCACACCACCTTGTACGCCGACTCGTCGGCCCAGCCGGCGACGAGCGGCGTACCCGTCGGCCGGTGCACCGCGACGAACGCGAACGGCCGGTCCAGGTCCACCCTGAGCCCTCGGGCCCCAGGGATCGGCGCGGACCCGGCCACGGCCGGAATCGCCGTCACCGCGGCCGCCTCGAACCCGGTCGCCGAGAACCGCGCCATCACCGCCTGCTTCGCCTGACTCACAGCCAACGGCATCGAACTCAGCCCCGGGAAGTGCCCCCGCCGCGGGTCCGACGCGGTGACCAGCCCGAACACCTCCGGGCACGCCAGCAGATCGTGCTCGGCATCGACCTCGAAGTACGGCACCGACAAGGTCACCGTCGGTTGCGGATCCATGGTCTCCACCACGGACACCGCCGGGGACGGCAAACCCTCCAGCAACCGGACTGCGTCAGCGCCGCCCTCACCAAGTCCAACCGCCGCAGCGAGAACCTTGTTGCGCGCGACAGCCGGGTCCGCGACGACCAGCCGAACGTCGATGGCGCCGCTCCCCCGCACGGTGACCGCCGTCATCGCGCCGTTTGCCGTGTCGTGGCACCGGACGGTGCTGAGATCCGGATCGACCCGCGACAACCACCACACCGACCGGCCGCCGACTCCTCGCTCCCACGCCTCGAACGGCTGCGCCCAGGTGGTCCGGACAGCCAGCGCGGATGCCAGGACCAGCAGTGTCTCCGCTGTGAGCTGGACCGGCATGCGCTCCAGCAGCCCGTCCGTCTGCTCGACCACCCAACGGTCCAGCGCCTGACGCCCGGTCAGCACACCGCGGAGCTGAGCCGGAATCACCTGGTCCAGCCCCGGCTCCAGCGGAACCTCCGGCCGGGTCCACAGCCCGATGGCTGCCCGCAGCTCCGGCGTACCGGGTAGCAGTCCTGCCCATTGCCCACCCGCGGCCATCAGCTCTGAGCGAGCTGGCTCAACAGCGACAGAGCCGAGTACGGCGAGCAGCGGCGCGGCCCCGTAGCCGGAGAGCACCGTGCTGCCGTCACCGGGCAGTGCTTCGGTCCAGCGGGTGGTCAGGCGGCTGACTTGCTGAGCATCCACTCGACCGAGTCTGCCTCGGTACGGGGTCGGCGGCGGATCACCGTACAGGCCATGCCGCCGATGATCAGCAGCGCCGCGATGCCCTGCTGCAGCCCGACGGCTTCACCGCGCAGCAGCCAGGCCGCGCCCATCCCGACCACCGGGACCAGCAGCGAGAACGGCGCGACCGTGCTGGCGTCGTACACGCGCAGCAGGAAGCCCCAGACACCGAACCCGAACAGCGTCGCCACGAAGGCCAGGAATGCCAGTGCGCCGGCTCCGGTCAGGTCGATTCCCCGCAGCGCCTCCAGATCGGCACGCGGTCCTTCGACCAGCAGCGACAGGCCGCCCAGTGGAAGAACTGCCACGGCACTCACCCAGACCATGAAGCGCAGGGTGTCCTGCGGCTTGGCGTGCCGGGTCACGGTGTTCGAGACGCCCCAGCAGGCACCCGCGGCGATCACCAGCAGCAGCGCACCGAGCGGCGCCGTGAGACCGCGGTCGAGCACGATCAGCAGCAATCCGGCGCAGGCGACGGCAATCCCGGCCAGCTGCGGCCGGCGCGGGCGCTCCCCGAGCAGTAGAACCGCGAAGATCACCGTGAAGATCACTTGGCACTGCAGGACCAGCGAAGCCAGGCCGGCCGGCACACCGCGGTCCATCGCCACGAACACCAGCCCGAACTTGGCCACTCCGAGTGCCAGTCCTACTGCGATCACGTATCGCCACGCGACCGGCGGCCGGCCCAGCACGAAGATCGCCGGCACCGCCGCGAAGAAGAAGCGCAGAGCCGAGAACAGCAGCGGCGGGAAGTCCTCGAGACCCACCTCGATCACGACGAAGTTCACTCCCCAGACCAGGACGACGGTGAGCGCGAGCAGCACGTGACGAGGACGCATGGCCTCAGTCTGGGTGGGCTTACAGTTTAGAACCAGCGCACATTACTACCACTGACAGTGCAGGAGTACTTAATGATGGATCTCGGTCGGTTGCGCGCTCTGCACGCCGTCGCGGTGTACGGCTCGGTCGGCGGCGCGGCGGATGCTCTCGGCTACACGCCCTCTGCGGTCTCTCAGCAGCTGGCCAAGCTGGAGCGGGAAACCCGGACGACCCTGCTGGAGAAGCGCGGCCGGGGCATCGTGCTCACCGACGCCGCCCAGGAACTCGTCGCCACCGCGTCGAAGGTGCTGGAACTCGTCGAGGACGCCGAGCTGCGACTGGAGGAGCACCGCGGCCAGGCGATCGGCGAACTGGTCGTCGCCGCCTTCGCCACGGCGGCCAGAGGACTTCTCCCGGCCGCGCTCCCCGGGCTGATCGACGGCCATCCGGCCCTGGACGTGCGCGTCGTCGAGATGGACCCCTTCGACGCGGTGACGGCGGTGCACCGCGGCGAGATCCACGTGGCGGTCGTGCACGACTGGCACAACACCCCACTCGCGCTGCCGGAGGAACTGTCCCGGCTGAAGCTCGGCACGGATCCCGCGGACATCCTCGTACCGGCCACCCATCGCCTGGCGGGCAAGGAGTTCGTGCGCGCGACCGACCTGGTCGGCGAGCGCTGGATCTGCCAGCCGGCCGGCACGATCTGCCACGACTGGCTGGTCCGGACGATGCGCAAGGCCGGCGTCGAGCCGGAGGTGGCGTACTCGGTCGCGGAGTACCAGACCCAAGTCGCGATGCTTGCCCGAGGCATCGGTATCGGCCTGCTCCCGCGGTTGGGCCGGGGACCACTGCCGCCCGGCGTCGTCGCCGTACCGCTGCAGCCGGCGCCGAGCCGCCGCATCTACGCCCTGTGGCGAACGGCGACCGCCCGACGGCCCGCCGTCGCGGTCACGCTGGCGGCGCTGCAAGCCGCGTGGGCCGAGCGCGACACCGCCTGAGCCGGAGAAGAGTCTGACAACGACAGCCCGACCGGCGAGCACAAGACCGCGGCGTGCCGACACTCTCCGTCACCGATTGACAGCGCGGAGCATCGAGGCTAAGTTCCCGGACAACTATTAGGAAACCTTCCTATCAGGTCCTCACTCCGTCCACCGCCCCCGGCGAAGTAGGAGGCACTCCGGGATGACGCGTACCCGCTGGTCGGCGCTGGCAGTCAGTGTGCTGCTGACCGCCACCGCCCTGGTCACCACGACCGCGACCACCAGTTCCGCCGCCCCCGTCCGCTACGAGTCCGTGAACGCCGCGATCTCCCCAGGCGTCGGCCCGACGGCCGACTCGCTCACCGTCGACACGGTCGCCGCCACCACCCCGGTCGCGATCAACGGCCAGCTCCGGGTCTGCGGCACCAAGCTGTGCAACCAGTACGGCAAGCCGATCCAGCTGCGCGGAATGAGCACGCACGGCCTGCAGTGGTACAGCCACTGCGTCAAGACCGCCTCGCTCGATGCCCTGGCCAACGACTGGAAAGCCGACATCCTGCGCATCTCGATGTACGTTCAGGAGGGCGGTTACCAGACCGACCCGCGGCGGTTCACCGACCTGGTGCACCACTACATCGAGGAGGCCACCCGGCGCGGCCTCTACGCGCTGGTCGACTGGCACCAGCTCGACCCGGGTGACCCGAACGCCAACCTGGCGCTGGCCAAGACGTTCTTCACCGAGATCGCCGATCGGCACAAGTTCAAGACCAACATCATCTACGACATCGCCAACGAGCCGAACAACGTCTCCTGGGCCGGCATCAAGTCGTACGCCGAGCAGATGATCCCGGTGATCCGCGCCAAGGACCCCGACAGCGTGGTCTTCGTCGGCACCCACGGCTGGGCCTCGCTCGGCATCTCGGACGGGCGGACCGAGGCCGACATCGTCAACAACCCGATCAACGCGACGAACTTCATGTACACCTTCCACTTCTACGCCGCGTCGCACCAGGACGAGTACTTCAACGCCCTGGCCCGAGCCGCGGACCGGATCCCGCTGTTCGTCACCGAGTTCGGCACCCAGACCTACACCGGTGACGGCGGCAACGACTTCACCTCCGCGCAGAAGTACCTCGACTTCCTGGCCAGCAAGAAGATCGGCTGGACCAACTGGAACTTCTCCGACGACTTCCGCTCCGGCGCCGTCTTCATCCAAGGCACCTGCGCCGGGAACTCGTTCACCGGCACCAGCGTGCTGAAGCCCGCCGGCGTCTGGGTCCGCGACCGGATCCGCACCCCGGACGACTTCCCGACCAGCTGAGCCGTCCCGGGCCGGCCTCCGCCCCCAGGGCCGGCCCGGGCCTCATCGCGACGGCAACCTCTCGTCTAACCGCGCAGCTTTCTAGCTGCCCCCGGCCGGGACCTCCTCGCGCCGAAGTCCCGGCGTACGGCGCCGGCCGCTCGCGGCACGCGAGCGGATCGCGAAGGACGTCATCGTCCCGGCCGAGCCGCCGTTGACACGTCACCCACCGGCGAGCCTCTGTGCCTCGCCGCCCCAACGGATGCCATCGAGGACTTGAGCACCTCGCCACCTTCGGCACCCGCGCTGGGAGTGGCTGACACGGCGGCGGCACTACGTCGCCCCTGACGTGGGCTGGGACGGGGATTTGACCGTGCCCTAGCGGCACGGTCTGGAGTGGGCTCGTGGACGAACGAGAGAGAGGACCGAAAATGCGTTGTCGACGAGTCGCTCGTGCGGGGCTGGCATTGGTGGTCACTGCTGGTCTCGGCGGGACGTTGATCACCGCCGCGCCGGCGATCGCTGAAGAGACCAGAATTCCCCATGCCGCTGCCGAGCCGGTGAAGCCGGCCTGGGGCAAGTGTCCGACCGGTGTGGCGCCAGGGGCTCCGCAGTTGCAGTGCGCGAAGGTGCCGGTGCCGCTGGACTACTCCAAGCCCGACGGCCGGAAGATCGAAATCTTGATCTCCCGGCTGGCCAGCCCGAAGCCGGCCGGCCGGCGAGGTGTTCTGCTGCTCAACCCGGGCGGCCCGGGCGGATCAGGTGTGGCACAGCCCGCTGAACTGGTCGCGTTGGGACTACCGGCGACCGTCTCCGCGGCGTACGACCTGATCGGCATGGACCCGCGCGGCGTTGGCCACTCGTCACCCGTGAGCTGCGGCTTCCGGGCCGACGACGAGTACGCCGCCAACATCCCGCCGTACGCCGAGAACTCGGCCGCCGTCGTCAGGCAGGCCAAGATCGTCCAGCGGGTGGCCGCTCAATGCGCCGCCAACGACAAGCAGGGGTTGCTGCCGCATATTTCGACGGCCAACACCGCCCGCGACATGGACCAGATCCGGATCGCGCTCGGCGAGCAGAAGATCAGCTTCTTCGGAGCCTCCTACGGTTCGGCGCTGGGCTCGGCCTATGCCTCGATGTTCCGCGAGCGGACCGACCGGATCGTGCTGGACAGCAACCCCGGCACCACCTCCCTGGATCGTGCCGCCGTGCGGCGATTCGGGCCGGGCATGGAGCAGCGGTTCCCCGACTTCGCGAAGTTCGCGGCTGCGCGCCACGCCGGCTACGGTCTCGGCCGGACCCCGGCCGAGGTGCGAAGGAACTTCTTCGCCCTCGCCGAACAACTGGATCGCAAGCCCGTCGACGGAATCGACGGTGCGACCTTCCGGCTCTACGTGTTCGCCGGGTTGTACGGCGATTCGAGGTTCCCGCTGACGGCCCAGATCTGGCAGTCGCTGGCCGGCTCCGACGACGCGGCCGTCCAGCGCCAGCGGGCGGACGGCCGGATGCCGGCTGTCCGCGCCTTGCCTGGGTTGAGCGCCGGCCCAGGCACCGCAGGCGCGGCACCGTCGCCGTACGACAATGCCTTCTCCTCGTTCCTTGCGGTCACCTGCAACGACACAGCCTGGCCCACGGACGTCGCGACCTACCAGCGAGATGTCGCCAGGGATCGCAAGCGCTTCCCGATGTTCGGTGCCGCCGGCGCGAACATCAGTCCCTGCGCCTACTGGCCTCGGCCGGCCGAACCGCCCGTGCGGATCACGAAGGACGGACCGGCCAACGTCCTGATCCTGCAGAACCTGCGTGACCCCGCCACCCCGCATCTCGGCGGAGTGCTGCTGCGCAAGGCGTTCGGGCACCGGGCCCGGCTGGTGAGCGTCGACGCGGGTGAACACGGCGTCTACGTGTACGACGACAACCCGTGCGCGCTCAACCTGACCACCACCTATCTGGTCGACGGAACCCTGCCCAGGCGGGACACGTTCTGCTCGGCATCGACGCTGTCGGGGCTGAACCTCGACGCGGCGGCCCAGCGGACACGCGCCGCCGTACTCGACCGGCTGGATCGCTGAGCCAGTAGCGACACGAACGGGTACACGCGCGACGGCAAGTGCCGTGTCGAGTGCCGCGCAGTAGACGGGGAATTGGGAGACACGCCCTACTGCCAGTGCGTGGGGCGGAGCAGGCTCGCGGGGATGCGGGTGGAGCTGTCTCCCTGCGCCGCGTTGACCTGGGACTGGGTGACGAAGAGCGCCCCGGTGAGATCAGCACCCCGGAGGTCGCAGTCGCGCAGATCGGCGCCGATCAGATCCGCCAGGCGGAGATCGGCGCCGGCCAGGTCCGCGGCGATCAGGTAGGCCCCGCGCAGGTTGGCGCGGCTGAGATCGGCCTTGCCGAGGCGAGCGCCGACGAGATCGGCGCCGCGGCGTTCCTTCTTCTTGCTCTGCTTGCCGCGGACGAGCTCACTGGTCCTGACGAGCAGCTCGTTGACGCTGGAGCGCTCCTTGGCCAGGTCAACGTCCAGCACCGGCTGCAGAGTGAGGCCCTCGACGTGGCGAAGGCTCTGCCGGAGCTCAGCGCGGATCGGCGCGGTCTCCGGCCGCTGCTCGGCATCCGTCAGGTACCAGAGCAGCTCGTGCAGCTGCCGCATGATCGGCAGCGCCGCGAACATCTCCTGCCCGGGCTGCTCGCGCCAGCTCACGCCGGCCAGCTTCGACAGCTTCTGCCCGGCGCCGAAGCAGTCGTACACCGTGCAGCCTGGGAACCCGGCGCCGCGCAACTTCTGGTGGATGCCGCAGCGGTAGTCGTCCTGGAGATTGACGCACGGCTCACCGGCCGCCTTGTCGATCGCGAAATCGGCCGACCGCGCGAAGGTCAGCGCGACGCAGCAGAGCCCGAAGCAGTTGCCGCAGTCCGCGCGCAGCGTCTCCGGGACCGGCACGTCAGTTCTGGTCGGCGACCGTCTGGCCGGTCCGGCGCCAGCGGATACCGGCCTCGACGAAGTCGTCGATCTCGCCGTCGAACACCCCGGAGGTGTTGCCCGACTCGTACTGCGTGCGCAGGTCCTTCACCATCTGGTACGGGTGCAGCACGTAGGACCGCATCTGGTCACCCCACGAGCCCTGCACGTCACCGCGCAGCGCGTCGATCTGGGCCCGCTCCTCGGCCTTCTTCAGCGCGAGCAGCTTGGCCTTGAGAATGACCATCGCGCTGGCCTTGTTCTGCAGCTGGGACTTCTCGTTCTGGCAGGAGACGACGGTGCCGGTCGGCAGGTGGGTGATCCGGACCGCGGAGTCGGTGGTGTTGACGCTCTGACCACCCGGGCCGGACGAGCGGTACACGTCGATCCGCAGCTCCTCCTCGGGCACGTCGATCTCGTCGGTCTGCTCCAGCACCGGGACGACCTCGACCGCGGCGAACGAGGTCTGCCGGCGGCCCTGGTTGTCGAACGGGGAGATCCGGACCAGCCGGTGGGTGCCCGACTCGACGCTGAGCGTGCCGTAGGCGTACGGCGCCTTGACGCCGAAGGTGGTCGACTTGAGCCCCGCCTCCTCGGCGTACGACGTGTCGTAGACCTCGGTCGGGTAGCCGTGCCGCTCGGCCCAGCGCAGGTACATCCGCTGCAGCATCTCGGCGAAGTCGGCGGCGTCGACACCACCCGCGCCGGAGCGGATCGTCACCAGGGCCTCGCGCTCGTCGTACTCGCCGGACAGCAGCGTGCGGACCTCGAGGGACTGGATCGACTTGGCCAGCGCCGCGATCTCCTTCTCCGACTCGGCCAGGCTGTCCGCGTCGTTCTCCTCGCGGGACAGCTCGATCATCACGCCGAGGTCGTCGATCCGGCTGCGCAGGTTGGTCACCCGCTCCACGTCGGCCTGCAGGCTGGACAGCCGCGACGTCACCTTCTGCGCGTTCGCCTGGTCGTCCCACAGGTCGGGAGCGGCGACCTGCTCCCCGAGGTCGGCGATCTCCCGGCGCAGCGCGTCCAGATCGAGCACCTTCTCGATCGAGGTCAACGTCGCGTCGAGCTGCTTGAGCTCCGCGTCAAAATCCAGTCCAGCCACAACCAAGCAGCGTACCCGCTCCGCGTGCCGCACCGGAATCCACCGGTGCCGGTATCCGCCGGTCAGCTCGCGGCAGGCCTGCGGCCAACTGACGAGGTAACCGCTCTCCAGGTCGTCTACGGCAAGATCGAGTCGACGTACCCGCCATCGACCCGCACCGCCCCACCAGTCGTCGCCGACGCCTGCTCCGAGCTCAGATAGACCACCATGTTCCCGATCTCCGTCGGCTCGATCAGCCGCTGGATCAACGAGTACGGCCGGTGCTCCCGCATGAACTGCCGCTGCGCCTCGTCCCAGGGCAGCTCCTCGCCGACCAGCTCGCCCACGAACTCCTCCACCCCCGGCGTGTGCGTCGGCCCCGCCATCACCGAGTTCACCGTCACTCCGGTCCCCGCCGCCGCCTTCGCGAACCCCCGCGTCACCGCCAGCAGCGCCGTCTTCGTGACCCCGTAGTGCACCATCTCCAGCGGCGTCACCACCGCCGAGTCGCTCGCGATGTTCATCACCCGCCCGAACCCGCGCTCCGTCATGCCCGGGAGGTACATCCGGATCAGCCGCACCGCCGACAGCACGTTCACCTCGAAGTACCGGCGCCACTCGTCGTCCTCGATCTCCAGCACCGGCTTGGCGCCGAAGATGCCGAGGTTGTTGACCAGGATGTCCAGCTCCCCGGCACGTTCCCGCAGCGCCTCGGCCCCGTCCGCGGACGCCAGATCCGCCGCCACCGGCAGCAACTCGGCCGAGGGCACCTCCCGGGCGATCGCCTCCGCGGCCCGTTCGGTCCTGTCCTGGTCCCGTCCGTTCACCACCACACTCGCTCCCGCCCGAGCCAGCTCGGTGGCGATCGCCTGCCCGATGCCCTGGCTGGATCCGGAAACCAGCGCCCGTCGTCCCGTCAGATCGATCCGCATGGACCCATCGTGCCCCACTCGGCCGGCAGTTCAGCGGATGGGAACGACGGCGGACGCGGTGGAGGCGATGCCGGCCGATCCCTGCCACCCGGGCGGCTGGAACGGTAGGTCGACGGTCGACGTCAGCTCGACCGTGACCGTGGTACCGGTGACCTCGGCCGACCAGTCCAGCCCGTCGAAACGGTTGCTAGCGGCCACCGTGTCCAGGTACTCCGCGGCCAGCCGCCGAGCCTGCTCGACGTCCAGCTCCGCAGTGCTGCCGGCACTGGTCTGGCCGTAGATCGCCGCCAACCCGTTGGCTGCGGCAAGCACCGCTCCATCGGCGGTCGCATCCAGGTCACGCCGCACCAGGAACACCTTCGAGATGTCGGTGACCACGGCAATCATCAGCAGCACGATCGCGGTGAAGCCGATGATCAGCACCGTCATCTGCCCGCGCTCGTCCCGCCGCCGCATCGCCGGCACGCGGCGTCGCGTTGTCGATCCGGTGATCGCACCGGCTCTCGGCGTACGGCGACTCATGGCGTGCCCTTGGCTTCGCGGTAGTCGCCGTACGGCTCGGTGTGCGAGGCGGAGACCTGGACGGCGGGACGCGAACCGCCGAGCGCCTCGGGGATGAAGGGCAGCGGCACCTGGTAGTCGAGCTCGACGGTGACCGTGGAGCCTGGCTCCAGACAAGCCGGCGTACAGGAGATGGTCAGGTCGCCGGACTGCAGCTCGAGACCTTGGTCCTTCATCGCCAGCCGCGCCGCCTCGAACGCCCGCGCCCGCGCGTCGTCCTCGGTCAGCCCCGACGGCACGATCACGAACGCCCGCCCGGCCGCCCGCGTCGCCGCCGTCGCGCCGTACGAGGCGCGCTGGACGTCGAATACCCCGAGCATCACGTAGATCAACGGCACCAGCAGCAGCAACGCCAGCCAGGAGAACTCCACCACCGCACTACCCTGCTCGTCCCGGACCTGCTTGCGCGCGCAGGCTTCCCGGCGGCTCATTCGCCGGTCTCCTTGATGGCGTGCCCCTCGACGGAGAAGTCGATGCCCGGCCCCCACAAACCGAGCGCGGGCATGTGCGCGGAGATCGCCACCCGGACGACCGGCTGCCCGTCGAGGTCGACCTCTTCCGCGGTGACCGACTCGATCAGCTCGTCCCGGACGACGCCGTCGACGAGCTGCCGGGTCCGGTCGGCGCCGTCGGCGGTGTCGCGGTTGAGCACAGCCGCGTAGTGCGCTCCCTCGGACGCCGCCGCGGTCATCGTGTTCCGGAGGTAGAGGAACAGCCCCACCTGCAGAATGCCCAGGAACAACGGCACCACAACAACCGACACCAGCACGAAGTCCACCACCGCCGCGCCCCGCTCACCCCGCACCCGCCCGCGCCCGGCGAGGCGCAGCCGGTCCCGCCATCGGCGGCATCCGGTGGAACGCCCCCTGCCGCGAACGGCAGAAGGCATCGCCACGCGGCGTACCGATCGCGCGGGCGGGGTGGGCGGGACGTAGGTCACTTGCCAGTGACGGAGTTCAGGGCGCGTTCGAGCATGGCTCTGAGCTCTGTGGCGGCGAACCCCCAGATGGCAACCACCAAGCCGGCGGTCATCACCGTGATCAGCACCCAGCCGGGCACGTCGCCGCGCTCCTTCGCGGCGGGGCGTGGGGTCAGCACCAGCGACAGGAACAGTCTGGTCAGCAACAGGGACATGGTTTCTCCTCAGTTCATCCGGCGATCAGCCGGATCCCGACGGCGCCTGGGTAGAAGGCGAAGGCGATGGTGACGGGCAGCACCAGGAACACCACGGGCACCATCATCGCGACCTCCCGGCGAGCCCCGGACTCGATCAGCTCACGCCGGCTCGCCTCCCGGATGTCGCCCGCCTGGGCCCGCAGTACGTCGGCCAGCGGGGTGCCGCGTTCGAGGGCGACCGCGAGCCCGTCGGCGAACCGGGACAGCGCGACCAGGCCCGTCCGGTCCGCGAGTCCGTCGAGCGCGCGCACCAGCGACGACCCGGCGCGGGTCTCCGCGAGGACGCGCTGCAGCTCGTCGGCCAGCTCGCCCCGGCACGAACGGGCCACCCGGTCGAGCGCCGCCGCCGGACCTTCGCCGGCCGCGACCGAGAGGGCCAGCAACTCCGCGACCGTCGGCAGCTCGGCCAGCAACCGCCGCTCGCGCTTCCGCACCTGACCGGTCAGATAGGTGTCCCGCGACAGGACGCCGAGGACGGCAAGCAGGGCGCAGAACACCAGCAGGCCGACAGGGTTGCCGGCGCCGAAGGACAGGGCGATCAGAGACACGAGCAGACCGCCTCCGAACCCGGCCGTCCCCCACAGCACCTGCTCGATCCGGAACTCCTCCACACTGCGGTCGATGCCCGCCCGAGCCAACCGGCGCCGGATCGACGCCGCTCCACCGAGGATCCGCTCGAGCCGGACCGCTCCCGCCCGCAACGAAGGACCGAACATCCGCAGCATCGCGTGGAACGGTGAGCCCGAGTCGGTGACGCCGAGAAACACGTCGGCGCCGGCCAGGTCCCGCAGGTACGGGCCGATCCGGTCGTCGACCGTCGGCTTGCGCAGGAACGGCAACCGCCGAACCACCAGCAGCAGACCGGCCCCGAACACCGCACCGAGCAGGCCGCCCAGAACCGTCGGGCTCATCGCGGCACCCACCCTGGTCCGCGGCAGGACACGGCCCGCCCGATCACCACGACCGCCCGGCTCATCGCACCACCTGCTCGTTCCTCAGTCGGCCGCGCGTTCCCACGCACCGTGTCGGTCGGCCTCACCGCAGGACTCGTTCCGGCTCGGGGAGGCGGCCGATGCGGAGCATGACGCGGTAGGCGAGCACGCAGACGGCGGCGCCGATACCGATGACCAGTGCGCCGACCGGCGAGTTGTAGCGCTGGATCACGTCACCCTGGAAAGACAGCAGACCAAGCACCAGCCAGGGTGCGGCGACAGCGACGCGAGCGCCGTTGACCGACCAGGACTGGCGGGACTCCAGCTCCGACCTGGTGCGGGCGTCGTCGCGCAGGAAGCTGGACAGAGACCGGAGCAGCCGGCCGAGATCGCCGCCGCCGACCTCGCGGGCGATGCGCAACGCCTCCACCACCCGGTCACCGACCGGGTCCGCCAGCCGCGCCTTCAGCCGGTCGAGCGACTCGGCGAACCGCCCGGTCGACGCGTAGTCGGCACCGAACCGCCGGAACGGTTCGCGCAGCGGCAACGGTCCACGCTCGCCCACCTGCGCCAGCGCCTCGGACAGCGACAACCCGGCCCGGACCGCGGAGGCGATGTTGTCCACCACGTCCGGCCACAACTCCCGGAACTCGGCCAGCCGCTTGCGCGCGCGACTCTTCAGCACCGCCACCGGTACGCCGCCGGCCATCAGCCCGAAGACCACGCCGACCGGCAGGGCCGCCGACACCAGGAACATCAGCACGAACGCCACGAACCCCGTGATCAGGCAGGCCCCGATGAACGCGCCCGGCGTCACCCCCTCGACGCCCGCGCGAGCGAGCAGGTCCCGGCTGCGGGCGACCAGCCGCCCGTCGGTCTTCGCCTTCTCCTCCCGCGGCGCGACGAACGTCCAGACGAGCAGCAGCACGCCGATCCCGAAGAACAGCCCGAGCAGCAGTCCCATCAGTTCACGCCCCGCGGCAACTCGGTGAGCAAACCGGACGGGGAGTAGCCGGCCTGCTGGAAGCGCTCCGGGTGCGGCAGTTGCCCCTCGGCTCGCCGCAGCACGCCGCCGAACGTGCCGAACAGCGTCTCGGTCTCGATCGTCTGCTCCTCGATCCGCCCGCTGACGGCAACGATCTCCCGGACCCGCCGCTGCCCGTCGTGCGCGATGCCGAGGTGCACCACCAGGTCGACACAGCCCGCCACCGTCGGCAGCACGAACCGGGAGCCGATGTTCTCCCCCGCCAGCAGCGGGAGCGTGCACATCTTGGTCAGCGCCTCGCGGGCCGAGTTCGCGTGGATCGTGCACATGCCGGGCAATCCGCTGTTCAACGCGAGCAGCAGGTCGAGGCACTCCTCGCCGCGGACCTCGCCGACGATCACCCGCGACGGCCGCATCCGCAGCGACTCCTTGACCAGGTCGCGCAGCCGCACCTCGCCGGTGCCCTCCAGCCCGGCCTGCCGGGTCTGCATCGACACCCAGTCGGGGATCGGCAGCTTGATCTCGAAGACCTCCTCGCAGCTGATCACCCGCTCACTGCCGGGGATCGAGCCGGCCAGCGCGTTCAGCATCGTGGTCTTGCCCGCCTGCGTCCCGCCGGAGACGAGGATGTTGAGGCCGACGGCAACGGCCGCGTCCAGCACCGCGGCGGCATGCGGGGTCAGCGAGCCGAGCGCGACCAGGTCGGCCAGTCGCGTGGCCCGGACGGTGAACTTGCGGATGTTGATCGCGGCGTACCGCTGGGTGATGCCGCCGAGCACGATGTGCACCCGGCTCCCGTCCGGCAGCCGGGCGTCGGTGAACGGCTGGGAGACGTCGATCCGCCGCCCGGTCGTCTTCAGCATCCGCTCGACCAGGTCCGCGACCTCTTCCTCGGTCAGCACGGTGGTGGTCAGCTCGTGCCGGCCCTCCCGGGCGATGAAGACCCGGGACGGCTCGTTGATCCAGATCTCCTCGACCGCCGGGTCGTCCAGGTAGCGCTGCAGCGGCCCGAAGCCGGCCACCCGGTCGTGCACCTCGCGGCTGACCGCCTCGACGTCGCCGATCGGCGGCACGATCCCGGTCAGGCTGCGCTCGTCGTACTCGCGCACCACGGTGGCGACGATCGCGTTCACCGCGGCCGGGTCGCGCAGCGGGTCGATGCCCTCGCGGCGGACGAGGTCGCGCACCTGCGCGTCGATCAGCTCGACGGCGCCACCGAACCCGTTGCGGCGTGCGGCGACTCTGTCGGCTGTCATCGGCTCCCCGTGTCCGTCGGTGTTCCGGAAAGGCGACCACTTCGTCACCCTGAGCGACCATCTTCCCAAGCCCGAGGGGTCGGGCGCCAACCCGTTCCGCCCGGCCTGTGGACAACTTCCGGCAGGCAGAGGCCGCCTGACCGTAACCACGCGGTCACTGTGAGGTCCACCCCCGTTGCAGCTTCCTGCAGAAACCAGTACGCCGTACGGCGTCCGCCGACCTCGGCCGGATCGGGTGTAACACCCCCGGTGGACCGCAGCGTCGTACAGGGTGAGGCCACGACGGAAGGCAGTGATGAGACCGACGACGGACGATTTCGAGGAGTTCGCCAGAGCGCGGACCCCTCATCTGTACCGAACGGCGTGGCTGCTCACGGGCGACAGGCACCACGCCGAGGACCTGGTCCAGGAGACGCTGGCGAAGATGTTTCGCGCCTGGCGAGGCGTCCGGCGGATCGACAACCCGCCGGCGTACGCGCAGACGGTGCTGGCGCGCACGTTCATCTCGCAACGCCGCCGGCGCAGCTGGACCGAGCAGCCGACGTCGACACTGCCGGAACGGGCCGAACGCCCCGGCGACGTCGAGCTGCGGGTGTCGTTGCAGAACGCGTTGGCCGAGCTGGCGCCCCTCGATCGTGCGGTGCTGGTGCTGCGGTTCTTCGAAGATCGCAGCGTCGAACAGGTCGCGCTCGATCTCGGCAAGAACGCCGGTGCGATCAGAACCAGGACGTCCCGGGCCCTCGACCGGCTCCGGACCGTTCTCGGCGACGACGCCGTCCACCTGATCGCACTCTGACCCGACGTCCCAGGAGAAAACCCCGATGAGCAACCTGAACGACTCGCTGCCCGACTTGATGCGGCGGGCCACCGAGAACCTCGAACCCGAGTCCCCCGACCTGGTCGAGCGGGGAATGCGCCGCGGCGCGGCGCTGCGCCGACGCCGGACCGCCCTGCTGAGCTTGACCGGCGCGACGGCGGCCGTGGCCACCGCCGGCGTCATCATCGGCGGGACCCAGCTGTTCGCCGGCAACGAGCCATCGCAGCCGCCTGTCGCCGGCCCCGGGACGCCGTCGGCCAAGCCGTCGGCCAAGCCGTCTGCCAAGCCTCCGGCCGCCAAGCCGTCTGTCGCCACGCCCGCGCACACGCTGGGAATTCTGACGAAGCTGCTGCCGGGCAACCTGAAGCTGTCGGCTCCGAAAAGCTGGAACGACAACGGATGGCACTACGCGGAGGTCGTCGTCGACGACGGCAAGGGCGCGTCGCTGATCCGCGCCCAGCTGGCCACCACCACGCCACCCGAGAGCTGCGCAGGCCTGCCCAGCAACTGCACGGTCCGTCCGGACGGCTCGATCATCTACTCCACCACGAACGAGTCGATCTCCCCCCTCCTCGCGCCGAGCAACCCCGGCGGTGTGCAGAACACCGTGGTGAACATCTCCTCTGCCGACGGTCGACGAATCAGCCTCTACAGCCTCAACGCGCCGCAGCCGACTGCCGCCCGCACCAGCCGGCCCGAGCCGCTCTTCACGGTCGAGGACCTGACCCCCATCGCGTCCAGTGATCAGTGGGCCTTCCCGCCCGAGCAGGTCGGCACTTCCGAGCCGGACCCCAAGAACCCGGGCACCGGCAAGCCCACCATTGCGTTGACAGCGACTCTGCAAACCTTGAAGAACGTCCTGCCCAAGGGTCTGCAGCTCACCCGCCCCGAGACCTCGGGTGGCGGCACGGAGGGACACAACGCCGCGTCGTACCTCGTCAACGACGGCAAGGGCGTGTCGCAGGTCGCGGTGTCGCTGCGCTACGAGAGGCCGGTGACCAAGTGCTCGGACGAGGGTGGTGCACGGCACTGCGAGGTCCGCGCCGACGGCGCGGTGGTGCGCTGGTCGACGAACGAGCCGTCCTACTCGGACGAGCGTCAGGCCGCCATGGGCGTTCTCGCCAACCGGATCGAGATCCACTACCCGGACGGCCGGTCGATCGACATGGTCAACTACAACGGGCCGGAGGAGAAGGAAGCGCGCACCCGCGCGAAGCCGGTGTTCAGCAAGGACCAGCTGCTGACGATGGCCGGTGACCCGGCGTGGAAGTTCCCGGGAACCGGTACGAACTGAGGCTTGCCCTCGTCCGCCGCAGACCCTCCGAGGGGTGGGTCAGCGGTGGACGAGGGTGTGTTCGAAGGCGTACCGGGAGGCGCGAAACAGGTGTGAGCCGTACTCCACCGCGCGCCCGTGATCGTCGTAGGTGATGCGCGTGGTCGCCAGCAAGGGACAGCCCGGCTCCTCGGAAAGGAGCCGGGCTTGTTCCACGGTCGCGGGCTGTGCCGAGATGGTCTGGTGCGCCACCTTCAGGCGGACGCCCTCCGCCCGCAGCAGTTCGTACAGGCCGCGCTCGGCCAGGGTGCTCGGGTCGGTGTCGAGCATCTCCGGAGGCAACCAGTTGCGCATCAGCGCGAGCGGTTCGCCATCCGCCCGGCGGAGGCGCTCCAGGCGCAGTACGCGATCTCCTGCCTCACACTGGAGAGCTGCGGCGACGTCAGCGCTCGCCGGTGCGACACCGAAGCGCAGTACTTCCGTCTCCGGCTTGCGGCGCGCTGCGGAGAGATCGTCGTACAGGCTGGTGAGCTCCAGCGAGCGGCGGACCTGGCCGGAGTTGCCGACAACCTGCGTACCGACGCCGCGCTTGCGTACGAGCAGGCCCTGGTCGACCAGGCGGGCGATGGCCTGCCGCACCGTCGGACGGCTGAGCCCGTACGCCTCGGCGAGATCCACCTCGTTGCTGAGCCGGGAACCGACCGGGAGGTCACCGCCTTGGATCGCTGCCTCCAGCTGCTGGGCGAGCTGGACGTGAAGCGGGGTACGGCTGGTGCGATCGACGCTGACCTGGACGGTGCTCATGGGCACATCTTGGGCTGTCCAGGGCCTACCGTCGAGTCGCGGCGCAGATTTGATCAGATGTCTTCCTTTGTCGGAACGGGTTTCACCGCACTTCGCCCAGCCTGACCGGACGGTGCTGCTCGTGCGATGTCATCGCGGCCAAGGCGATGCGCAGCGCCCGGCGCGCGTCCTCGCCGGTGACCGGCGGTTCGGCGTTGCCGCGCACCACTTCGGCGAAGTCGAAGAGCTCCTGCACGTAGGCGTCGCGGAACATTTCCTCGTCGCTGCGCAGGGTTCGCTGGTGCGATCCGGTCGCGTCGTAGTGCACGGCCGCAGTGCTGGGCAGCCGCCCGGCGACCACCATGCCCTTGCTGCCGAAGACCTCGCCGCGCACGTCGTACCCGTAGAGCGCGGAGAAGTTCGCCTCGGCGGTCGCGATCGCCCCGTTGTCGAAGGTGATCATCACGACGGCGGTGTCGAGCAGCCCGTCGGCCTTGTACTCGGGCGCGATCAGCGCGTCGGCCCTGGTGTAGACCTCGACCGGCTCGGCGCCGGGATTGAGCCAGAGCAGGGTGTCGAAGTCGTGGATCAGGGTTTCGCGGAAGATCGTCCACGGCCGGACTCCCGCTGCGTTCGACAGACCCGCCGGCCACCCCGGGTCCCGGGTGATCGAACGCATCAGCTGCGGTGTACCGATCCCGCCGGCCTCGACGGTCGCCCGCGCGGCCCGGAAGTCGGCGGCGAACCGTCGGTTGAAGCCGACCTGGAACGGCACCCCGGCCGCTGCGGTCGCCGCGATGGCCCGATCGATCTGCTCCAGCGTGAGCGAGGCCGGCTTCTCGCACCAGACCGCCTTGCCCGCCCCAGCCGCCTTGACCACCAACTCCTGGTGCGCGGCCGCGATCGAGGCGATCACCACGGCGTCGATCTCGGGGTCCGCGAGCAACTCGTCGACCTCGCTGGGTCGCGCGCCGTACTGGCCGGCCAGCTCCTCGGCAGCCTCACGCCGCGGATCCGCCACCGCCACCAGCTCGGCCCCTGCCACGTGCCGCGCGAGGTTGCGCGCGTGCAGCGCCCCGATCCGCCCGGCCCCGACCAGGCCCATCCTGACCACTGCCAACCCGTGATCGCTCCGCATCCGCCCTCCGGTCCCCTCGGTTGTCCTTGGTCCAGCTCAGCTCATCATGGTGGTTCGAGCGTGGAAGGAGCGAGCGATGACGAAGGTGTGGTTCGAGCCACAGGACGTGCGGCTGGAAGATCTGCTCGAGGTGCTGAAGGCGGAGACGGATCCGGCGGACTACCCGCTGGCTGCTCGGGTGGAGCGCCAGGTCCTGGTGTACGACGCTGAGCGGATCCGCGGCGCGGAGAGTCGGGCCGTGCAGACCGAGTTCATCCGGGCGCTCGGGGACGGGCCGGGCCTCGTGGTGCTGAAGGGTGCCTTCGGCAAGGACGTGGTGGATGCCGCGACGGCCGAGTTCGAGGCGATGATCGAGCAGCAGCACCGGGCCGGCACGGCGGCCGGCGACCACTTCGCCACACCAGGGGCGAACGACCGGGTCTGGAACGCGCTGGAGAAGCTCGCGCTGCGCGCCCCGGAGGTCTTCGTCCGGTACTACGCCAACGACCTGCTCGCCCTGGTCGCCCGGGCCTGGCTCGGACCGGCGTACCAGGTGACCTCGCAGGTGAACGTCGTGAATCCAGGAGGTGAAGGTCAGACGGTACATCGCGACTACCACCTCGGATTCCAGTCCGACGTAACCGCCGCGCTCTACCCTGCCCACGTGCACAGGTTGTCGAGCGTGCTGACGCTGCAGGGTGCGGTTGCTCACTGTGACATGCCGGTGGAGTCCGGACCGACGCTCTACCTGCCGCACTCGCACAAGTACGAACTGGGCTACCTCGCCTGGCGCCGGCCCGAGTTCGGCGACCACTTCGTTGCCAACCACGTCCAGCTGCCGCTGGAGAAGGGAGACGCGGTGTTCTTCAACCCGGCGCTCTTCCACGCTGCCGGTGCCAACCGTTCCGCCGGAATCCACCGGATGGCGAACCTGCTGCAGATCTCCTCGGCGTTCGGGCGCGCGATGGAGAGCGTCGACCGGGTCCGGATGGCGGTCACGCTCTACCCCGTGCTGCGTGCCCTCGGGCAGGATGACGCCTTCGATCTGGACACCGTCATCGCCGCCGCCGCCGAGGGTTACGCTTTTCCGACGAACCTGGACCGGGACCAGCCCATCGGCGGTCTCGCACCCCGGACCCAGGCGGAACTGCTCCGCCAGGCCCTCGACGAGGACTGGCCGACCGACCGCCTACGACAAGCCCTCGACGAGCACGCCGTACGCCGCCGTACGGACGACATCTGAAGGAGAAGGCATGGAACCGCTTCGTTTCGGCATCCTCGGCGCCGCCCGGATCGCCGGCCGGGCGATCGCCGAGCCGGCCCGGCTGACCGGCGCCCGGCTGGTCGCGGTCGCGGCCCGGGACACCGACCGCGCCGAAGCCTTCGCCGCCGAGCACGGGGTCGAGCGCGTGCACGCGTCGTACGACGACGTGCTCGCCGACCCCGAGGTGGAAGCGATCTACAACCCGCTCGCCAACGGCCTGCACGGCCCGTGGAACCTGCGTGCCATTGCCGCGGGCAAGCATGTGCTCACCGAGAAGCCGTCGGCGAGCAACGCGGCCGAGGCGGCCACGGTGCGCGACGCCGCGCGCGAGGCCGGCGTCGTGGTGATGGAGGGCTTCCACTACCTCTTCCATCCGGTGATGAAGCGGCTGCAGGAGTTGCTGGCCAAGGGTGAGCTCGGGGAGCTGCGGCACGTCGAGGCGACCATGGTCATGCCTCCCCCGCCGGACCAGGACCCGCGCTGGTCGCTCGCACTGGCGGGCGGTGCGGTGATGGACGTCGGTTGCTACGCGCTGCACGCCCAGAGGATGCTCGCGCCGTGGGGCGGCGGTCAGCCGAAGCTGGTCAACGCGCGCGCCGGCGAGCGCAAGCGGCTGCCAGGTGTCGACGAGTGGCTGAACGCGGACCTGGAGTTCCCGAACGGCGCGACCGGCGCGGTCCGGACCAGCATGGCCGCCGAACAGCTCGACTTCAGCCTCAAGGTGGTCGGCGCCCGAGGTGAGGCGTTCGCGCCGAGCTTCGTGCTGCCGCACCAGGACGACCGGGTGATCGTCACCACCAAGGAGGACCACTGGGTGGAGCACCTCGGGCGCAAGTCGTCGTACACGTACCAGCTGGAGGCGTTCGCCGCGCACCTGCGGGAGGGCACCCCGCTGCCGATCGACGCGGACGACGCGGTCGCCACGATGGAGCTGATCGACGCCTGCTACCGCGACGCCGGTCTCCAGCCCCGCCCGATCACCGAGCTCTGACGTCAACCGGTACGCCGCTCGCGGGGTCGCCTCCGCCCAGGCGATACGCCGCCTGCCGGCCGCGCCGGCCCGAGCCGGTACGACGTGCGCCGGCCGCCACGCTCCTCGAGGTTGCGTGGTGGCCGACGTCGCACGGGGTGACCCTGACGGCTACTTCCGCGCCTGCTTGGTCGGCGGGATGACCGCGCTGTCGGCCGGGCTGGCCTTCGGCTGTTTGGGTTGCTTGGGCTTGCGGACTTCGCGTCCACCCTTGTTCTTCGACATGGCGCACTCCGGGGCTGGATCTGGCACTACGGACGACTCGGCTGAGCCTGGTTCGCCGCGGTACTCCTCTTGCCCCGGGGGTCACCCTCGACGCTACACCTCTGACGGTGATCAGTCGTGGGTTGGGAAGCCCAGGTTCAGGCCACCGTGGCTCGGGTCCAGCCAGCGTGAGGTGATCACCTTGCCGCGGGTGAAGAAGTGCACGCCCTCGGTCCCGTGCGCGTGCGTGTCGCCGAACAGCGAGTTCTTCCAGCCGCCGAACGAGTAGTACGCCATCGGCACCGGGATCGGGACGTTGACGCCGACCATGCCCACCTCGACCTCGGTCTGGTACCGCCGGGCCGCGCCGCCGTCGTTGGTGAAGATCGCCGTGCCGTTGCCGTACGGGTTCGCGTTCACCAGGTCCAGCGCCGCGTCGTACGACGGCACCCGAACCACCGACAGCACCGGGCCGAAGATCTCGTCGGTGTAGATCGACATGTCCGGCGTGACCTTGTCGAACAGCGTCGGCCCGAGCCAGAAGCCGTCGTCGCCGCCGTCGAACGGGCCCTCGCGGCCGTCCACCGCCAGCTCGGCGCCGGCCTCGACCCCGGCCTCGACGTACCCGACGACCTTGTCCCGGTGCGGCCCGGTGACCAGCGGGCCCATGTCGCAGCCGCGGGTCCCGTCGCCGGTGCGCAGCGTCGCCATCCGCTGCTTGATCTTGGCGATCAGGTCGTCGGCGACCGGCTCGACCGCGACCAGCGCCGAGATCGCCATGCAGCGCTCCCCGGCCGACCCGAAACCGGCATTCACCGCGGCGTCGGCGGCCAGGTCGAGATCGGCGTCCGGCAGCACGACCATGTGGTTCTTGGCCCCACCGAGCGCCTGGACCCGCTTGCCGTTCGCGGTGCCCTTCTCGTACACGTAGCGCGCGATCGGGGTCGATCCGACGAACGAGACGGCCTTGATGTCCGGGTGCTCGAGCAGCCGGTCGACGGCCTCCTTGTCACCGTGCACCACGTTCATCACGCCGTCCGGGAGGCCGGCCTCCTTCCACAGCGCCGCCACCGCGTTCACCGCGGACGGGTCTTTCTCGGACGGCTTGATCACGACGCTGTTGCCGCAGGCGACCGCGATCGGCACGAACCACAGCGGCACCATCGCCGGGAAGTTGAACGGCGAGATCACCGCGACCGCCCCGAGCGGCTGGCGGATCGAGTACACGTCGACGTTGGTCGACACGTTCTCGCTGAAGCCGCCCTTCAGCAGGTGCGGGATGCCGCAGGCGAACTCGACCACCTCCAGCCCACGGGTCACCTCGCCGAGCGCGTCCGACAGCACCTTGCCGTGCTCGGCGGTGATCAGCGCCGCGATCTCCTCCTTGCGCGCGTTCAGCAGCTCACGGAACGCGAACAGCACCTGCGCCCGCTTGGTGAGCGACGTCCGGCCCCACGCCCTGGACGCGTCGTGGGCGACCTTGACCACCTCGTCGACGGTCGCGGCCGAGGCCAGGTCCAGCTCGCCGGTCACCTCGCCGGTGGCGGGGTTGTAGACCTTGCTGGTGCGCTCCGAGACGCCCGTCCAGGGCGTCCCGCCGATCAGATGGGTGATTCGCTCAGTGCTCACAGCTGCATCCCTCGTGTCGTCGGTCCTGCGGTGATGTCCTTGCTCCTGCCGGGCACGGCGTGACCGGATCTCATCCGAGCACCTCGCTCCTGCGTGCCATCTCGACCTCCACCGGGCGGCCCTCCTGCAACGACTGCACCCCGGCGGTGCAGACCGCGGCCGCGGCGTAGCCGTCCCAGGCGGTCGGGCCGTCGATCTCTCCCCGCGCCGTGGCGTCCACCCAGCGCTGCACCTCGATGTCGTACGCCGTACCGAACCGGGCGCGGTAGTCGTCGGGCACCGCCCCACCCCAGTGTCCGGCCCGTCTGGTCAGCACGTCGACCCCGAGGCCGATGGTCGCGCTGCCCTTCTCGGCCACCGCCTCGCAGCGGACCTCGTAGCCGACCTGGAAGTTCACGAACACCTCGACGTCCGCGATCGCGCCGCTCGCCATCTCGAACACCGCGAGCTGGGGATCGAGCACCCCGTCGGCGACCAGACCGGTCGGCTTCGGGGCGCGCACGGTGATCCGGGCGATCTCGTCGTCGAACAACCAGCGCGCGACGTCCACCTCGTGCACGAGCGAGTCGCGCACGATCATCTCGCTCCGGAACGACTCAGGGACCGTCTTGTTGCGGTGCACGTTGTGCAGCAGCAGGGTCCGGCCGAGCTCTCCAGAGTCGAGCAACTGCTTCAGCGCCGCGTACTCCGGGTCGAACCGGCGCATGAACCCGACCTGGATCAGCTGCCGCCCCAGCTTGTGCTCCGCCTCGACCACGCGCAGCGAGGACTCGGTGTCCATGGTCAACGGCTTCTCACAGAGCACCGGCTTCCCGTGCTCCAGGCAGGCCATCAACTGCTCGGCGTGCGCAAATCCGGGCGACGCGATGATCACGGCATCGACTTCGGCGTTCCCGATCAGCGCGAGCGGATCCTCGATCACGCGGATCGCGTCCCCGTCTCCAGTCCCCGCCGCGGGAGCAGACGAGCTGCCGAGGGACTCGGCCAGCGTGGTCGCCCGGGGCAGGTCCGGGTCGGAGACGGCGACCAGGCGTGCCCCGGAGATCCGTCGCACCACCCGCTCGGCGTGGTCGGCGCCCATCACCCCGACACCGATGATCCCGATCCTCAGGTCCCGCATCTCCACCTTCTCTCTGACGACTGCTCGCCCCGGCGACTTCCCCACCGCTCCGGCGGGTCCTCCCGCCCGAACCGGCGACTTCCGCCACCGGCCTGCGGTTGCTCCGACACGGCGGTTGCTTCTTGCCGCCGGCGCCAGGGACGTACCCGGCGTCAGCGACTTCTGCCGCCGAGGTCGGCAGCCTTCTCGGCCGAGCCCCGGCCGAAGAGGTGCGTGGCCGGCCTCAGGACCAGCCGGCCACGTCCCGGCGTACTGATCAGTGCGGTTTCGTGGTTTCCTCCGGGCCGACCACCAGTTCGGGGTCGAAGCCGCGGAGCTCGTGGCTCAGCGCCTCCAGCTCCGACCCGCCGGCCATCTCGGTGGTCAGCTGCTCCAACGTGATGTCGGACCGGTGCGTGTCCAGCGCGACCCGCCCGAGCTTGAGGATCACGAAGTGGTTGCCGACCAGGTACGCGTGGTGCGGGTTGTGGGTGATGAAGACGACCCCGATGCCCGCGTCCCTGGCCTTGACGATGTACTTCAGCACCACGCCGGACTGGTTCACGCCCAGCGCCGCGGTCGGCTCGTCCAGGATCAGCACCTTGGCCCCGAAGTGGATCGCCCGGGCGATCGCGACACACTGCCGCTGACCGCCGGACAGCTTGCCGACCGGCTGCTCCAGGTTGGGGATGGAGATCCCCATCTTGGTCAGCTCCTCCTGCGCGATCCGCTTCATCCGCGCCGCGTCGAGCACCCCGAACGGGCCCTTGGTCAGCTCGTTGCCGAGGAAGAAGTTGCGCCAGACCGACATCAGCGGCGCCAGCGCCAGGTCCTGGTAGACGGTTGCGATGCCGCTGTCCAGCGACTCGCGCGGCGAGGAGAAGTGCCGCTGCTCGCCGTTCACCGACATCGTGCCCGAGGTGTAGTCGTGCAGGCCGGCGATGATCTTGATCAGCGTCGACTTGCCCGCGCCGTTGTCGCCCAGCACGCAGGTGATCTCGCCCTGCCGCACCGACAGCGACACCCCGCGGAGGGCGTGGATGTTGCCGTAGCTCTTGCCCACGTTCTCCAGGTGCACAACCGGTGTGGTCGGGCTCCCGGTCGCCTCGCTGGCGAAGCTCTCCGTCGTGCTCATCGGGCATCCGCCTTGTTCTTGACGACCAGGTTGACGATCGTGGCCAGCAGCAACATCGCGCCGAGGAACGCCTTGAACCAGTCCGGGTTCCAGCCGGCGTACACGACGCCGAGCTGCACCATGCCGAAGATCAGCGCGCCGACCGCGCCGCCGACCACCGAGCCGTAGCCCCCGGTCAACAGGCAGCCGCCGACCACCGCGGCAATGATGTACAGGAACTCCTTGCCGACGCCCTCACCGGACTGCACGACACCGTTCTGCACGAACAGCAGCTGCATCCCGGTGAACCAGGCGAAGAACCCGACCGTCATGAACAGCCCGATCTTCACCTTCTTCACCGGTACGCCGACCGCTCGCGCCGACGCGGCGTCGCCACCGACCGCGAAGATCCAGTTGCCGATCTTGGTCCGCAGCAGCATCCAGGCGGCGATCGCGACGAACACGGTCCACCAGACCACGATGATCTTGATCGTCAGGCCGCCGAGCTTGAACTCGGAGGCGAACAGCGCCTTGGCCGAGGTGAACCCGTCCATGTCGCTGATCGAGTTGGACGCGACGGCGCCCGACGTCAGCCGGGTCACCGCGACGTTCAGCCCCTGCAGGATGAAGAACGTGCCGAGCGTGACCAGGAAGCTCGGCAGCCCGGTCCGCATCAGCAGCCAGCCGTTGAACAGACCGATCGCCAGGGCGAGCACGAGCGCGACCGCCATCCCGACCCAGACGTTGACGCTGAACTGGTAGGCGAAGATGCCGGCGGTCAGGCCACCGGTCGTCACCGCCACCCCGGCCGACAGGTCGAACTCGCCGCCGATCATCAGCAGCGAGACCGGAACGGCCATCACCCCGATCAGCGAGGCCTGGTAGAGGATCGTCCCGGCGTTGTTGAGGTCGCGGAACGGCTCCGCGGTGACCAGGAAGAACACCAGGATCACCGCGGCGCCGACCAGCGACCCGATCTCCGGGCGGCTGAGCAGCCGGGCGCCGATCGAACGCGCCGAGACGCGGTCGTCGGCGTCGGCGGGGGCCGCGATCGTCGATGCCATCGCCGCGACCTCAGCGGGTCCCGGCCGCGGCGAACTTCTCGACGGCCTCGATGTTGGACTTCTCGACGAACGACGGGCCGGTCAGCGTGGCCTCGCCACCACCGATCGAGTTGCCGTTGGTCTTGCTCAGCCAGATCGCGTCGATCGCCAGGTACCCCTGCAGGTAGGGCTGCTGGTCGACGGCGAACTGCACGGTGCCGTCCTTGACCGCCTTCGCCATCTCCTTGCTCATGTCGAAGCTGCCGATCTTGGCCGAGGACCCGGCGTCCTTGGCCGCCTGGACCGCGGTCAGCGTGACACCGGCGTTCAGGCCCACCAGGTAGTCGACCGACTTGTCCTGCTGCAGCTTCGAGGTGATCGTCGCCTGCGTGCCCGGCTGGTCGGCACCGTCGACGTTCAGGTTCTCGACGACGCCGAACTTGTTCTTGATGCCCTGGCAGCGCGCCTCGAGGCTGACGTTGCCCTGCTCGTGCACGATGCAGAGAACCTTCTTCGCGCCGAGCTGCTTGAGCTTGTCACCGGTCGCCTCGCCGGCGATCCGCTCGTCCTGGCCGAAGTACCCGATCGCGCCGGACTGCTTCCAGGTGTCCAGGCCGCCGTTCAGCACGGTCACCGGGATTCCCGCCGCGATCGCCTTCTTCACGTTCGGCATCATCGCGTCGGGCTTGTTCAGCGTCACCGCGATGCCGTCGACCTTGGAGTCGATCGCGGTCTGCACCAGGTTGGCCTGGGCGGCGCCGTCGGGGTCCGAGGAGTACTGCAGCTCGATGTTGTCCTTCTGCGCCGCCGCCTCCGCACCGCGCCGGACGATGTCCCAGAACGTGTCACCCGCCTTGGAGTGGGTGATCAGCGCGACCTTGATCCGCGGCGTGGTCGCCACGTTGCCCGAGCCGGCGTCCGCCTTCTGCTCCTCCTGCTTGCCGCCGGAGTCGCTGCAGGCTCCTGCCGCGAGCACCAGCGCCAGTGCCGCACTGGTGACTACGGCCTTTCTATGCCACCGAACCATGACCACAACCAGCCTTTCCGAAGTTCCCGCGGGTACGCCGCGGCGTTGCTACTGACCAGAGAGTGCATACTCTCCTGACCGTCAGACGGATACACCACCCCCGTGGCTGTGCAGGTACGCCAGGGTGCGTCGCGCGATCGGCAGCGGCACCTCAGGCGGACAGGGGAACATGTCCTGCTCGACGATCGCGAACAGGTCGGCATCGAGGCCGGACAGCGCTTCGAGCACCGGCGGCAGCTCGGGTACGCCGCCCGGCGGCTCGCACATCACACCGCGCTTGACCGCCTCGTCGAAGCCCAGACCTTCGGCCTGGACTTCCGCCAGGACGACCGGGTCGACCTGTTTGAGGTGGACGTAGCCGATCCGGTCCGGGTAGTCCCGGATCAGCTGCAGGTTGTCACCGCCGCAGTAGCTGATGTGCCCGGTGTCCAGGCACAAGTTCACCTGGGCGGCGTCGGTCTCGGCCAGGAACCGCTCGACGGTGTCCTGGGTGTCGACGTGCCCGTCGGCGTGCGGGTGGAACTGCGTCCGCAGCCCGTACTCGTCGGCGATCCGCCGGCCCAGCTCGGTCACCTGGCGGCCGTGCCACGCCTGGCCCTCGTGATCCAGCCGCGGCTCGACAATCTCGCCCCCGTCGCCCCGCCACATCGACGGCATGACGACCAGGTGCTTCGCGCCCATCGCCGCCGCCAGCTCGGCGACCGGGGACACCTCGCGCCAGGTCGACTCCCACGAGTCGGGTCGGTGCAGCTGCTCGAACGTCGTACCGGCGGTGACCTCCAGGCCGCGCTGGTCCAGCTGGTCCTTCAGCCGGGCAGGATCGGAGGGCAGGTAGCCGTACGGGCCGAGCTCGATCTTGGTGTAGCCGGCCTCGGCGACCTCGTCGAGAAACCGGGTCCACGGCGTCTGCCGCGGATCGTCGGCGTACCAGATGCCCCAGGAGTCCGGCGCGCTGCCGATCGTAACCTTGCCCATGTCAACGATCCGCTCGGGGATCGACGGGCGCGTAGTACGGCTGCTGCCGCTTCTTGGCCTCCTCGTACGCCGCGGAGGCGGCGCGGGTGGAGTCGAGCTCGGAGACCTGGCTCACCGGCACGTCCCACCACGAGTCGCTGTCCGGCCCGCCGATCAGGGGGTCGGTGGTGACGTGGATCGCGATCGGACCGGTGGCCGCCTTGGCCGTGTGGATCGCCTTCTCCAGCTCGTCGCGGTCCGACACCTCGATCACCTCGACGCCGAAGCTGCGCACGTTCGCCGCCAGATCGACCGGCAGGTGATCGCCGTCGAGCCGCCCGTCCGCACCGCGCCGGCGGTACGCCGTGCCGAACCGTTGGGAGCCCAGGGACTCCGACAGGGCGCCGATCGACGCGAAGCCGTGGTTCTGCACCAGGACGACGATGATCTTCAGGTTCTCCTGGACGGCGGTGACCAGCTCGCTGGACATCATCAGGTAGGACCCGTCGCCGACCAGGACGAAGACGTCGCGGTCCGGGGCGCCGAGCCGCACACCCAGCCCGCCGGCGATCTCGTAACCCATGCAGGAGAAGCCATACTCGACGTGGTATCCCTTCGGGTCGCGGGTCCGCCACAGTTTGTGCAGGTCGCCCGGCATCGAACCGGCCGCACAGACAACGACATCAGACGGCGCCGACAATTCGTTCACGGCACCGAGGACCTGGCCCTGGGTGAGCAGTCCCGCGGCCAGTTTCCCGGTCACCTCGGCCGGCGGGTTGTAGGTGTTGTCCACAACCTGGTCCCACTGCCGGGCCAGCTCGGTGGCCGAGTCCGTGTACTTTCTCTGCACAGACCAGCCATCGAGCGCGGAAGCCAACGAAACAAGGGCTTCCCGGGCATCGGCAACGAGAGGAAGACCCGCATGCTTGCCACCGTCGAAGCGCGCCACGTTGATGTTGACGAACCGCACGTCAGGGTTCTGGAAGGCCGTCCGGGACGCGGTCGTGAAGTCGCTGTAGCGGGTGCCGACGCCGATCACCAGGTCGGCCTCGCGGGCCAACGCGTTCGCCGCCGTCGTCCCGGTCGAGCCGACGGCACCCACCGACTGCGGGTGGTCGTAGCTCAGCGAGCCCTTGCCTGCCTGGGTTTCCGCGACCGGGATGCCGGTGGCCTCGGCGAAGGAGCGCAACGCGTCCTGGGCCTGCGAGTAGGCGACACCGCCACCGGCGACGATCAACGGACGCTGCGCTGCCCGGACCAGCTCCGCCGCCTTCTCCAACATCGATGCCTCCGGCAACGGCCGGGCGACGTACCAGGTACGCTCTGCGAACAATTCGTCCGGCCAGTCGTACGCCTCGGCCTGAACGTCCTGCGGCAGCGCGATCGTCACCGCGCCGGTCTCCACCGGGTCGGTGAGCACCCGCATCGCGTTGAGCAGGGCAGCGGGAAGCTGTTCCGGCCGCCAGACCCGGTCGAAGTACTTCGACACCGGGCGGAAGGCGTCGTTCACCGAGACGTCGCCGGCCGAGAAGTTCTCCAGCTCCTGCAGGACCGGACTCGCCACCCGGGTCGCGAACACGTCGGACGGCAGGATCAGCACCGGCAGCCGGTTCACGGTCGCCAGCGCCGCCCCGGTGACCATGTTGGTCGAGCCGGGCCCGATGCTCGCCGTGCAGGCGTAGGTCTGCAGCCGGTCACGCATCCGGGCGAAGGCGACGGCGCTGTGCACCATCGCCTGCTCGTTGCGGGCCAGGATGTACGGCAGCGCGGCGGGATCCTCCAGCTCGGCCTGCAGCAGGGCCTGCCCCAGACCGGCCACGTTGCCGTGCCCGAAGATGCCGAAGCACCCGGCGAACAGCTTCTGCCGTTGCCCGTCGCGCTCCGAGTACTGGACGCTCAGGAATCGCACCAGCGCCTGGGCGACCGTGAGACGTACCGTCATCGCTGTCCTCCGAAAAGTAGCTGCGGGTCCATCGTGGAAGGGTGCATACCGGCCGGACGTCCGGCCCAGGCCTGGTCACTGCGTGCCGAACGGGAGGCGCGGATCGAGCTGCTGGCTGTCCCACAGCTTGCGGACCCAGCCGTGCTGCGGGTCGTCGCTGATCAGCCACTCCCGCTCGCTGCCAGGACCGGCCATCACGTTCAGGTAGTACATGTCGTAGCCGGGCGGCGCCATCGCCGGGCCGTGCCAGCCGTGCGGGACCAGCACCAGGTCGCCGTTGCGGACCTCGGCGAGCACGTCGATCGGCCGGTCGTCGGTGCCGTAGACCCGCTGGTAGCCGATCGGGTCGTTGCCCTCGACATCTTCCGGCGCCTCGGCCGACAGCTGCATCTCGAAGTAGTAGATCTCCTCGAGCACGCTCTCCTCACCCGGCTTGTGCTCGTCGTGCTTGTGCGGCGGGTACGACGACCAGTTGCCGGCCGGGGTGAGCACCTCGCACGCGATGATCGAGTCGGCCTCGAGCACCGCCGGCGTGCCGAAGTTGCGGACCTGCCGGGAGGAGACGCCGGCACCGCGAAGCTCGGTCTCCACCTGCTCGGTCCCGAGCCGGCGGAACGGGTAGTCACCGGCGGCCTTGGCGTGCGGGAAGGCGATCCGGGCGCCGTCTGCGCTGACAACCGCGACTCTGGTCCCGCGCGGCACGTAGGCGAGATCGGTCGGACCGGCGAACACGTCCGCGCGGCCGGCGAGCGGTACCGTCTCGCCGTCGACCACCACTTCGGCCGAGCCACTGAGCGGCAGCACCAGGTACTCGCAGTCCTCGGTGTCGAACTCGACCGACTGACCGGGCTGCAGAGTGCGGATCGTCAGCCCGGTGTGGTGCCAGTCCTGCTCCCCGGGCCGGACCACGAGGTCGTACCCGTCGCGCGCCGTGGAACCGGCCGGCCTGAACCACTCGGTCATGCGGCACCTCCATGTACCAGCGTGGCGGCTTGCTGGACTGCGGCGGCCACGTCGCCGTCGGGCGGGAAGAGCAGCGCGCGGCCCACGACCAGACCGCGGACCGACGGCAGACTGAGCGCCTTGCCCCAGGATGCATACGTTTCCTCCGGCGCGACAGTCGGATCGCCACCGAGCAGCAAGGTCGGCAACGTGGTGGCCTCCATCACCCGCTCCAATTCGTCGACGACCGGCAGCTTGAGCCAGGTGTACGCACTCGTCGCGCCGAGTCCGGCGGCGATGTGCACGGACCGGATCACCGAATCGGGGTCGAGCAGGTTGCTCACCCGGCCGTCGGTGCGCACGGACCAGAAGGGCTCGACCATGGCCATCAGCCGACGCTCGGCCAACTCGGTGACGGCCTGCGCGCTGCTCTCCAGCGTCGCGGCGGTGCCCGGGTCGTCGAGGCAGATCCGGGTGAGCATCTTGCCGCCGTCCAGCCGCCGCGCAGCGATGTCGTCCGCCGACCGGTACGCCGTGAACCTGTCGTCCAACTCGAAGGAGGCACCTTGCAGACCACCGCGGTTCATCGACCCGATGACCAGCTTGCCCTCCAGCGCTCCCAGCAGCAGGAGATCCTCGAGGACGTCAGGCGTGGCCAGGACGCCGTCAACGCCGGGCTGCTGCAGCGCCGTGCAGAGCCGCTCGATCAGCCCCGGCCGGCTCGCCATCGCCATCCGGTCGTCTCGCACCCCCAGCGCGCCGCGTGCCGGGTGGTCCGCCGCAACGATGAGGAGTCGCCCGTCGTCGCCCACCAGTTCACGGCGACGCCGCTGCTGCCACGCCTCGGCCACCCGCTCCGGATGCCGCACGCGCAGCTCAGTCAGATCCACGCGCTGCCCTGTACCCCCCTCCCTGACCCGTGCTGCACGGTCACCCGGACCCACGCTTCCCGGGCTGCTCGCCGTCTGCGGGGAGGTCGCGGGAGCCGCACGTGCCGCCGTGTTCGGCCCGCTCTCCTGCACCGAGCCAGCCGCCGGGGTGGAGCCGCCTGCCGATGCCGGACCAGCCGGGCTTGGGCCGGTTACGTGCGCCGCACCGCTCGTCGGGACCGACCCCGACGCAGTCGCCGCGCCCATGACCGGGCTCGACTCCGTCGCGGCCGCCGCTCCAGTCGCTGCGCTCGCCCCGGTCATGCGTGTGGGGTCAGTCCCCGGGCTCGTACTGGGCACCGGACCACTTGCCGACTGCGGACTGCTCGCAGGCGCTGGACCGGTCGTGGTCGCCTGCTGCGGGGGTTGGTGGGCGGTCATGCGGTTTCGCCCATCAGGGTGAGGACTTCGGACTCGGTGGGCATCGCGGTGGAGCACTCCAGCCGGGAGGCGACGATGGCGCCCGCGGTGTTGGCGAAGCGGATGATGCGTTCCAGCGGCCAGCCGGCGAGCAGGCCGTGGCAAAGGGCTCCGCCGAACCCGTCTCCGGCGCCGAGGCCGTTGACCACGTCGACCGGGAACGGCGGCACCTCCACGCGTTCGTCCCGAGTGCGGGCAAGTGTGCCTTTCGGCCCCTGCTTCACGACGGCCAGGTCGAGCCCACGGTCGAGCAGCGCTTGCGCAGCCTTGTCCGGATCGGTCTCGCCGACGGCGACCTCGCACTCCTCGCGATTGCCGACAGCAACCGTGCAGTGGGCCAGCGCCCTGCTCACCTGCTCGTGCGCCTCGCTGGGGTCCGCCCAGAACATCGGGCGGTAGTCCAAGTCCAGCACAGTGAGCGGGCGACGCTCACGCGCCTCCCAGGCGGCGAAGTGCGCGGAGCGGCTCGGCTCGGCCGACAGGCCGGTCACGGTCGACCAGTAGATCTTGGCGTCCTTGATCGCCTGCAGATCCAGCTCCTCCGGGTTGATCACCAGGTCCGGTGCCTTCGGGAAGCGGTAGAAGTACAGCGGGAAGTCGTCCGGCGGGAAGATCTCACAGAAGGTGATCGGCGTCGGCAGTCCGTCGACCGGGGTGACGAACCGGTCGTCGACGTTGAGCTCGTGGAGGGTGCGGTGAATGAAGGTGCCGAACGGGTCGTTGCCGGTCCGGCTGATCACCGCCGCCTTCCGTCCGTGCTTGGCCGCCGCGACCGCCACGTTGGTCGCACTTCCGCCGAGGAACTTGCCGAAGCTCTCGACGTCTTCCAGGTGCGTTCCTGTCTGCAGCGGGTACAGGTCCACCCCGATCCGCCCGATCGTCAGCACGTCGTCCACCATCAGCCCACCTCACCTCGCTCCGTTCCATCGCCGGCATCTCCCACAGAACCACCGTCGGTTGCGGAAGCGCGAGCGCCACCGGCTGCGGCCGGGCCATCCGCGGCTGAAGCGAGACCGAGGGCGGTTGCCGCGGGACCGGTTGTGCTCGCAGGTGCGGCGGCGTTCGTGGGGTTGGTGGTGGATTCGGCCAGGGAGCGGAGGTGGGTGATGCTGGCCCGGACGTCGGCGACGGGGCCTTCGTCGGTGGGGCGGGACTGGAGGATGGTGTCCTGCTCGAGGACGTACCAGCCGGTGTAGCCCGAGGACTCGAGGGTGGCGACGATGGCGGCCAGGTCGACGTCACCAGCGCCGAGTGGGCGGTACATGCCCTCGCGGACGGCATCGGTGTAGCTGACCTCGCCGGACTGCACCTTCGCCGCCCAGGCAGCGTCGACGTCCTTGAGGTGCGTGTGCTTGATCCGCGTGGTGTGCTTCAGCGTGAGCGCAACCGGGTCGACACCACCGATCAGCAGGTGGCCGGTGTCCAGGGTGAGGCCGATCGTCGAGCCGGCGAGGACCCGGCGTACGTCGTCCGCGTTCTCGATCATCGTGCCGACGTGCGGGTGGATCGTGGCGAGCACGCCCTGGGCGGCGGCGAGTTCGGTCAGCCGGTCGAGGTTTGCCAGCAGGGTGGACCAGCCGTTGTCGTCCAGCACCGGCCGGCCGTCGTACCCGTCGCTCCCGGTGGCAGCGGCGATGACGAGCGTCGACGCGCCCGCGGCGACGAAGCTTTCGAGGGCCCGCGCGACCTCGGGTACCGGGTCGTGCGCGGCATCGTGCAGCACCACCGGAACGAAGCCGCCGACAGCGCGCAGCCCGAGATCGGCCAGCGTCTTCGCCTTCTCCGCCGGGTCGTCGGGCAGGAACCCGTCCGGCCCGAACTCGGTCGCGGCGATGCCGACGTCGCGCATCTCGGCCAGCACTGTCTCCGGGTCGTACTGCCAGCCCCAGCCGGGGACCTCGCAGACACCCCACGAGATCGGGGCTCCGGCGATCCGGGCAGCAAGGTCACTCATCGGCCGATCTCCTCCAAGGCGACTACGCGGTTCTCATGGCGGGACAGTTCACACGCGTCGGCGACCCGGAAGGCCTGCAGGGCGTCGCGGACGGTGCACGGGACCTCGCGGGTGCCGGCGACCACCTCGGTGAAGGCGGTGAGCTCGGCGACGTACGCGGGGCGGAAGCGATCCATGAACGTGGTGTGCGGAACGCCTGCGGGGAAGGTGACGCCGGGCTCGGCGGATCGCAGCGCGGTGTGGTCGTCGAGGCCGACGGCGAGTGAGCCCTCGCTGCCGAGCAGCTCCATCCGGACGTCGTGGCCGGCAGCGTTGTACCGGGTGCCGCTGACCGCGACGAAGGTGTTGTCGTCGAGGGTGAGCAGCGCGGACGCCGCGTCGACGTCGCCGTACTCGCCGAAAAAGGGCTCGCCGCGGTTCGCGCCGGTCGCGTAGACGGTAACGACCTCGCGGCCGGTGACGTACCGGATGATGTCGAAGTCGTGCACCAGGCAGTCGCGGAAGAAGCCGCCGCTGGTCGGGATGTAGCCGGCGGGTGGCGGGAACGCGTCGTTGGTGTTCGCGCGGATGTGGTGGACGAAGCCCAGCTTGCCGTCGCGCACGGCCTCAGCAGCGGCCTGGTAGCCGGTGTCGAAGCGGCGCTGGAAGCCGATGTGCACCGGGACGTCCGAGCCCTCGACCAGTTCGACGACCTGCCGGGTCGCGGCCAGGTCGAGCGCGACCGGCTTCTCGCAGAAGGTCGGGATGCCCGCGGCGACGCCGGCCGCGATCAGTTCGGCGTGCGCGGAGGTCGCGGCGGCGATCACCAGACCGTCGAGCCGGCTCGCCAGCAGCGCGGGGACGTCCGGCGCGAACTCGGCGCCGAGTTCCTTCGCGGTCAGTTCCGCCCGGCTCGCGTCGGCATCGGCGACCACCACCTGGCCGACCGCCGGCAAGCCCTTCAGCGTCGCCGCGTGGAACGCTCCGATCCGCCCGACCCCGATCAACCCGATCCGCATCCACGTCCCTTTCGTCGCCGCCTGCTGGAACCGTCCCCGCCACCCGGCTGGATGGCAACGCCACCGCCCCGCTGTCACCTCAACTCGCCCGACGGACCCACCGGAGCCGGAGCAGGCGTGCGGCCGCGGGGACGGCGCGGGCGGTGCGTGGCCAGCTTCGTCGGCAGGCCTGGCGAGTGTCAATAGTTTGTTAACACATTTTGACGTTGCGACATACATACCTGCTTCATGTAACATCCGGCCATGGCCGCCCTGCCGATCCAGATCGATCGGACGAGCCCGGTGCCGCTCTATCACCAGCTCGCCGAGCAGCTGACGGCCGCCATCACCGAGGGCATTCTGCGTCCGGGCGACCCGTTCGAGAACGAGGTCGCGATGTCGGACCGGCTCAGCCTGTCCCGGCCGACCGTGCGGCGGGCAATCTCCGAGCTGGTGAACAAGGGATTACTGGTTCGCCGTCGGGGCATCGGCACGACCGTGGCGAACCAGATGGTGCACCGCAAGGCCGAGCTGACCAGCCTGTACGACGACCTGGCGCGCGAAGGGCGGACGCCGCGCACGGACGTGCTGTCGCTGAACTGCGAGGCCCACGACGACCGCGCTGCCGAGGCGCTCGGTCTGCCGCCGGGCACGCCGCTGGTCGCGATCGTGCGCCTCCGGTACGCCGGCGAGGCCCCGCTGGCGATCCTGCGGAACTGGTTGCCGCCGGCACTCAACGACCTGACGGCCGATCAGCTCGAGGCCGAGGGCCTGTACGCCGTCCTCCGGGCGCGCGGGGTCCGGCCGAGCGTGGCGCGGCAACGGATCGGGGCCCGCAACGCGACGGCCGAGGAACGCCGGATCCTGCACCTGTCGAAGGCGGAGCCGCTGGTGACGATGACCCGCAGCGCGTACGACGCGGACGGCTCGCCGGTCGAGTTCGGCGACCACTGCTACCGCGCCGACCAGTACTCCGTCGAGGTCGTCGTCTCCGACCGCTGATCCGGGTCCGGGGCCAACGCGCGCGCTGCCGCGCAGCAGCGGCGCCCAGAGACGGTCAACACGGAGCCGGCCCGCGCGGCGGTGAACGGGTACTGCCGTCACCGCCCCGGGGACGGCCGTTCACCGCCCGGGGACAGGTACCGCCGTACACCCGCCCCGGGGGACGGATGCTGCCGTTCACCGCCCCCGCGGGTCAGGCTTGGTTGTCGAGCAGGGTTCGGACCAGTCGCAGGCCTACCGAGAGGTGGGCCAGTTCTGGGCCTTCGGTCTCGACGATCTCCTCCATCATCGAGGCGGCACGGCCGAGCGCCGTTTCGTTGGTGTCCTGCCAGGCGATGACCCGGTCCTCGGGGTCGGCCGTGGTGTCGGTGGTGGCGAGAACCTGGGCGGTGAGGCGGGCGTGCACCGCGTGCAGGTCGTCCCGGAGGGCGGCGCGGGCCATCGTCTGCCAGCGGTCGGTGCGGGGCAGGCCGACGATGCGCTCGAGAAAGCGGCCGAGCTGGAGGCGTTCGCCGAGGGCGAAGTGGACCTTGGCGACCTCCAGCACGTCGAGGTCGTCTCGGTCGGCGGTCTCCACGATGCCGAGCCCCGCGTACGCCGGCGGCAGCACTGCGATCCGGGTCGCGAAGTCGGCGGGCACGCCCTGCGTCACCAGCGTTTCCCGGCGCTGCTCGAACAGCGCCAGCTCCCGGCCCCGCAGTACGTCGGGCAGGGCGGCGGTGAGCTTGGAGATCCCCGGCGTGAAGAACTCGATCAGCTCGGCGATGTCCATCGGCGGCCGCCGGTTGCTGACCAGCCAGCGGGTCGCCCGCTCGACCAGCGTCCGGGTCTCCAGCCGCATCCGGGTCTGGGTGTCGGCGTCGACGACGTTGTCGAGGTCGGCGTTCAGCGCGAGCAGGTCGGGCTGGGCGAAGATCCGCGATGCCGCGAGGTTGGCGCGCACGACGTCCTCGACCGAGCCGCCGGTCTCCAGCGACAGCCGGTGGAACGCGGTGATGCCGGAGGAGTTGACGAACTCGTTCACCACCTGGGTGGTGATGATCTCCCGGCGCAGCTGGTGCGACTTCATCGGCTCGGCGAACCGGTCCTGGATCGCCTGCGGGAAGTAGCTGACCAGCTTGTGCGCGAGGAAGTCGTCGTCGGGCAGCGAGGTCTTCAGCAGCTCGGCCTCGAGCACGATCTTGGTGTAGGCGATCAGCACCGACAGCTCCGGCGAGGTCAGCCCACGCCCCTCGGCCTTGCGGCGCTTGAACTCCGCCACGCTCGGCAGGAACTCCAGCTCCCGGTCCAGCAGCCCTTGCTTCTCCAGCCGGCGCACCCAGTCCTGGTGCACGTGCATGAGCGCCGCGGCCTGCGCGGTCGCGTTGGCCAGGCCGATGTTCTGCCGGTAGTTGCTCTTCAGCACCAGCGCGGCGACCTCGTCGGTCATCGACGCGATCACGTCGTTGCGCTGCTTCTCGGTCAGGTCACCGTCGGCGACCACCTTGTCCAGCAGGATCTTGATGTTCACCTCGTGGTCGGAGGTGTCCACGCCGGCCACGTTGTCGATGAAGTCGGTGTTGATCCGGCCACCCTTGGCGGCGTACTCGATCCGGCCGAGCTGGGTGAAGCCGAGGTTGCCGCCCTCGCCGACCGCCTTCGCACGCAGGTCGGCGCCGTTGATCCGGATCGCGTCGTTGGCCTTGTCGCCGACGTCGGCGTGGGTCTCGGCGGCCGCCTTGACGTAGGTGCCGATCCCGCCGTTCCAGAACAGGTCGACCGGCGCCTTGATGATCGCCTGCATCAGCTCCGCCGGGGTCAGCGTGGCGGGGGCGCCCTCGATACCGAGCACCTCGCGCACCTCGGGCGAGATCGAGATCGCCTTGTCGGTGCGTGGGTAGACGCCACCGCCGGCCGAGATCAGCGCGCTGTCGTAGTCGGCCCACGACGAGCGCGGCAGCTCGAACAGCCGCCGCCGCTCCGCGAACGAGGTCGCCGCGTCCGGCGAGGGATCCAGGAAGATGTGCCGGTGGTCGAACGCCGCGACCAGCCGGATGTGCTCGGACAGCAGCATGCCGTTGCCGAACACGTCACCGGACATGTCGCCGACGCCGACGACGGTGAAGTCCTCGCTCTGGCAGTCGTGGCCCATCTCGCGGAAGTGCCGTTTCACCGACTCCCAGGCGCCGCGCGCGGTGATGCCCATCGCCTTGTGGTCGTAGCCGACCGATCCGCCCGAGGCGAACGCGTCGCCCAGCCAGAAGCCGTACTCCTTGGCCACCGAGTTCGCGATGTCGGAGAACGTCGCCGTGCCCTTGTCGGCGGCGACCACCAGGTAGGCGTCGTCGCCGTCGTACCGGACCACGTCACGCGGCGGCACGATCTCGCCGGCGACGATGTTGTCGGTGATGTCCAGCAGGCCGGAGATGAACGTCCGGTACGACGCGACGCCCTCGGCCAGCCAGGCCTCCCGGTCGACCGCCGGATCCGGCAGCTGCTTGGCGTAGAACCCGCCCTTCGCGCCGACCGGCACGATCACCGAGTTCTTCACCATCTGCGCCTTGACCAGGCCGAGCACCTCGGTCCGGAAGTCCTCGCGCCGGTCCGACCAGCGCAACCCGCCGCGCGCCACCGCGCCGAACCGCAGGTGCACACCCTCGACCTGCGGGGAGTACACGAAGATCTCGTACGCCGGCCGCGGCTGCGGCAGTTCCGGGATCGCCTTCGGCTCCAGCTTGAAGCTGATGTACCCACGCGGCTCGCCGTCGGGACCCGGCTGGTAGTAGTTCGTTCGCAGGGTCGCCTTGATCACGGTCAGGTAGGACCGCAGGATCCGGTCCTCGTCCAGGCTCTTCACCGTGTCGAGCGCGGCGCTGATCTCCTTCTCCAGCTGCTCGATCGTCTGCCGGCGGACCGGGTCGTCGACGGGGCCGCGGGCCGGGTCGAAGCAGGCCTCGAACAGCTGGACCAGCAGGTTCGCCACGTCGACGTGGTTGAGGAAGGTGTTCTCGATGTAGTCCTGGCTGAACGGCGTACCGCCCTGCCGGATGTAGCGCTGGTAGGCGCGCAGGATCGAGACCTGCCGCCAGCTGAGGTTGCCGCGCAGGACCAGCGCGTTCAGCCGGTCGGACTCGGCCCGGCCTTCCCAGACCGCGCGGAACGTGTCGGAGAACAGCGTGCGCAGGTCCTCGCGCTCCTCCTGGTCCGCCGGCGCCCGCAGACCGAAGTCGTAGATGTACGCCGTGACGTCGGGCCGGCGGATCTCGTACGGCCGCTCGTCGATCACCTCGACGCCCATGTGGGTCAGGTGCGGCAGCACCTGGGACAGCGACAACGCCGAACCGGTCCGGTAGACCTTGAACCGGCGCTCGCCCGGCCACTCCTCGTCGATCGGCGTGTAGAGCGACATCGCCAGGCCGTCCTCGGCCGGCAGGCGGTCGAGAATCATCACGTCCTTGACCGCGACCCGGGCGTCGAAGTCCTCCTTGTACGCCTCCGGGAACGCGCCGGCGTACCGGCTGTTCAGCCGGGTGACGGCACCGTCGCCACCGAGGGCGTGCAGCGCGACGGCGAAGTCGTCCTGCCAGGCGCGGGTGGCCTCGACGACGCGCTGCTCCAGCAGGTCGGCGTCGTACTCGCCGACGGTCTGGCCCTGCTTCATCCGGACCACGAAGTGCACCCGGGCCAGCACGGACTCGGTGACGTGCGCGGCGTAGTCCACCGAGTCGGCGCCGATGGCGTCCTTGAGGATCTGCTGCATCTTCAGCCGGACCGCGGTGGTGTAGCGGTCGCGCGGCAGGTAGACCAGGCACGACAGGTACCGGTTGTAGACGTCACGGCGGACGAACAGCTTGACCGCGCGGCGCTCCTGCAGGTGCAGCACTGTCTGCACGATCGGCAGCAGGTCCTCCACCGGTGCCTGCAGCAGCTCGTCGCGCGGGTAGGTCTCCAGCACGTCCAGCAGGCCCTTGCCGCTGTGGCTGTTCGCCTCGAAGCCGGTGAGCTTGAACAGCTCCAGCGCCTTGCGCCGAAGCACCGGGATCTGCATGACGCTCTCGGTGTACGCGGTCGAGGAGAGCAGGCCGATGAAGCGCCGCTCACCGACCGGCTCGCCGTTCTCGTCGAACGACTTCAGGCCGACGTAGTCCAGGTACGCCGAGCGGTGCACGGTGGAGCGCGAGTTCGCCTTGGTCAGGATCAGCAGCTTCTTCTCCCGGGCCTTCGCGCTGACCTCCGGCGGCAGCAGCCCGGTGTTCTCGTCCTGCTTCGGGTCCTGGCGCAGGATGCCCAGGCCGGTCCCCGGTACGCCGCGCAGGATGCCCTGCTCGCCGCGCATCGTGAACGCGTACTCCCGGTAGCCCAGGAACGTGAAGTGCTCGTCGGCCAGCCACTCCAGCAGCTCGCGGGCCTCCTCGGCCTCGGTGGCGCTGACCGGCAGCTCGGCGTCCTCCAGCGCGGCGGCGATGCCAACCGCCTTCTCGTGCATCTTGGGCCAGTCCTCGACCGCCTCACGCACGTCGCCGAGCACCCGGAGCAGCGCACTCTCCAGTGCGCGGTGCTCGGCCGGGTCGGCGATCCGCTCGACCTCCAGGTGCATCCAGCTCTCCCGGACCAGGTCGTGCCCGTCCGCGGAGGTGGTGTCGTCCAGCACCTCGCGCAGGGTGCCGGCGACGTCACGGCGTACGACGAACTGCGGGTGGATCAGCAGCTGCAGCTCGAGGCCGTGGTCGGTGATCACCATCGCGGCGCTGTCGACCAGGAACGGCATGTCGTCGACCACGATCTCGACGACCGTCCGGCCGTTCGCCGACCAGCCGTGCTCCTCCAGCGTGGGCGTGAACACGTGCACCTTGGCCGTGCCCTGCGGACGCGAGGTCGCGGACTTGTAGTGGTGCTTGGCCGCGCCCAGACAGTCCTGCGGCTGACGCTCGGCCACGTCCTCGGCGGCGACGTACCGGTAGTACCGCTCGAGAAAGCTCTTCAGCTTCCCGGCGTCGACCGACCGGTCGTGTCCCTGCGACCCCGCGGCCACTGCCTTGGCGAGAACATCCGCCTTCTGGACGTCCAGCTTGCTCTGCATTCCCCACCGTTCCACACCGAGATTCCGACGCTGTTCGCGCCCGGCCGCACGCCGTTGTGCGGTCTCTCAGAGATTAGTCCACTTCTGTCACTGGTGTGATGCCGGGACGGTCCTTGCGAGTGCCTTACGAGTCACCTTCAGCCGTCGCCGCGGACCTCGGGCGGGCAGGTCGTCTGCTGGTGCTTCTCGACCGCGGCGACCACCTCGTCGGCAGCCTCACCGAGGGCCACCATGCGATTCGTACCGAGCACGTCGACCACCAGCTCGCGGACCAGCGCGGCATGGGCCGGCGCGCACGCCCGGATGGCCTCCAGCCCCTGCTCGGTGATCGCAATCTCCGGATACCGGGCGTCACAGGCGACCTTGGCGATCAGGCCACGCTTCTCCATCCGGCTGAGGTGGTGCGACATCCGGCTCTTCTCCCACTGGGTCGCCTCGCCCAGCTCGAACGCACGCATCCGCCCGGTCGCCGACTCCGACAGGTTGACCAGGATCTCGAAGTCGGACGCCGACAGTCCGAACTCCCGCTGCAGGTGCCGGGACAAGTGCGCCTCCAGCCGCTTCCACATCAGCAGATGGCTGCGCCACGCCTGCTGCTCGTCCTCGCTGAGCCACGGTTCGTTCACCACGCGACCATCCTACTAGTCTTGGTTGATACATCAACCCGACGGCGGGCCATGAGGCGCGGGAGCTCGACCCGGAGCTGCAGTCGTTCGTGGAGTGGGCGGAGCGGAACAACCCGAAGATCGCGAGCTGACGCCTCGGCGCAGGGTTGTTGTCGCTGACGGTGACGACGCGGGACAAGCTGGTGGCCGGATCGTTGTGGTCCGCGAGCTGACGAAGACCGGACGGCGAGCGGCAGACTCGCCGGGGTGACAAACCGATCGCTGCGGCACAACCGGGAGTTCGTGGCGTTGTGGACCGGCCAGGCCGCGTCCGCGCTGGGGACGAGCATCTCGACGCTGGCCTACCCGCTGCTGATCCTGTCGGTCACCGGTTCGCCCGGCCAGGCGGGTCTGGTCGCGTCGGTGCTGGCGCTGACGACGTTCCTGGTCAGGCTGCCCGCCGGCGTCGTCGCGGACCGCGTCGACCGCCGCCGCTTGATGCTGCTCTGCGACGCCGGCCGGATCGTCGCCGTGGGCAGCATCGCGGTCGCCGCGTGGTTCGGCTGGGTCACCTTGGCGCACGTGCTGGTGGTGGCAGTGGTCGAGGGCGCGCTGGGTTCGCTGTTCGCGCCGGCCGAGGCGGTCGCCGTACGGCGGGTGGTGCCGCCGGGTCAGGTGCAGGACGCGGTGGCAACCAACGAGACCCGGCGCCAGCTCGCCGCTCTGATCGGGCCGTCCGTCGGCGGAGCGTTGTTCGGCTGGGGACGCGCATGGCCGTTCGTGGCGGACCTGCTCTCGTACGCCGTGTCGTTCTGCACCGTGCTGACCGTACGAACCGACCTGCGGCCTCGGACTGCGCCGAAGGGGACGAGTTTTCGGGCGGAGGTGGTCGAGGGTCTGCGGTGGTTGTGGACGCAGCGGTTCCTGCGCGGGGTGACGCTGTGGCTCTCGGCCGCCGGAGTCCTGTTCACGTCGATGGGGCTGGTCACGTTGGTGCTCGCCCGCGACCTCGGCGCGTCGGCGGGTGAGATCGGCATGATGTTCACGATCTCCGGCGCGGGTGGGTTCGCGGGGGCGCTGCTGAGTCCGTGGCTGTTGCGGCAGCTGCGCGCGGGGGTGGTGGTTGTCGGGTACGCGTGGATCGCCACCGGGGCGACGTTTGCGTTGCTGGGGGTCGGGTCGGTGTGGTGGTTGGGGGTGGTGGGAGCTGTCGCGTTCTTCCCGGTGCCGGCGGTGAACGCGCTGGTGATGGCGCGGGTCGCGGTGGCGGTGCCGGACGAGGTGCACGGCAAGGTGTTCAGCGCGACCACGCAGCTGACGACGCTGCTCCATCCGGTGGGCCCGGTGGTGGCCGGGGTGGCGTTGGAGGGGTTGGGGGTGGGGTTGACGGTGGTGGTTTACGGGGTGTTGTTCACGGGGCTGGCGGGGTTGGCAACGGTGCATCCGGTGCTGCGGGGGGAACGGTGAGGGGCGCGGGTCTCAACCCGCGGCACTCACTCGGTCAACTCAGGCGCCTTCGTCGCCGGTGGCGGCTTCGGTGCTCGCAGGCCCGTCGCTCGAAGCTCCAGATCCGCCAGCCGCGCGATCACCGCCGGATCGCGCTCGCGCCACGCGGTGACCGGGTCGTCGGAGATCTTGGCGAGCTTGTGCATCGGCTGGTTGGCCATCGCGCGCAGCGCGAACAGTTCCAGGTCGGCCGCGTTGTCGATGAACTTCTGCGCCGCCGTCGCCCGCCGGGAGAACCGGATCCGCCGCGGCAGCCAGATCAGCAGCGCGAAGAGCACCGGCAGCCCGATCGTCACCCCGGCGAGCAGGTACGCGAGCTGCTCGACCGCGTGCGCCTGGTCCCGGCCGGCTTCCGCCAGGCGGCCCGCGGCTCCGGCGGCGCCGTCGACGGGCGCGCGCAGCTCGTCGCCGACCACTGGCACCTTGCCGATCGGTTCGGACATCTTGCGCAGGTCCGCGGCCAGTCCGTCACCGGCTGCGGCCGCCTTGCGGCCGGGGTACCCGAGCGCGTTGGTGATCCGGAACACCGCCAGCCCGAGCGCCGTACAGAAGGCGATCCAGCCGATCAGCAGCAGATCGCCGACCACCTGCCAGAACCGCTGCGAACCCACCGCGGAGTAGAGCTTCACTGTGCCGTCCTTTCCGGAGCCCTGATCAAGGCGTGCCCGCTGTGGGTGCGCGTGACACTAGCGAGTTTCACGGGTGAACCGTGCAGAACGTCCGGACAAGTCGTGCGAACAACTGATGGGCCTTGCGCCCGCCCGGCCCGAAGGTCGAACCATGACCATCGACAACCCCGTGATTTCAGCACCGCCCCGTACGACGACCAAGGCGCACCCGTGGCGTCACTTCCTCCGGCATGCCGTCGAGATGTTCGTCGCGATGGGCATCGGCATGGTCGTGCTCGGCCCCGCCTGGACCGCCGCGTTCGACCTCGTCGGCCTCCGCACTGACCGGCCCGAGCCGGCTGCGTTCGCCGCCGCCACCAGCATGACCGTCGCGATGACCATCTGGATGCTCTACCGCGGGCACGGCCGCCGTCACGCCGCCGAGATGGGGGCAGCCATGTACGTGCCGTACCTGCTGCTGCTCGTGCCGTACTGGCTCGGCGCCTTCCCTGCCGAGCATGTCGTGGACGGCGGACACCTGCTGATGCTGCCCGCGATGGCTGTCGCCATGCTGGCTCGCCGAGCGGAGTACTCCCAGGCCCACCACCTGACCGGTCACCCCACTCACCCCCTCATCAACACTCTGGCTCGCCGCTGGCCGACCTGGCTGGCGTTGGCGATGTCGATGGACAGCTGGTTCAACCCGGGCGTTCCCGACGCGTGGGTGATGCTGGTGCTCCCGGCGGCGTACCTGCTGATCGGTGGAGTCCGCGGACGCCTTCGCGACCCGAAGATGCTCACGCTGCAACTGGCCGGCCTCGCCCTGTACGTCGTACTGGCGGCAACCGCGGCCGGTGCCGATCCGGAGACGGCGAAGTGGATCGTGGCCGGCGGCTGGGCGTTCCACGCGCTCTGGGACGCCGCCCACCACCGGGCGAACGCCGTGGTGCCGCGAGGGTACGCCGAGTGGTGCATCGTGGTGGATCTCGTCGTTGCCCTCACGATCGTGCTGTTCTTGTGAACATGTGGACGACAGGACCAGGCGAGGATTCCCGACTGCGGCGTACGCGGACGGCGATCCTCGTGCTGGTCGCGGCGATGCTCAGCAGCTGCCTGGTCGTACCTGTCCAAGCTCTGTTCCAGGAGACGCGTCCGGCGCGCCAGGGGCTCGGAGTCGTCGGCCTCCTGGCGCTCGTCGCCCTCTACGCCGCCATCTTGTACGCCGTTGCCACGCCGCACCTCCCGCAGACCCGTCGCCGCTGGCTGTGGCTGAGCTATGGCGCGGTGACGCTGGCGTCGATGCTGCTGGTTGCGCCACTGGGCCCGGCGGACATGTACACCTGGGCATGGCTCGGCGGAGCGGCCAGCGGGCTCGGGCCGGTCGTGTTCAGCGGCTGGAAGCGCTGGCCAGCCGTCGTGCTCCCGGTGCCGGCCGCAGTCCTGGTCGGTGCGTTCACCGGTGGTTCGCTCTGGGCCCACGCGGCGATCGCGGCGTCGGTCGGCGGCGTCATCGTGGGCACGATCGTGCTGCCGCTGTGGTTGTGGGACCTGTTGCTGCAAGCAAAGACCGGCCGCGAGGCGACGGCACGGCTGGCGGTGAGCGACGAGCGGCTGCGGTTCGCCAGGGATGTGCACGACCTGCTCGGTCACCGGTTGGCGGTCATCACGCTGAAGGCAGAGCTGGCCGCGCGGCTGGTCTCAGTCGACCCGGACCGGGCCGCGCAGGAGGCCGCCGAGGTGCAGCACCTGTCGGCGACGGCTCTGGCCGAGGTACGGGAGACAGTGCACGGCTATCGCGCCGTGGACCTCGACGATCAGCTCCAGGCCGTCGAGGGCGTCCTGTCGGACGCCGGGATCCGCTGCACCGTACGGCGTACCGGTGGGGCGGTCGAGCCGGAGGCGGCGACACAGCTGGCCCTGGTACTGCGAGAGGGTTGCACCAACGTGCTGCGGCACAGTACTGCCCGATGGTGCACCATCGAGATCGCCCGGGAGTTCGAGGAGGTGCGCATGACGATGGTCAACGACGGCGCCGGATCCGCACCGGCCGGCCGCGTCGGCTTCGGCCTGCGCGGTACGGCGGAGCGCCTGGCCGGCATCGGCGGCACCCTGCGGAGCCGGCGCGACGGCGCGGTCTTCACGCTCGACGTGACGGTACCGGCGTCTTGATCCGCGTCCTGCTCGCCGACGACGAGGAGATGATCCGCGACGCCCTGGCCGCGCTGCTCGGCCTGGAGCAGGACCTTGACGTCGTCGCGCGGGCAGCAGACGGCCGGGAGGCGGTGGAGGCCGCGCGCGCCCATCGGCCGGACGTGGCGGTGGTCGACCTGCAGATGCCTGAGCTGGACGGACTGGAGGTGACAGCCGAGCTGGCCAGAGTCCTCCCGTCCTGCGCGGTCGTCATCCTGACCGGCCGCGGTCGGCCCCCACACCTCCAGCAGGCCCTCACCGCGGGCGCGAAGGGCTTCCTGCCGAAGGGCTCCCCCGGCGGAACGCTCGCCGACGTGATCCGCCGCGTCCACAACGGCAGCCGGTACGTCGACCCCGCGCTCGCCGCCGACGCCCTCACCGCACCGCCGTGCCCGCTCACCCAGCGCGAGCTCGAAGTACTCCGGCTCGCCGAGTTCGACACACCGGTCGCCACCATCGCGCGGCGTACCAGCCTGTCCCCCGGCACCGTCCGCAACCACCTGGCGGCCGCCGTGGGCAAGCTCGACGTCACCACCCGCGCCGAAGCCTTCCGCGTCGCCCGGGACAACGGCTGGCTCTAGAGACTCGTGCGGAGCTCCCAGAGCTGGGGGTAGTAGCGCAGGTCGAGGCGGGAGCGGAGGTAGCCGGCGCCGGAGGAGCCGCCGGTGCCGGGCTTGGTGCCGATCATGCGTTCGACCATGACGACGTGGCGGGCGCGCCAGGCGGCGGCCAGCTCGTCGTGCTGGAGCAGAGCTTCGGCCAGCTCCCAGATGGCGCCGTACTGGCCGCGGTCGGCGGCGACGGTCTGCAGGGCCTCGCGCAGGTCGTCGTCGGTGTCGGTGCCGAAGCCGGCGGTCCGGAGGACGACGAGGAAGGCGTCCCACAGGGTGGGCTCGGCGAGGCGCTGCTCCAGGCGGACGCGTTCGTCGTCGGTCAGGCCGCGAAAGCGCTTCACGAACGCCGGGTCCTTGGCCGCCGACAAAAACTCGATCTCCCGGAACTGCACGGACTGGAAGCCGCTGGCCGGCGACAGCCGGTGCCGGAACTGACCGAAGTCCTGCGGGGTCATCGTCTCCAGGACGTCGATCTGCTGGGTCAGCGTCCGCTCGATGGTGTGCACCCGGCGCAGCAGGTGCTGGGCCAGCCACAGCTCACCGGACAGCATCGCGTCCCGGGACGCCGTCATCTCGTGCAGGACCTGCTTGAACCACAGCTCGTACACCTGGTGGATCGTGATGAACAGCAGCTCGTCGTGCGCCGGCGGGTCGGACTCCAGCCGCTGCTGGTCGAGCAGCTGCGGCAGCCGCAGGTAGCTGCCGTAGGTGAGCCGGCCGCCCTCCTCGCCGAAGTTCACGTCGACGCCGTCCCATCGGCCGCTCACCGCGTCGGCGTCGGGACGCCCTTCGTCGCTCTTGCTCAGGCTGCTCACTATCTGAGAATAGCTGCCGCTTCAGGTTGTCACCCGGCCCGTACGCCGCTCGCCGGCGGATGCTGTTCGTGACCGGGGCGAGCGGCGGGTGTGACGCGGTGGCCGGTCATTCGTTGAAGTGGAAGTCAACGGGGTCGAGGCGAGATGTGGTGGGTCGAGTGCAGACGCTGGCGGAGCGGACGGCGACCGATGCCGGACCGGCCGAAACCGGATCCATCGGACCTGCCGATGTCGAGGCGGCGTTGCTGGCCAACTACCCGGCCCTGGTGCGCCTGGCCTACCTGATCCTGCCGCCCGCGCTCGGTCGGCACCGCCGGGTGCTGGCTGCGCACGGTGTCGTGCAGCGGGCCCTGCCCGACCGGCGCAAGCTGGAGCGCCTGCTGGCCAGGGAGACCGACGCTGCCGACTTCATCCGCCGCCGCGTGGTCCAGGACGCCGTCCGCCAGGCGCACGCCCGGACGTCGTTGCTGATGCTGCCGCAGGTGTGGGGACTTCGGTTGTTCCCCCGGTCCGGCGCGGCCGACGACCTCGCACTCGACCAGGTGATGGCCGGGTGTTCGCCGGAGGCCCGAGCGACCTGGGCGCTGGTCCGGATCGAGCGGCTCGACGTCGCCGAGACGGAGCGCCAGCTGCGAGCGATGGGCTTCGATCACGCCACCGGAGCGATCCGCGAGGCGGCGGAGCTGGACGAGAACGCCGTCGCCAGTGCCCGTGGGCCGCTGGACGCGCAGGTGTTCGACCCGTGCGCGGTCCGGCTCGCTCCCACCGACCTGCTGCGCCGGAGAGCTCGCGGTCGAGCCGTCGCCATCATCGTCACGACGATCCTGGCGGTGCTGATCCTGCTTTCGCTGCTGCTCACCGCAGGCCGGGACCAACCCGCGGAGGCGACGTCCGCCGTGACGCAGGGTAAGAGCCAGCTCAGCGCCGACGCCGTACGGCGTACTGGGGCTGTGGCGTGGCGGGACACAGCGCGAGTGGACTTCACGGCCTGGCCTGCGCGCGGCGGTCGGGTCGACGACCGCGAACTGCTGTCGAAGGCGCTCAACGCGTGGAGCGACGGGACGCTCATCACCGCTGTCGCCGGCACGTCCACCACCGCACCGGCCGAGGCCCCACAGCTCCTGTACGCCGGTGACGTCGACGGCGCGGCGGTCGTTCTCTTCCACGACGGCCGGCGGATCGCGCGCTACACGGATCGCGACGGCGGCAAGCTGGTCGTGGCCCGGACCGACGACGCCGACGTGACGACGGCCGCCGCGGTCGCGATCAGCGACGTCCCGCGCGGCGTGCGTTTCCTGACCGCGCCATGGGTCGCGACCGTCGGGCTGCGCGACCTCAAGGACCCCGACGCGCCGACCGCCAAACTGCCCTGGGCGGACGGCATCACCGGCCCGGTCAAGCCGCCGGCCGGCGACTGCTCGTCCTGGCCCGCGCTGCAACTGCGGTCGTCGGAAGCGATCGCCGAGAAGCACTCCTTCCTGGTGACCCACCTGGGCGGCCTCTCGCCGGTGCACCTCACCTACCTGCCGCCGCCGTCGTTCGGTGCCGCGCGTTCGCCGCGGGAGGCGACGAGCGGGGCCGCGCTGGTCGGCTGGTCACGGACCGTCTGCGGGCTGCGATCCCTGCAGGACAGGGGCGTCAAGTCCGCTAACAACTGGACATTCGCCGAACAGCAACTGCCCGACGGCACCTACGGCAGCTGGGTCTGCACCCGCTCCGACAGCTGGGCAGGCAGCGGCTGGGCCAGCGTCAAGCTGTTCCCCGCCGGACTGTCCGGCGGCCGCGCGACGAACACGGCGATCTGCAGCCGCTTCGACCAGAACGTGCTGGCCACGACCGCCTGGACCTCGCCCACCGGTACGACGTACTTGCTCGCCGCCGGCAGCCGGAACGTGGACCGGCTGACCATCGGCTCGCAATCCGTTCCCGGTGCAGTGGCAGCGGTTCCCGGCCGGATCGCCTCCCGGGTCAGCGGCCACCTCAGCACCGGCGGGACCATCACGCCGCTGATGAAGTGAGCTTCAGCCAGGCCCGAGCGTGTGCGACCGGTCGAGCAGGCTCCGCATCGCACGATGGAACTCGGTCTTCTGCTCCGGCGTCCAGCGTTCGGTGAGCTGGTCGAACATCGTCTCCTGCCAGCGGTGCGCGTCCTGCAGCAGCTCCAGGCCGGCGGGAGTGATCGAGACGTCGCGGCGCCTCGCGTCGTCAGCCGCGGGCCTCAGCGCCAGATAGCCGGCGCTGACCGCGTCCTTCACCAGCCGTGACGCGCCGCTCTGGTCGATACCGATCTCGCGGGCGACGGCGTTGATCGTCGCCGTTCCCCGGCCGCTGAGGGCGTGCACGGCCTCGGTGACGAGGACCTGACGTCCGCGCTGCGCCACCTGCCCGTCGCCGGCGGCGTTCCACCGCCGGGACCAGTGCCGGACGAAGGCGAACAGTGTTTGCCCAGGGCCCGTATCCGGTGCCGGTGCTTCGGTGTCGCTCATTCCGTCGCGGCCAGTTCGCGGCAGATGTAGGCCAGGTCCAGGGCAGCGGCGAGGTCCGGCAGCCGGAGAGCGGCCGAGACCACGTCGCCGGTGACCCTGAAGACCGTGGCCACCCGAGTCGGCGCGGTGCTGTCCGGCCAGGTCGCGTCCTGCTCGACCACCATCAGGCGCTCGCTGATGGGATGCCACGACCGCGGCACCAACCGGATGCCGGACCGGGTCACCCAGTCCGCGAACTCGCCGGGACCGATCGGCCCCGCTCCGCGCGGGCCCAGGACCACGATCGGGTCACTGACCGCCGCTTCGGCTTTGACCACATCCCCTTCGTTGACTGCCGTGTGCCACCGATCGAGCGCTGATTCCAGGACTGATTCCATGCCGAGTAATATATGCGATTCGCATAGATATAGCGAGGCTGTCCTCCGTTTCCCTCACGTGACGTATTGACCGGATTACGCACAGCGCCCTACGTTGCCATGCAAGCGCTCTCTTCCACCGCCCAGGGAGATTCCGATGCTCGCTGCTCTGCTTGCCCTGACAACGCTGTCGGCCCCGCTCGGTGCGCCGACCCCGCCCCCGAGCACTCCGGCGGTGACGATGTCCACCCAGGCCACGATCTGCAACAAGTACTGCGACGCGCGCGATCCGGCGCTGTCGCCGGGAGACCGGTCACCGGTGAGCGCGAGTCTGTTCGGCCGCACGCTGCGATTGCACTTCGACGACGCCGACGCGATGGGGTGGGCCTCGATCAGCACCGGCTCACCAGGTGACGAGGTGTGGCTGGACCGCTCGTTCGACGGCGGCCGGACCTGGACGTCGGGCAGCCGGCTCGGCAGCACCGCGATCCCGGCCGGGCAGTCCGGCTGGCGCACGCAGATGTACAACGTCGACGACTGGAACAACCACGGCGTCGGCGCCCTACGCGCGTGCGGCAAGGCCGCCGACCGCCCCGACATCGCCTGTACGCCGTGGGCGCGCACGACCTGGAACGCCGGCGACCGGCGGACAGCCGCCGCGACCGCGCAGATGCAGTTCTACAACTACAGCACCGGGTTGTTCGACACGACCGGCTGGTGGAACTCCGCGAACGCGCTGAACGCCGTCATCGACAACGCCCGGGTGACCGGGATGGGCAGCTACCGGTACGCGATCGCGCGCACCTACGACCTCAACCTCGGTGCCCACCAGGGCCAGTTCCGCAACGACTACCTCGACGACACCGGTTGGTGGGGACTCGCCTGGATCGCGGCGTACGACCTGACCGGGGAAGCGCGTTACCTGCAGACCGCCCGGGCGGACGCCGACCACATGGCGGCGTACTGGGACAACACCTGCGGCGGCGGAGTCTGGTGGAGCCAGGCCAAGACCTACAAGAACGCGATCACGAACTCGCTCTACATCCAGCTCAGCGCCGCGCTGCACAACCGGATCGCCGGTGACACGACCTACCTGCAGCGGGCGCAGGCGGGGTGGACGTGGTTCCAGCAGACCGGGATGATCAACGGCTCGAACCTGGTCAACGACGGCATCGACCTGTCCACCTGCAAGAACAACGGCGACGTCGCCTGGACCTACAACCAGGGCGTGCTGATCGGCGCGCTGACCGAGCTGTCGAAGGCCGCGAACAACTCGGCGTACCTGACCCGTGCGCGGCAGCTCGCCGACGCGGCGACCACGTCGTCGTCGCTGCACACCGCCGACGGGATCCTGCGGGAGCCCTGCGAGTCGGGCGACTGCGGTGGTGACGGCCCGTCGTTCAAGGGCGCACACGTCCGCGGCCTCGGCAAGCTCAACGCCGCGCTGGCCGATCGCCCGTACACGGCGTACCTGCGCCGACAGGCCGACCGGGCGTTCGCCAGCGACCGGACGGCGATGGACCAGTACGGCTTGCGCTGGTACGGGCCGATCGACAAGCTCGACGCCGCCCGCCAGCACAGCGCGCTCGACCTGCTGAACGCAACGCCCTGAGCGGCGATGCGGTTTTGCTCCCGGTGTCTACCCTGGCTCGGTGGATCGCCGGGAGCTGCTGCTGGAAGTACGACGAACCCGCAACGACTGCGTGTTCGGCCTCCGGCTCACCCTCGACGCGCAGCGCGGCGAGCGCGGGATCGCCTTCGCCGAAAGTTACGACTACCTGCCCCTGCCCGGCGATCCCGGGCGCGAGTACATCTACTCCGTCTACGCCCCGTACGACGCCCTCGGCCCGCTCACCGCGTACTTCGAGCAGCTGCTCGGGCAGACGTTCGACGGCACGCCGGCCGACCGCTTCGTCGCCTGCTTCCACGCGCTGGTCGCCGCCGGCGAACTCGGCGACAACCTCGCCCTGCAGGAGAACCACCGCCGCGTCGCCACCTGGTGCGAGGCCGCCGGCATCCCCGCCGAGAGCGAAACCTTCTCCTGGATCAACTCGGACTGAGCCCAGGCGATTCGGCTCAGGCAGGAAGCTGAAGGCGCCCGATCCGAAGACGCCAGTGCCGGCCTTCGCGCAGGTGACCGACGATCGCGCGCTGCAGACGGGTTACCTGCGGGAGACTGTCGAGGTCTGGAAGGCGATGCCCGAAGACGGACTGGAGGATGTCGCCGTCGCCGTCGGCGTCGTCGATCGCGGGCTCGAGGGTGAAACGGCGCTGGAAGCGGACAATGTTGCAGTCCGCCGGCAAGTACTCCGCCAACTGCTCGTCCAGCAACCAGGACCGGCAAACAGCCTGGTCCGGCGTGAGCTGGCGGGCGAAGTGCCTGGCGAAGAACGGCTTCGCGGCCGCGAGGGACTCGTCGCAGGCGGTGGGGTCCAGCGGGCCGTCGCCCGGGACGTGAAGGTCGAGGACGGGCTGACCGGCGTACTGGGTGCGCTCGAACTGCAACCGGCCGAGGCGGTAGAGCGTGCCGGAGAAGTGCCGGACGAGCCAGTCCTGCTCGTCGAGCCCGCCAGTGCCGTGGGTGATCCGGTGCGCGGTGAGCTTGGCGCCGAGGTCGGACAGAGTCGCACGGGAGACGTCCTCCGGTACGCGGTGCGCGCTGTGCCAGGCGCGAATGTCGGGGAGCACGCCGAGGAAGACGTGCACGAAGAAGTACGGGCTCTGCGCAGGCAGATCCGGCCAGGACAAGGACTCCGATGTCCCGACGGCCCGGCGCAGTACGTCGCACGCGCGCGCCAGGGCCTCCGGATCCGGCCGGGCAGCGGCGATCGGGGGCAGGTCCTCCGCCGGGAGCTGCAGCCATGTCGTAGGGGACGGCATGGGACCCACTGTGCACGAGTGGTGAGGTGGTCACAGGTGTCACAGGGGCGGAGGGTGTCTCGTCTCGGGGGCATGACGAACTTGGAGCAGACCTCGGTGCTGATCACCGGAGGCAACAAAGGACTGGGGGTACGAGGCAGCGCGGCGGCTCGGTGAGCAGGGGTGGACGGTCTTCCTCGGCTCGCGGGACGAAGGGCGGGGACGGGCAGCGGCCGACAAGTTGGCTGCCGCAGGAGTGAACGTGGTGATGGTCCCGCTGGACGTGACGTCGGACGAGTCGGTGGCCGACGCGGTCCGGCTCGTGCAGGAGCACACCGATCGGCTCGACGTGCTGATCAACAACGCCGGCGCTCCCGGAAAGGGCGTGCCGCCGGCGGACGCGACGGCCGACGAGATCCACTCCGTCTACGACACGAACGTGTACGGACCGGTCAGAGTGACGCACGCGTTCCTTCCGCTGCTGCAGGCGGCGCAGAACCCCCGGGTGGTGATGGTGTCCAGCGGCGTCGGCTCGTTCGCCGTGGTGACCGATCCGGATCAGCCTGTCTCCGCATTCCACGAACTGGCCTACAGCTCGTCGAAAGCGGCGCTGAACATGATCACCGTGCGGTACGCCCAGGCGCTGCCGGGCATCAAGTTCAACCTCGCCACGCCCGGCGAGATCGCGACCAAGAAGTTCGCCGCGACCGACATGAACAATCACACCGGCGCGCTGACGGTCACCGAGGGCACCGACTCGATCCTGCGCCTCGCGACGCTCGACGCCGACGGGCCCACCGGAATCTTCGTCGACCGCCTCGGCCCTGTGGCCTGGTGACGGCCTGACCGGCTCAGGGCGGATCACCCGGATCCTCCCTGAGCCGGCTGGTTCCGGCCGATCAGTCCGCGAGCCGACGGGTCCGCTGCAGCTCACGGGTGATCGCCCAGGCGTCACCCACCGGACCGACGTGCCCGAGCTTGTCGGGATTGAGCACCGACCGGATCGTCTGGATCCGGCCGTCCACGGTGTCGAGCGCGAACGTGCTGACCACCCTGCCGTCCCGGTCGCGGAGAATCGCGCCCGGCTGGCCGTTCAGCTCACGCAGCTCCACCCGCGCCTCGATCCGGTCCAGCACCGGGAAGATCGAGGCGAGCAGCCGGGCCACGTTGTCGGCACCGACCACAGTCCTGGCCAGGGCCGGCGCCTTGCCTCCCCCGTCCCCGACCATCCGCACGTCGGCCGCCAGCAACTCCCGTACGCCGTCGATGTCGCCGTCGCGGAGCGCGTCGAAGAACCGCGCGGCCAGTTCCTCGCGCTCCCGGCGGTCCGCGTGGAACCGGGGGCGTCCCAGCTCCATGTGGCGTCGCGCCCGGACCGCCAACTGACGGCAGGCCGCCTCCGAGCGCCCGACGGCGGCGGCGACCTCGGGAAAGCCGAACCCGAACACGTCCCGCAGCACGAAGACCGCCCGTTCCAGCGGGGACAGGCGCTCGAGCAGCAGCAGGGCCGCCATCGACACCGAGTCCGCCAGTTCCGCCGACCGCTCGGGATCCTCGTACGGGTCGGTGAGCAGCGGCTCGGGGAACCACTGCCCGACGTACGTCTCCCGCCGGACCCGCGCCGAACGCAGGACGTCGATCGAGATGCGGGCGACCACCGCGGACAGGTACGCCTTGACCGACGCGGGTTGCGTCGGGGACGACTCGTAGCGCAGCCAGGTCTCCTGGACCGCGTCCTCCGCCTCGGCCACGCTGCCGAGGATCCGGTACGCGATCGAGAACAGCAGCGCGCGCAGCTCCTGGAACTCCTCGGCCCGGGTCACGCGTGCTTTTCGGCGAAGCCCTGCCGCCACGACGGGTAGCGCAGCTCCCAGCCGAGCTCCCGCTTGGCTTTGGCGTTCGAGAACGCACGCCCCTCGGTCATCATGCCGACCACCATCTCACCGGCCAGCAGCCGAGCCAGCCAGGCCGGAAGCCGCCGCGGTGGTTTCGCCCCGGCGCACTCGGCGAGGTACGGCAGCCACGCGCTGACCGGAGCAGGCTCGTCGTCGACGATGTTGAACACGCCCGTCACCTTCTGCTCCACCGCCAGCACGGTGGCGCTCGCCGCGTCGTCGACGTGCACCCACGAGAAGAAGCCGGTCCCCGTTCCGACGAGCGGGAACAGCCGCTTCCGGACCAGCTCGAGCTGATCGTCGTTGGCGCCCGGCCCGTAGAAGCCGCCGTACCGCAGGACCGCGCCGCCGGCCCCGACCACCGCCTGCTCGAGGTGGTGCATCGCGTGGGTGCCCGGTATCACCTCCAGCGGGTCCTGCTCGGTCTTGACCCATCCGCCCGTGCGGATCCCGTTCATGCTGGCGTGCCCCTGCGAGACGACGTGGGCCACTCCGGTCGCGTCGGCCGCGGCCAGCAGGTGGTCCACTCCTTCGGACCGAAGCCGGTTGGTGCGGGCGAAGAAGCGGTCGGCGTTACGCAGGGTGGGCTTGCCCGCGTGCGTCGTGGACAGCGCCGTCATCTGGTTCACGATGGTGTCCGGCCTGGCCGCCGCAACGGCCTCACCGACCGAGGCGGCATCCAGGCCGTCCATCACCACTCCTTCCGCGCCCAACTGCTCCAGCAACCCGAGCTTGCCCGCGGTGGTCGTCGTCGCCGTCACCTGATGGCCACGGGCCACCAGCTGCGGCACCAGACGACGTCCGAGGACGCCCGTTCCACCTGCCACGAACACTCGCATCTCGTCGACCTCCCGAATCCGGTACTTGCTGCCGGCCCCGAGACGAGACAGCCGGAGATGCTGTGACACGGGCGGCCCGGGGTGGCACGTCTTCACGACCGCACCGGCAACGGGCCGGCGCCGTGACCGACCGGTGGTGCCATGATGTCCGGCATGGAGCTGAAGATGTCGGCGTCGTACGACGCCACCCCCGAAGAAGTCTTCGCCATCGTCACCGACGCCACCTTTCGCGAGCAGGCCTGCGAGAAGACCAAGGCGCTGTCGTACGACGTCAAGGTGAGCTCGACCGGTGGCGACACGGTGGTCCGGGTCGAGCGGAAGATGCCGGCCGACGACGTGCCGGACATCGCCCGCAAGTTCGTCGGCGAGACGCTGACCGTGGTGCAGACCGAGACCTGGCACGCGCCGAACGCCGACGGGTCCCGTGACGCCGACGTGCGCGGCGAGATCACCAACACCCCGGTCACCCTGAAGGGCACCGCGTCGATCCGGCCCGACGGCGCGGGCGCGGTGCAGGCGATCGAGCTGGACGTGAAGGTCGCCGTCCCGCTGATCGGCAAGAAGATCGAGCCGTTCGTCGTCGACGCGGTCCGCTCCGGCCTGGCCAAGGAGCACGAGCTCGGCCGCGAGTGGCACGACGGCACCAACTGACGACCGCCCGACCTGTCCCGGCCCCGTGCTCACCACGCGGGGCCGTGTCGTTGCCGCACCGACGCGACTGCTGGTGGCACTCTGGAGTCGGCCAGTCACCGGAGGTGAGCCTGTCGTGCAAAGGCAACGAGGAAATGTCGCACTGCCCGGCGAGGACGCGCACTACTGCGTGTTCTGCGAGGCGGTGGTGCTGTTCGAGCGGATCGAGGCCGGGGACCACCCGGTGGACGACCCGGCCGGCGAGTGGGTCTGCGTCAGCTGCGGGACAGCGCTGCTGATCGGACCTCCCCTGCACCTCGACCGAACGGCCTGAGACCGCCGGTCCGGGTTTCGCACCACCCTCGGCAGGGCGCGGATGCCGGCTCCCCTGCTGTCGGCATCCGCACCCTTCGGCTCGGGACTACAACGGCGGACCGAAGCCGCAGAGCACCGGCCGGGCTCGCGCCGGGTCCAGCGCGTTCGCGACCAGCTGCGCGACCGTCGGGTCGAAGGCGAGCCCGACGTGGCCGACCGGGTCGAGCGGGCAGACGTCCTGGACGAACAGGTTCCGCACCCCGCTCTCCCGGATGAACGACGTCTCGTGCGGTGTCACCAGGGCGTCGAGACGCGACGCGATCACCGTGTACCGCACCCCCGGCTGGGCGATCGGTCCGGCGGTCAGCTGCTCGACGGCCGCGCCGCCGACGATGAGCTCGTCGCAGGCCGGGCAGCCGAAGTCGCGCAGCACCTGGTCGACCAGCGGCCGCAGCCCGAGGTAGTCGCCGACGCTGACCAGCCCGGCGAACGTCGTACCGTGCGTCGGCGGGGCGAGCGCGACCACCTTGCCGACCTTGGCGGCGTAGCCGCGGACCTTCGGGCCGTAGATGCTCTGGAAACCGCCTTCGGAGTGGCCGACGAGATCGACCTTCGCGGCTCCGGTCGCGGTCCGGACCCGGTCGACGAAGGCCTCGATCTCGGCCGACGACCGGCTGATCGAGACCGTGCCGCCGACCGGGATCGCCGGCGTCGCCTGGCCGTAGGTGAGGGTGAAGGCGCAGTAGCCCCGGGCCGCGAGGTACGGGCCGAGGTAGGAGTAGTTGCCCGGGCCGTTGCCGCCGAGGCCGTGCAGCAGCACGAGCGGGTGGGGATGGGCCGCGGACGGCTTGCAGGCCCAGTTGTCGAAGCCCGCGGACGGCGCGTCGGCCGCGCTCGTCGGACCGGTGCTCGTACTGGCGCTGGTACCCGCGCTCGCCGTACCGGCGGTGACGGCGAGCAGGACGGCGGCGAGGGCACCGGCCGTCGCTCGTCGGAGCAGTGTTCTCATCGGGGCTCCTGAGGGGCTGTGTCGTTCGGTGACGACGAGGTGACCGACAGTGCAGCACGTCGACGGGCTTGCGACAAGACCTCGTGTTGAGAATCGGTGCGACTGGTCACGAACCGGACGCGCGGGGTAACGTCCGCGCATGGGCCGAGTGATCAGGGGTCTCGACGCGGAGCAGCGCCGCGCGGAACGCCGGGAACAGCTGCTGGACGCCGCGCTCGACCTGTTCGCCGCCCAGGGCTACGCGAACACCTCGATCGAGCAGATCTGCACCACGGCGTACGTCGGGACCAAGAGCTTCTACGAGGTCTTCGAGAGCCGTGAGGACTGCTACGTCGCGCTGCTCAAACGTACGTCCGAGCGGCTCGAACAGGGCATGATGGAGCTTGCCGCGGCGAACGCGGACCGCAGCGAGCGCGAGGTCGCGCCCCGGCTGCTCGCCGCGTTCGCGCACGCGCTGGTGGACGATCCTCGCCTCGCCCGGGTCACCTTCGGCCAGGCCGGCGGCATCTCCAGCACGGTCGAGCGCCAGCGCCGGACCAACCGCCGCTGGGCGGCCGGCTTTCTCGAACAGCTCTGGGACCGCTACGACGGTCCGCCGGACGAGGCGGACCGCCGGGCCCGGCGCGGCGTCGCGATCGGCCTGATCGGCGGCCTGTTCGACCAGATCTCCGACTGGCTGCTCGACGCGAACCTGCGCGACGAGAACCACCTCGAGGACCTGATCGACGACATGACCACCTTCTACATCACCGTCCGCCGGGGCCTGGTCACCGACCGCTGACGCCTACAGCACGGACGAGCTCTTCGCCCGGGTCCGCGGCGCGGCAACGAACCGGGCGGCGATGCTGACCGCGCATCGCCGCCTGCGGCAGGTCGGGGGCAGCTCCTGCGGGGAGCTGCCGAATCAGCCCTGGTGGGGGTAGCGGTAGTCGGTCGGCGGGACGAAGGTCTCCTTCATCGACCGGGGGCTGGCCCAGCGGATCAGGTTCCACATCGAGCCGGCCTTGTCGTTGGTGCCGCTGGCCCGGGACCCGCCGAACGGCTGCTGGCCGACGACCGCGCCGGTCGGCTTGTCGTTGACGTAGAAGTTGCCGGCGGCGAACCGCAGGTGGTCGCTGGCCGCCGCGATCGCGTGCCGGTCCTGCGCGATCACCGCGCCGGTCAGCCCGTACGGCGCGGCGCTCTCCATCGCCCGCAGCACGTTGTCGTAGTCGGCGTCGTCGTAGACGTGCACGCCGAGGATCGGGCCGAAGTACTCGGTGGTGAAGACCTCGTCGGTCGGGTCGTCGGAGACCAGCAGCGTCGGGCGGATGAAGTAGCCCTGGCTGTCGTCGTACGTGCCGCCGGCCAGGACCTCGATCGCGTCGGACTGCTGGGCCCGGTCGATCGCGGTCTTGTGCTTGGCGAAGGCCCGGTCGTCGATCACCGCGCCGAGGAAGTTCGACAGGTCGGTGACGTCGCCCATCGTCAGTGCGTCGGTCTCGGCGGCCAGGTCGTCGCGGATCTTGTCCCAGACCGAGCGGGCGACGTACGAGCGGCTGGCGGCCGAGCACTTCTGGCCCTGGTACTCGAACGCGCCGCGCACCATCGCGGTCTTCAGCACCGCCGGGTCGGCCGACGGGTGCGCCAGGATGAAGTCCTTGCCGCCGGTCTCGCCGACCAGCCGCGGGTAGGTCCGGTACGACGCGACGTTGGCGCCGACGGTCGACCACAGGCTCTGGAACGTCTTGGTCGAGCCGGTGAAGTGGATGCCGGCCAGGTCCGGGTGGGTCAGCACGGCCTTGCTCACGTCGAGGCCGTCGCCGGTGACCAGGTTGATCACGCCGGCCGGCAGTCCGGCGGCCTCGAACAGCCGCATCGTCCAGTGCGCCGCGAACTGCTGGGTCGGCGACGGCTTCCAGACCACCGTGTTGCCCATCAGCGCGGGCGCGGTCGGCAGGTTGCCGGCGATCGCGGTGAAGTTGAACGGGGTGATCGCGTAGACGAAGCCCTCCAGCGGGCGGTAGTCGACCCGGTTCCACACGCCCGGTGAGCTGATCGGCTGGTCGCTGACGATCTGGCGCGCGAACGCGACGTTGAAGCGCAGGAAGTCGATCAGCTCGCAGGCGGCGTCGATCTCGGCCTGCTGCGCGGTCTTGGACTGGCCGAGCATGGTCGCCGCGTTCAGGGTGTCGCGCCACGGGCCGGCCAGCAGATCGGCGGCCTTGAGGAAGATCGCCGCCCGGTCGTCGAAGGACAGCGAGCGCCAAGACGGGGCCGCCGCGAGCGCCGCCTCGACCGCGGCCCGGCCGTCGGCCTCGGTGCCGTTGCCCAGGGTGCCGAGCACGTGGGAGTGCTTGTGCGGCTGCACCACCTCGATCGTCGCGCCACCGCCGAGCCGCTGCTCACCGCCGATCGTGCAGGTCAGGTCGATCGGCCCGGCGGCGTTGAACTCCTTGAGCTTCGCCTCCAGCCCGGTCCGCTCGGGCGAACCCGGCGCGTATCCCTTGACGGGCTCGTTCGCGGGCGTCGGTACGGCGGTGACGGCATCCATGACTGCGGGGCTCCTCGATCGGTGGTGGGTACGCCGGTGGTGCGGGCCGCGGGGCCCGATCGGGGTCTGCCGCGACATCTTCGCGTCTTCATGCTGCCACGCCCACGCCCGGACCACGAAGCCGAGTGGTCCCGTCGGGGGGCTCATTGTGTGGAGCGGGCGTTCCACCTGCCGGTCCGGACCTGAGCGCACGCCCCTCCGAGACCTCGCGCGCCGGTCGGTAGATTGCCGGCATGGCAGGGATCGGGCACTTCGTCAGCGCGCAGGCCAGGGACGACTACCTCGCGCGGTACGACGCGCTGATCCGTGCGCTGCCGGGTGAGCCGGGGGCGGTCGACGCGGTGACGACGTTCGGCCAGGTGCGGGTCTTGCAGTTCCGGTCGGGCGGGGACGGGGTGCCGTTCGTGCTGCTGCACGGGCGGGGCGCCACGTCGGCGATGTGGCAGCCCAACCTGGCCGGCCTGACGGCGGCACGGCAGGTCTACGCGATCGACTGTCTGGGCGAGCCCGGGCGGAGCGTGCAGACCGTACCGATCCGGACCGCGGAGGACCAGGCGCTGTGGCTGCGGGAGACGCTGGACGAGCTCGGGGTCGGACGGGCTCATCTGGTCGGACTGTCCAGCGGCGGCTGGCTCGCGTTCAACCTTGCGCGGTACGCGCCGGAGCGGGCAGCGTCGGTCAGCCTGCTCGAGCCCGCGAACGTGCTGGCGAAGTTCGCGCCGAAGTTCCTGCTCGGCGGGTTCACGATGCTGCCGGGGGTGCCGGGAGGCGTGGGTGAACGGTTCCTCGGGTGGGTGTCGGGTGGCGCGGCGATGGATCAGCCGATCATGCGGCTGCTGACCCAGGGGCAGCGCGACTACCGCATGAGGTTGCCGTCGCCGGAGTACGTGACCGACGACGTGCTGCGATCGGTCCAGGTGCCGGTGCTCGCGCTCATCGGCGGACGCAGCGTGGTGCACAGTCCGCAGGTCGCGGTGCGGCGGGCCCAGACGCTGCTTCCGGACGTCGAGGCCGAGCTCTGGCCGGAGGCGAGCCATGCCCTTCCGGGCGAGTTCCCGGCGCAGGTGAACGCGCGGATCATCCGCTTCGCAGCCGGCCACTGACCGGCGGCACGGACGGGCCCCCAACGGCCGATGTGTTCGGCCAGGCTGAGGGGCCAAGCGCTGATCCCGCGACCGGCTCCCAAGGAAGGGAGGCCGGCCGCGGACTGCCGAGCTGTGACCGGGTCAGGCGGACTTCTTGGTGGCCTTCTTGGCAGCGGTCTTCTTGGCCGGCGCCTTCTTCGCGGCGGCGGTCTTCTTGGCCGGCGCGGCCTTCTTCGCAGCGGGCGCCTTCTTCGCCGGCGCGGCCTTCTTTGCCGGTTCACCGTCGGCGGACGCACCGCCACCGGCGCGGCGGGCCTTCGCAGCCTCCACCGAAGCGCGCAGCGCGGCAACCAGGTCGACGACTTCGGCGCCCTCCGGCTCCTCCTCCTCGGTCTCCGGCATCGGTACGCCGGCCGCCTTCGCCTCGACGACCTGCTCCAGCGCCTGCCGGTACTCGTCGTGGTACTGGTCCGGGTCGAACTCGCCGCGCAGGGTGTCGATGTACGACTCGGCCATCGCCTTCTCCTGCTTGCGGATCTCGACGTCCTCGGGCGGCGCCGCGAAGGCGGAGTCGCGCACCTCGTCCGGCCACAGCATCACCTGAAGCACCAGCACGTTGTCGTGCGTGCGCAGCAGGCCGAGGCTCTCCCGGGACCGCAGCGCCACCTTGACCAGCGCGTACAGCTCCGACCCCTCGAGCGCGTCGCGCAGCAGCACGTACGGCTTGCCGCCGGGACCGCCGTCGGCGGCCAGGTAGTACGACTTGCCGAGGTAGAGCGGGTCGACCTGGTCGGCCGGCACGAACTCCAGCACGTCGATGACCTTCTTGCTGGACAGCGGCAGGTCGGCGAAGTCGTCCGGCTCCAGCACCACCATCCGGCCGTCGGCCATTTCGTAGCCCTTGCCGATGTCGGAGTACGGCACCTCCTCGCCGCACTCGGAGCAGACCCGCTTGTACCGGATCCGGCCGCCGTCGGCGACGTGCACCTGCCGGAAGGAGATGTCCTTCTCCTCGGTCGCGGAGTACACCTTGATCGGGATCGTCACCATCCCGAACGAGATGGCGCCCTTCCAGATCGCCTGCATCGCCATCAGCTCCTGTCAGCTCGGCCGGCCGGACCGTCCAGGTCCCACCGGCGCTTCCTAGGCCTTCGCGTCACCCCGCGAGCCCTCCGCGGCGAGGAGATCGGGGATCTCCTGCGTCGCGTACCACAGCAGGTCTTCACCTTCGCACGAGTCGAGGGCGAAAACAGCGTCCTCGTCACCGGCCGCCGCCGCGTCCCAGCTGTCGGCGGCCTTCGCCACCACGGCGACCGCGTCGGCACTGTCCACGTGCACGGCGGCCACCGCCGTCCACGGCACCACGACGTGCAGCTCCAGCCGGGCGTCACCGAGCTCCGTCGAGCCGTCGGCCGGCGGGACCGCGCTCACCTCGCAGGCCACCACCACCCGGCGCCGCGGCGTCCCCGGGTCGGCCGCGATCAGGCCGACCGAGGCGCGGGCCGCCTGCGCCATCGCCGCGTACTCCAGTTCCTCGTCGTCTCCTGAGCTGTACCACTCGCGCAGCGCGGGCGTCACCGCGTACGCCGTGAGCGGGGACGGGCCGAGCTCGCCGGCGTGGCAGGCCGCGTCGAGCAGCGTCAGCGTGGACGGTAGGTAAACCCTCATCAGTCCGCCTTCTTCGTGCTCCGGGGCTTCTTCCGGCCGCGGGTGGCGCGGTTCCGGCTGCCCCTGGTGGTGTCCAGCAACTCGTCCAGCGCGTCGGTGACGCACTGGGCGAACACGGCCAGGTCAGGCATCGCCGTCCGGTCCGCGTTCAGCCCGAACGACACCTTGCCGTCGTACGACGTGACGCCGACCGACAGCCCCTGCCCCGGCATCAGCGGCACCACCGGGTACGACGCCAGCATCGGCGCGCCCTGGGCGTACAGCGGGAACTGCGGTCCCGGCACGTTGGTGATCACCACGTCGTCGATCGGCCGCACGGTGGCGGTCGCGACCCGGGCGGCGAGCGCGTGCAGGGTGGTCGGGGCGAACCCGGCGATGCCGACCAGGGACCGGGCGCTGACCGCGCGGCCGGTGTCCTTGTGCACCTTGGTCTGGTAGGAGATCTGGTGCAGCCGCATCACGGGCGAGTTCTCCCCGACCGGCAGGTTCACGGTCGAGGCGATCACCCGGGAGCCCAGCGAGGTCGGCTCCTCGTCCTCGTCGTCGCGAATGCTCACCGGCACCACGGCCCGGACGCTGCGGGTCGGCCCGACGCCCTCACCGCGGGTCATCATCCAGGCCCGGAAGGCGCCGGCGACAACGGCCAGGACCACGTCGTTCACCGTGCCGCCGTGCAGGGCGCGCACGGCGCGGTAGTCCTCCAGGTCGGTCTGCACGGTGGTGAACCGGCGCTGGCCGGACGTCTTCACGTGCAGCGAGCTCTCGTGGTGCCGCTGGGCGACCAGCGAGCCGACCACGTCGCCGATCACCTCCCGCACCGAGGTGGAACCGGTCAGGCTGGCCATCTCGGCCCGGGCCAGCTCGAGCACCGCGGTCGGGTGCCGGGTGGCGTCGGCGAAGACGCCGGCCAGCAGCTCCAGCGCGGACGGCGGGTGGTCGGGCTGCCAGGTGTCGGTCGGCGTCTCCCGCGGCTGCGCGGTGGAGTCCAGCACGACCTGGCCGATGTCGACCGTGCTGTTGCCGTCGACAAGCGCCTGGTGGGACTTGGAGATGATCGCGAACCGGTCGCCCTGCAGCCCTTCGACCAGGTACATCTCCCACAGCGGGCGGGCCCGGTCGAGCCGCCGCGACATGATCCGGGCGACCAGCTCCAGCAGCTGCGCGTGCGTGCCCGGCCGGGGCAGCGCCGAGCGGCGGACGTGGAAGGTGATGTCGAACTCTTCGTCGTCGACCCAGACCGGCCCGGCGAACCGGCCGGGCACCTGCTGGACCCGCTGCCGGTAGCGCGGCACGAACGCGATCCGGTCCCGGATCAGCGCGACCAGGCTCTCGTAGTCGAACTCGTCGTCGGAGTGCACCGGCGGCTCGAAGATGTCGACCGTGCCGACGTGCATCGGCGTGGCCGGGCTCTCGGCCTTGAGAAAGGTGAGGTCGAGCGACGACAACCGGTCCGGCATCCGCGGTCCCTTCCCTTCTCGAGGCAGGCCTGTTCAGGCTGTGCGATCACCCTAACGGTCCCCGTCGACAGTGAGCTGCGACACTACTGGAGGCGATCGTGACACGACCGGTGGTGAAGGCGGGAACCCGGCGCGGCCGGTGTTCGTAAGGGCCTGTGGGCGTGTCCGCGCCCGTCTGCACCCGATCTTGCTGAAAGGCATCTCGACATCATGCGTTCGACGCTGACCCGTGGTACCGCCCTCGCGCTCCTGCCCGCCCTCGGCATGCTGGTCCTGGCCGGCTGCGGCGACGACTCCAGCGGCGGCAGCCCGGCCGGTACGCCGAGCGCTTCGGCCGGTACCCCGACCGACGTGCCCACCAGCGTCCCGACCAGCACCCCGACCGCCGGCACCCCGAACACCAAGTCCCCGTCGAACACCGCCGACCCGTCCGGCGAGCAGGCCGACGTCACGGTCAACGTCACCGTTGCCAACGGCAAGGTGAATCCGAGCGGCCAGAGCGTCAAGGTGCAGGCCGGCCAGACCGTGCTGATCACCGCCGTCAGCGACGCCAAGGACGAGCTGCACGTGCACGGCTACGACAAGGAGCTCGCGCTGGAGCCGGGCAAGCCCGCCTCGGTGACGTTCACCGCGAACATGAAGGGCACCTTCGAGGTCGAGACGCACGAGAGCGGCAAGCTGGTCGCCAAGCTCGTCGTCTCCTGACCTGATGAGCCCTCTGCTGCTGCCCCTGCACGGGATCGGCGGCCGGCAGGACCTGCCCGTCCCGTTCGGCCTGGCCGTCGGCGGCGCCGCGGTCGCGATCGCGCTGTCGTTCGTCGTGCTCGGCCTGGCCTGGCGCACCCCGAAGTACCGCGGTGACGCGTCGGGCAAACCGTTGCCGGCCGCAATCACCCGGACCGTCGACGCGGTCTGGTTCCGCTGGCTCGTCCGGCTGGCCGGGCTGGCGGTCTTCCTGTACGCGATGGTGTCGCTGCTGTTCGGCGTCGATCGGTTGACCAACCCGATCTTCGGCTTCGTCTACATCCTCGTCTGGGTCGGTCTGGTCCCGATCTCGCTGCTGCTCGGCCCGGTCTGGCGCACCCTGAACCCGCTGCGCACCGTGCACCTGCTGATCAGCAAGCTGCTGCGTCAGCCGCCCTCCCGCGGAGTGCTGGAGCTGCCGACGTGGGTGGGCCTGTGGCCGGCCGCGCTCGGCATCTTCGCCTTCACCTGGCTCGAGCTGGTCGCGCCGGACCGGGCGACCCTGCCGGTGCTGCAGGCCTGGCTCGCGCTGTACGTCGCGATCACGCTGTTCGGGGCGATGCTGTTCGGCGACCGCTGGTTCGCGGCCGGCGACCCGTTCGAGGCGTACGCGACGCTGATGGCCAGGATGTCGCCGTGGGGCCGCCGGACCGACGGCGCGCTGGTGCTCCGCCGCCCGCTGGAGAACCTGGACGGCCTGAGGGTCCAGCCCGGCCTGGTCGGTCTGGTCGCCGCGCTGCTCGGCAGTACGGCGTACGACGGATTCTCCAACTCGTCGGCGTGGATCGGGTGGGCGCAGAACTCCGGCTACTCGATGACGCTGCTCGGCACGCTCGCGCTGATCGGGTTCATCCTGTTCGTGCTGGTGACGTACTCCGGCGCGACACTGCTGGCGGGCCGGCTGTCGGACAGTTCCCGGACGTCGCTGCCCGGCCTCTTCGCGCACTCGGTGGTACCGATCGCCTTCGGGTACGTCGTGGCGCACTACCTGACGCTGCTCATCCTGGAGGGCCAGCGGACGCTGATCTACCTCAGCGACCCGCTCAGCAACGGCGCGAACGTCTTCGGCACCGGCCTGCTCGCGGTCAACACCGGGATCACCAACCACAGCACCGCGATCTCAGTCGTCCAAGTCCTGGCGGTCGTCTGCGGCCACCTCCTGGGTGTGGTCTCGGCCCACGATCGCGCGGTCGCCCTGTTTCCGCGCCACAAGGCCCTGGCCGGCCAGGTCCCCCTGCTGGTCGTCATGGTCGGCTACACCGTCGGCGGCCTCATCCTGCTCTTCTCCACCTGAGCCGGCATGTTCACCACGGAGCAAAGAGCTGCTCTCCGCGACCACCTGATCGCGGAGGCCCGTGCCGATGAGCGCATCACCGGCCTGGCGCTCACCGGCTCGGCCGCCGCCGACGCCGAGGACGAATGGTCCGACATCGACCTCTACCTCGGCCTGGCCCCCGGCGCGGACCAGGCCGCAGTCCTGGCCGACTGGACCGACCGGATGTACGCCGACCGCGGCTGCGTCGCGCACACGGACCTGCGGGTGCGGGGCACCATCTACCGCGTCTTCTACCTCGCCGACACCCTGCAGGTCGACATCGCCTTCGCGCCCGACGGGGAGTTCGGTCCGCTCGGCCCGGCGTTTCGCCCGGTCTTCGGCAGCCCCCGGGAACTGCAGCGCTTCGCCGGCCCCGCGGCTGACGACCTGATCGGCATGGGCTGGCTGTACGCCCTGCACGTCCGGTCCAGCATCGCCCGCGGCCGCGGCTGGCAGGCGGAGTACATGCTGAGCGGCCTGCGGGACCAAATCCTCATGCTGGCCTGCCTGCGGCACGAGTTGCCGCCGGGTGAAGGCCGCGGCTACCACCGGCTGCCTCCAGCGATCACCCAGCCGGTGGAGGCGACGCTTGTGCGCTCGCTCGACGCGGCGGAGCTGACCCGGGCCTTCCGTGCGGCGATCGAGGTCTTCCTGGTGGAGGTTGCCGCGGCCGACGCGGAGCTGGCTAGACGGTTGTCCGGGCCTCTGCGTGAGTTGGCCTAGCCAGCGACTGTGAGGTGTAGGCGAGCACGGCGAAGGCGATCGCACCGAGGATCAGGTGGGAGTTGCCGGGGATGGACTGCCAGAAGGTCCAGCTCAGCTCGCGGTCGTCGCGGTACGGGACCCACCAGATCGAGCGCAGCACGAACAGCCCGTACCAGAGCACGGCGGTGACGACGGCCGGACGCCGGCCCCACCGGCGGTCGACGGCGCGGACCAGGCTGATGCCGAGCGGGATGATCCAGACCCAGTGATGGCTCCAGGACACCGGTGACGCGTACAGCACCGCCAGCGCCATCACCGAGATCGCGGTGACGCGTTCGTCGGCCAGCCAGTAGCGGCGGGCGAGCCAGAGCACCAGCAGGCCGAAGACCGCCGACAGGACGAACCAGACCGGCTGGATCCAGGACGCGTCGTCGCCGAGCCGGCTGAGGAAGCCCATGAACGACTGGTTCGCGGTGTAGGCGAGGCCGCCGACCCGGTTGGCGTTGCGGACCACGACGGTCCAGTACTCCCAGGACTGGTTCGGCACCACGGCGAACCCGATCGCCATCGTCGCGAGCAGCCCGAGCAGCGCGTTGCGGAACGCCCGCCACTGACGGGTGACCAGCAGGAAGGCCAGGAACGGCAGCGGGGTCAGCTTGATCCCGATCGTGACGCCGACCCAGAACCCGCGCCACCGCGCGTCCCGCGGCCGCACCAGGTCCAGCAAGATCATTGCGGTCAGCAACAGATTGATCTGGCCGAACTGGATCGTCTGCCAGACCGGCTCGAGCAGCAGCGAGGCCAGCGTGAGCCCGGCCAGGACGGCGATCCGCCGGCCGCGCCAGGTCTCCGGCAGCAGGGACCACGCGCCGCCGGGCAACGCCGCCCGCCAGATCGCGGCGACGCAGAGCACCGAGATCGTCGTCCAGACCACCAGCGCGACACCCCACGGGACCGCCGCCAGTGGGACCATCGCGATCGCCGCGAACGGCGGGTAGGTGAACGGCAGGCCCGAACCCGGCAGCTGCGCGTCGTACAGGGAGGCCCGGTCGAGCAGGACCGAGCCGCCCATCCGGTAGACGCGCAGGTCGATCATGCCGTCGAACAGCCCGTACGCCCAGGCGCCGAGCGCGACGAAAGCCGTGCAGCCGAGCACGGCGACGGCCAGCAGCCGCGGATCGGTCCGCGGGGGTGTGGTGGTCGAAGTCGCGGTCACGTCAGGTCGACCCCGAACAGCGACTGCAGCTCGCGCCGCGTCTCGTCGTACGACGTGTGGTGGACCGCGGTCATCCCCACCGCGCGGGCGCCGTCGACGTTCAGCTCCAGGTCGTCGACGAACACGCACTCGGCCGGTGCGAGGCCGAGGCGCTCGGCCGCCAGCAGGAAGATCTCCGGCTCCGGCTTGCGCAGGCCGACCTCACCGGAGATGACGATGTCGTCGAACATGCCGTCCCAGGTGTCGCGCGGGTAGGTGTTGCCCCAGGAGTTGGACAGCAGCGCGGTCTTCAGGCCGTGCCCCCGGGCCCGGCGCACCAGGGCGGACATTTGCGGCTGGTGCTCGAAGTGGGCGAACATGCGCTCGATCAGGCCCTCGGCCGGCAGCGGGGTGCCGTCGCGCCGGACCAGCTGCGCAGCCAGCTTGCGCTCGAAGTCGGGAACGGCGATCTGCCCGCGCTCCAGCGCGTGGATCGGGTTCAGCTCGGCCTCCGCCGGGTTCACCGCGAGCCAGTCGACGACTGCCTGGAAGTAGGCCTCGAAGTCGAGGTTGTCCCCTTCGGCCCACCGCCCGAGCGCGTCCTCCAGCCCGGACGTCAGCACCCCACCCCAGTCGACCAGCAGTCCCCGCAGCACCTTGTCGTCAGACATGCGCGCAAGACTACTCAGCAGTCCGGGCCGCTCAGCGGCGGCCGTACTCCACCGTGACGTCGCCGGACGAGGTGGTGGCGGTGACGGTCCGGGTCGCCGCCGGGTCGGTCCGCACCTCGGCGGACTCGTCTCCGGACGCCGTGTCGGTGTCGATCTTGTAGGTCTCCGTGCCCTCGGGCAGAACGACGGTGACGTCGCCGGAGCTCGCCTCGGCCTTGACCTCGGACGGCGCCACCGTGAAGGTCAGGTCGACCTTGCCGGAGCTGGTCTTGCCGGACACCTTGGTCGCGGTCAGCGCGGTCGCCTCGATGTCGCCCGACGTCGTCTGAACGGACAGCTCGCCGCCGATCGCCTGCGCCTCGACACCACCCGAGGTGACGTCGACCTTCGCGCCGCCGGGCAGGTCGGACAGCTTGATGTCGCCGTCGGTGCTCTCGATCGTGACCGCGACGTCCTTGGGCACCGTCAGCACGTAGCTGGTCTCGCACCGGAAGGACAGGAACCCGCAGCCGCCCGCGCCGATCTCGAGCTTGCCGTCGCGGTAGTTCTCCTTCGGGTCCGAGCCGAACACCGTGCGCTTGAACCGGCGGTCGACGGTGATCTCCCGGACGTCGCCCGACCGCACCTCCAGATCGGCCGAGGTGTTGCTGACGGTCAGCGCCGTGCCTTGCAGGGCGTAGCTGTCGTGCGTCGTCCGGGCGTCCTCGGTGAGGTTGGTCAGCGCCCAGTAGGCGCCGCCCAGGATCAGCGCGACCGAGATCGCGATGGCGAAACGGCGATCGGAACTCATCGTGCCGGCCGGACGGCCCTGGACCTCGGACATCGCGTGCTCCCCTGCAGTGACCGCTGGACTGACGGCTGCGGGTCACCGGCGGGTCCGGGACGGCCGGACCGGTGACGCCAGGTTCACCCTGGCACATTCCGGGTCCGGTGTCGGTGGGGTTTTCCCCCCATTCACCTCAGGTGATCCCTGACCACCCCCGCCGCCAGTTGCTGCATCGCCTTGCGCAACTTGCTCGACCGGGCCGCCTCAACCAGGCTGCGGCCGTGCGTCAGCGCCGCGTCGCAGGCCGCCTGGTCGAAGGGCAGCAGCGCGGCGGGATCGACCCCGGCGTACCGGTTCAGGGCCTCGGTGGCGGCGTCGGCCGGGGCACTGCCGAGCGACCCTGAGCGAACCCTGTTCACCACGACCCGGGTGTTTGCCGACGGGACGACCGCGCGGAGCTCGTGCAGCGCCCGGATCAGCCGGGTCAGGCCGATCGGATCCGCCGTCCCGACCACGACCACCTCGTCGGCCTCCGCCAGGGTGGCCAGGGTCGCCCCGTTGCGCCGCGGAGCGAGGGTGTCGAACGAGATCTCCTCGTCGCTCTCGAGGCAGAACCCGACGTCGACCACCGTGCACGGCGCGAGCTGACGGGCCGTCGCCCAGACCGACTCGATCGCCGTCGGCCGCAGCTCGGTCCAGCGGTCGGCGCGGCTGAGGCCGGTCAGGACCAGCAGGTGGGAGGCGACGTGGCGGGCGTGCCGGGCGAGCGTCTCGACGTCGAGCGAGCCGCTGCCCGCCGATCGCGCCGCCGCGGCCAAGCCCGAGGTCTCGTCGAGAATGCCGAGCTGCTGGGCCACCGCTCCGCCGTACACGTCGGCGTCGGCGAGCATGGTGGACACCCCCCGAGCCGCCAGCTCGCCGGCCAGCCCGACCGCGACGGTACTGCGCCCCGGTGCGCCGGTGGGACCCCAGACGGCGACGATCCGCCCGGCCCCGGACGGGTCGTAGTGCCGCTCGGGCATCGCCGTGGAGCCGGGAGCGACCGGAACGAAGCCGCCGGCGAAGTGCGACACGGTGGCCGGCGGTCCGGAGTCGACCGCGTCGGTGATCGCCCGGCCGAGGTCCTCACCGCTGACGTCGGCCGGCAGGATCCGCTCGATGCCCATCCGGGCCAGCCGGTCCTCGGCGCCGCTGGGCTCACCGTTGTCGGACGGGTCGACCAGGGCGAGCACGACGATTCGTCGGGCGTGCAGCGCGGCCACAGCGTCCGAGGTGAGCCGAGGCAGGTCCTCCGCGAGCAGCACGGCCCGGGCCTGACCGCTCGCCGCGGCCGCCATCACGTCGGCGATGTCGACGCAGCGGCGAACGATCCGGAGGCCCGGCGCGCGCTCGACGCGGCGGACCACGTCGGCCTCCCACGGTGCACCGGTGACCGCGAGCAGAACGGGAACCGCCATCAGCGGCCCCGCCGGACCAGCACGGGCTCACCACTGCTCATCGCCGCCAACGCGCCCGGCAGCTTGGGCAGGTCGAGTGGCTCGAGACCGACCAGCACCTGGCGTCGCGCGGAACCACCGGCGACGCCCTTCGAGGCGTCGACCTGGCTGACCCGCACGGCGTCCCAGAGTTTTCTGGCCGGTTGGGTGGCGTCCTTGGGGACGACCCAAATGTCGACCTGGTCACCGGCCGTGATGTCGGCGGGCAGCCGGCCGGTGGCGATCGACAGCGGCAGCTCGGTGCGGTTGTTCTCCGCCTGACTCACGGCGGCCCGCCGAGGCACGAACTCCCCCGCCTTGACCGCGCGGGACATGACCAGCCCTTTCAGGTCGGCGTCCGCCGCGACGTACTGGCCCGCAGCCTCGCTGCTGGTGAACCGGACCCGGACGGTGGTCAAGTCGTCGCTGGTCAGCTTGGTGCCGGCGGGCAGGTCGCGCTCGGCGGCCCAGATCGTGGTGGTGTCGTCGGCCGAGGCGAGCAGCCGGGCGCCGGCCAGCGCGGTGAGCGCGACCAGCAGCACGCCGAGCACCAGCCGGCCGTCCTTCCACCGGGCCCGCCGGTTGCGCTGCGGCGGGGCCGACGGCGCCGCGAAGCCGCTGCGGACTGGACTCTGCACCACGTCTGACTCTCCCCTGTGACCTGTCGATCGCGCTCCGGAGCCGCCATTGTGCCAACTGAGCGGGTTGTGCCGCCCTCGGTTGTCCACAGGGCCGCGGCTTGGGGACAAACTCAATCTCCCGGGAGTGAACCGTGGCAAACTGATGGAACCGTGATTGCAGGACGTTGCAATCCGCCGCCAGCGACCGTCGACCAGCGAAAGGGCGTCAGGACGAATGCCTGCACCGCGCTTCCTCCAGCTCTCCGACGTCGCCGAGGTGCTGAACATCTCGGCCAACCAGGTCTACGCGCTGGTCCGCCGCGGCGACATCCCCGCGGTCAAGATCGGCGGCCGCGGTCAGTGGCGGGTCGAGGCCACCGAGCTGGAAAAGTACATCGAGCGGCTGTACACCGAGACCCGCCAGTTCATCGACAGCCACCCGTTCGGCGAGGACGCCGAGCAGACCGAGGACGTTCGCCAGTAGTCGAGCACCTCGCCGTACGCCGGGTCAGCGGCGACGGAGGGCCGAGAGGGCCTGGGTCGGGACCAGACGGGTGTTGTGGACCTCGGTCCGGCGGCGAGGCGCGTCGAGCGGATGCTCCGCGATCTCGACGAAGTCGGCACCGACACGGTCGACGGTCCCGGTGATCGGGTGCCCACCCGGACCGGCACAGAACAGCGTCACCGGTGAGCGGTCGCGGGCGATGCCGCGCAACAGGTGTGCCAGGCCGAGCTTGGCAGCAACCGCTCCTTCGGCCGGCTCGGCCCAGGGCCCCAGTCCGTGCACGGCGGTCAACGCCGTCGCGGGGATGAGCCACTCCTCGAACCGCTCGGCCTCGATCAGCAGACAGTCCTTGCCGACCCGCGCGAGCTCCCCTTGCACCGGTTCGGCGTACGCCAGCTCCACCCGGATCACCGTGCCGGTCGCGCCACGGAGCCGGTCGAGCAGGGTGATCTTGCCGACCTCGGCCCGGATCCGCTCCGCGACCTCGCCGTAGAGATCCCCGTCCTGCAGGGCGGCGAACTGCGACTCCAGGTCCTCGAACAGAGCATCCAGACGCATGCGGTGAACCTACCCGCTCGCCGGCACGGTGCGTGCCTGCCGTCCCACGCTCCGTAGCGAATCCTCGTCAGCATGGGTTGCCAAACGTCGCATCCGACGGCTTATAGTGATCAAGCCAACGCAAACTGACGCAAACTCATAGTTCAGACGCGAAACCAGGTGAACCGGATGATTCGAGTAATCAGACCGCTCTCAGCGCTGGGCGTTGTGGTCGGGCTGGGCTTCGGCTTGCAATGGGTCACCGCAGGTGCGACGGCTCAGGCGTCGTTCGAGGACCTGATCTCGATGGCCTTCCTCGCCGTCGGCGCTGTCGCCTGGGTCGCGTACGCCTGGCTGCTGGTCGCGGTCCTGGCGACGGCCCTGGAGCAGACCCCGGGTGTTCTCGGACGGGCAGCTTCGGTCGTCGCCGGGGCGATCACTTCGCAGAGTTCGCGACCCCTCCTGCGCTCGGCCCTCGGGGTGGCGGCCGTGACCCCGCTGACCATCGGCGTCGCTCACGCCGCACCGAGCGACGCCCCTCCCCGGCAGCCGTGGACCGCCACCGAACGGGCCTCCACCGTCTCGCTCACGCCGAGTCCCCCCAACTGGCGCCTGACGGAGACGCCGTCCATCCTCCGCCTCACCGAACCTGCTCCTCCGGCTACCGCCCCGACTCGGCGGGCTGCCGCTCACCGGGCCGACGTACCGGCCGAGTCCGCTCCGGAATCGGACCGGCTCCACGGGTCGACTGGCCGGCCGGGCGTCTCACCCAACGACTGGCGCGCCACCGAGAGGCCGTCGAGCGTTCGACTCACGGGATCGGATGCCGCTAGCAACAAGTTGCCCGGCGCGCGGCCGACCGCTGAGCACGGCGCCCGGCCGGGGCGATCGGAGGTTCACGGCCGCGCGAAGCGGCCGCAGCAACAAGCCCATCAACCGGTCGAGCGCACGGACCAGCGGGCCGACCCGGCCAAGCAGTCTCGGACGGACCAGCGGGTCGAAGCTCGGGCGCAGGGGCGCACCGAGGAACCCGGGCGGCCTTCGGTGCGGGTGCCGGATCGGCCTACCGATGGTGCGCCGACGCGGTACACGGATCTGGGCAGCGGGCAGCTCGTCCGCACAAGCAGTCACGTGGTCGTCCGAGGCGACTCGCTCTGGTCGATCGCCGCCGCTGAACTCGGCGCCCGTGCCACAGCTGAAGCGATCGCCGCCCGCTGGCCGCAGTGGTACGCCGCCAACCGCGCCGTGATCGGCCCTGACCCCGACCTGCTGCTCCCAGGCCAGGTACTCCACGCCCCGTCCTCCCTCGACCGTCCCGTGCCGCCGACCCACCAGGAGAAGTGACATGACCACCCGACGCGCTCTCGCCGCCGTTCACCCCACGTCCTCCAACTCCCCCGAGCCCTCGGCCGCCGGCACGCACCTCGTCGGCCCCGAGTCCGTCACCACCCAGCCGGAAGCGAACATGCCCACGAGTCCGGCCGCGGACGCCGACACAGCAACGCACCCGGAAGCCGACAAGGCGACGCACATGGGCCTGGCCGCCCGCCCCCACAGCACGGCGGCCAGCACCGGCACGGGCAGCACCGCGGCCGGCAGCGGCGCCCGTACTCACCCGCGCACCGGGACGACGTACCCCTTGGCGGGGGCGGGGAAGGGGCGCGGGCAGGGCGGTAGGGCTCGTCGGCAGGAGGTGCCGACGCAGGGGGCGCTGGCTCTGCGGTACGACGTTGCTGAGGAGCTGGTGATTCCGGCGCGGCCTCGGTTGCGACTGGTGCACGGTGGACCGGCGTTGCCGGATGCTCGGGCGTGGAGTACTCGGCTGGTTCAGGCGATTGTCGAGGTGCTTGCCGGCGATCGCGCGATCAGCCAGCTGATTCGCTGGACCGACTCGGTGGTCTTCACCGACCTGAACCGCCGTGTGCGGCTGCTCGGTCTCACCACCACCGCCGGCAAGCGCGGGGCCAAGGACCGCAGCTGTGTTCGTTCGATCCACGTCTCGCGGCCGACGGACGACGTGGTCGAGGTTGCTGCCCACGTTCGCGCCGGCGACCGTTCGCGCGCCGTGGCTCTTCGCCTGGAGACCCACCGAGGCCGCTGGGTCTGCACCGCCCTGGAGCTCGGCTGAAACCACCGTCGCTGCTCGGGCGCTGCTGCCCGCGATCACCGAGAGGGTTGTTGATTGCCTGGCGGGCCGATGACCACCTCGGCGTACGCGCCGGCTTGCAGGGGAAAGCGCGGCCTGCCGACCGGGACGTGGCCGGGGTGGCCGACCAGGTCGGGGCGCCTCAAAGGCCGCCACTTGCGGTGGGGGCTCGGTTGGGTTGCGGGTGGATTGCGGCGCGGATTGTGAGCTTTCGGCGCCGTAGCGTGACTGGGGCGGTCGGAGTGGCCGGGTGGAGCGTTCGGGGGAACGGTGACGAAGCACGTGACAGTTGTCAGAGGTGAGCAGCGCGCGAGACCTGCGAACGACGCGAGGAAATCGAATGGGCTGGCGGCTGCGGGCGAGGTGACCGTGGCAGACGCGAGTACCTCGTACGAACAGGTGCCGGCGAGCACATGTGGGTCCGACGAGTCGGCTGCCGACGCAAGGACGCCGTACGGGCTGACACCGGCGGGAGCACATCACGAGCTGACGGCTGCGGAGCGGGAGCGGGTGTTCGGGCGGCGGCGTCGGCGGTGGTGGGTGGCTCGGGTGCCGGGCGTGTACGCGCTGGCGGTGCGGTGGCACCGGGCTCGGCGGCGGGTGGAGTGGTGGCGGTCGGAGGTGGTGTTCGCCGGGAGCCGGCAGGACGAGGGGTTGCCGGTGCGAGTGAAGCGGCACGGTTCGTTGCTGCTGCGGCAGCTCGGGGAGACCGAGATGTGGATGCAGCACAACAAGGTGACCAACCTGCGGCTGGCGTGTGCGCGGGTGGACGGGGTGCTGATCCGGCCGGGTGAGACGTTCAGCTTCAACAAGCTGGTCGGGAACGCGACGCGTCGCAAGGGTTACGTCGAAGGCATGCGGCTGTCCAACGGCGAAGCCCGGCCGGGTGTCGGGGGCGGGATCTGCCAGCTCGCGAACCTGCTGCACTGGATGGTGCTGCACTCGCCGATGACCGTGACGCAGCGCTCGACGCACAGCTTCGACCCGTTCCCGGACAACGCCCGCGCGCTGCCGTGGGGTGTCGGGTGCAGCATCGTCTACAACTACGTCGACCTGCAGTTCCGCAACGACACCGACCGGACGTTCCAGCTCCGGGTCGGCGTCGGTGAGCGGTACCTGGAAGGTGAGATCCGGGCCGACGCGCCGGTGCCGTGGTCGTACCGGGTGTTCGCCCGCGGCGAGCGGTTCCTGCGGGCGGGTGCGCAGTACTTCCGCCGCAACGAGATCTGGCGCACGGTGATCGACCGGCGGACCGGCGAGGTGGTCGGCGAAGAGCTGATCCGGGAGAACGTTGCGCTGGTCAAGTACGTGCCCGAGAACGTGCGGGTCGTCGACGTCGCCACCGGCTGACGCCCGGCCGTAGCCAGGTCGGGTTCCCCGCGGGTCGAGACCGGTGGAGCGACCGCCCCCGGACGCCCCACCGGCAGGTCTATTGGACCACTGCCGAACACGCCGGTCGAAAACTGTCGTCGGCGGGTTGCAGACTGGGTGTGTGGTGGAGGTGGCCTATCGAGAGCGGCCGGCACGGGTGCCGGGCGCGGTGTTGTGGACGCGAACGGCCGACGGACGCGCCTACCGCGTCCTGCCGGACGGGTGCATGGACCTGCTCTGGATCGAAGGGACGCTGGTGGTCGCGGGGCCCGACAGCCGCGCGTACGACGGATCAGCCGAGGGGGGGACGCGGTTCGCCGCGTTGCGGTTCGCGCCCGGGAGAGCGCCGAGTCTGCTCGGCGTGCCGGCGCGGGAGGTGCTGGACCAACGGGTCCCGCTCGCCGAGCTCTGGTCCGCCCGGCGGGTACGACGCCTGGCCGACCGGGTCGGTACGGCGGCCGATCCCGCGGTGGCGCTGGAGGACGCGGCGAGTGAGTTGTTCGACCAGGCGCCCGATCCGCTCACCACACACGTACTGCGGGGCGTCCGGCGCGGCCTCGGCGTACCGGAACTGGCCGCGGGGGTCGGGTTGAGCGAGCGGCAGCTGCATCGACGATGCCTCGACGCGTTCGGCTACGGACCGAAGATGCTCGACCGGGTACTACGGCTCAACCGCGCGCTCGACCGGGCCCGCAGCGGGTCTCCGCTCGCGGAAGTCGCCGCCCGCACCGGGTACGCCGACCAAGCCCACTTCAGCCGGGACGTGAAGGCCCTCACCGGCGTGCCGCCGCGCGTGCTGCTGGCCCCGGAGCGCGTTCCGGCAGGATGACCGGATGAAGCTGCCGACCCCGCCGGTCGCCCGGACGACGCTGCGGCACAATCCGCTGAACGCGGTCACGGCGTCGGTCGAACGCGTCACGGACGCCGACGGCCGCACGGTCATCCGCAAGGAACTCCGCCGCCCAGCGGCGCCACACACCGGGCCGAGCGACCCCTGGGCCGCCTCCGACAACCCTCGGCACTGGAACTACTGGCGGCGCGAGGTCGAGGTGTACCAGGATCCAGCGTTCGGCCGGCAACTGGCGGACACCGGCCTGCATCTCCCGGCCGCCGAGGTCGAGAGCCTCGACGGCGGCGCCGTGATCTGGCTCGAAGAAGTCCACGGCCTACCAGGCTCCGAGTTCTCCCTCGCAGACCACGCCGCCTTGGCCGCGGCCTGCGGACGCTGGCAAGCGCGCCCCGCCGAACCGCGGCCGTGGACGTCCGAAGGCTTCCTCCGCGACTATTCGACCACCCGTGCCGTCCCCTGGGAACTGCTCGACGACGACGCGGCCTGGCGACAGCGGCTGGTCGCCGAGCACTGGCCACCCGGCCTCTGTGCGGCCTGGCTCCACCTGGTTGCTCATCGCACTGAACTGCTGGACCTCGTCGAGCGACTGCCCAGAGCCCGGTGCCACCTCGATCTCTGGGTCAGCAACGTGATCCGCCGCCCGAGCGGCGAGCTGGCGCTGCTCGACTGGGCGTTCACCGGCGACGGCGCCCTCGGGGAGGACATCGGCAACCACATCCCGGACGCCGTGTTCGACCTGTTCTGGCCGGCTGAGCGGATGCCCGAGCTGGCCGAGACCTGCACCGACAGCTACCTTGCCGGTCTGCACGAGGCCGGCTGGCGAGGCGATCCCGGCCAGGTCCGCCTCGCGGTGATGGCGTCCGGGGTCAAGTACGCCTGGCTGCTGCCGCACCTGCTGGGGCGCGCGGCGGACGAGTCCCACCACGCCTACCACCAGCAGGCCGACAGCCAGCACCTCTTCCAGCAACGAGGTCAGGCGCTGACCTTCGTCGCCGGCCAGTGCGCCGAGGCCCTCAGTCGAGTACGACGGTGAAGCCGCCCGCGACCACTGCGACCCGACCAGTCACGCGACGCCGCGACCGCAGCACCCCCGACGCGTCGTACGAGTAGGCAATGCCACGACCGGCGACCGGTACCGACCGAGAGTGAGCGTCGACGCTGGCAAGCAGTTGACCGTCGCCCAGCCGCAGACTGCTGATCAGCGGCAGCAGCAGCAACGCGTCGACGCGCACCGCCTCGCCTGACGACGTGGCCGCCACAGCTCGCGCACCAGCCGGCAACGGCTGCGCCAGGGTTATCGGCAACAGCGCACCGGGAGCAGCGGACACGCCTTGCGCCCCACCAGCTCCGTGGTCGACCACTCCCAATCGCCTTCCAGCACCGGTCCACGTACTCCGGCCGGCGTCGCGCGCAGGCAGCAGGTCGACCACTGGCAGCACCAACCGCGCCTGAGCAGCAGCGGGCACTTCCCAGGAAGCACTCGACCCAGCAGGCAGTGACACGAAGGCTCCACCGCTCCACTGCGACTCACCCGTCCAGGCCGACGGAGGCGTCACGACCGAAGCGCCACCGGCTAGCTGGGCGGACTCTGCCTCGACCAGCTCGAGCCCAGTGCGGGCCAGCTGCCCAGCGCCGAGCCGGCGTGCCAGTCGGGCCAGTGAGGCATCCAGTGCCAGCATCGAGAACAGGCCGTGAATGGTGGACTCGGCTCCGGAGTTCCGGTTCACCACCCCGTCGCCGGAGATGCCGTCGTACGTGCGGCCGGTGGTCGCGTCGTACATGGGCTCGCCGGCCCGGTTCGCGCCGAAGTACCAGGCGGCGACGAACGCGGCGACCTGCCGGAGTCCCGGCCTGCCGGCGACCGCGCCGACGGACAGCAATCCCTGCAACCGCGCGTCGACGCCGTACGCGATCTGCGTCCGGTCGACCGGTGCCGGGAGCCAGCCGTTGTCCGGGCCGCCCGCTGTCATCAGCAGCGGCGTGAAGCCGGCGGTGTCACCGAGCGCGGGCCGGAGCAGTGAGCGGTCGCCGAGTACTGCACTAGCAGCAGCCAGCGCGGACGGCATCTGCGCACCCCACGCGTGCCAGTTCGAGATCGACTCGCCCCACGGCAGCAGAGCGCGGAACGGCCACTCGCGCACGCCGCCCGCACCCATCGCCGCCACCGCCTCGGCGAACCGGCGCAGCGCGACCCGCGCGGCAGCGGACCCGCCGGCACGGACATAGGCCGACAATCCCAGCACAGCCTCGGAAGTGGCATCGGCACCGGCGACGATCAACCAGGCGGGCACCCGTCGCCCGTCCACCACGTTCCACTGGCCGTACCGCACCAGCACCTGCCGCTCCAGCGCCCGCAGCGCCAGCTCCAGCCGCGCCTTCAGGAACGCCGCGAAGCGCGGATCGACCCGCCGGAAGACCGCGTAGCTCTCCCCCAGCGCCCACACCGTCCGCGCCAGCCAGTACGACGGCCCGGAGTCCGACGGGTCCGGCAGCTCGACCGGTTCGGCGCTCGGGTTGAGCGTGCCGTCGGGCTGCATCCACAGCACCACGTTCCCGGCGAACGGACCGGTCGTGGTCTGCAGGTAGGTCAGCCCGCGCAACAGCCCGTACGCCGCCTTGCGGCTGTGCGCGTCACGGAACGCCTTGTAGTGCCGCAGGTAGACGACCGCGGCCCGGGCGATGTCGTCGGTGTTGAACGCACCCTGGCCGTACGTGTCGGTCGCCGCGTCGTACGGGCCGCCGCCGATCCGCGCATAGGAGCCGTCGGCGCGGCGGTCGGCGTACGTCCACAGCACGCCGAGCGGACCGCTGCCGTACGTCGAGTGCCCAGGCGTCGCCGGCGGCGTGACCGTGTCGCCGAGGAAGTCCAGGTGGCTCAGGTTCACCAGGCGTCCCGGTGAAGGCCGACCAGCGGCAGCCGACGTCGCCGGGACCGCGCCTCCGACCGCGACCGCGAGTGATCCGCCGAGCACGGCCCTGCGGGAGACGGTCATGACAACCGGTCCAGCCTGGCAACGCCGATCTTGGCGTCGGCCATTCCGTAGAAGACGTAGTGCACGCCGTCGACCTGCTCGATCGCGGTCGGGAACACCACGTTGCCGACCGTGCCGATCCGTTCCTCGTCGGTCTCCGGCACGAGCATCGGTTCTGCCGTCCGGTCCAGCACCTTCGTCACGTCGTCGGGGTCGAGCAGCAGCGCGCCCGCGGCGTAACTGACCTTCTGGGTGGTCGGGTCGAAGCCCTTCGGCTGTTCCCCGGTCACCCCGTGGTGGATCACCAGCCAGCCCTCCGGCACCCGCAGCGGCGCCGGCCCGGCCCCGATCTTGAGCTGCTCGAACGCGAACTCCGGCATCGCCACCAGCCGGTGGTGCCGCAGGTGCACCAGGTTGCGCACGTCCTGCTCGACCGCGGCGACCGGCACGAACGAGACCCAGATCCCCGGCCGGTCGTCCTTGATCCCGGCGGGCAGGTGCACGCCCTCGCCCTCGCGGAACCAGCCCAGGTCCCACATCGGCCGGTGCAGCATCGCGTACGCCAGTTCGCCGTCCGGGCCGGGCACGGGCTCGGGGAAGAACACGGTGTCCTTGTTCGGGAACAGGTTGAGATCGGTGTCCAGGTCGGCCTGGTACTCGAAGTGCAGCGGGCCGAGCCGGGTCCAGTTCCGCAGGTCGGCCGAGACCGCGAGGGCGGGTCTCGGCCCGAGCGGCCCGTAGGCGACGTACGTCATCACGTGCGTCGCCAGCGCCGGGATCCAGGTGACCCGCGGGTCCTCGACGCCGGCATTGTTCAGGCCGCGCTCCCAGCCTTCGTCGGGAGCCAGGACGACGCCCTCGCGCCGGACGCCGGTCGGTACGCCGTCGGTCAGCTCGACCTCGGCCAGGCCGACCCGGGAGATGTTGCCAGCAGCAACCAGGCGGGGCAGCAGGTACAGCCGGCCGTCGGGGGTGTGGCCGGTGGCCGGGTTCAGTACGCCCATCGACTCGAGCTCGTTGCCCGGTTCCGGCGTCATCACGACACCGAGGCGCGTCAGCGTGTACGGAACAGTCACAGTGGAGACCTTTCAGGGTGGAGCGAGCGGAAGTCAGCCCTTGACGCCGGACTCGAGGCTGGAGGAGATGAAGCGGCGCTGGAACACGATGAACAGCGCCACCGCGGGCGCGGCCAGCACGCAGGCACCGGCGAGCACTGCACCGAACGGGTTGGCGGCCCGGGCCGACACGGTGGTCAAGTAGTTCGACAGCGACACGGCGAGCGGCTGCAGGTCCTGCTGCTTGGTGATCAGGAACGGCCAGAGGAACTCGTTCCACGGGCCGATGAACGTGAGCAGCACGCCGGTCAGCAGCGCCGGCCGGACCAGCGGGACCGCGACCCGCCACAGGATGCTCAGCTCACCGGCACCGTCGATCCGGGCCGCGTCGAACAGCTCCTGCGGCAGTTGCAGGAAGTACTGGCGGAACACGAACACCGCGGTCGAGTTGATCGCGAACGGCAGGATCATGCCCAGGTAGGAGTCGGCGAGCCCGTAGCTGCGCACGATCAGCACGTACAGCGGAATCGTCAGCAGCTGGAACGGGATCACCTGGACCAGCAGCATCAGGTTGAACACCGTGCCCCGGCCGCGGAACTGCAGCCGGGCCAGCGCGTAGCCGGCCAGCACGCCGAAGACCAGGGTGCCGAGGATCACGCCGCCGGTGAAGATACCCGAGTTCAGCAGCGACCGGCCGAGGTCGATCGCCGCGTTGATCTCGGCGTAGTTGTGCCCGGTCAGGTTGCCCGCCGACGGAAACGCGCCGGTCACCGACGGGTCCGGCTCGGTCTGCAGACTGCCGACCAGCATGTAGTAGAAGGGGAACAGGAAGACGAAGGCCCCGGCCAGCAGAGCGAGGAAGCGCCACGGACCGCGCATCATTCCTCCTTTCCGACGAAGCGCCGTTCGATCAGCGCCAGGATCAAAACCCCGATCACCAGCAGCACGCCGATCGCCGCGCCGATGTCGGGATTGCCCTGCTCGATGCCGCGCTGGTACATCACCAGCACCGGTGACGCCGAGGCGCCGTCCGGGCCGCCACCGCCGGTGAGCAGGTAGGGCTCGGTGAACAGGTTCGCCCCGGTCACGGTGGCCAGCAGGACCACCAGCGTGGTGGCCGGCCGGACGCCCGGCACGGTGACGTTCCAGAACGACTTCCACCGGCCGGCGCCGTCCATCGAGGCCGCCTCGTACAGGTCCTTGGAGACGTTCTGCAGCGCGGCCAGGTAGAGCAGGATGAAGAAGCCGAGCTGCTTCCAGGTCACGTAGATCGCGACCGTCGGCATCGCCAGGTTCGAGTTGACCAGCCAGGACGGGTCCGGCGCCAGCGGGCCGAGCACGGAGTTGACCAGGCCGTTGGAGTTGAACAGGAACAGCCAGACCCCGACCACGGCCACGCTCGCCGTCACGTACGGCACGTAGTAGCTGACCCGGAAGAACGTGCGCCACCGGATCGCCGCGTTCAGCGCGTTCGCCAGTCCCAGCGACAGCACGACCGTCAGCGGCACGTTGATCAGCAGGAAGATGCCGACGTTGCCGAACGCCCGCCGGACCGCCGGGTCCGACAGCACCGCGGCGTAGTTCTCGAACCCGACGAACGGCCGCTCCACGATCGCACCGGGGGCGGCGAAGAAGTAGTCGTGGAAGGACATGTAGACCGCGAACCCCAGCGGGTAGGCGAAGACCGCGGCCAGGAACACGACGTACGGGGTGACGAACGCGGTGCCGATCGGCTGCTTGCCGAGCACCCGGTCGAGCACCCCCGCGCGCCGCCGAGCCGAAGGCGGGGCACTCAGCACTGTCATGACTGCTTGGCGAGCTGATCGACCTTCTGGACTGCTCCGTCGAGGGCAGCGCCCGGGTCGTCCTGTCCGAAGATGACGGACCTGGAGTACGCGTCCCGGAAGGTCTGCCAGATCGTGATCGAGTTCGGCACGTTCGGCACCTCGACCGTGCGGGCCGCCTGGTCGGCGAACTGCTGGTAGTCGGGATTGGCCCGGAAGTACTCCGGGTACGCCGTGGCGACCGCGTCCCGCAGCGGCATCTGACCGGTGGCCTCCAGCAACTTGCCGTCCTGCTCCTTGCTGGTCGCGAACTTCAGCACCTCCCACGCCGTGCCGCGGTTCTTGCAGGACGAGTACATCGCGACGTTCTTGGCGTCGCTGAAGGTGTAGGTCTCGGCCGCGGGCTTGCCGGCCGACGTCGGCACCGGCGCCGCGCCCCACTCGACCTTGTTCTTGTACGTCGCGACCGCCCACGGCCCGACGATCGCCATCGCGGCGGTCCCGTCGACGAACGAGTCGCCGGTGTACTTCTCCTGCGAGGCCAGCTTCTCGGCGTACAGGGTCCGCCAGAACGCGGCGACCCGCTTGCCCTCCTCGGACGCGAACTGCGCCTTGCCGTCCTGGATCAGCTGCTTGCCACCGGTCTCGGCCGCGAACAACGGGTAGAAGTCGAACCAGGACTGGTAGAACTCGTTGCTCGGCGCCGGGTAGATCGCGTACTTCGCGGCCTTGGCGGCGACCAGCTTGCGCGAGGTCGCCAGGAACTCGTCGTACGTGGCCAGCGGCGGCTTGGTGGTGTCGATCCCGGCCTTGGCGAAAGCCTTCTTGTTGTAGAAGATCATCACCGGGTTGTCCTTCCACGGCAGCTGGTAGTACTTGCCGTCGGTGGACTTGTACTGCTCGGCGACCTTGCCGCTGCGCTGCTCGAGATAGGTCTTGCCGTCCGGGAAGCTGTCGAGCGCCACCAGGCCGCCCTGCTTCTGGAACTGCGAGACCGACGCCGGCGAGGTGTTGAAGATCAGGCACGGCGCGTTGCCCGCGGTGATCGCGGCGCCGATCACCTCCTCGGAGCTCTTGCCGGCGGGAATCTCCTGCGCGGTGACCTTCTGGTCCGGGTGGGCGGCGTTCCAGGCCGCCACCATCTGTTTGCCCCAGGCCACTTCCTCGGCGTTGTTGGACATCCAGACGGTGATCTCGCCCCGGGCCTGCGCGGCCGCGTCGGCATCACCTCCGCCGTCACCGCCTCCACAGGCGGCCGTGGTTCCGGCCAGGCCGAAGGCCAGCAGCGCAGCTGTCAGCTTGCGTTTCATGACTCCTCCAAACGTGCGGTCGAGCGGCGGACGACGAGGCGCGCCGGTGGCAGCTCCACGTCGGCGACGGTGTCGTCGGTGCCGGCTCCGTCGATCAACTGGTTGAGGGTGAGCGCGGCGGCCTCGCCGAAGGCGTAGGGGTCGGCGCGCACGGTGGTCAGGCCGGGATGCACGAACTCGGCCAGCTCGCTGTCGTCGAAGCCCGCGATGCTGAGGTCGTCCGGCACGGTCAGGCCGGCTTGCTGAGCGGCGCCGAGACCGGCGATCGCCATCCGGTCGTTGGCGTACACGATCGCGGTCGGCCGCTCCGGCAGCGCGAGCAGCCGCCGGGTCGCCTCGATGCCGCCGGCCGCGGTGAAGTCGCTGACCTCGATCGCGACCGGCTCGAGGCCGGCGGCGGCCAGCGTGGCGACGAAGGCGTCCGAGCGCGCGGTGGCGTGCACGAACGCCTGCGGACCGGCGACGTGCGCGATCCGGCGGTGCCCGAGCTCCAGCAGGTGCTCGACCACCGCGACGGTGCCGGGACGGTCGTCCAGGCAGACGGCCGGGAAGGGCGAGTCGCCTTCCGGCCGGTTCAGCGTCACGGCGGGCAGGCCGAGCTCGCTGAGCAGGTCGATGCGGGGATCGTCGTGGCGGAGGTCGGAGAGAAAGACCCCGTCGACCCGGCCGTCCTGGGCGAGGCGCCGGTAGCCGGCCGCCTCGTCCTCCCCCGGCCGGGCGACCTGGAGGACCAGCGCCTGCCCTCGGGTCGCCAGCACGCTCTCCACCCCGGCGATGAACGCCGGGAAGAACGGGTCGGACGACAGCACCGCCGGGTCCCGGGTGATCACCAGGCCGAGCGCGAACGCCTTGGACACCGACAGCGACCGCGCCCGGTTGCTCGGCCGCCAGCCGAGCTCGTCGGCGGCCGCGAGGATCCGGTCCACGGTCGCCTGCGCCAGCCCCGGCCGTCCGTTCAGCGCGAACGAGACCGCGCCCTTGGACACCCCGGCCCGGGACGCCACATCGGCAATCGTCGGTCGATCCTTGGCCACGCGGCCCTCCTGATGAGCGTTTAAACCGGTTTAAACAGGCACTAAACCGGTCAAAACCCGCGCCGTCAAGAGGTCAAGCCCTCTGCAGCCGGTAAGGAACGCTGCCGCCGCGGTCAGCGCGGAGGGCAGGCCGAAGCCGGCGACCACCTCTGCGGTGGTCGCCGGACGACGGGATCGGCTGTCAGCCCAGGGCGCGCTGGAGGTGGTGCCGGTAGGTGCCGAAGTCGGCGAGAACGTCGGCCGCAGTCGGAGCGCTACGGAGCGCGCCGACGCCTTGACCGGCGTACAGGGAGGCGGCGGTGGGGTCGGCGGCGCGGGTGGCGGCGACGTACTCGGCGTGGGCGGCGTCGTCGGTCTTCAGGGCCTGCTCGCGGCCTTGCCAGCGGTCGAAGAAGTCGTTGCGCAGCGCGCGGCCGCCGAACTCGTCCGGCCAGCCGGCCCGGGAGGCGGCATCGAAGACCGTGCCGTAGACCGTGTCCGCCTCGCTCGCCGCGAGCAGGCGATCGCGCGCCGCGGGCGGAGTGAGGGCCTCGACCGCGGTGAGGAAGGCGGTGCCGACCCAGCTGCCGACCGCGCCAGCCGCCAGCACCGCGGCGAGTCCGCGCGGGCCGGAGATGCCGCCGCCGGCGAGCACCGGTACTTCGGGACCGCCGGCCGTCGAGGTGGTCAGGTCGAGGATCGCCTGCAGCAACGGCAACGTGCCGACCTCGTTGCGCCCGTGCCCGCCCGCCTCGGCTCCACGCGCGACGATCAGGTCCACGCCCGCCGAGATCGCGGCCCGCGCGTCGGCGACCGTGCCGGCCTGCGTGGCGACCGTGATGCCCGCCTGCTGCAGCTTCCCGACGTACGGCGCGTAGTCGCCGAAGCTGAGCGACACCAGCGCCGGCCGGAGATCCAGGACGGCGTCGAGGTGCTCCGGACGATCAGCGACCGACCAGGCCATCAACCCGATCCCGTACGGCTTGCCCGACGCGGCGGCGATCGCCCCCTCGGTCCGGATCCACCCGGCGCTCACCGCCGACCCCGCCCCGAGCATGCCCAGCCCGCCGGCCGAGGAGATCGCCGCCGTCAGCTTTCCGCCGCTCACCCCGGCCATCGGCGCCCCTACCACCGGCACCGTCAGCCCGAACCTGTCCATCAGCCAGTTGCCCATGCTCACAGGGCACCACAGCGAGCCGGCGCCCGCCATGGCGAGCATCACCCAGCGAGAACGACGAAGGCCGCCCCGGGGATCCGGAGCGGCCTTCGGGGTGACGACGGGTCAGTGCTTGTAGGCGTCCGACTGCGGGTCGCCGTGGCAGCGCTTGTACTTCTTGCCGGAGCCGCACGGGCACGCCACGTTGCGCGGCGTCCCGGCGTACTCGAGACCGCCGGCGTCGCCGTCCTCGGTGCGGACCTCGACCTCCTCGTCGCCGTCGATCGTCGGCGCGGAGTAGGACAGCCGCTGCGGCTTGCTCTCCTTGCCCAGACCCTTGGCGAGCAGCCGCGGCTTGTCGGTCAGCCGCGGACCGTCCTGCGGGCGGTCGTCCTGGCGGCCGGGGAACTCGGCCACCGGGGCGCCGGGGGTGAGGATGTCCTCGGCCTCCTCGACGACCTCGGCCGCGGCCACCTCGGCGCGCATCGCCTCGACGTCGACCTCGACGTTGAAGATGAACGCGACCGACTCCTCCTTGATCGACTCCATCATCGCGGCGAACATGTCGTAGCCCTCGCGCTGGTACTCGACCAGCGGGTCGCGCTGCGCCATCGCGCGCAGGCCGATGCCCTCGCGCAGGTAGTCCATCTCGTACAGGTGCTCACGCCACTTGCGGTCCAGCACGCTCAGCACGACGCGGCGCTCCAGCTCGCGCATGGCCTCGGTGCCGAGCAGCTGCTCGCGCCGGTCGTACGCCTCGCGGGCGTCGGTGGTGAACTTCTCCACCAGGAAGTCCTGGGTCAGCCCGGAGCGGTCGCCGCCGGCCTCCTGGATCAGGTCCTCTTCGGTGAGCTCGGTCTGGTAGAGCGTGCGCAGGGCGGTGAACAGGGCGTCCAGGTCCCAGTCCTCGGCGAAGCCGTCGGAGGTCGCACCCTGCACGTAGCCGGTGACGGTCTCGTCGAGCATGTCGAGCACCTGGTCGCGCAGGTCGGCGCCCTCGAGCACCCGGCGGCGCTCGTTGTAGACGACGTGCCGCTGGCGGTTCATCACGTCGTCGTACTTGAGGATGTTCTTCCGGGTCTCGAAGTTCTGCGCCTCGACCTGGGACTGCGCCGACGCGATCGCCTTGGTGACGATCTTGTTCTCCAGCGGCTGGGTGTCGTCCTCGTTGCGCGACATCGCCCAGTCGACCATCTCGCGCTTGAACAGCCGCATCAGGTCGTCCTCGAGGGACAGGTAGAAGCGCGACTCGCCCGGGTCACCCTGCCGGCCGGACCGGCCACGGAGCTGGTTGTCGATCCGGCGGGACTCGTGCCGCTCGGTGCCGAGCACGTACAGGCCGCCGGCCTTGCGGACCTCGACCTGCTCTTCCTTCACCTGCTGCTCGAACTGCTCCAGCACCTTCGGGTACTCGGCCTCGTACTGCTCCGGCGACTCGACCGGGTCGATGCCGCGCGAGCGCAGGTCCTTGTCGGCCAGGAACTCCGGGTTGCCGCCGAGAATGATGTCGGTACCACGGCCGGCCATGTTGGTGGCCACCGTGACCGCGCCCTTGCGGCCGGCCTCCGCGACGATCGCCGCCTCCCGCGCGTGCTGCTTGGCGTTCAGCACCTCGTGCGGGATGTTGCGCTTGCGCAGCTGGCCCGACAGCCGCTCGGACTTCTCCACCGAGGTGGTGCCGACCAGGATCGGCTGCCCGGTCTCGTGCCGCTTGACGATGTCCTCGACGACCGCGTCGAACTTGGCGTCCTCGGTGCGGTAGATCAGGTCGCGCTGGTCCTGGCGGATCATCGGCTTGTTGGTCGGGATCGGCACCACGCCGAGGCCGTAGATCTTGGAGAACTCGGCCGCCTCGGTCATCGCCGTACCGGTCATGCCGGCCAGCTTGTTGTACTGGCGGAAGTAGTTCTGCAGGGTGATCGTCGCCAGCGTCTGGTACTCCTCCTTGATCTCGACCTTCTCCTTGGCCTCGATCGCCTGGTGCAGGCCCTCGTTGTACCGGCGGCCGTGCAGCGTCCGGCCGGTGTGCTCGTCGACGATCAGCACCTCGCCGTCGACGACCACGTAGTCCTTGTCGCGCTTGAACAGGTCCTTGGCCTTCAGCGCGTTGTTCAGGTAGCTGATCAGCGGGGTGTTGGCCGACTCGTAGAGGTTGTCGATGCCGAGCCGGTCCTCGACCTTCTCGATGCCGCGCTCGAGGATCGCGACGGTGCGCTTCTTCTCGTCCACCTCGTAGTCGGCGACCGGGCGCTGGTCCTCGGCGATCTTGTCGTCGGCGAACCGCGGCTTCAGCTGGGCCGCGATGTTGGCCATCTCGACGTACCAGCGCTGCGAGTCCTCGGCCGGGCCGGAGATGATCAGCGGGGTCCGGGCCTCGTCGACCAGGATCGAGTCGACCTCGTCCACGATCGCGTAGTTGTGCTCGCGCTGCACGCAGTCGGCGATGTCGTTCGCCATGTTGTCGCGCAGGTAGTCGAAGCCGAACTCGTTGTTGGTGCCGTAGGTGATGTCCTTGGCGTAGGCCAGCCGGCGCTCGGCCGGGGTCATCTCCGGCAGGATCACGCCGTAGTCGACGCCGAGGAAGTGGTACACCCGGCCCATCCACTCGGCCTGGAACTTGGCCAGGTAGTCGTTCACCGTGACCACGTGCACGCCCTTGCCGGACAGCGCGTTCAGGTACGTCGGCAGGGTGCCGACCAGGGTCTTGCCCTCACCGGTCTTCATCTCGGCGATGTTGCCCAGGTGCAACGCCGCGCCGCCCATGATCTGGACGTCGTAGTGCCGCTGGTGCAGGGTCCGCTTGGCCGCTTCCCGGACGACCGCGAAGGCCTCCGGCAGCAGCGCGTCGAGCGACTCCCCGTTCTCCACCCGCTGCTTGAAGTCGGCGGTCTGCCCGCGCAGCTCCTCGTCCGACATCGTGACGAAGTCGTCCTCGATGGAGTTGACCAGTTTGGCGATGCCCTCGAGCCGGCGCAGCGTCTTGCCCTCGCCGATCCGCAGGACCTTGTCGATCACCTTCATGGTGGGCAGTTCTCTCCTTGCTGCTGAAGCCTGGTTGCGGCGGAGGTGCCGGCGTCGCACCCGGACAGGGCGCGGCACGGTCCACCCGCCGGGCGGCGTGCGTCACCTATCGTACGGGCCAGGTGCCACCACGCCACGTCGGCTGCGTGCGTCGGGGCTTTCCAGACCTCACGACCGGCAGGCCGGGAAAGTTCCGCGAAGGCGCGGCCGGTGCGGGTCAGCGGCCGCGCAGGGCGTGACTGAGTGCGGGCGCCAGATCGCCTGACCCGGCGACCTGGACCTGGCTCAGCCCGAGCCAGCCGGCCAGCTGGACCAGCTCGTCGGCGAGCTCCTCCGGGGTCTCGGGAGGCGCTCCGGCCTCGCTGTGCGCCGACTGCACCAGCAGTACGCCGGCCGGCCGGTCCGCCTTGAGGTCGACCCGGGCCACCAGCCGGTCGCCGAGCAGGAACGGCAGCACGTAGTACCCGTAGATCCGCTGGTCGGCCGGGACGTAGATCTCGATCCGGTAGCGGAAGCCGAACAGCACCTCCGTCCGGGTCCGCTCGAACACCAGCGAGTCGAACGGGCTGACCAGGGCTCGCGTGTTCACCCGGCGTGGCAGCCGGGCGTCGCGGTGCAGGTACGCCTGACGCTTCCAGCCCTCGACACCGACCGGCAGCAGCTCGCCGGAGTCGACCAGGTCGCGGACCGCCTGCGCGGTCGGCGCCGGCGCGGTCCGGAAGTAGTCCTTCAGGCACTGGGCCGTCGCCACCCCGTGCGCCTTCGCCGCGATCCGCACGAGCTCCCGGTGCGCCTCCTCGGGCGACGGCGTCGGCGTCGCCAGCACCCCCGCCGGCAGCACCCGCTCCGGTACGTCGTACAGCCGCTCGAACTGCTGGTTGCGCCCGGCGACGGTGATCTCGCCGGCGAAGAACAGGAACTCCAGCGCGCGCTTCACGTCGGACCAGTTCCAGCCCCAGTGGTCGCGGGCACGCTCGACGTCGTCGTCGATCTGGCGCGCGGTCAGCGGGCCCTGGTCGCGCACGTCGGCGAGCACCTGCTTGAGCAGGTCGGGCCGCTCGGCCGCGATCGACCGCGGGCCGCCCCACGCCTCGGTGGTCGCCCGGGCCATCCGCCAGCGCAGCAGCGGGTGGGTCTCGACCGGGATCAGCGACGCCTCGTGCGCCCAGTACTCCACCAGGCGGCGCGGAGCCTTGCCGGACGCGCGGTCGAGCAGGTCACGCGGGTACGGCCCGAGGCGGGAGTAGAGCGGCAGGTACTGCGCGCGGCTGAGCACGTTGACCGAGTCGATCTGCAGCAGCCCGATCCGGCCGAGCACCCGGTTGAGCGCGCGCCGGTCGGGCACGCCCTTGGGGCGCGGGTCGGTGAACCCCTGGGCGGCCAGCGCGATCCGCCGGGCCTGGGCCTGGGACAGCACCTGCGTCTGCGGCTTGCTCGTCGTCACGCCATGATTCTGCCGCCCGCCACCGACAGTTCAGTACACGGCGGTCCAGGGCCGGGACAAGCTGGCCGGCCCTGGGGCCGCACGTCGGCGATTACCAGCATCTGGGTCGACCCAGCGACGGGTCCGAGCCCGGCCACGACGTCGCGGTGATGACCGCGCAGCTCAGCAGCTAGACCTTCAGAGGGCAAGGAAAGGGGCCCGGGCAACCGCTCGGGCCCCTTTCCGTGCTCCTCCCGCGATCTGTGGGCCTGTCGGGTGGCGTGGTTCCTCCGGCTCCACCTGAGGCCCGGAGGAACCACTCCCCGTCAGGTCAGACGGCCAGCCGGATGACGCCGTAGTCGTAGCCGCGGCGGCGGTAGACGACGCTGGGCTGGTTCTCGTCGGCGTCGACGAACAGGTAGAAGTCGTGACCGACCAGTTCCAGCTCGTAGAGCGCCTGGTCCAGCGACATCGGCTTGGCGGTGTGGGTCTTCTCGCGCATCACCAGCGGACCATCGCCGGTCACCGTCAGCGATCCGATCTTCTGGGTGGGCACCTCGTCCTCGGTGCTGTCCTCCGCCTCGGGGGCCAGGCCGTTCACCGGTTGCTTCGCGTTCAGGTGGCGCAGTCCCTCGGGCGCGTGCTCGCCCCGGTGGACCCGGCGCCGGTCGGCCGCCTTGCGGACCTGGGCCCGCAGCCGGTCCAGGCTGACGTCGAACGCGGCCTGCTTGGTCTCACCGCAGGCTTCGGCCCGGACCACCGGACCCTTGGTGTACATCGTGAGCTCGACGCGCATCGCTCGATCGTGCTGTCGCGGGTTCTTCTCCTGACTGACTTCCACCTCGCATCGCAGCACCCGGTGATCGACCTTCTCGATCCTGGCGAGCTTTTCCTCGACGTACTGCCGGAAGCGGTCACTGACCTCGCAGTGATGACCCTTGACAACGACGTCCACGGAAACCTCCATCGATCGGCGACATCTTTTTTACGTCTCGGGACCTCCGTTTCCTGCGTCCCGGCGCCCGAAACGACAGCACCCGCTGGCAAGCCCGCCGGACTCCGTGGAGAGGGATCCGGCTGATCCGGTCCTGTTCCACATCACTGCCCGACAAGCCCTAGCGGGTGTCATGACCCAACGCTAGTCGGCTTCGGCGGAAACCGGTAGGGAAGTTCTCATGAACCGGATGCCGTTCGTCGCCGGGTCGCGGCCAGCACCGCACCGCCGAGCACCGCAACGCCCGCTGATTCCAAGGCCCGGACCGCCTCGGTGAGCGTGGATCCGGTGGTGAGCACGTCGTCGACCACCAGGACCGGCTGACCGGTCAGCATTTCAGCCCACCGCGAACGGGCCGCGAAAGCTCCGGCCAGATTGACCACGCGTTCCGCCTCCGACAGTCCCGCCTGGTCCGCCGGCCGCCGGACCACCCGCAGCGCGTCCGCCGGCCGGACGTCGTAGCCCTGCCGGCGAAGGTGGCGCGCGGCAACGACCACGATCCGCCGCAGCGGCTCGTGCCCGCGCGCGCGGTCCGTGGCCGGAGCCGACGGGACCGGGCACAGCCAGACCGCCCGCCGCCCCTCGATCGCGCGCTCCACCGTCGCGGCGAGCAGGTGCCCGAGCGGTCGGGCCAGGGCGTACCGAGCGTTCTCCTTGTGCTCGATGATCAGCCGTCGCAGCACCCCGTCGTACGCCGCCGCCGCGGTCGCCGGCTTGAACCCAGCAGGCACCGGGTCGGGACGCGCCGCAAACGGAGTCGCCGCTCCCAGTTCGGCGCGGCACTGCGCGCAAACGGAGGCGCCGGGCCGCTCGCACCCCGCGCACGTCCCGCCCAGCACGAGATCCACGAACGCGTCCCGGATCCCCACCCGCCAACCCTCTGGCATGGTCCCCCCACGCCGCAACCACGCCCTGTGGACAACTTCCGGCCCATCAGCCGGGCGCCGCCCCGACTCAGCCGAGCAGACCGGTGATGGTGGTCATGACCGGAATGGAAATCAGGGTGCTGAGCAGGACGGCGCTGCGGGCGAGCCGGCGGCCAGAGCGGTAGTGGACGGCGTACACGTAGATGTTCTGCGCGGTGGGCAGCGCCGCCAGCAGCGTCGGCCCCAGCAGAGCCGTACCCTCGAGGCCGAGCGCCCACCGGCCGACGGCGTACGCCACGGCCGGCTGCACCAGCGTCTTGAGGGTCACCGCGAGCGCAAGGTCCGGGCCGGGGCCCAGGCGGACGGACTGCCGCGCACCGCTCAGGCTCAGCCCGTACGCCACCAGCGCGACCGGCACGGCGGCCGCACCCACCAGATCGATCGGGCGCATCAGGATCGCGGGCAACTCGAAGTCGACGGCCGCGACCAGCAGGCCGAGCAGCGACGCCACGGTCAGCGGGTTGCGCAGCGGGCGCGTGATCACCGTCCGCAGTGATGCCCGGCGACCGGAACCCTGCCGGTCACCGTCCAGCACCGCGAACGCCACCGGCGCCATGATCAGCAGCTGGAAGAGCACGATCGGCGCCACCAGCGCCCCGTCGCCCAGCACGTAGACAGCCACCGGCATGCCGAGGTTGCCGGCGTTGACGTACGAGCTCGCGAGCGCGCCGATCGTCGCCTGCGCGCGGTCCCGGCGCCAGATCAGCACGGCCACGCCGAGGTACGCCGCGAGACCGACGACCACGCCCGCCAGGCTGGTCAGCAGCACCGGCGAGAAGATCGCGCTCAAATCGGCCCGGGCCACCGTCGCGAACAGCAGGGCCGGGGTGGCGACGTAGAACGCCAGCCGCGACAGAACCTGCTCGTCCTCCGGCCGCAGCACGCGACCCAGACCGACCAGGTAGCCGAGCACGGCGACCGCGACGAGCGCGAAGAAGGCACCGACCACGGACGACATGCGCTGCTCAGGCGTCCGGTCGGCTTGTCATCACCAGCATCCTAGGAACCGGCCGCGCTCGCCCCGCCACCGGTCCCGCATGCCGGACCGGTCAGGGTCGGTCCTCTTGCAGCCGCGCCGCCCCGGTCCTGCGGGTGAGTGGCAGCACGGTGGTTGCTGCCAGCACGCTTCCGCACACCATCACCGCGGACACGGACAGGTGGTCCACGACCAGACCGCCCAGCAACGCACCGGCCGACAGCGTCGCCTGGAAGGACGAGGTGAACAGCACCGTGGTGGCTTCCCGCGACTGCGGTGCCGCCTCGGCGAACCAGCTCATCGAGCACGCCGGAATCGCCCCGTACGCCAGTCCCCAGACGACCAGCAGAGCCACCGCCGGAACGGCTGCCCGGCCGACGAGTGGAAGGAGCGCGGTCGCGACGGCCAGCAGACTCGCCGCGGTGACGAACGTGCCCCGGAGGTTCCGGGCGATGCCCAGGCCGGCCAGAACGTTGCCCGCGAACCCGGCCACGCCGTACACCAGCAGCAGCGGGCCGCCGTACGCCGCGGGGATGCCCGTCACCTCGCGCAGGAACGTGGTGACGTAGGTGTAGGTGCCGAAGTGGGCGATGACGATCAGCGAGGTCGCGGCCAGGCCCAGGCGAGTCCGGCGCAGTTTGAGCACTTCCACCAGCAGGCGCAGGCGGGTGGGGAGTTCGGCGGGCAGCGGCGGGACCACCAGGAACAGCATCCCGAGCACGCCCACTGTGACCAGACCCAGCACCGCGAACGCCGTACGCCAGCCCGCCGACTCACCGAGCAGCGTCCCCGCCGGTACGCCGACCACCGATCCCAGGGGCACTGCGGAGAAGATGACGCCGGTCGCCCGGACCACTGACCGTGGCGGCACGAGCCGAGCGGCGAGCCCCGCACCGATCGACCAGAATCCACCGATCACCAGTCCGACCAGGACCCGAGCGACCAGCTGCACCCAGAACTCGGTGGCCATCGCGGCCAGGAAGTTGGCGACCGCCAGGACCGCAATGAGCACGCACAGCATGACCCGGCGGTCCAGTCGCGCCGTCAGTACCGTGACGACCGGAGCAGCGACCGCCGCAACCAGGCCGGGCACGGTCATCAGCAGCCCGGTACGGCCTGGCGTGACGTGGAAGTCGGTGCCGATCGGTCCGAGCAGACCGACCGGCAGCAACTCCGCGGTGACGATCGTGAAGATCCCCGCCGTCACCGCACCGACGGCCAGCCACCCCAGTCCTGACGTCTTCTCGATGGGGCTTGTTGATGGTCGAGCTGTCTGGGACATGAGCCCCAGTCCAGCCGCTCCACAACGCGTCGGCTGGCAGATTCGCGACAGCCTGGTACTTGCTCGACTACCCCGTCGCTTACTTGCCGACTACCCGAACTGCCCCGGCTGGTAGTCGCCGGCGGGCTGCTCGACCATCACGTTCAGCCGGTTCGCCGTGTTGATCATCGCGATCAGGCACACCAGCGTCGCGAGCTGCTCCTCGTCGTAGTGCTTCGCCGCGTTGGCCCACACCTCGTCCGGGACACCCCCCGCGGCGTCGGCGATCCGCGTCCCCTGCTCGGTCAGCTCCAGCGCAGCCCGCTCCGCCTCACTGAACACCGTCGCTTCCCGCCAGGCCGCCACCAGGTTGATCCGCGTGGCGGTGTCCCCGTCGTGCGCCGCGTCCTTGCTGTGCATGTCCGTGCAGAACCCGCAGCCGTTGATCTGACTCGCCCGAAGCATCACCAGATGCTGCGTCCCCACCGGCAGCGTCGACTGCCGCAGTACGGCGTGGGTCGACGCCAACGTCCGCATGACCTTGCCGGCTGTCGCGCTACCCATCAGATCCAGACGAGCGTTCATGGTGTTCTCCTTTGTCCGTTGCGCTGTGTCGGACATAAGGCACCGGTGCTCGGCGCTCTGTGACGCCGGCGGAACGTGAGCTGCACCACGGGGATGGGAGGTCGATCCGTTGCTCAGCTCATCGTCTCTCGGCCTAGCTTGCCTTGAGCGTGTCTGCTGACGCAGGCACCCAGTACGCCGCCCCCTCCCCGGCTAGGTCGGCGGAAACGCCAGGATGTGCAGCAGGGCCACCTGCGAGGCCGCTCCGACGATCTCCCCCTTCGCCATGCGGTCCTTGACCGAGTCCAAGGGAATCCACGCCACCCGCTCGGCCTCGTTGACGTCCGAGGGAGGACCTACGTGATCGGCTCCGAGCGCCACGAAGGTCAGGTTCTCGGCATCGGCCATGCCGACGTTCGGCTGCAGCGCGACCAGCGGTCTGAGATCACGGGGGCGCCAGCCGGTCTCTTCCTCGACCTCCCGGGAAGCTGACTCGATGGGCGTCTCCCGCGGATCGACGTACCCGCCGGGGAGTTCCCACACCCACCGATCGATGACGAACCGATGGCGCCACATCATCAGCACGTTGTCGCGACCGTCCAGCACAGCGACCACCGCGGCCTTTGGCATCCTCAGCACGTACTGCTCGAAAGTCACACCATTGGGGAGCTCGACCGACGCGATGCTGAGGTTCAGCCGGCGGGAGTTGTCCACGGTGCGTTCGCTGTGGATGGTCCACTTGGTCAGCTCATGGTCGCCGTCGGTCGCCATGCGCGGAGGTTACCGGTCGAGGGGCTGCAGGTCGGTCGGCGTGGTTGCCAGCTGGGTGGCGCAGAGGCTGCCGGTGGGTCGCGGCCTGCGTTCAGCGGCGTTTTCCGCGACCTTGAGCACGGTCCAGCCGTCCGTACGCCGGGTCGCTGGCTGAGCCGTGCCCAAAGTCGCCGCTGCAGCGGGGGGACGGGTTCAGCCCGGATACACCGGATCCACCACCACCGGCGGATCCTCCAGCGTCTGCCAGCTCAGGTCCTTCTGCTGCCAGTGCATGCGCCCGTCCGTGTCCTTCACGGCCGGCAGCGTGTCCAGGTTGCTGTTGGAGGCCAGCGTCTTGGCCTCGAAGTTGTTCGCGACGCCCGGGACGAGACGGGGCTGCGACCCGTCGGTGTTGACGAACCAGAGTTCACGAGCGGCATCGGGGCGGGGCTTGCCGGCGACGAGCACGCCGAGCTGACTCCAGGTGGCGTCGGTGATGTCGGTCAGCGAGAGCTCCAGTTTGCGGAACTGGCCGAGCTGGAGCTGCTTGGCGTCGTTGCTGTTGACGGTGCCGGTCTGGACGAAGTTCTTGCCGGCCTTGTCGCGCATCACCATCAGCGCGCGTACGCCGTCCGGCGCCATCCGCAGGCTCAGCGGGGTGTTGCCGAGGAAGTTGACCCGGACGTCGGAGACCTTGCCGTCCTTGGCGCGGACCCGGAGCCGGGGCGCGCTGCTCCTGGCCCGGTCGACGATCCAGAGGTTGTCCTGGTTGTCGAAGCTGGGCCGCAGCACCTCGCCCTCGGTGCGCACGGGATCGACCTTGTCGTCCTCGTCCAGGGTTTCCAGCGGCGCGACGGCGACCGAGGGTTTGCCGTCGACGGTGGTGACGATGGCGCCGTCGGAGCCGCGCAGGTTCACCGCGAACGACTCGGCCGTGTACAGCGAGAGCGCGCTGTCGTCGAGCGGGCTGGGGCCGATCGGGCCGGAGCCGTCGAGCGGGATGCGCTGGACCTTGCCCTTGCTGACGCCGTACAGGTCCTTCATCTGCGGGACCGGGACGGCGGGGTCGAAGTTGGCGAAGTTCGAGAACTGCAGGGTGTCGGGGCTGGTGTCGCCGAGCAGCTTGGTGCCGCCGACGGTGATCTTCACCCGGGTGCTGATCGGGCGCAGCGTCCACATGATCTGCGCGGCGAGCAGTTCGCGGTCGCCTTCGGACAGGCCGTTGGCGACGTCGCTCAGCTCGACGGTGGCGGTGCCGTTGTCGACCGGGACGGACACGTTGACCTGGGTGCCGGGCGGGGCGGCGGTGCCGGCGCCGTTGCCGAGCCGGCTGGTCGGGCCCTTCAGCAGCTGCTGGATGAGCTGGGTGGCGTTCTGGCCGGCCGGCAGGTCGCGGGGCAGGAAGATCGGGTCGGGCACCAGCATGTTGCGTTCGCGGTTGGCGAAGTACAGGGCGAACGGTTCGAGCCGCAGCTCGAGCTGGTTGCTGCCGAGGAACACCCCGGGCGGCACGCTGGCGACCCGGTACTGCCCGTCCACCTGGGTCACCCGGAAGTCGAACGACACGGTGCTGGTGCGGGGCGCCGACGACCAGCTGCCGCGCTGGTCGATGGTGCCGACCAGCGGCGCGCGGAGCCGGAAGACGTTCTTGGTGGCGGGCGTGATCGCTTTCGTCGAGCTCTGGTCGTAGACCGAGATCCGGGTCTCGGGCTTCCACTGCGCGGCCGCTTCCGGCGTCAGGTACTCCCGGGCCACCTCGTAGCCGCCGAAGTCGGACATCGCCTCGACGAACCCGTTCACGATCGCCTGCGGGTTCATGTTGCGGCGCGGCGACTGCGCCTTGACCCCGACCATGCCGCCGCCGGCGGCGGCCGGGCCTTCCTTGCTGTCGCGGCGGATCTCGCCCTTGGTGGGCACGGTCGCGCAACCGGTCGCCAGCATCAGCGCGGCCAGCGCCGCGGCGACCAGGCCGGCACGGCGGTGTCTCACAGCTCTTCACCACCCGTCAGCTTCTGGTACGGCGCGCCGACGTCGACCAGCGACATCTCGCTGACCACCCGGGACGCGTCGGCCGGCCGGGCGGGCAGCGGCGACCCGGACAGGGTGACGTCCGGGCGACGCGGCAACGTGAGCCGGAAGTAGGCGCCGTCGCCGGGCGAGCCCCACGCGTCCAGCCGGCCGCCGTGCAGCCGGGCGTCCTCGAGCGCGATCGACAGGCCGAGTCCGGTGCCGCCGGTGGTTCGGGCCCGGGCCGGGTCGGCCCGCCAGAACCGGCTGAACACCATCTCGGCCTCCTCGGCCCGGAAGCCGATGCCGTGGTCGCGGACGGCGACCGCGGCGGCGTCCTCGTCGGTCGCGGTGCTGATCCGGATCGGCCGGCCCTCGCTGTGCTCGATCGCGTTGCCGATCAGGTTGCGCAGGATCCGCTCGATCCGGCGGGAGTCGACCTGGGCGCGGCACGGCTCGGGCATCGCCAGCTCGACCTCGCAGCCCTTCCGTGCGCGCAGGGTCTCGTGGTTCTCCAGCACCCGGGCGACGATGTCGCGCAGGTCCACGTCCTCGAGGTCGAGCGCGGCCGCGCCGGCGTCGAACCGGCTGATCTCCAGCAGGTCGGCGAGCAGCTCCTCGAACCGGTTGAGCTCGTTCTGCAGCAGCTCGACCGAGCGGCGGCTCATCGGGTCGAACTGGTCGCGCGACTCGTGCAGCAGGTCTGCGGCCATCCGGACCGTGGTCAGCGGGGTCCGCAGCTCGTGCGAGACGTCGGAGACGAAGCGGCGTTGCAGCCGGGACAGCTCCTCCAGCCGGCGGATCTGCTGCTGCAGGTTGCTGGCCATCTTGTTGAACGACACCGCGAGCCGAGCCAGGTCGTCGGTGCCGCGAACCTGCATCCGCTCCTCGAGCTTGCCGGCCGCGAGCCGCTCGGCGATCCGCCGGGCCATCCGCACCGGCGTGACGACCTGCCGGGTGACCAGCCAGGCCACGGCGCCGAGCAGGACGACCAGCAGCAGGCCCGCGGTGAGCAGGGCGCGCTGGACGACGTCGAGAATCTCCTGCTGGACCGTGAGCGGGAACAGGAAGTAGACCTCGTACCGCTCGCCGGTGGAGTTCACCCGGACCTGGGACCCGATCGCCAGGCCGGGTGCACTGGCCTGGCCGTCGTAGTTGATCTCGGTGTAGGTGTCGAACAGCTTGGACTCGTCACTGGACACCGAGGACTGCAGCTCGTGCGGGACCGACGAGCTCTCCACCCCACCGGTCTGCTGGATCAGCGTGGAGCCGGAGGTGTCGGTCGGCATCAGCACCACGTCGTACAAGCCGGCCCGGTTGGAGCTCTGGACCAGCTGGGACAGGTTCTGCGTGATGGTGGCCGGGTCGGCGGCGTTGATCGAGTTGGTCAGCGCGGTCAGCTGCGCGGCAGCCTCGGCCTGGGCACTGGTCCGGCGCGACTCCAGCACGCCGTCGGTGACCTGGCTCATCATCACCCAGCCGACCAGGATCAGCACCACGGTCGACATCAGCAGGGTGCCGGTGACGATCCGGGCCTGGATCGAGCGGCGCCAGATGTCCGGCCAGTGGGCCGGGTGGGTGCGCCAGAACGGCTGCGGCTGGGCGTGCCAGTCCACCCCTGCGGCAGTGAGCTCGATCTCGGTCCCGCGGGGTTCCGGTGCGGTGTCCGGCTTCTCCGCCTGCGACGACTCGTCGCGGCCGTACTCGATCAGTCCGCACCCGCCTTGTAACCGACGCCGCGGACCGTCACCACGATCTCCGGGTGCTCGGGGTCCTTCTCGATCTTGGACCGCAGCCGCTGGACGTGCACGTTGACCAGCCGGGTGTCGGCGGCGTGCCGGTAGCCCCAGACCTGCTCGAGCAGCACCTCACGGGTGAACACCTGCCACGGCTTGGAGGCCAGGCAGACCAGCAGGTCGAACTCCAGCGGGGTGAGCTGGATGGTCTCGCCGCTGCGCTTCACCGAGTGTCCGGCCACGTCGATGGTCAGGTCGCCGATGGTCAGCGACTCCGGGCCGGGCTCGTCCATCCGCCGCAGCCGGGCGCGGATCCGGGCCACCAGCTCCTTGGGCTTGAACGGCTTGACCACGTAGTCGTCGGCACCGGACTCCAGCCCGAGCACGACGTCCACGGTGTCGCTCTTCGCGGTCAGCATCACGATCGGTACGCCGGACTCGGCCCGGATCGCCCGGCAGACGTCGATGCCGTCCATCCCGGGCAGCATCAGGTCGAGCAGCAGCAGGTCGGGCTTGAACTCGCGGAACGCCGGTACCGCCTTGTCACCGGTCGCGCACAGATAGGTGTCGTAGCCCTCGTTGCGCAGCACGATGCTGAGCATCTCCGACAACGCCGTGTCGTCGTCGACGATGAGGATGCGGCCCCGCATCGTCCGGTTACCTTCTGCCACGCCCTGCTCCTTGCCGGTCCGGATCGTAGTGCGCTCAGTGATGCGCCCAGCGGCTGCTGGCCGTGCGCACTACGGATAGTGTCCCATTCCCCAGGTAGTGCACACGCCGGATCGCCGAGCGAACCGCTGCGAATGACGGTGGGTTGACCGCCCGGGGGGTGATCATGGTGCAAGTCGTGGCCGGGGACAACCCCGGCGAGGCGGGAGCGAGGGGAGGCGCGACGTGCAGGACGGCTTTGGCGGACAGCCGGTCCACGGGCCTTCCCAACCGGCCCCAGGGTCCGGCGCAGCACCCGGCCCGGGGTTCGGCGCAGTCCCAGGCGGTGGCGGTGCGGGTGACGGCCTGGGCGTCCGGGAGGACGGCGGTGACGCGCTGCGGCCCTGGCTGCCCGCGGACCTGCTGGACAACGCGGCCCGGACGATCTCCGAGAACAAGGCGATCATGCTGGGCCTGCCGGTCCTGGCCGGCATCGCGCTGGCCGCCGTCCAGGCGGGTCTGACCCAGCTCACCGTGCCCGGCGGCATCAGCGGCTTCCTGGACCAGAGCGACCCGTTCGAGCAGGCCGGCGCCGCCCTGATCCTCATGTACGCCGTCCAGCTGGTCCTCTTCGCCGTGGTGTCGAGCACCCTGGCCGGCATCATCGCGCTGGCGGCGGTCCGCAGCCAGCTGGGTCGCCGGCTGGGGCCACGTGAGCTGCTTCGCCTCGTCCGCCCCGCACTGCTGCCGCTGGCCGCCGTCGGGCTGCTGCAGTCCCTGTCGTTCGTCGTCCTGCTGGCCGGCTGGGGTCTGGCGGTCTTCGGGGCCGGCGCCGGAGCGGACGCGGCGATCAACTCCGACGTCGCCGGGGCTGTCGCCCTCCTGCTGATGCTGCTCGGCGGCCTGCTCGTGGTCATCTTCGGCATCCGCCTGGTCCTGGCCGGCACAGTGGTGCTGCTAGAGGGCAAGCACGCACCGGACGTCGGCCTCTACATCCCTGCCCGGGTCGGCGCCTGGGGTGCGCTGAAGCGCTCCTGGCAGCTGGTCAAGGGTAAGTTCTGGCGGGTCTTCGGCATCCTGCTGTTCGGCGGTGTGGTGGTGAACATCGTCAGCTACGCGCTGCAGTTCGGCATCACCACGCTGGTCGTGACCATCGGCAGCTGGGCCGACGGCAGTGACGGCGAGGCCGCGCTGATCGTCGGCATCGCGGTTGCGGTCGCGGCCGGGGTCGCCACGGTGCTCACGTTGATCGCCAGTCTGGCGTTCATGTCGGCCGTGCAGGCGCTGATCTACCTGGACCTGCGGGTTCGGCGTGAAGGGCTCGACCTGTGGATGCGGCCCTCGCTCCGGCCGACCGTGCCGGGACCGACGGGATGGGCGGACCGGTGATCCCGTTCGAGCCTCCCGTGGACACCACCCGGGACGAGGCGGCCGCCGAAGCGACCCGCGAGCTGTCGAAGCCGGCGTACGGTCAGGCCGGTGACTCCCTGGTCTCCAAGGCGGTGCAGAAGGTCCTGGAGTGGATTGCCGACCTGCTCGACGGTCTGGTCAGTCCGAGCACCGACGGCAAGACCGGTCTGGTGCTCCTGCTCGGCCTGATCGCCCTGATCGCCGTCGTGGTGCTCTGGCGGGCCGGCGTCCTGCGGACCTCCGGGTCCAGTGCGAACCAGGCGGTCTTCGACAGCGAACGGCCACGCAGCGCCGCGCAGTACCGGGCCCAGGCCGAGCAGGAGGCGGCCGGCGGGGACTTCACGGCCGCGGTGCGGAGCCGCTTCCGCGCCTGCGTCGCCGAGCTGACCGAGCGGACCGTGCTGGACGAGCGCGCCGGCCGGACGGCGTACGAGGCGGTCGCGGACGCGGGCCGTGCGGTGCCGGCCCTGCGGGACCCGCTCCGGCCGGCCGCTGACGTGTTCACCGAGGTTGCTTACGGCAACCGCCCAGGAACGCCGGAGCGCTACGCCGCGGTGGTCGCCGCCGACGACGCGGCCCGCCGGGTCTCCACCCGGGCGCTGGTCCAGGGATGAGCACCAGCACTGCCACCGGGCGCAGCCTCGGCGAGGGCTGGCGTGCGTTGCGGGTCCCACTGCTGGTCACCGGGGCGCTCGTGCTCGGTGTGATCGCGTTGATGATCGCGACCGCGGCCAGGACCTCCGGCCCGTTCAGCCCCGACTCGACCGAGGGCAGCGGCGCCAAGGCGCTGGCGACGCTGCTGGAGAACCACAACGTCAAGGTGACCGGTACGGAGGAGCTGGACGACGCGGTGGAGAGCGGGCAAGGCCGGGCTCTCCTGGTCGGCCCCTCCGGCAACCTCAGGAGCACCGACTGGAACAGGATCGCCTCGGCCGGCTGGGACCACGTCATCCTGATCCGGCCGGACCGTGACGCCCTGGACGCGCTCGCTCCAGGCGTCGAGAACGCCCGCGAGTCGCTGCCCAAGGGAAGCCGGGCGCCGGACTGCGATCTGCCCGCGGCCGTCAAGGCCGGCACGGTGACCGTCAGAGGCACCTCGTACTCCGCGCCGCCGTCCGCGCAGGCCTGCTACGGCGACGGCGCCAACCACACCGTCGTACGGCTGGAGCGAAGCGACCGGATCGTCGACGTGATCGGCAGCGTGCAGTCCTTCACCAACGCCGAGCTCGCGCAGGACGGCAACGCGGCGCTGGCGCTGAACCTGCTCGGCACCCACCCTGAGCTGGTCTGGTACCTGCCGCAGTACGAGTCCTCCACGTTCGACGACTCCGACGACGAGGGCGGCGAGCCGCTGATCCCGCCGGGGGTCCGGTACGTCGCCTGGGCGCTGGCCTTCGCGGTGCTCATGGTGGCGCTGTGGCGCGGCCGCAGGCTGGGTCCGGTCGTCCCGGAGCCCCTGCCGGTGATCGTGCACGCTGCGGAGACCACCGAGGGCCGGGCCCGGCTCTACCGGCGCTCACGGGCGCGGGACCGCGCGGCGGCCGCCCTGCGGGAGTCCGCTCTGGGCAAGCTGCACAAGGCGTACGGCATCCCGCGCCGGGCCGAGCCGACCGCCGTGGTGACCGCGCTGGCGGCCCGGACCGGTCTGGACCCGGCCATGCTGTACGAACTGCTCTACGGCGGTCCACCGGTCGACGACGCCGCGCTGCTGTCCCTGTCCGACGCTCTGCAAGTTCTTACCCAGGAGGTAGAACACCCGTGACAACCACGACCGCTGAGGTGACCCCGGAGCGGGCCCGGCAAGCGCTGGTCGAGCTGCGGACCGAGATCGGCAAGGCCGTGGTCGGCCAGGACACCGCGGTGACCGCGCTGGTGCTCGCGCTGCTCTGCCGCGGTCACGTGCTGCTCGAAGGGGTCCCGGGCACGGCGAAGACGCTGATGGTGCGGGCGCTGTCGATGGCGATGCGGCTGGACACCAAGCGGGTCCAGTTCACCCCGGACCTGATGCCGGGTGACGTCACCGGCTCGCTCGTGTACGACGCGAAGACCAGCGAGTTCGAGTTCCGGCCCGGGCCGGTGTTCACCAACATCCTGCTCGCCGACGAGATCAACCGGACGCCGCCGAAGACCCAGGCCGCGCTGCTGGAGGCGATGGAGGAGCGGCAGGTCACCGTCGACGGCGAGCCGCGCAAGCTGCCGTCGCCGTTCGTGGTCGCGGCCACCCAGAACCCGATCGAGTACGAGGGCACCTACCCGTTGCCGGAGGCCCAGCTGGACCGGTTCCTGCTCAAGGTCACGCTGGACATGCCGCCGCGCGACGCCGAGATCGCCGTCCTGGCCCGGCACGCGCAGGGCTTCGACCCCCGCGACCTGACCGCCGCCGGACTGCGCCCGGTCGCCGGTCCCGAGGACCTGCTGGCCGGACAGGCCGCCGTACGCCGGGTCGCCGTGCGCGAGGACATCCTGGCGTACGTGGTGGACCTGTGCCGGGCGACCAGGCAGTCGCCGTCACTGCAGCTCGGGGTGTCCCCGCGGGGCGCCACCGCGCTGCTGGCGGTCGCCCGGGCCTGGGCCTGGCTCTCCGGCCGCGACTACGTCATCCCGGACGACGTGAAGGCGATGGCACGTCCCTGCCTGCGGCACCGGGTGCAGATCCGCCCGGAGGCCGAGCTGGAAGGGGTCACCGCGGACGCCGTGCTGGAGAGCGTGCTCGCCACGGTGCCGGTACCGCGCTGATGGTCGTCACGGGCCGGGCCGGCGTCCTGGCCGGCTTGGGAGTCGTCTTCGTCGCGCTGCTGATGCCGAGCTGGTCCGGCATCGGCGTGGTCGTCGGCGTCGTGCTGCTGGTGTGCGTGGTCGACATCCTGCTGGCGGGCTCTCCCCGGCGGCTGCAGCTCAGCCGGGACGGGGACACCGCCGTCCGGCTCGGGCAGCAGGCCGTGGTCTCGCTGCTGATCGCCAACCCCGGTCGGCGGGTCAAGGGCCTGCTGCGGGATGCGTGGCCGCCGTCGGCCGGCGTACAGGACCCGCCGCACAAGCTGGACCTGCCTGCTGGGGAGCGGCGTCGGCTGATGACGCACTTGGTGCCGACGAGGCGCGGTGACCGCAAGGCGTACCGGGTGACTGTCCGGTCGATCGGTCCGCTGGGCTTCGCTGGGCGGCAGGGGTCGCACCACGTGCCGTGGACCGTGCGAGCCCTGCCGCCGTTCAACAGCAGGAAGCACTTGCCCTCCCGGCTCGCCCGGTTGCGCGAGCTCGACGGGCGGACCGCGCTGCTCGTCCGGGGTCAGGGCACCGAGTTCGACTCGTTGCGGGACTACGTGCCGGGTGACGACGTGCGCAGCATCGACTGGCGCGCCACCGCCCGCCGCGGCAACGTCGTCCTGCGGACCTGGCGTCCGGAGCGGGACCGGCAGGTCGCCATCGTGATCGACTCCGGCAGGATGTCCGCCGGCCGCGTCGGCGACGCCCCACGCCTCGACCACGCGATGGACGCCGCCCTGCTGCTCGCCGCCCTCGCCACCCGCGCCGGAGACCGCGTCTCCTTGCTCGCCTGCGACTCCGCCGTCCGCGCCGACGTACGCCGGCCCGCGCCGGAGGACGTGCTGCCCTCGTTCGTGAACGCCCTGGCGACGGTCGACGCCGAGCTGGTCCAGACCGACTTCCGCGTCGTCGTGTCCCAGGTCCTGGAACGCCTCGGCCAGCGCTCGCTGGTCGTCCTGCTCACCGGCCTGGAACCGGCCGTCATCGAGGAGTCCCTGCTGCCGGTCATCGGCCCGCTGCTGCGCCGCCACGTCGTCGTGCTCGCCTCGGTCGCCGATCCCCGCCTGGACGAGCTGGAGTCCAGCCGCGCCGACCTGATCGAGGTCTACGCCGCCGCCTCCGCCGCCCGCTCCCGCCTCGACCGCGAACGCGTCACCGCCGTTCTCACCCGCGCCGGCGTCACCGTCGTCGACGAGAACCCCGAGCACATCGCCCCCGCCCTCGCCGACACCTACCTCGCCCTGAAGAAGGCCGGCCGGCTCTAGCGAGGGTCTGCTGCATCGGTAGGAGAAGGTGGGCGCTCAACCGCCGCCAGGAATTCATGCATCGAGGAAGACGGGTTGTCGTTCGGAAACTGAGTACCGTTCCGTCGATGACGAGTCACCAGCGCCGCTGCTCGCCGCGAGGCATCCTGCCGAAGGGCCATGTATCGCGCTCCGTCGAGGCGCTTGCCGGATCGACCGTCCAGTTGGCGACTCAGGGCCTCAGCACTCTTGTTGTCGAGAAAGGCGGCCTGGTCGCGATGGTGCAGAACCAGCCACAACTCGAAGCATGGATTGGACACAGCGACCCGAATACCCTTGTCGGCGGCCAGCTTCAGTGCCCGGTGGAGATGCGGATGATTCTGCGGCCACTCGACGTCGAAAACGCACCAGCATTCGTCGATCTCTGGATCGTTCAGCTTCTCGGCGGCTGCCCGCACCAAGGTCAGCGGTACTCCACAGGTGGGATCGATGACCACATTGAGCGCCGTGTTCGCTCGGACCTCCGGAAGGCGCTTCAATGCGTTGATGTAGTCGGGCTCCGAGGCTTCGCCTTCACAGAAGACGACGACAGTGCGACGTTCCGGTCGATTCGCCGTTGTGCGCTTGAGGTCCTTGGCAGTGGTACGTCGGGGAGTCACCGGGTCAACCGATCAGGCCGAGCACGCGCAACAGTTCGGTGCGGTCGGTGTCGGGCAACGCGCCGAATCGACCATGCAAATAGGCCTTCTCCAGATTGACCGACGCGCGGACGCGCTCACCGGCGAACTCTGCCAAAGCGCCCAACCGCGTGGCGCCGCTGTCCGACTTCTCGGTGAGCCACACTTCGTCGCGGTTCAAATGGTTCAGCAGGCTGGTGTCGTGCGTAGTGAAGATCAGCTGGGCGTCCCGGGGATTCGTCGCGGGATCCTGGAACAAGCTGATGAGCTGCCCGGACAGCGTGGGATGCAAACTGGCGTCCAACTCGTCGAACAACAGGACGCTGCCCTGACGGAGAGCGAAGAGCACAGGACCGATGAGCCGGAACCAGGTTCGAGTACCTTCTGATTCCGCAGAGAAGTCCAGTGCGACCGGGCCCTGTGACGTGTTGTGCATCAGTTGCAGCCGCTCTCTGCGCCGCCGGCCGGTAAGGTTGCCCTTCGGTATTGCCTCCGGATCATCCACTACCATCACGTCCGCTATACCCAGATCGGCCAACCGCAGCATTGCCAACGCCTGTGACCGATCTTCGGCCCTCGACGGGTCGAGGTCGTCGAGCGTGAACAGCGAGGCTTGCTCGGGTTCGGGCTCGTTGAACAGATCGGCAGTGGAGTGCCTGTCGTTCGCCGGCGGGCGACGACCGTGGTGACTCAACCCGAGAGACTGGATGTTGGACAGCTCACGGGTGAACGCATCCACCAATGGATCGCCGAACAACCAGGCCCCGGACAACGCGAGTGAACGCTCGCTGAGGAGCTTCCTCATCCCCGAGAGGTGTCCGAGTCCTCGCTGGAGCTTCAGCTCGTTCCCTTCGCGCTCCAGGATGCGCTTGCGCTTCTTCTCCGGATAGTGGAAGAGGGCTTCATAGCCGACCGCTTGCCGGTCCAACTCGAGCACATACTCGAAGCGCACACCGCCGACGGCCAGCTCGAGTGTGAACGTCGATGACTGTTGAGGGCCATTCGCGAAGGCAAATGGCTCGAGGGGGATGCCGTCGCTCCAGGTCTGCAACGACGTGCCAACGGCATCGCGCAGCCAGGTCAAGCCGGCGATGATGTTCGACTTCCCGGACGCATTGGGACCGTAGATCGCGGCGACATGCAGCAGACTGGCGCCAAGGTTAGGCATGTCCCGAGCCGTGGGGCGCTCGGTGTCCACAGCCACCAACGACAGTTCGACCGGCTCCAGTATGGAGCGGAAGTTCGCAAATTCGGCCCGGATCAGCATGCACGTCCTTACGTCGCAGACCGTCATCATAGCGTCAATTTCGTCGATACATGACAGAAATGATGACCTGGCCGCAGGTGCGCAGCTAGCATGATGACGCGCGACTCACACCAGACCGAGCGGCTTGTGCGGTTCGGCGGGGATGACGAGCCGCAAGGGGTCGCCCGGGCGGACCGTGCCGCCGGTGGTGACGACGGACATGACGCCGACGCGGCGGACGACGGTGCCGCCGGGGGCCTTGTGCAGGACCTGTTTGAGCAGGCCGGTGCGGAACTTGTCGATCTGGCGGCACGGGTTGCGCAGGCCGGTGAGGGTAAGGACCGCGGTGTCGCCGAGGTGCAGGGTGGTGCCGGTGGGCAGCGCGAACAGGTCGACGCCGGTGGTCGTGATGTTCTCGCCGAGGTCACCCGGCTGTACGGCGTACCCGGCGCCGGCCAGTTCCTCGAACAGCTCGGACTGGATCAGGTGGACCTGGCGCAGGTTCGGCGCGGACGCGTCCTTGCGGACCAGGTGGAGATGCTGGACGGTGGCGCCGGAGTGGGCGTCGCCCTCCACCCCGACACCCTCGATCAGGCGTACTTCGGGCACCGCGGGCTTGCTGAAGCGGTGCTTGGTGTCCAGGTGGACCGAGTTGACTCTCACCGCCCCAGCTTAAGGAGAAGGCAAGCGGCCTGGTGATCGTCGACCGCCGGCAGGACCGCCAGCGGCGTGGTGGAGCACTCGGCCATCACCAGCTGACAGCGCGGGTGGAAGCGGCAGCCGCTCGGGATGCGGGTCGGGTCCGGCGGCTCACCGGTGAGCACGATCTTCTGCTGGGACTCCGGCAGGACCGAGAGCAGCGCCTGCGTGTACGGATGCTGCGGGTCCTGCAGGACCTGCTCGGTCGGGCCGGACTCGACGATGCGGCCGAGGTACATCACGGCGACCCGGTCGGCGATGTTCCAGGCCAACCCGAGGTCGTGGGTGACGACCAGCGCCGACAGGCCGAGTTCGTCCCGGAGCCGGAGCAGCAGGGCGAGGATCTCGCCGCGGACGGAGGCATCAAGGGAGGCCACCGGTTCGTCGGCGATCAGCACGTCGGGCTTCAGGGCGAGCGCACCGGCGATGACCACCCGCTGCCGCTGCCCACCGGACAGCTCGTGTGGGTAGCGCAGGAAGAAGCGTTCGGGCGGACGCAAGCCGGCCCGCGACAACGCCTCCGCGACCACCTCCTCCTCGTTCGGCAGGCCGTGGATCCGTGGGCCTTCGGCAACCGCTTCGTAGACGGTCTGCCGGGGGTTGAGGGAGCCGGTCGGGTCCTGCAGGACCAGTTGCACCTTGCGCCGGTAGGCCTTCAGGTCCCGCGGCCGGTAGCTCAGCGGCGCCCCGGCGTACCGGACCTCGCCGCCGGCCGGGCGTTCCAGTCCGAGCAGGGTCCGGGCCAGCGTCGTCTTGCCGCAGCCGGACTCGCCGACCAGCGCCACGATCTCGCCCGCTCCGACGGTCAGGTTCACCCCGTCGACGGCCCGGGCCCGCCGTCCGCGCGACGCGAACTCGACCGACAAGTCAGTTGCCTGTAGCACTCAGTCCTCCCCCACCAGAACACACGCCGCCGTACGCCGGTCGCCGGCCGGGCGCAGGTCGATCTGCACGGTCGAGCAGGTCTCCAGCGCGACCGGGCACCGCGGGTGGAACACGCAGCCCGACGGCAGCTGCGCCGGATCGGGCGGATCCCCACCGAGCCCCTTCGGCGCCAGCCGTGAGGCGGGGTCGCCGATCGTCGGGAAGGCCGCCGACAACGCCCGGCTGTACGGGTGCGCGAACGCACCACCGGACGGACCGGTCTCGACCACCCGGCCGGCGTACATCACCGCCAGCCGGTCGCACAGGTCGGCCAGCACGGACAGGTCGTGCGAGATCATCAGCAACGCGATGTCCTCGGCCGCGACCAGTTCGCGGATCAGCGTCAGCACCTGCGCCTGGACCATCACGTCGAGCGCGGTGGTCGGCTCGTCGGCGATGATCAGCCGCGGCTCGCAGGCCAGCGCCATCGCGATCATCACCCGTTGCCGCTGGCCACCACTGAGCTCGTGCGGATAGCTCCTCGACCGCCAGGCCGGCAGCCCGACCTGTTCGAGCAGCTCCGCCACCCGGCGACGGGCCTTCTCCGGACCGGCGAGCTTGTGCACCAGCAACGGCTCGGCGATCTGGTCACCGATCCGCTGGACCGGGTTCAGTCCGTGCTGTGCGCCCTGGAAGACGATCGACGCCTCGGCCCAGCGCACCGCCCGCAACCGTCCCCAGGTCATCGTCAGTACGTCGTCGCCGTCGAGCAGGATCCGCCCGCTGGTCCGCGCGTCGCGGGGCAGCAGCCGCAGCAGCGCCAGCGCCAGCGACGACTTGCCGGACCCCGACTCTCCGACGATGCCGAGCGCCTCACCGGCGTCCAGCGTGAGCGAGACACCTCGGACGGCGGGCACTTCCCCGTCGGCGATCCGGTAGGTGACGGACAGGTCGTCGACCTCGAGCAGACTCATCGGGCTCCTCGCAGTCTCGGGTTCAGCACGGTCTCCAGCGCCCGGCCGCAGAGCGTGAACGCCATCACGACGATCACGATGCACAACCCGGGCACCAGGATGTACCACCAGGCACCGGACGTCGCCGCGCCCCAGTCGTACGAGCCGCGCAGCATCGTGCCCCAGGACGTCTTGTTCGCGCTGACGCCGAGAAAGGCCAGCGTGGACTCGGTCACGATCGCGCTGGCCACCTCCAGCGTCGTACTTGCCAGCAGCAACGGTGCGACGTTCGGCAGCACGTGCCGGGTGGTGATGTGCCAGTGCCCGCCGCCGAGCGCGGTGGACCGTTCGATGTACGGCCGGGCCTCGACCGCCAGCGTCTGGGCCCGGATCAGCCGCGCCGTCGACGGCCACGAGGTGACGCCGATCGCGACGATGATGGTCGCCGTGCTGCCGCCCAGGATCGCGGCGAGCACCAAGGCTGTGACCAGCGACGGCAGAACCAGGAACCAGTCGGTGATCCGCAGCACGACCGCTCCGATCCAGCCGCGGAAGTGGCCGGCCACGATGCCGAGCACGGTGCCGATCACCATGCTCAGCAAGGCCGCGAGGAACCCGATCAGCAGCGACGTCCGGGATCCCCACCAGATCATCAGCAGCACCGACCGGCCCGACTCGTCGGTCCCCAGCGGCGCGTCCCAGCTCGGTGGTGCGAGCTTCTCACCCGTGCCGCGCACGACGTTCGTCACGCCCTCGTCGATGAACAGCGGCGCGACGATCGCCAGCAGCACGGCGACAACGAGAATCGCCAGCCCGGTCACGCCCGCGCGCTGGGTCCGGAACTGCGCCCAGAACCGTCGCAGGCTGCGCTTGCGTCGTGTCCAGGTGACGCTCATGCGGACCTCACCCTCGGGTCGAGCAGGTGGTACACCACGTCGGCCAGCGTGTTCATCAGGATCACCGACACCGTGATCAGCAGGAACGTGCCCTGCATGAGAGTGAAGTCCGGCACCCGGATCGCCTCGTAGAACAGCTGTCCCAGCCCCGGCCAGCTGAAGATCGCCTCGACCGTCACCGCGCCGCCGACGACGAACCCGATCCGCATGAACACCAGCGTCACGGTCGGCAGCAGCGCGTTCGGTACGGCGTGCTTGCGGCGGACGTCGTCGTCGCGCAGGCCCTTGGCCCGGGCCGTGGTCACGTAGTCCTGCCCGACCTCGTCGAGCACCGAGGACCGCATCACCAGCAGGTACTGCGCGTAAACGACCGCCACCATCGTCAGGCACGGCAGCACCATGTGCTTGGCGATGTCCAGCACGTACCCGAACCCGTCCGGCGCGTCGACGCTCTCGATCCCGCGGGTCGGGAAGATGCCCGGAATCGGGCCGACCCCGGCCGCGAACACCATCAGCAGCAGCAGGCCGAGCCAGAAGGTCGGCACCGACCACAGCACCAGCGAGATCGCGGTCGAGAACTTGTCGAACCTGCTGCCGGGCTTCCAGCCGGCCCGGGCGCCCTGCCAGATGCCGAGGCTGACCGCCATCACCAGCGCGGTGCCGGTGAGCAGCAGGGTCGAGCCGATGCGTTCGCCGATCAGGTCCAGCACCGGCCGCTTGTACTCGTACGACGTACCGAGGTCGAATCGCAGCGTCTGCCCGACGAACTGCAGGAACTGCTCCGGCAACGACTTGTCCAGGCCCAGCCGGTGCCGCTCCAGGTCCAGCTGCTCCGGGGTCATGTTCCGGCCCTGCGCCAGCGCGCGGACCGGGTCCCCCGGCAGCAGCCGGAACAGGAAGAACGTCGCGACGATCACCATCGCGATGCTGAGCAGCGCTCCCCCGGCCTTGCCGAGGGCGTAGCGCAGCATCCCGTGCCGGGCCGGCCGCTCGTCGATCGCCTGCGCCGCCGGTTGCGCGACCGTCATCGGTCGCGCTCCACGGCGGTACGGTGGACTGTCCGGTCGGTCATTCGCGCTCGTCCGCGACGCCGCCGCGGCGACGGGCGACGAAGAACCCGGCGGCGGCGAGCACGAGGACACCGGCGGCGATGCCGATGATCAGCCCGGTGTTCGACCCGCTGTCGGTCTCGGCGTCGGCGGTGACCGCCTCGACCGTGTAGAACGGCCAGTAGCTGCTGCCGCCGTACAGCATGCCCCTGTCCTCGGGGATCGGCGTGATGCCGGCGATCCTGTCCTTGCGGTAGCCCTCCAGGTTGTTCGGGTAGTACAGCGCGATCACCGGGGCGTCGGTGTAGAGCCGCTCCTGCATCTGCTTGATGATCGCCGCGCGCTTGGTTCGGTCGAGCTCCTTCTGCTGCTCCTGGTAGAGCTTCTCGAACTGCGGGTCGCAGTAGAACGACTCGGTCCCGCCACCCTCACCGGACGCCGTCGGGCGCCGGCTGCACAGGTGCGTGGCGAGCACCTCCTCCGGGTCCGGGTTGACCGACCAGCCGCTGATCGCGAGGTCGAACAACGCCGTCGTACCGGTCTCCTCGGTGAATTTGCTGGAGTCGAGCCGCTTGGTGGTCAGCGTGATGCCGAGATCCTTGAACCAGCCGGTCAGGTACTCGGCCAGCTTGTCCTCGATCGGGGTGTCGGTGTGGATGCTGAACCGGAACTGCAGCTTGCGCGACCCGTCCGGCATCGTGCGGATGCCGTCGGCCCCCTTCTGGTAGCCGGCGTCGTCGAGGATCTTGTTCGCCCGCGCCGCGTCGAACGAGACCTTGGCACCGCCCTCGGCCTGCCAGAAGAAGTCCTTGTACATCGGCGGCACGATCGACCCGTCGGCCGGCTTGGCCAGGCCGCTCTGTACCTCGTCGACCAGCTTCTGCTTGTCGATCGCGAGGTGCAGCGCCTGCCGGACCCGCGGATCCTTCAGCGCCGGGTGCCCGTCACCGATCGGCTTGTTGTCGCTGGTGGTGGCACCGTGGTTGACCTGCAGGTACGTCGCCCGCCGTCCCTCGGTGTTCCACTGCACGATGTTGTCGTCGCCCTTCAGCGCCTCGAAGTCCGGCGGCGCGAGCCGGCCGATCAGGTCGATGTCGCCCTTCTTCAGCCCGACCACCGCGGCCGCGGGGTTGTCGTAGAAGATCACCTGCAGCTCGTCGATCTTCGGCGCACCCCGCCAGTACTCCGGGTTCGCCTTGAGCTTCACGTACTGGTCCTTCTTGTGCTCAGTCGCGATGTACGGCCCGCTGGTCACCGCCGGGTAGCTGTCCGCCTCGTACTTCGCGATGTCGCCGACCTTCTCCCAGACGTGCTTGGGCATGATCGGCACCGGGTTGTCCAGCATCGAGGCCTGCGGCGTCTTGAGCTTGATCGTCAGGTCCTGGCCGTTCGCAGTGACGCTCGCGAAGTTCTCCACCGCCGGGCCGTTGGCGGTCTTCGCGCCGTCGTCGGTCATCATCTTCGTGAACGTCCAGGCCGCGTCCTGCGCCGTCACCGGCTGCCCGTCGGACCACTTCGCCGACCGGATCTTGAAGGTCCAGGTCAGCCCGTCCGGCGACGTCGTCCACGACTCGGCCAGGTCCGGGCTCGGCTGCAGCGTCTTCGCGTCCGGCACGGTCAGGAACCCGTACATCCACCGATGGATCGACGACGACACCAGCCGCACCGCAAGGAACGGATTCATCGAGTCCATCGCCTGCGTCGCGCCGACCCGGATCACCTTCGCCCCACCCGGTTCGGCCGCCTCCGCCGGCGCCGTCCCCACCGCCAGCAGCACCACCGCCGCCAGCCCCGCGAACCACTTCCTCATCACGCCACGCACCTTCCGCCCTGTGCCGTTTAGAGAGAAAGCCACACCAGAACCGTAGGCAGTGTCAACGATTTACGGAGGTTTGTTTCTGATCCGTGTTGGTGAGGGGTCAACTAGTTGCGGGGTTTTGGGGAGGTGGTTGGGGCGCACTGGTGGTCGGGATGCTGGGGTGTTGCCCGCCTGGACCGTGGTGGTCGGGCGGAGGTGGTTGGGGAGTCCCCCTCTGGTGGTTCGTGGTGCGGGTTTGTTGCAGCCCGCCCGCCCTGGGGGTGGTTGGCTCGGCGTGGTTGGCTCTGGTGGAGGAGGTGGTTGTGGAGTCCCCCACTGGTGGTTCGTGCTGCGGCTTCGTTGCCGCCCGCCACCCTGGGGGTGGTTGGCTCGGCGTTGAGCGGTGCTGGTGGTTGGTGCTGCTGGCGAAGGTGCTTGTGGAGTCCCCAGTGGAGATCCGTGGTCCTGCCAGTCGCACCCCACCCGCCGGCGTGGCGGCTGGTGCTTGCGCGCGTCGGGGATGGTGAGGCGTTGGCTGTACGCGATTGACACGTGGGGCCGTAGGTAGTGGCGACTCATGCGAATCACCAGCACCGCGCAGCGCCGACGCCCCGGCACCACCTGCTCCGCAATAGGCGACGCCCCGACCACCTGACGCGAACTTCACGCCACCGGCACGTGCGTTGAGCAGCGCCACCAATCACCCGAGGGGGACTCCCCAACCACCCCCACCAGCGACACCAACCACCAGCACCGCTCAGCGCGCCCAACCACCTCAGGGCGGGCTGCAACAAACCCGCACCACGAACCACCCGAGGGGGACTCCCCAACCACCCCCACCCCGTCAAACCCCGTTCAGTGCTTGGCGTTGCGCGACCACACGAAGCAGTACACACCGAAGCACGCGATACCGACCGCCATCAGCGTCAGCAGGACCGCGCCGAACGGCTGGTCCTTGATCGTGCGCAGGGCGGTGTCGAGTCCGCCGGCCTTCTGCGGGTCGTAGTCCAGCGCGGCCCACGCGAACAGCACGCCGACGATCACGAAGGCGATGCCCTTGGCGGCGTACCCGACCCGGCCGAGCAGGATGGTCGAGTGGGAGACCCCGCCGGTCAGGTCCTCGGTGAACTTCACCTTCCAGGACTTGTAGAGCTGCCGGACGCCGACCGCGATGATCACCAGTCCGATCAGTACGACGAGCGCTCGGCCCGCGCCGCTCTCCATCAGCCGGGCCGTCATCGACTCCTGCTTGCCGGCGCTCGATCCGCCCGACCCCATCGCGACCCGGATGGCGCTGATCCCGAGCGCGAGGTACACCACCGCCCGGCCGCCCGCGGAGAGCTTCTTCTTCGTGTCGAGGTTGCCGTAGACCAGGTCGAGGACCTTCCAGATCACCAGGGCGAACAGGCCCAGCGCGACCACCCAGAGCAGGAATCCGCCCAGCGGCTTGTCCGCGAGCTCCTGCAGCGCGCCCGACTGGGACGCCTCCTCGGACGAATTGCCCCAGGCCAGCTGGAGGGCGATCCAGGCGACCAGAAGGTAGACGACGCCGTACGCGATCAACCCGACGGTGATCGCCACGTCGTACACGCGGCTGTTCTGGGCCTGCTGGGCGGTCTTCATCATGCTCCTCACGACCCGGCTGACGTTCCGTGTCCCGGATCTCGTACCCAGTTCGCAAACGGTACGACGGGGCGGCCCGGCCGGTTCGGGCCGGCCCGGATCAGGCCGAGACCGGTGCGCTCGCCTCGCGGTCGGCGACCTCGACGTCGCCGTACTCGCCGGCCCGGACGGCGCGCCGGCCGAGGGTCCAGACGTAGCCGAAGAAGGCCAGCTCGGCGACGATCCCGATGCCCACCCGGACCGCGGTCGGCAGCGGCGACGGGGTGACGAAGGCCTCGATCAGTCCGGTGGTCAGCAGGATCACGGCCAGGCCGATCGCCATCCCGACAGTGGCGCGGCCGGTCTGGGCGAGCGCCTGCATCCGGGTCCGCGGCCCGGGCACGATCCACGACCAGCCGAGCCGCAGCCCGGCGGCGCCGGCGACGAACACGGCAGTCAGCTCGAGCAGGCCGTGCGGGGTGATCAGGCCGAAGAAGACGTCGCTCTTGCCGTGGCCGATCATCACGCCGGCGGCGACGCCGAGGCTCTCCGCGTTGTTCCACAGGACCAGCACGGCCGGGATCAGCAGGACGCCGAGCGCGAGCACCGCGGCCGCGATGGTGGCGTTGTTGATCCAGACCCGCAACGCGAAGTCCTGCGCCGGATTCTCCGAGTAGTAGGCGGCGAAGTCCCGGTCGACCAGCTGCTGGATCGCCTGCGGCGGCGCGACCGAGTCGAGCACCTCCGGGTTCGCGATGATCCGCCAAGCGACCCACGCCGCGACCAGGTAGAACAGCAGGCCGATCGTCAGCCACCACCGCCGGCTGACGTAGAGCGCGGCCGGGAAACTCACCAGGAAGTACCGCGAGATGTCGCGCCAGACGGGAGCCTGTACGCCCGTGACGGCGCCGCGGGCGTCCGCGATGAGCCCCGAGAGCCGACCGACCGTCACCGGATCGGCACCACCCGCACGCAGCGCGGACAGGTGCGTCCCGACCCGTTGGTAGAGCTGCACCAGCTCGTCGGCCTCGGCCCCGGTCAACCGACGCTGCCGGCGGGTCAGCAGGGCCAGCCGGTCCCACTGCGGCTGATGGACCGACACGTACGCCTCGACGTCCATCCCCCCGCCTTTCTGCCGGCCCGGCCCCGTTGCCTGCGGGAACGAGTCTCCCCCATTCCGGGGTCGGGTGCGTAGTACCGCCCCTCGCATAGGCGACACTGGCACCCTCGGGAAGACACGGAGGGGGCGCGGGTGAGTCAGCTCGTCACGGGGGAAGCGGTTGTCCTCCAGGTGCGGATCGCCCGGATGCCGACCCGGGCGCTGGCGTGCGCGATCGACTTCGCGCTGCAGGTGATCGTGCTGATCATCCTGTTCGCGACGCTGTTCGGCTTCCTGATCGGCGGGGCCAGCGAGGCGCTCGGGGCCGCGCTCACCTTCGTCATCCTGCTGCTGGTGCTGGTCGGCTACCGGGTGGTGATGGAGACGCTGACCCGCGGGCGGACCATCGGCAAGCTGATGCTCGGGCTGCGGGTGGTGCGCGACGACGGCAGCTCGATCCGGTTCCGGCACGCGCTGGTGCGGGCGCTGCTGTGGGTGTTCGTCGACTTCGCGCCGTGGTTCGCGGCCGGGCCGGGCATCGTGGCGAGCCTGATGAACAAGCAGGGCAAGCGGATCGGCGACATGGTCGCGGGCACGGTGGTGATCCGCGAGCGGCACCAGCCGATGGCGTCGCCGCCGCTGTTCGTGCCCGGGCACCTGGTCCAGTGGGCGCAGTCGCTGGAGCTGTCCCGGCTGACCGACGACCTGGCGAACACGTCGCGGGAGTATCTGGCGCGCTACAAGGAGCTGGAGCCGCAGGCGCGGGTGGCGCTCGGCGACGCCCTCGCCTTCAAGGTCGGCGGTCTGACCGCCCCGGCTCCTCCGGTGCCGGTCTCCTCCCCTGCCTTCCTCTCCGCCGTCCTCGCCGAACGCCGCCGCCGGGAGCTCTCCCGCCTGGCCGCGAACCGGCCCACCGGCCACACGGGCCCGTTCGCGCCGGCCAATCCGTACGCGCAGCCCCAGTCCTTCGGCGCTCCGTCCTTCCCGACGCAGTCCCCGTACGGCGCAGCACCTGCCGGGCCGCCGTATGCCGCTCCACAAGGCGTCCCGTACGGCGGACAGCCGCAGTACGGCGCGGCCCCCACCGGTCCCGGACTGCAGTACGGCGTACCGCCGGCTGGGCCGGGCAGCCACATACCGCCGGGCGCACCGCAGCGGCCCTACGGCGCCGGACCGGGCGCACCGCAGCCGCCCTACGGCGCCGGACCGGGCGCACCGCAGTACGGCACACCGCCGGGTGGATCGGCCGGCACGCAATCGCCGTACCGGCCGGCGCCGGGCGGGCTGCAGGACGTCCCGCCGAGTGGAGCGCCGCAGGCGCCGGCTGCCGGCGAGCGGCCGCAGGATTCCCGGGTCAACGCCGAAGGGTGGCACGCCCCCGGGGGTGACGAGGCGGAGCGCTGGTCCTAGTCTTGCGACCATGTCGCAGGTAGGGATTGACTGGCAAGGCTGGCTGCAGCGTTGGGACGACCAGCAGGCGGGCTATCTGCCCGACCGCGAGCAGCAGTTCGCGCTGATGCTGGAGATCGTCGAGCGGCTCGTCGGCGCACCGGCGCGCTTCGTCGACCTCGCCTGCGGACCCGGCTCGATCTCGGCCCGAGCCCTGACGCGCTTCCCGGCGACGGAGATCGTCGGCGTCGACCTCGACCCGTTCCTGCTCGAGATCGCTCGTCAGGCCGTCGCCCCCGCAGCAGCCGGAGCGGCCCGGGTGCGGTTTGCGGAGGCGGATGTGCGGGCGCCGGGCTGGGACGCAGTACTGGGCGACGGGCCCGTCGATGCCGTCTGCTCCGCGACCGCCTTGCACTGGCTGGATCCGAGCGACTTGAGCTCGCTGGCGCAGACGTTGGCTCAGCGGATCCGGCCCGGCGGGGTCTTCCTGAACGCCGACACGATGCGCCTCGGGCCGGTCGAGGTCCCCCGGCTGGACGCTCTGGCGGTCGCCCTGCGGGACGAGATCTGGTCGACCTCGCACGCGAACGGCGTGGAGGACTGGGAGACCTGGTGGAACGCCGCCGCGGCCGAGCCGGCCTTCGCAGAACTGCTCGCCGAGCGCGAACGGCGCTTCGCCGACCGGTACCGCGGGCGCGAGATCACCCTGACCGACACCGTCGAATCGTTCCAAGGCCGGCTTCACCGAGGTCGCCGTGCTCGGCCAGGTCGCGGACAAGCACCTGTTCGCCGCCCTTCGCTGACCGGACGCCGAGAACCACCCGCCGCGCGGGCGAACGGGTCATGGGAAGCGGCCTTCTCCTCACCGGGCGCGGACCAGCGAAGTTCAGCGCCGGGCGGTGAGCTTCGCGTAGTACGCCCGGGCGTCCTGCGTTCGCCCGGCACCGAGGACGCGGAGGGCTTCGGCCAGATCGGGGTGGTGGGCCGCCAGCAGCCGGGCCGCGTCCTCCAGCTCCGAGGCCGAGGCCAGGTCGCGCAGCAACGACTGGATGATCGCGACCGGGTCCGCCGCAGCCGCCGGCTCCGCACCGGGATGCTTGGCCTGGTCGACCGTCAGTGTCGTCTGCCTCGCCGCGCGCACGGCCTCGATCCGGCGCTCCTGCTCGGTCCGCGAGAGCGCGTCCCACCCCGGCTCCCCTACCATCGCCTCCAACTGCAACAGCCTCGACAGGACGGCGGGATTGCTGATCTTGGCACGTTGGCCGGACATCAGCTGGGACAGCATCGGCGCCGACAGGCCGAGCACCCCGGCCAGCTGCGCCTGGGACTGGCCGAGCCGGTCGAGCAGCCGCCGGAAGCGGTCACCCAGCGGTTCGCCGTACCACTGTCGCTGCAGGTCGAGGTTGCGTGCGTGCGCGTCGGTCACGACACCTCCGAATTACTGTTTGCAAATTGCGAATGCAAACGCTAGGTTGGACGTGTTGTCGCCCTCATCGTCTGGAGAAGCTCATGATACGACGGACAGCCGTCGCCGCGGCCGTGACCGCACTGCTCGCCGGATTAACATTCGTGAACGCGTCCACCGCGGCCGCCGCCGGTGAGCTCTCGCCGGTGATGGTGGTGCTCGACTCGTCCGGTTCGATGACGGCCCGGGACGCGGGCGGCAGCGGCACCCGGATGGACGCCGCCAAGCGCGCCGTCGGCTCGATGGTCGACGGTCTGCCGGCCGGCGCGCAGGTCGGCTTGGCGATCTACGGCGCCGGGACCGGGTCCAGCGGCGCCGAAAAGGTTGCCGGCTGCAAGGACGTTCGAGTCGTCCAGCCGGTCGGCCCGGTCAACAAGCCGGCCCTCAAGCGGGCGGTCACCGCCACCAAGGCCAGCGGCTACACCCCGATCGGGCAGGCGCTGCGGACCGCCGCGGCGCAGCTGCCCAAGGAGGGGCAGCGGTCGATCGTGCTCGTCTCCGACGGTGAGGACACCTGCGCGCCGCCGCAGCCCTGCGAGGTGGCGAAGGAGCTGAGCAAGCAGGGCGTCGACCTGCACGTGCACACGATCGGCTTCCGGGTCGACGCGAAGGCCCGCGCGCAACTCGCCTGCATCGCGCAGAACACCGGCGGCACGTACCACGACGCCTCCGACGCCGACTCGCTGCTCGGTGTGCTGGGCCGGGTCACCGAGCGGGCACTGCGGCACTACGAGCCGACCGGCAAGCCGGTGACCGGTACGGCGGATCCGTTCGCGGCGCCGGCGCTGGCACCGGGGCAGTACCTCGACACGATCGACCCGGTCGAGGAGCGCCACTACGCGGCCGAGCTGAAGGCGGGCGACACGGCGTACTTCGCGGCGACCGCGGTCCTGCCGCGGGGCAATCCGCGCGGCATCGAGGTGCTCGACATCCGGATCACCGGACCGGACGGCGCCGACTGCTACCACCGGGAGCGCGAGCTGAACACCCGCGGCAGGGACGGCGGCTCGCTGACCACGGTACTGCGCTGGAACGGCACGGTCGCGGGATCGTCCAAGCCGAAGGGCTGCAGCGTGCCGGGCAAGTACGTCTTCCGGGTCACCCGCGACGCCGACGGCGGCGGCACCGACCGGGTCCCGATCGAGCTGCAGCTGCGGATCGAGCCGCCGGTGACGGGCAGCATGGGCGAGCCGGCCCAGACCAGCCTGGTCGGCTTCGCGCAGCAGCCGGCCGGTGGGGTCCGGGCGGTGCGGGGCGGTGGGTCGTTCAACGAGGCGACGACGCTGGCCGGGCCCGGGCGGTACGGCGAGACGATCTACTACGGCGAGGAGCTGTTCTACCGGGTCAAGCTCGACTGGGGACAGGGCCTGGCCTACCGGATCACGTTCGCCGGCCGGCCGGACGGCGCGACGACGAACATCCGGACCGCTCTGTTCAGCCCGGTCCGGGCCGAGATCAAGGTCGACACGACGGCGTACACGGGGTCGACGCAGACCCTGCCCACCAGCGGCAAGCCGATCGCGACGCCGCGGGCGGTCTACCTGAACCGGAACGCGGACAACTCCGACTTCCGCAAGGCCAGCGTCGACGGCTGGTACTACATCGTGGCGAAGCTCGGCGTGGCGAGCGGCGACGCACCGGCCGGCGGCGTACCGGTGACGATCGACGTCGCGGTCGCCGGCGACAAGGTCGCGGGACCGGAGTACGGCGCGGCCACGGGCGAGACGCCGGGGACGCCGACGCCGAGCGCGTCCGAGCCCACGCCGTCGGAGTCCACGCCGTCGGAGTCCACGCCGTCGGGCCCGGCCACCGAGGCGGGCGGTGAGGTCACGCCGCAGCCGGTGGCGGACGAGTCCTCGTCGACGCTGCCGTGGATCATCCTCGGGGCAGTGCTGGTGCTGGCGGCGGCGATCGTCGCCGCCGCGCTGATCCTGCGCCGCCGTAAGCCGCCCGCGCCGCCGACGTACCCGCAGGGTCCGCCGATGCAGGGCTGGTCTAACCGGCCCTGAGCCAGCGGTACGACGCCCCTTGCTGACGGCACTCGACCCGGGTGCCGTCGGCCGTCGTCTCCACGCTGCCCGCCTCCTGCCAGCCGCAGGTCGCGTTCAGCACCACGCTGGGGTTGGGGACACGGGTCACCGGGCCGGTGGGGATCGGCTCGGGGGCCGGCGAGGGCGTCTCGGAAGCCGATGTCCTGGGCGACTCGGACGCCGACGCACCTGGCTGGGACACCGACGTACCGGGCGACGGCGTACCGCCGCCGTCGTCGGGCCCGAGGGTCGACGCCACCACCGCGATCACCCCAGCAACCAGCACTCCCGCACCCACCATCACCAGCCGCCGTAGGTGACGGGTCGGCGCGTGCGCCACAACTGCCCCGCTCCGGCCGTCAGCACCCGTCGCCCGGGCAGGAGCCGACGCATTGGGGAAGCTGCCCGAAGAATCCTCGGCGCGCTCTGACGCCGGCACAAACTGGCCGAGGCGGGGTTCAGGGCCGTCTGAGCCAGTTCGCTCTCTCCGAGCCGCCGACGCACCTGCGGCGTCCTTCGCCGCCGGGGCGAGCTGGCCGGGACCCGGCTCGGAGCCGAGGGCAGCCCGCCCAGCCGAAGCGGCCGACGCAACCGACGACGGCTGACTGGCGTTGGCGGGCGACGAGCCAGCCGGCTCGGCGGACCTCCCCGGCGACGAAGCGCCCGAACTGCCGGAGGCGGCCGACGGCGGGCGGGTTGCACCGTCGGCGGCGTGCGCGCGGTTGGAGGGCCTCGGGGCGTCGGCGTACTGCGCGGGTGGAGGTGGGAGGTGGGTGAAGACCTCGATGGGTTCGCCGTCGGGGGTGTGGGAGGGGATGGGGAGAGGCGTCGCGAGGTGCGGGGTCAGCGCGGCGAGGGCTGCTTCGGCGGACGGGGTTCGGGTGGTGGGGTCGGGGTCGAGGAGGGCGGCGACCACCGGCCAGAGGGGGCTGGGCGCGGGCGGCAGGGGGGTGGCACCGGGAGGTGGGTCTTCGCCGGTGAGCAGTTGCCAGGCGGTGACTCCGGCGGCGTACAGGTCCTGGGCGGTGGACGGCGGCTCGCCGGCGAGGATTTCGGGAGCGATGTAGCCGGGGGTACCGACGACGGAGCCGTGCTGGGTGAGGCGTGGTTCGCCCACGGACAGCGCGATGCCGAAGTCGGTGAGCCGGAGGACGGGTGCGTCGGTGCCGGTGGCCTGGAGCAGGAGGTTGGCCGGTTTGACGTCACGGTGCACGAGGCCGGCGGCATGCACCTGCGCAAGACCCGCGAGCAGCTGCGCAAGGAGCTCCGCCGCGTAGCGATCCGGCAGACCCCCGAAGTCGGCCAGCAGATTGCTCACCGAACCGCCGTCGACCAGATCCATCGCCAGCAGCGCCTGATCGTCGTCCGCGGCCCAGCTGTACGGGCTCAGGACGTGCGGGTGGTCCAGCCGCAGCCCCTGCTCGCGGACGAACCGCAGCAGCGCGCCCGCGTGCCGCTGGCGCAGGACCTTGGCCGCGCACAACCGCTCGAGCCGCCGGTCCCAGGCGCGCCAGACCGTACCGGTCCCGCCGGATCCGATCGGGTCGATCAGCTCGAACCGTCCGGCGAACACATCCGGCACCAGCGGTCCTCCTCTCACCCGGTCCGCGGCTAGCTTGCCAGCCATCCCAGGTCCGGAGCCAGCGAGCCCGGCGGGTTCGCCATGAACTTGCCGTCAGCAATGAATTCGGCGGGGCTGCGCGCGCGGCTCACAGTCCCGCCGGACAACAGCGCGCAGGCGCCGCACCCGATGGGTGCGGCGCCTGCGTGGCGTACCGGAGTACCGCGGGAACTCAGTAGCGGTAGTGGTCCGACTTGTACGGGCCCTCGACCGGAACGCCGAGGTACTCGGCCTGCTCCTTGGACAGCTCGGTCAGCTTCACGCCGAGCGCGTCGAGGTGCAGCCGGGCGACCATCTCGTCGAGGTGCTTGGGCAGCACGTAGACGTCGGTCGGGTACTCGGCGGTCTTCACGAACAGCTCGATCTGCGCCAGCACCTGGTTGGTGAAGGAGTTCGACATCACGAACGACGGGTGCCCGGTCGCGTTGCCGAGGTTCAGCAGCCGGCCCTCGGACAGGATGATCACGGTGTGGCCGTCGGCGAACCGGAACTCGTCGACCTGCGGCTTGATCGTGACCCGCTCGATGCCCGGCGTCTTGTACAGGCCGGCCATGTCGATCTCGTTGTCGAAGTGACCGATGTTGCCGACGATCGCCTGGTGCTTCATCTGCGCCATGTGGTCGGCGGTGATGACGTCCTTGTTACCGGTGGTGGTGACGAAGATGTCGGCGGTCCCGACGACGTCCTCGATCGTGGTCACCTGGTAGCCGTCCATCGCGGCCTGCAGCGCGCAGATCGGGTCGATCTCGGTGACGATCACCCGGGCGCCCTGGCCCCGCAGCGACTCCGCGCAGCCCTTGCCGACGTCGCCGTAACCGCAGACGACCGCGACCTTGCCGCCGATCAGCACGTCGGTGGCGCGGTTGATGCCGTCGATCAGCGAGTGCCGGCAGCCGTACTTGTTGTCGAACTTCGACTTGGTGACCGAGTCGTTGACGTTGATCGCCGGGAACAGCAGCGTGCCGGCCTTGTGCATCTCGTACAGCCGGTGCACGCCGGTGGTGGTCTCCTCGGTGACACCCAAGATGGCCTGGCCGATGGTGGTCCACAGCTGCGGGTCCTCCTGCAGCGTGCGACCCAGCAGCTTCAGCACGACGGCGAACTCCTCGGACTCCGCGGTCGACGGGTCCGGCACGGCGCCGGCCTTCTCGAACTCGGTGCCCTTGTGGACGAGCATGGTGGCGTCGCCGCCGTCGTCCAGGATCATGTTCGGACCCTCACCACCGGGCCACTTCAGCGCCTGCTCGGTGCACCACCAGTACTCCTCCAGCGTCTCGCCCTTCCAGGCGAAGACCGGGACCCCGGCGGGAGCGTCGGCGGTACCGTCCGGGCCGACGACGACCGCGGCGGCCGCGTGGTCCTGGGTGGAGAAGATGTTGCAGGAGACCCACCGCACCTCGGCCCCGAGCGCCGTCAGCGTCTCGATCAGCACGGCGGTCTGGATGGTCATGTGCAGCGAGCCCATGATCTTCGCGCCGGCCAGCGGCTTGCTCTCGCCGTACTGGGCGCGCATCGCCATCAGACCCGGCATCTCGTGCTCGGCGAGCCGGATCTCCTTGCGACCGAACTCGGCCAGGCCGAGGTCTGCCACCTTGTAGTCGAACGTCATACGGTGCCGCTCCCTGAGGGTGTCGGTTGGTGAAGTCTTCGGGCACGAGGCTAGCGGTCCGGGCACCCTCGCGTCGGCCCGGGGTGTTGGTTCCTGACACCGAAATGTCAGGATAAAGCCGCGCGGCTGTCAGAATGAGACATGCGCATCACCGAGGCCGCCAAGCTGCTGGGCACCACGCCCCGCATGCTGCGCTACCGGGAGAAGCTCGGCCTGCTGCCGAGGACCCGGTCCAGCCGCACCGCCCAGCGCCAGTACGACGACCGCGACCTGGCCGCGGTGAAACTCGCCCTCGAGCTCGAGCACCGGTACGACGTGACGCCGGCCGCGCTCGCCTTCGCGCTCCGCGCCCTGGCCGAACCGTCGGTCGCCGCCGACCTGCGCAACCTCGGCTACCGTACCGGCCGGCTCAGCAGCCCACCCAGCCCGGCCGAGATCGACCGCGAGCGCGCCCTGCGCTGGCTCGGCCGCTCCGGCGTCCTGCCACCCCCACCCAAACGCCCCCGCTGACCCCGGGCCCGCCCACCCCCGCCCCCGCGCCGCATTGTGCGGGGATAACCCGCCAAGTGGTGGGTTGTCCCCCGGCATACCGGCCGGTGGACCCACAAAGTGGCGGGTTATCCCCGCACATGGGGGCGGGGGTGGGCGGCGGGTCGGTGGGCGGAGGCAGGGCCGAGGCCGAGGGCGGGGCAGGGCCGAGGCCGGGGCGGGCCGGGGCCAGGCGGGGCTAGTGCGCGGGGGTCAGTGGGCGGGGGCGCCGGGGACCGGGGGGCGTTCGTCGGGGACGTAGCCCTCGACGTAGATGTCCGGCTCCAGGTAGATGTGCTGCGCCATCGGCTCGGCGCCGCGGACGGCGCGTTCGGCGGCGTTGATGGTCTCGGCCACCACGGCGGCGTCGGCGGTCGGCTCGAACGCGATCTTCGCCGCGACCAGCACCTCCTCCGGGCCCAGGTGCAGGGTCTTGATGTGGATCAGCCGCTGCACGCCGGGCACGTTCTCGATCGCCGCCACGATCTTGCCCTGCGATTCGCGGGTCGCCGACTCGCCGAGCAGCAGCGACTTCATCTCGATCGCCAGGAAGACCGCCACCACGACCAGCAGTACGCCGATCGCCATCGAGCCCGCGCCGTCCCAGACACCGTTGCCGGTGACAATGGTCAGCACGACGCCGATCAGCGCCAGCACCAGACCGGTGAGCGCGGCGAAGTCCTCCAGCAGGATCACCGGCAGTTCCGGCGACCGCGCGTTACGGACGAACTCGCTCCAGCTGGCGTCGCCGCGGACCTTGTTCGTCTCGACGATCGCGGTCCGGAACGAGAACGTCTCCATGATGATCGCGGCCACCAGCACCGCGACCGGCACCCACTTCCAGTCGTCCAGCGGGTGCGGGTCGTGGACCTTGTGCCAGCCCTCGTACAGGGCGAACAGGCCACCGACGCTGAACAGCACGATCGCGACGATGAACGAGTAGACGTAGCGCTCCCGGCCGTAGCCGAACTGGTGCAGCTCGTTGGCCTGCCGCTGGGCGCGCTTGCCGCCCACCAGCAGCAGCACCTGGTTGCCGGCGTCGGCGACCGAGTGGATCGCCTCGGCCAGCATCGAGGCCGACTGGGTCAGGCCCCAGGCAGCGAACTTGGTGATCGCGATGCCGGTGTTCGCCAGCAGTGCCGCGACGACGGCTTTCGTACCGCCACCAGCCATTTCGGTAGTCCTCCAGAGAGTCAGGGGGCCCAGAGTTGGACAAACGTCAGCGAGCGGACACGACGAACGCCGTGCCGGAACCACGCAGAGTACAGGGTCCTTCGGGTCCGGCGAGGAACGCCGACTGTCCAGCGGACAACGCTTCGGTCTCATCGGTGCCATCGGCACCGACCGTGACGGATCCGTCCACCACCGCAACGATGCGTGGTCCGTCCGCGGCCACCGTCACCGCGTCCCCGGCGAGGTGCACCCGGCGGACCGCGAAGTACGGACAGCCCGTCTCGTACGCCGTGACGCCGTCCGCCGCCGGCGTCCCGCGCAGGACCGGATCGGCGAGCGGGCTGAAGTCGACCACCGAGACCAGCTCCGGGACGTCGATGTGCTTGCTGGTCAGCCCGCCGCGCAGCACGTTGTCGGAGTTCGCCATCACCTCGAAGCCGGTGCCACGCAGGTAGGCGTGCACGTTGCCGGCCGGCAGGTAGACCGCCTCGAACCGCTGCAGCGTGACCCGGTTGAGCAGCAGCGCCGCGAGTACGCCGGGGTCGTCGGGGAAGTCCGTGGACAGCCGGTCGAGTGTCTCCACCTCGGCGGCGAAGGCGTCACCGGTGTACTGCCGGCAGGCCTCGCCGAGGGCGGCGACCAGCGGCCGGATGGTGTCCCGGTCGCTGCTCATGAACTGGGCGAACGCGTCCTGCAGCTTGCCGTCGCGCAGCAGGTCGGTGAGCTCGGCCAGGCCGGTCGGGGCGAGGGCGTCGAGCAACGCGACGGTCCGGTCGAGCGGCCGGAAACCGACCAGCGCGTCGAACGGCTCGAGCGCGATCAGGATCTCCGGCTTCGGCCAGGAGTCCTTGTAGTTGCGGTCGGCCGCGTCCCGCGGGACCCCGGCCTGCTCGTCGCGGCGGTAGCCGTCGACGGCCTGCTCCGGTGACGGGTGCGCCTGGATCGACAGCGGTTGCGCGGCGGCCAGGATCTTGGCCAGGAAGGGGAACCGGCCGTCGAACCGTTCGGCCGTCTCGGCTCCCAGCGTCTCGGCCGGGCGGGCCGACACCGCGTCGTACAGGGACTCGCCGGACGGCAGCACCGAGGGCGCCGACTCGTGCGCGCCCATCCAGAGCTCGGCCTGCGGCGAGCCGTCGGGCTCGACGCCGAGCAGCTCCGGGATCGCGGTCGGCGATCCCCACGCGTAGTCGCGGATCGCGGTCCGCAGCCGGGCTACCACGCCGGGTCCACGGCCGGGTTGCCCGGCACGATCGGTGTCTCGGTCGCCTCGGTCCCGTACCGGCCCAGGCCGATGCCCAGGTACGCCGCGGCGTACCGGCCGTGCTGGGTCAGCGCGGCGTAGCGGGCGATGTCGGTCCCGTTGGCCTGGGTGACGACGTGCACGCGGACGTCGTGCCGCTCGGCCTTCTCCTCCAGCTGGCGACGGTGCTCGGCGACCCCGGGGTCGTCCACGCCGTCGTCCAGGATGACCAGCCCCGGCCGCAGCTCCTCCGGCTTGTCGAACGGGTCCGCGAACACGTCCCGCGGCGGCTGGTTCAGCACCGGCAGCAGGTGGCCGGCGTCGGCGGCGAGCGCCGGACGGCCACTGGCCAGCCGGAGCGCCTCGACCACGCGGCGCGCGGCGCGGGCCGCCAGCACCGAGCCGCCCCAGACCAGCGGCAGCGCGTCGGCCAGCATCAGCGACAGGTCCTTGGCCGGGTTCGACGCGACGTCGTTGTTCGGCGAGCACTCGATCGCGACGTCGTCGAGCATGGCCGCGACGGCCTTGGCGTCGACGACCGGTCCGAGCTCCATCTGGTGCAGCCCCTGCAGTACGGCGACCGCCGCCGCGAGCTGGTCGTCGGACTGCGACGGCAGCCGGATCGCGTGCCGGGAACCGGCCGACGCCTGATCGATCGGCGAGCCGGCCGGGCAGGCGATCATCAGGCCACAGCCACGACGTTCGGCCTCGGCGGCGGCCGAGATGGCTTCGGCGTCGGCGGCGTTGCCACCCAGCACGATCACCAGGTCCAGCGGACCGGTCCAGCCGGGTAGACCGGGACCGGGCCAGGCCACGAACGGCACCGGGCAGACCGGCTCCAGCACCGCACGGACCAGGCGGGCGTCCCGCCCGGCCGCGACGATCGCCCGCGGGCGGAAGCCGTCGGAGCCGAGCTTCGACAGCACCTCCTCGGCCGCGTCGATCTCGGCCCGGACGCGCGCGCCGGCGCCGGCCAGCCGGCGCAGCAGGTGATCGGTCGCCTCGAGGGCGGCGGGGTCGTCCAGCCGCGAGTCGTCGAAGGAACTCATCAGTGGGTTTCGGCCTCTTTGGTCTCACGGGCTTCGTCGATCAGCAGCACGGGGATGTCGTCCCGCACCGGGTAGGCCAGCGCACAGCCGGCGTTCGTGCAGACCAGCTCGTTCGCGTCGTCGTCCACGCGGAACTCCGAGCGGCACTTCGGACAGACCAGAATGGCCAGCAGGTCCGGGTCCAGGTTGATCTTTGACGCAGCCATCAGTTCTTCTCCTCCACCGGTGCACCGGTGATCAGGGCCAGTACTTCGTCCCGGACACGCTGCATCGTGGCAGCGTCCCCGGCCTCGACGTTCAGCCGCAGCAGCGGCTCGGTGTTGGACGCGCGGACGTTGAACCACCACTGTCCCGCGTCGACCGTCAGACCGTCCAGACGGTCAACGGTAGTCCCGTCCCGGCCCGCGTAGGTGTCCTCGATCGCGGCGACCGTGGCGGCCGCGTCGTCGACCCGGCTGTTGATCTCGCCGGAGGCCACGTACCGCTCGTACTCGGCGAACACCTCGCTGGCCGGCCTGTCCTGCTCCCCCAGCGCCGCCAGCACGTGCAGCGCGGCGAGCATGCCGGTGTCCGCGCGCCAGAAGTCGCGGAAGTAGTAGTGCGCCGAGTGCTCACCGCCGAACACGGCGTCGGTCTCGGCCATCTGCTGCTTGATGTAGGAGTGCCCGACCCGCGACCGGACCGGCGTACCGCCGTGCTCGGCGACGAGCTCCGGCACCGCCTTGGAGGTGATCAGGTTGTGGATCACGACCGAGCCCGGGTGCTTGGCCAGCTCGCGCACGGCGACCGCGCCGGTGATCGCGCTCGGCGAGATCGGCGCGCCCAGCTCGTCGATCACGAAGCAGCGGTCCGCGTCGCCGTCGAAGGCCAGGCCCAGGTCGGCGCCGGCCTCGACCACCTTGGCCTGCAGGTCGACCAGGTTCTTCGGGTCCAGCGGGTTGGCCTCGTGGTTCGGGAAGTCGCCGTCGAGCTCGAAGTACAGCGGCACGATCTCGACCGGGCCGGTGGCGAAGACGGCCGGCACGGTGTGGCCGCCCATCCCGTTGCCGGCGTCCACGACCACCTTCAGCGGCCGGATGCCGCTCAGGTCGACCAGGTCGTTCAGGTGGTCGGCGTACGCCGTGAGCAGGTTCTTGCGGGTCACCCGGCCGGGCACCGGGACGGCGACCGGGCCGTCGGCGAGGAACTTGGCGACCAGGTCGGCGATGTCCCGCAGCCCGGACTCCGCGCCGACCGGCGAGGCGCCCGCCCGGCACATCTTGATCCCGTTGTACTTCGCCGGGTTGTGGCTGGCGGTGAACATCGCGCCGGGCAGCTGCAGCCGGCCGGAGGCGAAGTACAGCTGGTCGGTGGAGGCCAGGCCGATGTCGACCACGTCCGCACCGGTGCTGGTCACCCCCTCGGCGAAGGCGGCCGCGAGGCCGGGGCTGGACGGCCGCATGTCGTACCCGATCACCACGGACCCGGGTCCGGCGAGCACGTCCAGCACCTCGACGAAGGCGGCCCCGGTGGCCCGGGCGACCGCCTCGTCCAGCTCGTCCGGGACGACCCCGCGTACGTCGTACGCCTTGAAGATCGCAGCAACGTCAACCATGCGTGGACCCTATCCCGTCACCCCGGGCCAACCGCTCGCACCATCGCCGCGACGGCGGGTCACCGCATCGTCTTGATCACCGCCACGTGCTCCTCGTCGCCGTAGCCGGCCGCGACCGCGCGCTCGAACACCGCCGCGGCGAAAGCCGGGAAGGTGTCGTCGATGCCGGCCTCCGCGGCTTGGCGGACCAGCCCCTGGATGTCGTGGCCGGCGGTCCGCAAGGTGCTCTCCGGGTCGGTGAACCGGTTCTCGGCGACGACGGTGGCCATGTGCACGTTGTCGGCCGCGAGGATCGGTCCGAGCCCGGCCAGCAGCCGGCCGAACTGCTCGACGCCGAATCCCTCGGCCTGGTAGATCCGGGCCCCGTGCGCGAAGCCGATCCAGTGCCCGGCCAGGTAGGCCAGCGTCGCGGCGAACTGGGCGGCGGCGCCGGTCACCCGCGGACCGGCGTACGTCGCGGCGCCGGCGACGCTCAGCAGCAGTTTCTCGACCCGCCGGAAGGTGGCCTCCGGACCGGACACGGCGACGTACGCGTCCGGCGTACCGATCTGCCGGGGCCAGGCCAGGATGGCGCCGTCGAGGTACTCCGCCCCGAGGCCGCGGACCAGTTCGTCGAGCTCACGGGCGTCCTGCGGCGTACCGGTGCTCAGCTGGACCAGCACGCGGCCGGCGAGCTGCCCGCCGACACCGGGCGCTTCGAGAATCGCGCGGGTCGCCGCGTAGTCGGAGACGCAGACCAGCACGACCGGGCTCGCCGCGACCGCCGCGGCCGCATCGTGGGCCGCCGTCGCGCCCCGGTCGGTCAGTGCCGCGGCCTTGCCTCGGCTGCGGTTCCAGACCGTCACGCGGTGACCGGCGCCGACCAGGGCGCCGGCCAGCGCCGAGCCCATCTCGCCCAGGCCGATGACGGTGATGTCGTTGTGCATGTGGTCCTCTCCGGAATGTCGATCGCTGTCCCGTCGAGGATCCGGGCCGCGCCCCGGCCACGGCAATCACTGACATTTAGGTCAGCTCCCCGACCGAGAACTGTCGGTCGGGGCCTGGACGATGGGGCGAGAGTCGGAGGAGGCGCGATGAAGTATCCGGAGGCGGACAGCTGCGGGTTGGGCGCGGCGCTGCGGGTGATCGGCGGGCGGTGGAAGGCGGCGCTGATCTGGGAGCTGCACGCCGGTCCGGTCCGGTTCGCCGAGCTGCGGCGGCGGGTGCCCGGGATCAGCGAGAAGGTCCTGTTCCTGCAGCTGCGGGAGCTGGAGGCCGACGGCGTGGTGAGTCGCCGGGTCGTGCGCGAGAAGCCGATCTGGGTGGAGTACCGGCTGACGGCCGACGGCGCCCAGCTGAACGACGCGGTGCACGCGTTGGCCGAGTGGGGCAAGGCGTACGCGACCCCTCCGCCGCGAACGACGGAGGGGCCGATGGTGCTGAACACGCCCTAGCAGATCGAGGTCACTGCGCCTCGAACCAGCCCCGGTCCTTGCGGTGGTGCACGGTCGGTAGCTGGCGCGGGCTGGTCGGCGCGGCCCAGCGGACGGCGTTGGCGATGATCTGCTGGACCTCCGGCTGGTGGTACGTCGGGTACTCCTGGTCGCCGGGGCGGAAGTAGAAGACGCGGCCCTGGCCCCGGCGGTAGCAGCAGCCGGAGCGGAACACCTCGCCGCCGGAGAACGAGCTGACGAAAACCAGTTCGTCGGGCTGCGGGATGTCGAACAGCTCGCCGTACATCTCCTCGCGCTCGATCACCAGCGGGTGCGGCACTCCCTGCGCGATCGGGTGCCCGGCGGCCACCGTCCAGAGCAGCTCGCGGTCGTTGTCGTTGCGCCAGTCCAGCGAGCAGGTGGTGCCCATCAGCCGGATGAAGATCTTCGAGAAGTGCGCCGAGTGCAGCGCGATCAGGCCCATCCCGGACAGCACAGCCTGCTGGACCCGGTCGACCACGGCGTCGTCGACGTCCCCGTGGGCCGCGTGTCCCCACCAGGTGAGCACGTCGGTCTCGGCCAGCACCTCCTCGGTCAGCCCGTGCTCCGGCTGCTGCAGCCAGGCGGTCCGGACGGTGACCTCGTCGCCGAGCTTGGCCCGGACCCCGGCCGCGATCGTCTCGTGCATGGTGTCGGGGTAGATCTTCTGCACCGAGGCGTCGCGCTGGTCGTGCACGTTCTCGCCCCAGACGGTGACGTTAATCATTCAGCACTACCTCTCGTCCCGCCTTCGCCGAGGCGTAGCAGGCGTCGATGACCTGGGTCCGGAGGAGCGCCTCCGAACCGTCGTGCCCGGCCCAGTCGCCGGACCGCACGATGCCGACGAACTCCTTGACCACCGCGCGGTGCCCGAGCCCGGCGCCGGTGGCCGGCTTCACCTCGGCCGGCACCCCGGCGACGTCGGTGAAGATCCGCAGCGTGTCGGTGGTGGTGTAGTTCTGCACCTCGATCTTGGCGCCGCCCTCGGTGCCGAACAGCTCGATGCCGAAGTTGTCACCGGGCGCCCGGTAGGTCGCCCAGCTGGTCTCCAGCTGCAGCGCCTCGCCGCCCTCCAACCGCAGGTACGCCGTGGCCAGGTCCTCCACCTCGAACTTCGATCCCAGCGTGTCGACCGTCGGCCGGATCGCGCTGGACGCGCTGCCGCGGCCGCGCGGGCCCAGCTCGGCGAAGGTGCTCGCGCTGACCGTGGTGACCTTCGGCTCCTGCAGCAGGTGCAGCGCCAGGTCGAGGATGTGCACGCCCAGGTCGATCAGCGGGCCGCCGCCGGACAGCTCGCGGTTGGTGAACCAGCCGCCCATGCCGGGGATCCCGTTGCGCCGCATCCAGTGCGCCTTGGCGTAGTACACCCGGCCGAGCTGGCCCTCGTCGATCTGGTGCTTCAGCGCCGCGACGTCGCCGCGCTCACGGTGGTTGAAGATGACCTTGAGCACCTTGCCGGACTTCTTCGACGCCTCGACCATCCGGGCGCCCTCGTCGACCGTGCGGGCCAGCGGCTTCTCGCACAGCACGTGCAGCCCGCGCTCGAGCGCGGCCAGCGTGATCGGGGCGTGCAGCTGCGTCGGTGTTCCGATGCTGACGGCGTCCAGGCCGTCGGTCTGCAGCAGGTCCTCCCACTTCTCGTAGAGATGCGGTACCCGGTGCTTCTCGCCGAGCTCGGCCAGGGTGTCCTTCTCCAGCCCGGCCAGCGCCACCACCTCGACGTCCGGCAGCTCCGAGAACGCTTCCAGTGCGGTCCGCCCGGCAAAGCCGAGACCGACCACTCCGACCCGTAGTTTTTGATCGTTCACAGATCAGGAGTCTTGTCAGTACGTGACGATGCGGTCAACCTCATCCCACGCTACGAAACACTTTCCAACACGGCGACGTCCGCGGGAGGCGAGGTGACAGCGCCGGGTTCCACGCCCGGACGGCGCGGCGGTCAGCCTTGTTCGGTGCTGCCCTGGGTCGGGGTGTTGCTGGGGTCCCGGAGCATCCGGAGGTGGCCGCGCCGGGCGATCTCGACGGGCGCGCCAGGCCCGGGCCGGCCGGTGTCGCGCGGCAACGGGCGGGCCGCTTCGCGGACGGCGTTCGCCAGCGCCTCCAGGTCGTCGGAGGACGGACCGGCGGCGGCCGGGTCCGGAGCCAGCCGGATCACTTCCCACCCGTTCGGCGCGGTCAGCCGGTCGGCGTGGTCGGCGCACAGGTCGTAGCAGTGCGGTTCGGCGTACGTCGCCAGCGGGCCGAGCACGCAGGTGGAGTCGGCGTAGACATAGGTGAGCGTCGACACAGCCGGCCGATGACAGGCGGCGCGCGAACAGATCCTGGCGATGCTCACGACCAGACGTTACCCCCACTAGGCTGAGCGCGTGACCGAGGCTCGCCGTCATCGCAGGCACATCGACCGCCACGGCCGGGGCATGCTCGGGCCGATCAGCCGCCCGAGCAGCTTCGCGCCGCGTGGACTGCCGCTGCAGCGGTCCGCCGCGGCGCAGTTCGACGAGGTGGTCGCGATCGAGGTCACCCGGCTGGAGAAACGGCTGCCGCAGGTGGTCGCCCGGGTCGAGTTCGCGATCGAGGACGTGCCGAACCTGGACGCCCACGCCGGCGAGATCCCGCTCACCCACTCCACCGGCGGCACCTCGCATGAGCCGTACCGCATCGTGGTGTTCCGGCGGCCGATCGAGCTGCGCGCCGAGCGGTCGGGCACCAGCCTGGCCTGGCTGGTCCGGTCCGCGCTGGTGCTGGAGCTGGCCGACGTCCTGGCGCTGTCGCCGGAGCAGATCGACCCGGACTTCGACACCGACGACGACTGACGACCCGGCCGCCGGTGCCCGGCGGCCGGTTACCTCAGCGCGGCGGCGACGTCGGACTGCGCACCCAGCTGGGCGCGGAAGACCAGCGACGTGGTCAGCGGCCAGGCAGCCACCTGCGGTACGTCGTCGTCCTTCGGCTTGGCGGCCGGCATCAGCGTGACGCCAGCGACGATGTCACCGCGCAGCTGCTCCACCATCAGGTACGTCGGCCTGGCCTGCGCCTTGAAGGTGATCAGGTTCGTCGCCCCGCCGACCACGTCCAGCTTCCGCGCCTGCAGCACCTTGTTCGCGCCGTCGCGCAGCTCGAAGCGGACGCCGGCGGTCTCCCCCGGCGCCGTCACCTGCAGCACGGCCGGCTGCGCGTGTGCCGGCAGCACCAGGTACGCCGGTCCGCGCAGCGGCTCGGTCGCGCCCATGGTGGCGAACTCGCGCACCGACGAGTCGGTCATCCGGACCGCGGCGGTCACCGGCTGGTCGGAGTTCACCGTGACGGCCGAGGCGTTGCCGAGCAGCACCTTCTCCAGCCGGACCACCTTCACCGACCCGGCCGGGACCTGCACCGTCGACAGCCCGGCCGGCTTGAACGGCCCGTTCGGCCCGTTCACGGTGAGCGTGGCGGTGGCCTGCAGGTCCGTCGGGTTGGCGATCGTCAGGATCCGGACGCCGCCGCCGGGAGCCATCGCCGGCACGACCACCTTCGACGCCGGCGGCGCGGACAGGTTGAGCCAGTCGATGCCGGCCGGGACCTTGCCGGTGGTCGCGTTGTCGCGGACCGCGGGCGCGACCCGGCCGCCGGTGGACTCGACGTGCAGGGCGAGGTCGCGCTGGCCGCGGGCGATCTGGCCGAGGTAGATCTCGCTGGTGCCCCGGGCCGGGACGACGACGCCGCGCGCGTTCGGGGTGTCGAGCTGGCCGTCGGCGCCGTACAGGGTGACGTTCACCTCGGCGTTGACGCTGTCCAGGTTGGTCAGCACCAGGACGTCCCGGCGACCTGGTGCGCCGGAGGCTCCGACGAACCAGAAGTTCGACCCGGGCACCTGGCAGGGCACGCTGGCCATGCCGCGGTTCACGCCCTCCGGGGCGGACGTCGTACTGGTCGCGACGGTGCCCGCGGCGAGCGGTCCGGTGCCCCGGACGGTCAGCGGCAGCAGCTTCGAGGTCGGCGCGGTCGATGCGATCCGGCCCCGGGCGAGCACCGAGCCGACCGGGTTGGAGGTCGGGTCGAGCGGACTCATCGACAGCGGCTGCTCGGTGCCCTCGGCGGTCGGCGTACCGTCCGGCAGGACCGGTGCGACGGCGCTGACACTGCTCTGCGTCTTCGCGCCCGCGCCGGGGACCGGGCAGGCCAGAGCGGTCCGGTTGACCACCGTGCGGGTCGCCTCCTCGCTGCCGTCCGCCTGGGGCGTCGGCGGCTTGGCGCTGGTCACCGCTGCCAGACCTCCGAGCACGCCCATCGCCAGGACGCAGGCCCCGACCCGGACCCGCAGGTCCGACAGCAGTGCGATCACGACGACCTCCTGGCGTGCGTGCCGTGCGGTACGGCGACCGTGCGCCGCGCGCTCGGCAGGCAGAAGACCAGCGCGATCAGCCAGCCGATGATGCCGAGCACCCGCCACAGCTCGCGGACGTCGTCCTGGATCGGTGCCGTGCCCTCGACCCGGCTCCGGTCGACCAGCCAGGAGGCGTCACCGTCGGCGGCGCTGGCCCTGGTCAGGCCCGGCAGGGAGTCGAGCGTGGACATCAGGGTCGAGTCCACCGGCGCGGGCAGGTAGACGTAGTCGATCGCGAGCGCGGCCAGCTGCCGGCCCTCCTCACCCGTGCCACCGCCGCCGAGCGTGGAGAGCACGTCCGTGATCGGCTTGGTCTGCTCCGGCTTCGGCGCCGCTTCCAGTGCGCCCATCCGTGGGCCGCCGTCGCGGACCAGCGCGAACCGGGTCGCGGTGCTGGGATCCTTGCGCACCACCAGGATCGAGGCGTGCTGCGGTGGCCCCTGCGACGACACCAGGTACGCCGGGAGGTCCTGCGCGGGGCCTCGCCACAACGGGCCGTCGTCGCCGCGCACCAGCCAGAACCCGGCCGTCACCACGGTCGCCACCAGCACGACGCCGAGCACGCCCTGGACGATCAGGTCGGACGACCTGCCGACCGAGTCCCAGGCCACTGTCACGGTCATGATCCAGCCGGCCGTCGCGAGGAACATCAGCGGTCCGCTGCCGCCGCCGAGCCGGCTCGCGACCAGCGTGCCGACCAGTCCGGCGATCGCGGCGAACCAGCCGACCAGCTCGTACCGCTGGCGGGTCCGCCGCGTCAGCGCCAGCAGCGCGACCACGATCAGCGGGACGGCGAACCACCACGGCGCGGGCGCACCCACCGGCGTACCGGTGAGGAGGTGGGCCAAGCTGTCGCCGGGGCCGACGGACGCCGTCGGTGGCCCACCGGCTTCCTGGCCCAGGCGGGACGGGTGCAGCACCAGCTGGATCGTCCACGGCAGCACCAGCAGCAGACCCAGCACCACCGAGAACACCAACTGCCGCCCCTGGCGACGCCAGCCGAGCCCGATCAGGGCGCCGGCCACCAGGGTGACCGCGACCAGCAGGCCGAGCGCCGGAGTGAACGCGAACAGCACGGCCTGGCAGATCCCGGCGAACCAGGCGGCTCGCCAACTGCCCTGGATGACCACCCGGCGACGCCGGACGACCGTGTGCACCGCGGCACCGAGCAGCGGCAGCGCGATCGCGGCCACGCACGTCCCCAACCGTCCCTGCGAGATCGCGCCGTTCGTGAACACCGCCAGCCCGTACGCCGAGGCGCCCCACGCGCGGGCCACCCGGTCGACGACGAACGCCCGCAGCAACGCCCAGGCGGCCAGCGCGGCCAGCGGGATCGCACCGAGCAGCAGCACGGTGGTCGCACCGGACGGGCCGAAGGTCACGGTGGACAAGGCCCAGAACTGCGCCAGCCAGGCCGGCGGGGTGACCCCGGCCGGAGCGGCGGCGGCCGCGTGCCACAACGACGCGACGCTGTCGTGCGGCGGAAGCATCAGGTCGGACCGGAGCACGCCGCCGCCGATCAGGTCGCGCGCGGCGACGACCGCACCGACCGCGAGCACCACCCAGGCGACCAGGAACGGGCGGCGGATCAGCTGGCGGCGCCAGCGCGGCTGGTCCACCGCGACGCGGGCCGTGCTCTTCGCCCGCCGGGCAGTGGTGGGCACGGGTTCTTCGGGCTCGTCCGCCCAGGCCTCGCGCAGCCGCTCGGAGATCGTGCCGCCGGTTTCCTCGAGGTTGTGCCGCAAGGCGTGCACCGAGCGCGAGAAGAGGCCTTTGATGTCGTCGTACGGCACCCGGTCGAGCCGGCGCCGGTCCTTGCGGGCCTGCGTCCAGCCACCGGCCAGCACCGTGCCCAGCAGCGCGGTCCACTCGTCGACCGCGCCGGACGGCGTCTTGCCGATCAGGAACCAGACGGACCGGACGACGGTCCCGGCCAGGAACCGCAGGATGAGCAGCGGCAGCAGCTTGGCCGGAGCGTTCGCCAGCACCGTGTAGTACGCGTGCGCGCGGTCCAACTGGTAGGCGTGCCGCCGGGTGCCGGCCAGAGTGCGCTCACCGGTCGCGGCGGCCTGCGCGTGGTAGACCACCGCCTCCGGCGCGACGCCGACCCGGTACCCGGCGCGGCTGGCGCGCCAGCCGAAGTCGATGTCGTCGCGGAACATCGGCAGCCGCGGGTCGAACCCGTTCAGCGTCTCCCAGACGTCGCGGCGGACCAGCATGCCGGCCGAGCTGACCGCGAGCACCTGCCGCGGCTGGTCGTGCTGGCCCTGGTCGAGCTCGCCGTTCTCGATCCCGGTGTCGCGGCGGCCGCCGAGCGAGGTGGTGACGCCGACCTCGAGCAGTTCGCGGTCACGCGGCCAGAGCCGCAGCTTGGGTCCCCAGATCGCGGTCTCCGGGGACAAAGTTGCCTGATGCAACAAGTGTTCCAGCGCCTTGGGCGCCGGCGCGCAGTCGTCGTGCAGCAGCCACAGCCACTCCACCACCGGCAGCCGGCCGTCGTCGCCGTACGGACCGACCGCGGACGGAATCGGCGCGAAACCGACCGTTTCCAGGCCGCGGGTGACGGCGGCGCCGAACCCGGTCCGAGCGGACAGGCCGACCACCGGCTCGACCCCGGGCATCGCGGCCAGCAGCTCGGCGGTCTCGTCGGTCGAGCCGGTGTCGATCGCGATCAGCCGCTCGGGCCGGCGGTCGAGCGCCCACAGCGCCTCGGTCAGCCGGGGCAGCCAGGCAGCACCCTCGTGCCCGACCACGACCGCGGTGACGACGTGCCGGACCGGCGCGCGACCCATCGGGTCGTGGGTGAGGTCGGTCGGGAAGTCGACGGAGTCGAAAAAGTCCCAGCCGGCCGGAGCTTCGGGTTCCATCAGGAGCGGTGCACCTCAAGGGAAAGGATCGGCCAGCCACGACCCAGGGGCCGCGGCGAGCACTCACCTTACGCGAACCCCGGCACCGCCCGTACACAGCCGCGGGCCCCGGTGGACAGAGTCCAGCCGGGGCCGCACGCGAAGTCTGTGTACTTTTCTCCGACCCGACGACGGCGCAGTGGCAGGCACCACCACCCGTCGGCCGTGGGTTCCTAGACGGCCCTCTTCTTCAGCTTGCGGCGTTCCCGCTCCGACAGACCGCCCCAGATCCCGAAGCGCTCGTCGTTCTGCAGCGCGTACTCGAGGCACTCGCCCCGGACGTCGCAGCCGAGACAGACCTTCTTCGCCTCGCGGGTGGATCCGCCTTTTTCCGGGAAGAAAGCCTCTGGATCGGTCTGGGCGCACAGCGCCCGTTCCTGCCAGTTCGGCTCCTCCTCGATCGCCTCACCGTCGACAATCGCCATCAGCGCCTCTGTCACGGTACGACCTCCTCGACCCTGTTCGTTCCCCTGTACATGTGGAGTTTGCGGTCCACATGCCTGACCTCGACCGCTCTGTGTGCTGAAAGCGGTCCCCGATACCGAGTGTCCAACGAACGACACGGTTGAAATTACATTCCTGCAATCCACGAAAGTCAAGCTGTGGTCTGCTATTGGCGGTATCCGCAACACGGCTGCAAAAGAACGAGAGGCCTGTGTCCACAGGCCTCTCGGGCTCTTTCACTGCCGCGTCAACAGCTGGAAACCGCTGCCGGGTGGCATCGTGCAGCCGGCCGGGAATACGCCGTCCGGTCGGCGAGGCCGCTCAGGACGGCTGGGACCACCAGCCCTGCTGACCGGGCTGACCACCCTGACCGCCCGGCTGCTGCGGCTGGTCGTCGTCCTTCGCGGTGTCCGCGACCCGCGGTTCCACGCGGGTTTCGTCGGCCGCCTCCGGCTCCGGCTGGGCCTGGACGTCGGCCGCGGTCGCACCGGTGGAGTCCTCGGCCGGCCAGGTCTGGCCCTGCTGCCAGCTCTGCTCGGACCAGGCCTGCTCGCCCTGGGCGGCGGCCTCGTGCTGGCCCGCTTCGTGCTGAGCCTGCTCGTGCAACGGCTGCTCGTGCTGAGCCTGCTCGTGCTGTCCCTGCCACTCCGGCTGGACCTGCTGGCCGTACTGCTCCTGGCCGGCCCACTGCTGCTGACCGGCGTCAGCGCCGCTCCACTGCTGCTGCTCCTGCGGCCACACCTGGCCCTGCTCCTGGCCGGCCCACTGCTGACCCTCGGGGCTCCACTGCTGCGTCGGCTCGGCGCCCTGCGCTTCGGCCGCCGACCACGCCTGCTGGTCGCCGGCGCCCTGCCGGGCGTCACCCTCGCCGGCGGCCCAGGCCTGCTGCTCGCCCTGGTTCCAGCTCTGCTCCTGCGGCCACTGCTGCTCGCCCTGCTGGGCTGCCGCGTAGCCACCGACTGCGCCCGCACCGGCACCAGCCGCGGCACCTGCTCCGAACGCGCCGTACTGACCCGCGCCCTGCTCGGCTTGGCCGTACTGGTTGCCGTAGGCGCCGTACTGCTGGGTCGGCTGGGCCTGCTGCGCGCCGCCGTACTGGTTGCCCTGCGGAGCGCCGTACTGGCCGCCGTACTGACCCTGCTGGCCGGCGAACTGGCCCTGCGAGCCGGGCTTCGGGGCGCGCACCGGGGCGGGCAGCGTCTGGAAGGTCTTGAGGATGTACAGGCCCGCCGCGCCGTACAGAGCGAGGCCGCCGAGGGCGTAGATGAAGCTGACGATCTTCAGGCCGGCCGTGCTCGTCTCACCGAAGCCGGCGAACGCCGTGACCAGGCAGAGCAGACCGATGACGCCGATGATCACCAGCGCAGCGAGAGCGACGGTCCGGGCGTTGGCGGTGCGCTCGCCCGCTTCCGACACCAGCCACACGGCCGCGACCAACGCCGCCGCCAGGGTCAGCGCGGTCAGACCGGGCGGGGTGAGCGTGCCTTGCACACCACCGGCCGCGGCGGTGAAACCGGCCCCGCCGACGAACAGCCGGATCAGTGAGGCCAGGGCCACGAGGCCGGCGAAGGCGAGCAGGATGTACGCGACCGGCTCTCTGAGCTTCTTGGTTGCGTCGGTGACCACGAGGGCTCCTCGGGATGTTGGGCCAAGATTTTGCTGGGGCAACTGACTGATTACACACTTCGGACCCACGGCAGCATAGTCGTGCGGTGGTTCGTCGCATTGACGACTCGTGCAGACTCTTCCCATGCGATTGACAGTGCTGGCCGGTGGCATCGGCGGATCCACCTTCCTCCGCGGCCTGCTCGAGGCCCGTCCGGACGCGGAGATCACCGTGATCGGCAACACCGCGGACGACATCACCCTGTTCGGCCTGCGGGTCTGCCCGGACCTGGACACGGTGATGTACACCCTGGGTGGCGGCATCTCCCAGGAGCGCGGCTGGGGGCGGGAGGACGAGACCTGGGTGATCAAGGAGGAGCTCGCCGCCTACGGGGTGGAGCCGACCTGGTTCGGGCTCGGCGACCGGGACGTGGCGACCCACCTGGTCCGCACCCAGATGCTGGACGCCGGGTACGGGCTGAGCGCGGTCACCGAGGCGCTGTGCGCGCGGTGGAAGCTGCCGGTCCGGCTGCTGCCGATGAGCGACGACCGGATCGAGACCCACGTGGTGGTCGACGATCCGGACAACCCGGGCACCCGCAAGGCGATCCACTTCCAGGAGTACTGGGTCCGGCTGCACGCCGAGGTGCCGGCCCACCAGGTCGTCGCCGTCGGCCGGGACAAGGCCAAGCCGGCGCCCGGCGTGCTGGAGGCGATCGCCGGCTGCGACGCGCTGCTGCTGCCGCCGTCGAACCCGGTCGTCTCGATCGGCACGATCCTCGGCGTGCCCGGGATCCGGGAGGCGGTCCGGGAGACCGCGGCACCGGTGATCGGGCTGTCGCCGATCATCGGCACCGGCCCGGTCCGCGGCATGGCCGACAAGGTGCTGGCCGCGGTCGGCGTCGAGTCCACCGCCGCAGCGGTCGCGCGGCACTACGGCGCGCGGGCCGCCGGCGGCGTGCTCGACGGCTGGCTGATCGACACCTCGGACTCCGCGCAGCTGGACTCGATCGCCGCCGCCGGAATTCACGCCCAGGCCGTGCCGTTGTGGATGACGGACGAGAAGACGACCGCGGCGATGGCCGACGCGGCGCTGACCCTGGCGGAGGCTGTCCGGCGATGAGGAAGCACCTGGAGGTCTTCGCGGTCACCGGTCTGCCCGAGGTGGCGGCCGGGGACGACCTCGCCGCGCTGATCGGCGAGGCGGCCGACCTGCGCGAGGGCGACGTGCTCGCGGTGACCTCCAAGATCGTCAGCAAGGCCGAAGGCCGGCTGACCACCGGCACCCGCGCGGAGGCGGTGGACCGCGAGCTGGTCCGCGTAGTGGCTCAGCGCGGCGAGACCCGCATCGTGCAGACCCGGCACGGCCTGGTGATGGCCGCCGCGGGCATCGACACCTCGAACACGGTTCCCGGCACGGTCCTGCTGCTCCCGATCGACCCGGACCGCTCCGCCCGGCAGCTCCGCGAGGCACTGAAGCAGCGGTACGACGTCAACGTGGGCGTCGTGATCACCGACACCCTGGGACGACCGTGGCGGGTCGGCCAGATCGATCTGGCGATCGGCGCGGCCGGCGTCCGGGTGGTCGAGGACCTGCGCGGCACCACCGACAGCCATGGCAACGTGCTGGCGGTGACCGAGCCGGCCGTCGCCGACGAGATCGCCTCGGCGGGCGAGCTGGTGAAGGGCAAGGCCGACGGCGTACCGGTCGCCGTACTGCGGGGCCTGGCGGACGTCGTCCTGCCGGTCGGGCAGCACGGCGACGGCGCTCGGGCACTGGTCCGGGACGCCGAGCAGGACATGTTCAGCCTGGGCACCCGGGAGTCCGCCCGAGCGGCCGCCTTGCAGCGTACGCCGCCGGCCGGGCCGCGGGCGGTGGACCCGGCGCTGTGGGACGGGCTGCTCGCCGACGACGAGGACGTGCATCTGGAGGTGCTGGACACCTCGGTCGTGGTGTTCGGCGACAACCCGGTGGCGGTCGGCATCATCGCCGAGCGGCTGGCCGTGCTGCTGCACGCCGAAGGCTACGGGGTGAGCGTCCGGACGGGTTCGGGCAGTGAGGCGACGGTCACGTTCGGCTCACGGTAGCGATGCCTTTCTAGGCATCCTCTCAGGCGGCCTGCGTACACTGCATCCGCACGGCGGCGCCGGACCGCCCGGATCGGAAGACCAAATCACTGTGGGTAAAGCGTCGTCGCAGAAGCAGTCGCGCCGCGAACTGATCGAGAAGATGCAGCGGGACCAGGCCCGGTCCGACAAGCGCCGCACCTGGATCATCGTCGCCGCCTCGATCCTGGTCGGCCTGGCGATCATCGCCTACCCGGCGATCCGCGTGATCCAGGACTCCCGCACCGCCGACCAGGCGATCACCGCGTTCGGCGCCTCTCCCTCGGAGGCCTCCTGCGACAAGGTGATCGACGACAAGGCCACCGGCACCCAGGACCACAAGCCGGACGGCGAGATGATCGCCTACCCGGTGTCGCCGCCGTCGTCGGGACCGCACTACCAGACCTGGGCGCCGTTCGGGAAGAAGTTCTACACCGCCGACGACCGGCCGCCGGTGCCCAACCTCGTGCACAACCTCGAGCACGGCTACACGATCCTGTGGTACCGCGACTCGCTGCCGCAGGAGCAGGTCGACGAGATCGAGAAGATCTCGAAGGCGAAGCTGCCGGAGTCCACGCTCGGCAAGTTCATCGCCGCCCCGTTCAGCGACAGCGACGGCCCGGCCTGGCCGGCCGGCAAGCAGGTCGCGTTCTCGCACTGGAGCGGCAACACCGCGGGCCAGCAGACCGCGCTCGGCCACCGCCAGTTCTGCAATGCGGTCTCCGGCCAGGCCCTCAAGGAATTCATGGAGAAGTACCCGGCCATGGACGCCCAGGAGCCGAACGGCGGCTGACCGCCCGCTTCCTGTACGGCGCACAGGGCGCCTGGTCCTCGGACCGGGCGCCCTTCGTCGTACCGGGGGTCAGACGTAGCGTTCGGCGTGGTCGGACTGGACCTGGGCGACCAGGTCCTTGACCCGCTCGCCGTCGGCCAGCGGGCAGACCATGGTGACGTCCTGGGTGTGCACGATGATGTGGCCGCGCAGGCCGACCGCGGCGATCAGGTGGTCGGGGTCGTCGGTGACGATCACGTTGTCGTGGCTGTCCAGCAGGCAGCTGAGCGCCGAGCCGTCGTGACGGTTGCCCAAAGCATCGACCTGGTAGGTGCCGGCCAGCGCGGCCCAGGAGCCGACGTCCAGCCAGTGCACCGGCATCGGCACGACCACCACGTCGGCGTCCACCTTGCCCTGCGAGGCCGGCTCCATCACGGCGTAGTCGACGCTGATCTTGCGCAGCGTCGGGTAGATGCCGGCCAGCGTGGCGTCCCGCTCGGGGGTGTCCCAGACCGCGGCGACCTGGCGCAGCTGGGCGGCCGACTCGGGCAGCAGCGCGTCGAGCACGCTCAGCACGGTCTCCGCCCGCCAGACGAACATGCCGGAGTTCCACCAGAACCGGCCGGTCGCCAGGTACTGCTCGGCGGTCGCCCGGTCCGGCTTCTCCCGGAACCGGTCCACCACGTACGCCGCGGTGCCGTCGATCGCCACGCCGCGTTCGACGTACCCGAGGCCGGTGTGCGGGTGGGTCGGCTCGATCCCGAACGTCACCAGCGAGCGGGGACGGGACTCGACCAGCTCGAACCCGCTCTCGATCGCCGCCCGGAACTGCGCCTCCGGAGTGATCAGGTGGTCCGACCCGACGATCGCGAGCACCGCGTCCGGGTCGTTGCGGGCGACCACCGCGGACGCCAGCCCGACCGCGTTGGCGGTGTCGCGGCCGACGGGTTCGCCGATGATGTTGTGCTCACCCAGCTCCGGCAGCTGCTCGCGGACCAGCTCGGTGTGGGCGGCGACGGTGCACACGTAGATGTTGGCCGGGTCGACCAGACCCTGCAGCCGGTTGTACGCCACCCGCAGCAGCGAGTTCCCGGCCGCCAGCGGCAGCACCTGCTTGGGCTTGTCGGCCCGCGACAACGGCCACAACCGCGTCCCCGAGCCACCGGCCAGGATCACCACGTTTCGCATGAGCACGAACCCTACCTGCTGCCCACCCCACCGCGGCCCCGGCGTACCACCCACCCGATTGGTCTGGTGCGGCTCCCCGGCGGACGGCGCACGGTGGACCGGACACCGTCGACACTGGAGGCATGACCGCACCCCCGAACGGACTGCCCATCTACCGCCTGCTCACCGGACCCGACGACGCGACGTTCTGCGAGCGGGTCAGCGAGGCCCTGGCGCTCGGTTACGAGCTGCACGGCGGACCCTCGCTGACCTTCGACGGTTCCCGGGTGATCGCCGGCCAGGCGCTGATCTGGCGCGCGACCCACCAGCAGTCCTGAGACTCTGCCGACGGTGCAGCCGCGTTCCGATCTCGCGGCTGCTGCCGGCTCACGCCGACGACCTCCAGCGGGCGAGGATCTCGTCGCCCGAGTCGACCACGTGCTCGGGCCGGCTGTAGCGGAGCAGATCGCGGGCCGCCTTGTTGTCGGTCTCGTCCCCGAAGTCCTGTCCCGAGACCAGGTCCTGAGGAACCACGTAGTGATACCCGCGTTCCTGCGCACCGAGCACGGCGTACAGGACACAACAGATCAACTCCACGCCACAGATGACGAGGCCGTCGATGTCGCGGGTCTCGAGGAACTGCACGAACGGCCTGCTCTGCCAGGAATCGAACCGGTGCTTGACGACGACGCTGGAGCCGGGCACGGGGTCCAGGAACAACTCGGCTCCCCAACTGCCGGCCACGCAGAGGCCGTCGGCGCGCTCCCACCGTCGCTGGCGAGGAGTCAGCGCCGAGAAGTCGAGGACCTGCTGCGTGTAGACCACGTGCGCGCCCAGTTCAGCCGCGTTCTCGGCGAAGCGGTGGGCACGCCGGGCGGCCGCGGCGTTGTGGGTGTTGGTGACCGGGCCGTCCCCGGCGACCTCCGGACTGCAGAAGTCGTTCTGGAAGTCCACCAGCACCACCGCGACCTTGGACGGTGGAAGTCAAAAGAACTCTTCAGTGGCGTTCTGAATGTGATTCATGACCCGCAGTCTACGAGCCGCGTTCCACCGTCTCCTCGTCCTGCTCGTCCAGTTCGCAGGCGGGGGACGGCGGCGGTTCCGGCTCCCGTCGAGGGGGCGGCAGGCGGAGGTGGGCGAGGTCCGGCGGGACCGGGCTGTCCGGGATCCAGGTCGGGTCGGACTCGCCGTCGAGGGCGGTGGCGGGCGCATCGGTGAGGCGGAAGCGGTCCCGCAGCCGGCCGTAGAAATCCGTCGGGCGGAGCCGGACCAGCCGCAGCCGGCGCGGCGAGCCGTAGACGCCGATCCAGTCACCGGGGTCGAGCACCCCGCGCAGCTGCCCGTCGATGCTGACCGCCGCCTGCCCCGAGTGCGGCAGCACCCGCAGCGACACCGGCTCGTCGGGGGCGGCGACGACGGAGCGGTTGAAGGTCATGTGCGGCGCGACCGGCGTGAACACGATCGCCTCCGTGTTCGGCGACAGGATCGGACCACCCGCCGCGAAGCTGTACGCCGTACTGCCGGTCGGGGTCGCCACGATCACCGCGTCCGCCGAGTACGACGCGAGCAGCCGCCCGGACAGGTAGACCCCGAGCGCAACCTGGTGGTCCCGGGCCAGCTTCTCCAGCACCACGTCGTTCAGCGCGGTGACGTCGAGCGCGACACCCCAGCCGTCCCCGTCGCCGTCGGGCCGGACTGCGGGCGGCGGCAGCGACGGGCCGTGGCCGTACCGCAGCAGCGACTCGATCCCGGCCGGGATCTCCAGCTTGCGGGACGCGCGCATGGTCAGCGTCATCCGCTGCTCGATCGTCGCCCCGCCGTTGTGCACCGCCTCCAGCGCCGCCTCGACGTCGCTGCAGGCGACCTCGGTGAGGAAGCCGACCTTGCCCAGGTCCACGCCGAGCACCGCGGCGTCGTTCTTCGCCGCGATCCGGGCGCCGCGCAGGAACGTGCCGTCGCCGCCGAGCGTGACGACCAGGTCGGGGTTGCCCGCGTGGTGCAGCTCGTCCATGCCGCCGCGGCGGTCCTGGTGCTGGTTCCACACGTCGATGTCGGTGCAGCCGATGTCGTGCTCGCGGCACCAGGCACGGACCACCTCGGCCGCCTGGACGGCGAGCGGGCGGCCCTCGTGCACGACCAGGCCGATACGACTGATGGGCACGCTGTCTCCTTCACGCTGCGACGGGCCGCGCGGCCCGGCGGGGTGTTGTGCGACCACCGTAAGGCGTGCGGACAAGATCGCCACCCGGAGGACAGGCCCTAGTCGGCCCTGGCCTGCCGAGTCTCACGGGCGGCGGTGATGATCGGGTCGGTCTCGTCGTCGAACTCGCCGATCACCTCCTCCAGCAGGTCCTCCAGCGCGACCACCCCGACCGGGCGGCCGCCGTCCTGGACGACGGCGAGCTGGGACCGGCGTTCCCGCATCACCCGGATCGCTGCGGCGACCGGCGTCGCCGCGGCGATCCGCAGCGGCTCCGTCATCAGGTCGCTCGCCCGCAACGTCACCCCGCCGCCGGTGGTCGCCCGGGCCGCGTCGCGGACGTGCACGATGCCGCAGATCGCCCGGCTCTGCGCCGACACCACCGCGAGCCGCGACCGGCCCTGGTGCCGGCTGGCCAGCTCGACGTCGCGGGCGGACGCCTCGGCCGGGATCGTGGCGAGCCGGCTGGTCGGCGTCATCACCTGCGCGACCGTGGTGTTCTGCAGGGCGAGCATCGCGGTGAGCAGGTCGTGCTCGGCCGGCTCCAGCGTGCCGTGCTCGCGGGACGACTCGATCAGCAGGCGCAACTCCTCCGGCCCGTGCGCGTTGGCGATCTCGTTCTGCGGCGTCACGCCGACGGCCCGGACGAGGGCGTTCGCGAGCCAGTTGAGCACCAGCAGCAGCGGCCGTACGACGTACGTGAAACCGCGGAACGGCAGCGCCAGCAGGAGCGCCGACCGCTCCGGGTCGCTGATCGCCCAGGACTTCGGGGCCATCTCACCGAGCAGCACGTGCAGCAGGCCGATGCCGCCGACCGCGATGACCAACGCGATCACGTGGCCCGCGTCGTCCGGCAAGCCGATCAGTTCGAACAGCGGGTGCAGCAGGTGCGCGACCGCCGGTTCCGAGAGCGACCCGAGACCCAGCGTGCACAACGTGATGCCGAGCTGCGCGCCCGCCAGCATCAGGGACAGTTCGCTCACCCCGGCGATCGCGGCCCGGGCGGACCGGCTGCCGTCGGCCGCGGCCTGCTCGAGCCGGTGCCGCTTGGCGGCGACCAGCGCGAACTCCGCCGCGACGAAGAACCCGTTGCAGACCAGCAGGGCCAGCGAGATCAGCAGGGCGACCGTCGTACTCATCGGACCCGCTCCAGCACGACCAGGCCCGGCACGTGCCGCAGGACCGTCTCCACGATCAGCCGGGCCTGCTCCGGCGGGACGCGGCGCCCGTCATGGTCGAAGCGGGGCGGCAGGTCGACCACCAGGCGGTCACCGACCACCGGGATCCGGCCGAGGCGGGCCATCACCAGACCGGAGACGGTGTCGTAGTCGTCGTCCTCGGGCAGCGCGATGCCGGTGGCTTCCTGCACCTGGTCGAGCCGCCAGCGCGCCGGCAGCGTCCAGCCACCGTCGCCGTTGTCGACCAGCTCGCTCTCCGGCAGGTCGTCCTCGTCCCGGATTTCGCCGACCAGTTCCTCGGCGATGTCCTCCAGCGAGACCACGCCGGCGAACCCACCGAACTCGTCCACGACGATCGCCAGCTGCCGGTGCGCGGTCCGGAGCTGCTCCAGCACAACGGGCAGCGGCAGCGTGAACGGCACCACCACCGGCGCGGCCGCCAGCGAGCCGGCCGTCACGTGGTGCCGGTCGGCCGGTTCCACCTCGACGACGTCGCCGACCGCGACCACCCCGACCACCTCGTCGACCGAGGACGCGATCACCGGGAACCGGCTGTGCCCGGTGTCGAGCAGGTCGACCACCCGGCTCAGCGGGTCGTCCTCGTGCACGGTCACCACGTCCACCCGCGGCACCATCACCTCGCCGGCGATCCGGCCACGGAAGTCCAGCCCGTGGTCGAGCAGCCGGGTGGTGTCCTGGTCCAGCAGCCCCTGCTCGTACGACGTGGCGATGATCCGGTCCAGGTCCTGCGCGGTGGCGCCCTGCGGCAGCTCCTCCACCGGCTCGATCCCGACCCGGCGCAGGATCCGGTTCGAGGTGGCGTCGAACAGGTGGATGACCGGCCCGGCCACGGCCAGGTAGACCAGCGTCGACCGGGACAGTCGCAGCGCGACCGCCTCGGCCCGGGCGATGGCGAGGTTCTTCGGCGCCAGCTCCCCGAAGACCATCTGGATCACCGTTGCCAGCAGCAGCGCCGCGATCACCGAGACGGCCAGGCCGACGCCCGTGGGTAACCCGGCGTTCCCGAGCAGTTTCTGCAGCCCTTCACCGAGGTACGGCTCGGCCACGTAGCCGGCCAGCAGCGCGGTGACGGTGATCCCGACCTGGGCACCGGACAGCACGAACGACAGCCGGGCGGTGACCTTGAGCGCCCGGGCAGCGGCCGCGTCCCCTGCGTCGGCCAGGGCCCGCAGCCGGTTCCGATCCACCGCGACGTAGGAGAACTCCTGCGCCACGAAGTAGCCGGTGGCAACGGTCAGCGCCAGGATCAGCCCGAGGCCGATCAGGATCAGCATGACGCGAGCTTACTGGCGCCGCTGCCCCGTAGGCTCTGCCGCATGGCCGGAACCCTGCCCGAACTCTTCGCTGCCGCGGTGCGCCGCGACGGCGCCAGCCCGTTTCTCACCTACTACGACGACGTGACCGGCGAACGGATCGAGCTGAGCGCCGTCACCACCGCGAACTGGATCGCCAAGACCGCGAACCTGCTCGTCGACGAGTACGACCTCGCGCCGGACGAAACCGTCGCCCTCGCGTTGCCGCCGCACTGGCTGGGCGTGGTCTGGGCGCTGGCCACCTGGTCCGCGGGTGCGGCGGTGACCACCGGTGCGGGCGACCTGGCGATCACCGGCCCGGACTTCCGCGCCGCGGGCCGGCGGGAGACGATCGCCACCGCCCTGCTGCCGCTCGGCGGAAGGTTCCGCGAGCCGGTGCCGGAGGGCGTGCACGACTACGGCGCCGAGGTCTACAACCACCCGGACCTGTTCGTCCCGGCCGACCCGCCGGCCGCCATCAGCCCGGCGTACGACGGCCGGACGCACGCCGACCTGATCGCGGCCGCGGAGCCGATCGCGGAGCGGGTGCTGACCACCCGCGACCTGGTTGCCCCGGCCGGGCTCGATCTGCTGGTCGGAGTGATCCTCGGAGGTGGTTCGCTCGTGCTCTGCCGCAATCTGGACCCGGCGAAGCGGGAGCGGCGGATCACCGACGAAAAGGTCGACCGAGTAGTGGAGGACTGAATGCAGCGTTTCGCGGGCAAGGTCGCGCTCGTCACGGCGGCGGCACAGGGCATCGGGGCCGGAGTGGCCCGGCGGATCGCGGCCGAGGGCGGCTCGGTCGTCGTCACCGATCTGCAGCAGGACAAGCTCGACGCGCTCGTCGCCGAGCTCGGCGACCAGCGCGCCCTCGCGGTGCGGGTCGACGTGACCCGGCGGGCGGAGGTCGACGCGGCCGTCGCGGCGGCGGTCGAGCGGTTCGGCCGGCTCGACGTCCTGGTCAACAACGCGGGCGGCTGCATCGTCACCTCGCTGCCCGAGGAGACGACCGTCGAGGAGTGGCGCCGCCAGCTGGACCTGACCCTGATCGGTGCGGCCCAGTGCGTCCAGGCCGCGCTCCCCCACCTGCTGGAGTCGCGCGGCAACGTCGTGACGATCAGCTCGGTGAACGGCCTGGCCGCGTTCGGCAACCTCGAGTACTCCGCGGCCAAGGCCGGCCAGGTCGCGATGACGAAGAACTTCGCCGCCCGCTACGGCTCCAGCGGCGTCCGGTTCAATGTCGTGGCTCCCGGCACCATCCGGACCCCGAACTGGGACCACCAGCCCGACACCCTGGAACGCTTCGCCGCCGCCTACCCGCTCGGCCGGGTCGGCGAGCCCGAGGACATCGCCGCCGCGACCGCCTTCCTGGCCTCCGACGACGCGGCCTGGATCACCGGCATCACGCTGCCGGTCGAGGGCGGCATCCTGCTCGGCCCGGGCATGTTGGACCTCACCCCGTCCGGCCCGACCGGCCAGCACGCCGCGGACTGAGTCCACCGACCGTTCCACACTGTGGACGGTCACCCGGGGTCAATCTGCAGTAACTCTATCGTCTTTGTATGACTACCACCCCGAGCTGGTCCTTCGAAACCCGCCAGATCCACGCCGGGCAGAGCTCCGACCCGACCACCAAGGCGCGGGCGCTGCCGATCTACCAGACCACGTCGTACACCTTCGACAGCACCGACCACGCGGCGAGCCTGTTCGGGCTGCAGGAGTTCGGCAACATCTACACCCGGATCCAGAACCCGACCCAGGACGCGGTCGAGCAGCGGATCGCCAGCCTGGAAGGTGGCACCGCCGCGCTGCTGGTGTCGTCCGGCCAGGCCGCCGAGTCGCTGGCCCTGCTGAACATCGCCGAGGCCGGCGACCACATCGTCAGCAGTCCCAGCCTGTACGGCGGCACGTACAACCTGTTCCACTACACCTTCCCCAAGCTCGGCATCGAGGTGTCGTTCGTCGACGACCCCAACGATTTGGCCTCCTGGCAGGCGGCGATCCGGCCGAACACCAAGGCGTTCTTCGCCGAGACGATCGCCAACCCGAAGAGCGAGATCCTCGACATCGAGGGCGTCGCCGGCGTCGCCCACGCGTACGGCGTCCCGCTGGTGGTCGACAACACCGTCGCCACGCCGTACCTGATCCGCCCGATCGAGCACGGCGCCGACGTGGTGGTGCACTCGGCCACCAAGTACCTCGGCGGGCACGGCACCGCGATCGCCGGCGTGATCGTCGACTCCGGCAGGTTCGACTACGCGGCGAACCCGGAGCGCTTCCCGGGCTTCAACCAGCCCGACCCGAGCTACCACGGCCTCACCTACGCCCAGGCCCTCGGCGTCGGCAGCGAGCTGGGCAACCTCGCGTACATCCTCAAGGCGCGGGTCCAGTGGTTGCGCGACCTCGGCCCGGCGGTGTCGCCGTTCAACGCGTTCCTGATCGCGCAGGGCCTGGAGACGCTGTCGCTGCGGATCGAGCGGCACGTGGACAACGCGCTCGAGGTCGCGCAGTGGCTGGAGGGCCGCGACGAGGTGGACGGCGTCGCCTACGCCGGCCTGCCGTCGTCGCCCTGGCACGCGCTGGCCCGCAAGTACGCGCCGCGCGGTGCGGGCGCGGTGGTCGCGTTCGAGATCAAGGGCGGCGTGGACGCCGGCAAGCGGTTCGTGGACGCGCTGGAGCTGCACAGCCACGTCGCGAACATCGGCGACGTGCGGTCGCTGGTGATCCACCCGGCCTCGACCACCCACAGCCAGCTGTCCGCCGAGGACCAGCTCGCCGCAGGCGTCACCCCGGGCCTGGTCCGGCTGGCCGTCGGCATCGAGCACATCGACGACATCCTGGCCGACCTCGAAGCCGGCTTCGCCGCGGCCAAGTCCGCCTGAGCGCCGATGAGCCAGGATCACGCCGTGCACGCACCAGGTCAGGTGGCCGGTGGGTGGCGGCCGGGTGATCCTGCCGCCGGGCGGCAGTTCGCCGAGCTCGGCGAGCTGCCGCTCGAGCGCGGCGGTTCGTTGCCTGACACAACGATCGCCTACGAGACCTGGGGCCGGCCGAACGCCGCCCGGGACAACGCCGTGCTGATCTGCCACGCCCTCACCGGGGACGCGCACGTCGTCGGTCCGGCCGGCCCGGGGCAACCGACCCCGGGCTGGTGGGACGGGCTGATCCCGGCGTACCTCGACCCCACCGACTGGTACGTCGTCGCCGCGAACGTGCTGGGCGGCTGCCAGGGATCCACCGGCCCGTCCTCGACCGCCCCGGACGGACGAGCCTGGGGCAGCCGGTTCCCGGCGATCACGATCCGGGACCAGGTGGCCGCCGAGGCCGCGCTGGCCGATGCGCTGGGGATCGACCGGTGGGCGGCGGTGATCGGCGGCTCGATGGGCGGCATGCGCGCGATCGAGTGGCCGCTGCTGTACCCCGACCGGGTGGCGACGGCCGTCGTGCTCGCCTCGACCGGGTACGCGTCGGCCGAGCAGATCGCCTGGTGCGCACCGCAGCTCGCCGCGATCGAGGCGGACCCGCACTGGCACGGCGGCGACTACTACGGCACCGGCGAGGCGCCGCTGGCGGGACTCGGTATCGCGCGGCGGATCGCGCACGTCACGTACCGGTCGGAGTACGAGCTGGCGATCCGGTTCGGGCGTACCCCGCAAGGCGACGGCCGGTTCGCCGTCGAGTCGTACCTCGATCACCACGCCGCCAAGCTCGCCGCCCGGTTCGACCCCGGCTCGTACGTCGTGCTGACCCGGGCGATGAACTCGCACGACATCGGCCGGGACCGCGGCGGACAACACGAGGCGCTGCGCGGCCTGCGTTCCCGGCTGGTCGTGGCCGCCGTCGACTCCGACCGGCTGTACCCGCCCCGCCTGTCGGCCGAACTCGTCGACGCCCACCCGGCCGCCGGCCCCCTCCACCTGGTGAAGTCGCCGTACGGGCACGACGGCTTCCTGATCGAGGTGGACCAGGTCGGCCAACTCGTCGCCGACGTCTTGCACTGATCCGTTCCGCCTCCTTGGACCGGGTGGTGGTTAGCGTGCTGGGGTGGAAATCGATCGTGGGGTGGCGGAGAACTACGACGAGTTGCCGTTGTGGTCGGCGCCGTTCGGGCAGTTGATCCTGGACCGGGTGCCGTTGCGGCGGGGGCAGACGGTGGTGGACATCGGCGCCGGCACCGGGTTCCTGACGGTGGAGCTGGCGCAGCGGTCAGCAGCCCGGGTGATCGCCGTCGATCCGTGGGCGGACGCGATGGACGTGCTGCGGCGCAAGGTGGAGTACCTCGGGCTGCGGGACGTCGAGCTGGTGGTGTCCGACGCGGCCCGGCTCGAACTGCCCGACGGGTCCGTCGACGTGGTGGTGTCCAACCTCGGGATCAACAACTTCGCCAACGCGGCGACCGTGCTCGCCGAGTGCCACCGCGTCCTGCGCCCAGGCGGGCACCTGCTGATCAGCACCAACCTGGTCGGCCACATGCAGGAGTTCTACGACGTACTCCGCGAGGTCGTCGGCGCCAGCGCCAAGCTCGACGAGCACCTCGGCCACCGGGCGACCGTCGAGGGCACGCTGGACCTGCTGACCACCGCCGGCTTCGCGGCGACCGCCGACCGGACGCAGTTCAGCATGCGCTTCGCCGACGGCACCGCCCTGCTCGACCACTACTTCATCCGCCTCGGCTTCCTCGACGGCTGGCTCGACGCCGTCGGCCCCGAAGCTCTCCACGCCACCGAGCAGCAACTCAACCGCCGCGGCGAACTCACCCTCACCATCCCAGCCGCCTGCTTCACCGCGGTCAGAAGCTAGGCAACGCCGCCAGCGCGCGCAGCGGCACTCCCGGCACTGCGATTCCGAACCACGCTCCCCGGCCCAGCCAGCAGAACCCCCGGTGCCGCCGGAAGGCCTGCGACACCAGCGAGCCGAGCACCACCGCTCCCAGCAACCCCGCCAGGATCCAGCCGAACAAGGGGAAGCCCCAGAGCAGTGCGGCGACCACCGCGACGTACCAGAGCATCCCGCCGATGAACGAGGCCGGGCTGTAGAGATCGTCCCTGGTCCGCCAGGGCTGTTCTACGCCGAGGCCGCACGGGCAAGCGGGCGACGGTTCGACGGCCTGCCAGGGACCTGCCGGGCCGTCGGGCTGGTGGCCGGTCAGTTCTTGGGCCATGACTCCCACGCGGAGGCGAACATCTCGTCGACGGTGTGGGTGTTCTTCCACTCCAGGTCGCGGGCGGCGAGCTCGCCGGACGCGACGACACGGGACGGATCGCCGGGGCGGCGGGGGCCTTCGGTGGGGGTGAAGTCGATGCCGGTGACGCGGCGGGCGGCGTCCATGATCTGGCGCACGCTCGTGCCGGTGCCGCTGCCCAGGTTGTAGACCGGCTCCAGCGACTTGCCGGAGTCCAGCGCGCGGGCGGCCGCGACGTGCGCCCGGGCGAGGTCGGCGACGTGCACGTAGTCCTTGACCGAGGTGCCGTCCGGCGTCGGGTGGTCGGTGCCGTAGATCTGCGGCACCTTGCCCTGGGTCAGCAGGTTGCAGACGATCGGGAACAGGTTGTACGGGCTCGCGTCGTACACCTTCGGGTCTCCGGAGCCGACCACGTTGAAGTAGCGCAGCGAGGTGTGCCGCAGCTCGACCGCCTTCGCCTGGTCCGCCAGCAGCCACTCGCCGACCAGCTTCGTCTCGCCGTACGGGCTCTGCGGGTCGGGCCGGGTCTGCTCGGTGACGACCTCGTCCTTCGGGGTGCCGTAGACGCCCGCGCTGGAGGAGAACACGATGTTGCGCACGCCCGTGTCGGCCATCGCGGTGAGCAGCGAGACCATCGCGGTGACGTTCTGCGTGTAGGTGTGCAGCGGCTTGTCCACCGACACCCCGGCGTACTTGTAGCCGGCCAGGTGCACGACGCCGCTGACGCCGTCCAGCGTCGTGCGCACCACGTCGGTGTCCAGCAGGTTCGCCTCGACGAACGGCACCCCGTCGACCAGGAAGTCGACCTTACCGCTCGACAGGTCGTCGATCACCACGACGTCGATCCCGTCGGCCGCGAACGCCCGCACCACGTGCGCCCCGATGTACCCCGCCCCACCCGTCACAAGCCAAGTCATGCGGCCTATCCTGCCAGTCCCGCGACCCCCTGTCCGAACCGGTCCGAATCGGTATCATCAGCCAATGATCGGACTGGTTCTCGCCGCGGGTGCCGGCCGCCGGCTGCGCCCGTACACGGACACGTTGCCGAAGGCGCTGGTCCCGATCGACGCCGGCACCACCCCGCTGGACCTCACGCTGGCGAACTTCGCCGAGGTCGGGCTGACCGACGCGGCGATCGTCGTCGGGTACGCCGCGGCCGCGATCGAGGCCAGGGTCGGCGACCTGCAGGACCGGTACGGCGTCCGGCTGCAGCTGGTGCACAACGACAAGGCCGAGATCTGGAACAACGCCTACTCGTTGTGGTGCGCCCGCGACCTGTTCGCCGAGGGGGTGCTGCTCGCCAACGGCGACACGGTGCACCCGGTCTCGGTCGAGCGCACGCTGCTCGACGCCCGCGGCGGTGACCGGCGGCTGATCCTCGCCCTGGACACCGAGAAGCAGCTCGCCGACGAGGAGATGAAGGTGGTCTGGGACGACGCGGTGGGCGTCCGGCGGATCACCAAGCTGATGGACCCGGCGACCGCGACCGGCGAGTACATCGGCGTCACCCTGATCGAGCCGGCCGCCGCCGGCGACCTGACCGCCGCGCTGCGCAAGACCTGGCAGAACGACCCGGACCTGTACTACGAGGACGGGTACCAGGTGCTTGCCGACGCCGGCTTCCGGATCGACGTCGCTCCGATCGGCGCGGTCGACTGGGTGGAGATCGACAACCACGCAGACCTGGCCCGGGCCCGGGAGATCGTATGCCCCTCCTAGCCCGCTTCGTCACCGCGCCGCTGGTCGTCGACGTCCGGCGGGGCGCGCTGCGGGAGCTGGCCGAGGTGCTCGCCGACCAGCGCATCTCGACCTCCGGCCGGGTCGCGATCGCGGTCGGTCCGACGTACGGGCCGATCGTGCAGAGCACGTTCGAGCACGGGCTGGTCGAGGCCGACTGGTTCACCGTGGACGGCGGCACGATCAACACCGCGATCAAGCTGGTCGAGCAGATCCGGCAGCACCGCTACGACGCGATCGTCGGGATCGGCGGCGGCACCGTGCTGGACGTGACCAAGTTCGCCGCGGCCCGGCTCGGGCTGCCGATGGTCGCGGTCGCCACCAACCTGGCCCACGACGGCATCGGCTCACCGATCAGCACGCTGGACAACGACGCCGGCCGCGGCTCGTACGGCGTTCCGGCGCCGATCGCGGTGATCGTCGACCTGGACCTGATCGCCCAGGCGCCGCCGCGCTCGGTCCGCTCCGGCATCGGCGAGATCGTCTCGAACCTGTCCGCGCTCGCCGACTGGGAGGCCGCGCACAGCCAGCACGGCGAGGAGATCGACGGGCTCGCGGTGTCGCTGGCCCGCACGTCGGCGCAGGCCGTGCTGCACCACCCCGGCAGCATCCTCGAAGAGACCTTTCTGGCCACGTTGGCCGAAGGGCTGGTGCTGTCCGGCATCTCGATGGTGGTGGCCGGCACGTCCCGGCCGTCGTCCGGCGCCTGCCACGAGATCTCGCACGCCATCGACCTGCTGCACCCCAGCCGGCGCGCGTTCCACGGTGAGCAGGTCGGGCTGGGCGCGGCGTTCGCGTGGTTCCTGCGCGGTGATCTGGCGGCCTTCCACACCACCGTCGACTGCCTGCACCGGCACGGGCTACCGGTCCGGCCGGCCGATCTCGGCTTCGGCCTGGAGGAGTTCGGCGAGATCGTCGCCTACGCGCCGCAGACCCGGCCCGGCCGGATCACCGTGCTGGAGGAGTCGGCGCTGACCCCGGCCCGGATCGCGGCGACGGTGGCCGCGTTCAACGACCACGTCTACGCCCGGATCGCCACCGGCGACGGCGGGATCACGCCTGAAGGAAGAATCCTGGAGGACCGGTGAGGCCGGACCCGGCGACCCGTCGGCTGGACTGGCCGGGCTGCCGCAACGCACGCGACCTCGGCGGCCTGCCGACGGCGGACGGCGGGGCGATCCGGACCGGTGCGCTGATCCGCGCGGACAGCCTGCAGCACCTGACCCCGGACGCCACCGAGACGGTTCGGCAGTCCGGGGTGAGCCGGATCCTGGACCTGCGGTCGCACGGCGAGGTGACCGGCTTCCCGACACCGTTCACCGGCGACTCGCTCGGCCTGCACCTGTCACTGCAGGACCCGGCTGACCCACCCAGTACGGCGACCACGATCGTCGAGTCCTGCACCGAGATGCTCGACCGGCACCCCGAGCTGGTCGCCGCCGCCCTGCTGGCGATCGTCGAGGCGCCGCCGGGCGCCGTGGTCGTGCACTGCGTCGGCGGCAAGGACCGGACCGGGGTGATCGTCGCGCTAGCCCTCGCGGTCGCCGGCGTGCCCGAGGACGAGATCGTCGCCGACTACTTCCTCACCCAGGAGAACCTGGCGCCCTTGCTGGCCGAGCAACTGGCGGCCGAGCCCGACACGTCGCAGCACGCCTGGCTGGTCGAGTTCCGCGACACCCGTGCGGAGTCGATGACCGCGATCCTGCGCCACCTCGACACGACGTACGGCGGACCCGTCGCATATCTGCGGCACGCCGGCCTCACCGAGGAGCAGTTGGCTGCTTTGCGGGCCCGCCTCACGGCCTGACAACGCTCGGCGCGAAGGCCGGAACACACCGCAATCGCTGTGTCACCGAGAGATCCGGTCACCGAGGGTGGCCGAGCAACCCCGGCTGAAACGGTTCAGAGCGCGCCGATGTGAGGTCCGAGGCCCGCGCCCAGTAGATTGGCCCGCATGTCAACCGCCGCCGAGTCGGCCAAGACCGCTGAGATCGCGGCACTGGCCGAACGCTACGGGTTGTTCAGGAGTGCGGCGCGACCGCCGCTCCGGAGCTACCTTCGTGAACTGTGGGGACGCCGCCAGTTCATCTACAGCTACGCCCGCGCACGGACCTATGCGCTCTACGCGGGAGCGCGACTGGGATCGGTCTGGCAGGTCCTCACTCCGCTGCTGAACGCCGGGGTGTACGCCCTGGCCTTCGGTCTGCTGCTCGGGACCGCGACAGGCATCGAGAACTACGCCGCGTTCCTGATCTGCGGCATGTTCGTCTTCACCTTCACTCAGCGGTCGATGACCGAGGGGTCGCGCGCGATCTCGACCAACATGTCGCTGATCCGCACCCTGCACTTCCCCCGCGCCACGCTGCCGCTGGCCTACGTGGTGAACGAGCTGAACCAGCTGTTCATCTCGATGGGCATCCTGCTGGTGCTGGTCGGGTTCACCGACGGGCCGGCCTGGCGCTGGTTCCTGATCGTGCCGGCACTGCTGCTGCAGACGATGTTCAACATCGGCATGACGCTGATCTTCGCCCGGCTGGGCACGTTCCTGACCGACATCAGCCAGCTGCTGCCGTTCATCACCCGGACCTGGCTGTACGCGTCCGGCATCTTCTTCTCCATCCCGGACAAGCTGCGGGACGCCGACGCGCCGGGCTGGGTCATCCACGTGCTGGCCCTGAACCCGATCTCGGCGTACATCGACATCGTCCGCCGCGCCCTGCTGGAGTCGCACGCCGAGCACGAACTGCCGAATGCCTGGCCGATCGCGATCGGCTGGGCGGTGGTGACCCTGGTCGGCGGATTCATCTACTTCTGGCGTGCGGAGGACAGGTATGGCCGTGGCTGAACAGGCAGCTCCGACGCCGGCGGCGGTGCCGCCGGCCGGTGAAGCTGTCCCGACGGTGATCGCGGACAACGTCAACATCATCTACAAGGTCGCGGCCGGCTCCGGCGGCAAGGGCACCGCGGCGACCGCCTTCCGGCGGATCCTGAAGCGCCAGGACCGGCCCACCATCCGCGAGGTGCACGCGGTCAAGAACGTCTCGTTCACCGCGTACAAGGGCGACGCGATCGGCCTGATCGGCCGCAACGGCTCCGGCAAGTCGACCCTGCTGCGGGCGATCGCGGGCCTGCTGCCGCCGGCCTCGGGTGCGATCTACACCGGCGGCCAGCCGTCCCTGCTGGGCGTCAACGCCGCGATGATGAACGACCTGACCGGTGACCGCAACGTCGTGCTGGGCTGTCTCGCGATGGGCATGAGCGCCGAGGAGATCGAGCAACGCTACGACGAGATCGTCGAGTTCTCCGGCATCGGCGACTTCATCGACCTGCCGATGTCGACGTACTCGTCGGGCATGTCGGCCCGGCTGAAGTTCGCGATCGCCTCGGCCAAGACCCACGACATCCTGCTCGTCGACGAGGCGCTGGCCACCGGCGACGCGGAGTTCCGGGTCCGGTCGGAGCAGAAGATCAAGGACCTGCGTGACCAGGCCGGCACGGTCTTCCTGGTCAGTCACTCGCTGGACGTCGTGCTGGACACCTGCAACCGGGCGATCTGGCTCGACAAGGGGGTGTTGCGGATGGACGGCGACGTCAAGGAAGTGGTCGACGCCTACAACAAGGAAGCCACCGGCAAGCGCTGACGCCCGCCGTGCAGTACCGTTGATGCAACCGAACGTTGCAGAACCGGGAGATGCCGTGGAGTACGCCAGCCTGGAACGCGAGATCCACATCGACGCCTCGCCGGAGGTGGTCTTCGAGGTGGTCAGCAGCCCGGAGCACCTGCGGGAGTGGTGGCCCGACGACGCCGACCTGTCGCCGGTGCCCGGCGGCACCGGCGAGCTCGTCTTCGGCGACCGCAGCGGCCCCGACGCGCAGGTCGTCGCGCTGACCGTGGTGGAGGTCGAGCCGCCGCGCCGGTTCTCCTTCCGCTGGGTCTATCCCGGCGACGAGCCGGCGACGGCGGCGAACTCGCTGCTGGTCACCATCGACCTGGTCCCGGCCGGCGACGGCACCGTACTGCGGCTGACCGAGACGGGCTTCCGGGAGAAGGGCTGGGAGGTCGCGGTGCTCGAGCAGGCCTACCGCGAGCACGAGACCGGCTGGGACCACTTCCTGCCCCGGCTGGACGCCTACGTCACCCGACTGGTCGCCCGCCGATGACCACCGCGGTCGACGACGACCTCTGGTCCGCGATCGGCGACCCGACCCGTCGCCGCATGCTCGACCTGCTGCTGGCCGAGGGCGGCGGCACCGCCACCTCGCTCAGCGAACAGCTTCCGGTCACCAGGCAGGCCGTCGCCAAGCACCTCGGCGTACTGGACCGGGTGGGACTGGTGCACGTCACCCCGGCCGGCCGGGAGATGCGCTACCGGGTCGACGACGAGCAGCTCGCCCGGGCCGCGGCGCAACTCGCCACCGTCGGCGCCGCCTGGGACGGCCGTCTGCGCCGGATCAAGCGCATCGCCGAAACCATTCAACGCAACCAGCAGCAGAAACCCGACAGCTGAGGCCCGCGCGCGGCCGCGCTCACCGCAGCGCGTCCGCGCGGGCGAGCAGGTACCGGCGTTCGACCTCGTTGGCGGTGAGACCGGCGGCCGACAGGTAGCTCGCCCGAGCGGCTGCGCGGTCGCCGGTGGACTCCAGCAGATGGGCCCGGACCGCCGGCTCCCGATGCCGGGTCAGCGGGTCCTCGGCCAGGTGATACGTCGCGTTGAGGTCGTCCAGCAGGGCCAGTCCTCGCTGCGGACCGAAGGCCTTCGCCACGGCCACGACGCGGCTGAGCCGGATCGGAGCGGTGGGGGCCAGCTTTTCCAGCCAGAGGTAGAGCGCGGCGATCTGCGGCCAGTCCGTCTCCTCGGCGGAGGCGGACTGGGCGTGCACCGCGGCGATCGCGGCCTGGAGCTGGTACGGGCCGACCTCGCGCTGCGCCCAGACGGTCTCGATCAGCGCGACGCCTTCGTCGATCAGCTGACGGTCCCACTGGGACCGGTCCTGGTCCTCCAACTGCACGAGGTGGTTGTCCGCGTCGGCCCGGGTCGAGCGCCGCGACTCGGTCAGCAGCATCAGGGCCAGCAGGCCGCCGACCTCCGCATCGCCGGGCAGCAGGCGGCGCAGCATCCGGGTCAGCCGGATCGCCTCCGCGGTGAGGTCGGTCCGGGCGAGGCGATCCCCTCGGGTGGCGGTGTAGCCCTCGTTGAAGATCAGGTAGAGCACGTGCCGGACGGCCGCGACCCGGTCGTCGCGGTCGTTGTCGGTCGGCGGGCTGAACCGTGCGCCACTGTCCCGGAGCCGCTGCTTGGCCCGGCTGATCCGGGTGGACATGGACGCCTCGGTCACGCCGTACGCGTGGGCGATCTCCGCCGTCGTCAGGCCGCCGACCGCTCGGAGCGTCAGGGCGACCTGCGAGCCCGGGCTCAGCGCCGGGTGGCAGCACAGGAACAGCAGCAACAGGCTGTCGTCCTGGTCGGCCGGGCTCGAGGCGGCCGGGTTCGGGACGACCTGGTCGGCGACCTGCTGCTCCCGCCGGCGGGCGGCCTGCTCGGAGCGCAGCAGATCGACCATTCGCCGGTACCCGACCCGGATCAGCCAGCTCCGCGGATCGACCGGAACACCTTCCGCGGGCCATCGCCGGCTGGCGGCCAGCAGGGCCTCCTGGGTGGCGTCCTCCGCAATGTCGAAGTGGCTGAATCTGCGGACCAGCGCGCCGAGCACCTGCGGCGCCTCGGTGCGCAGCAGGTGCTCGATCTCGTCGGTGGCAACCATCAGTGGGTCAGGCTCCGGTCAGGATCCGAACTCCGGCCCCATGATCGGCCGGATCTCCATCGGCTCGCCCAGGACCTCGACCATCCGGGTGACGATGTCGGTCGCCCGCTCCAGGCTCACGCAGTCGAGCACCGCGAAGCTCGCCAGGACTTCCTTCAGCTCGGCGAACGGCCCGTCGGTGGCCACCACCCCGGCGTCGGTCTTCCGGACAGTGGTCGTCACCGCCGGGTGCCCGAGCCCTTCGCTGGTGACGAACTCCCCCGTCTCGCGCAACTCGGCCTCGAACTTCTGGTACGCCGCGAACGCGGCCAGCGCCTCCTCGGACGGGGTGTCCGCGGTCTCGGCGTCCCAGCTCGCGGCGGGGGTGTAGCTCAGCAGCAGGAACTTCATCGACGTCTCTCCTTTGTCCGAAGTGGTCACCGGCTACCTCGGTGCCGGCAGGCGGATCTCAACAATCCTCAGCTGTGACCTGGATCACATCGATTCCACGTTGAAGTCATCCCGACCGGCTCCGAGGTGTCGGTGAGTGCGGCCGACGGGGCCCACCGGAGATCGAGGAGACCACCATGAACGAGATCGTGCAGCCGAGTGCGGACCTGAAGGCGCTGGACCGGCTGGTCGGTGAGTGGACCGTGACCGGAGGCGCGGAGGGCGTCGTGCGGTACGAGTGGATGGAGGGCGGGTTCTTCCTGCTGCAGCACGTCGAGCTGACCCAGTACGGCCAGTCGATCACCGGGCTGGAGGTCATCGGTCACCTGCGGCCGTTCGGCGAACCGGCCGGGGCCGATGTGGTGTCCCGTTTCTACGACGCGGCCGGCAACACCCTCGACTACACCTACGAGCTGAGCGGGGACAAGCTGACGATTTGGGGTGGCCCGAAGGGCAGCCCGGCGTACTTCGAGGGCACGTTCAGCGCCGACGACCAGGTGATGAGCGGTGAGTGGATCTACCCCGGCGGCGGTGGCTACGAGTCCACCATGACCCGCCGCTGACGCCGTACGGCTCAGGCCGTGCCCGGCGTGGTGAGCGCCGGGCCGGCCGGCTTCTCCTGCAGGCCGACGATGAAGCCGAGGCCCCAGGAGATGTGCATGGTCGCGATCACGGCCGGCAGCCAGAACAGCGCTTTCCACGGCAGGTAGCGGCCTTCCATCGCGGAGCCGGCGATCACAGCCAGCGCGTAGCCGAGCGGGATCACGAACCCCAGGTCGAGCAGGCTGCTGCCGACGATCAGGCCGACGATGCCGACGATCGTGCCGAGGGCGAGCAGCGCCACCGCGACCGGCGGGGCCAGGTACCGCTTGCTGGCGGTCTCCGGGTGCCGGCGGATCACCTCGCGGCGCCACTGGCCGGTGTGGAAGAACTGCTTGGCGACGGCCGCCAGCGAGGAGCGCGGCCGGTAGGTCACCGACAGGTCGGGGCTGAACCAGATCAGCCCGCCGGTCTTGCGGATCCGGTAGTTGAGCTCCCAGTCCTGGGCGCGGTGCATCGACTCGTCGAAGCCACCGACCCGCTCCAGCGCCGCGCGCCGGAAGACGCCCAGGTAGACGGTGTCGGCGGGCCCGGCCTGGCCGCCCTGGTGGAAGGTCGAGGCGCCGAGCCCGAGCCGGGACCGGTACGCGCAGGCGACCGCCATCTCGAACGCCGTGCGGCCCTCGGCCGCCATCACGCCGCCGACGTTGTCCGCGCCGCTCTCCTCCAGCACCTCGACCGCCCGGGTGATGTAGCCCTGGGTCAGCACGCCGTGCCCGTCGACCCGGACCACGATGTCGTGCTTGGCCTGGGCGATGCCGACGTTCAGCCCGGCCGGGGTCTTGCCGGTCGGGTTCGGCACGATGGTGATCCGGGAGTCCGCCGCGGCCAGCCGCTCGGCGATCTGCTCGGTCCGGTCCTTGCTCGGGCCGATCGCGAGCACGACCTCCAGCTCGCCGGGGTACTCCTGGTCGAGAACGCGGCCGACCGCCTCCTCGAGGTGGCGTTCCTCGTTCAGCACGGGCATCACGACGGAGACCGGGGGCCAGTTGGACAGCGGCATCTTCAGGTCAGGCCTTACAGACTTGTGCGACGTCGTCGACGTCGGATGATGGCTTGGACGGGGTCGTCCCGGACTTGCCCGGGCTGGTGCTCGGCTTCTTGCTGGGTGACACGCTACTCGGTGTGTCCGTCTTCTGACCGTCCCCGTCCCCCGCCGCCCGGTCCAGCGCCTCGGACTTGCCGATCGCCTCGGCCACCTTGCTGCGGATCAGGTCGAAATCGGGATCACCGGTCTTGATGAGCGGTGGAACCGGCGAGAAGCTTGACACCGGAAGCTTCTTCGAGTCCAGGGCCAGATCGGTGAAGGTGCCCAGCTCGCCGGACGGGATGTTCGTCTGCACCACCTGCTTGCCGGCCGCGGCGATGCCCTGGAACTTGGTCAGCACCTTCTGCGGCGACAACTGGTTCAGCATCGCGGTCATCACGCACTTCTGCCGGGTCATCCGCTCGTAGTCGCTGGCGTTGGCCCGCGACCGGGCGAACCACATCGCGTGGTACCCGTCCAGGTGCTGGTTCTTGCCTGGCTCGATGTAGCCCTTGATCGGTGCGCCGATGCCGCCGATCGGCACCCGCTTGCCGACGTCGACGGTGATCCCGCCGACCGCGTTCAGCAGGTGCTGGAAGCCGGCGATGTCGATCAGCACGTAGTAGTTGACCTTCAGCCCGGTGATGCCCTCGACCGCCTGCTGGGTGGCCAGCAGACCGGGCTCCTGCACGCCGGGGAAGTGCTGCTTGTGGCCCATCGCCCAGGTGTAGACGCCGTTCAGGTAGCAGTTGTGGCCGCAGTCGTCCCACTCGAACCCGTTCGGGAACTGCTTGGCCATCTCGCTGCCCGCCGGGAACGGCACCTTCGCCATGTTCCGCGGCAGCCCGATCAGCACGGCCCGGCCGGTCTCGGCGTCGATGCTGGCCAGCGTGATGCTGTCCGGCCGGACGCCGATCCGGTTGGCGCCGGAGTCGCCGCCGAGCAGCAGCACGTTGTAGCGGCCCTTGTCGGCCGAGGACTTCTCGCCGCTGCCGAACACGCTGGCGACGAAGTCGCGCTGCGCCGACACGATCGTGCTGCCCCAGACCAGCGCACCGACCACCAGCACCACCAGTACGCCGTCCAGGATGCTCGCGGCCAGCCGGTGGTTGCGTTCCAGGGTGAGGGGCCGGCCGAGCCGGTACGCGTCGACGAACAGCGCCGCCCACCCGATCGCCAGCACGATCAGCAGCACCTGCACGACGCGCAGCGTGGCCGGCGCGACGATCAGGTTGATCGTGCCCGACCGCCAGACCAGCGACAGCAGGACCAGGAACAGCACGAGCGCGATCAGTCCGGCGACCACCCGCCACGCGTAGCGCCCGGCACGCTTGCTGCCGGCGACGATCTGCGCCGAGCCGGGCAGTACCAGCGTCATCAGCAGCAGCGCCACGGCTCGCCGGAAGCGAACAGGCTCGCTGAGGGTGCGCAGGTCTGGCTTCTCCTGCGGCATGACGTCCTTCCGTTCTCCGTACGGCGCTGCCGGCGCTTGCCGGGACGGCCCCCGTGGCCGGTCGTCGCGACGTTCAGTATGGCCATGGGCCGGCGAACGCCCCCAGCAGGCGCGCCGCCGTCCCTCCGGTTCCCCCTACCACCTGGTACGACGTACCGGGTGGGGCGATGGTTCGAGCCGGGCGGGTCCGGGGACGAAGCGTAACAGCCTGACAACGCAACGAAGGCGCCGCCCCGGATGGGTGCGGCGCCTTCGCGGGTGTGGTCAGCGCAGGCCGTACGCGTCCGTGATCGTCTGCTCCAGGGTGTTGCCGTGGGAGTCCGCGGCTTTCACCCGCAGCGAGATCGTCTTCGCCGGCAACGGAGTCGCACCGACGGCCAGGTAGTTGTCTCCACCCGTCGCCACCACGCCGACGCGCCGCCAGGTCTTGCCACCGTCACCGGAGAGCTCCACCTCGGGCAACTTCATTCGGCCCACCTTCGCGCCCGGCTGGGAGGTCACCGTCAGCGGCAGTTTCGTGACCCGCGTCGCCGTCGCAACGTTGGTCTGGTCGACCTCCGGCTGGAACTGCACCGACCACAGCGGCAGCGCTTCGCCGGACTCGCTCGCTGTGTCCGACCGGAACGTCCAGGCGGCCTTGATCGTCGTCGACCGCCGCGTCGCGTCCGGCCGGTCGATCTCACCCTCCAGCCGGAACGTCGCCGGACCGGGTCCCATCTCGACGCCCCGGCCGATGTCGCCCGGCCGGCCCGACTCCGCGATCAGCTTGCCGTCACGGTAGAGCCGGGTCGCCACGGCGTCGTCGACTCCCCAGCCCGCATTGCCCGCGGCGTCGTTGTACATCACGATCCCGGTGCCCAGCACGTCGCCGTATCGGGTGGCTGAGCCCTCGCGGACTCGGGGGCCGAGCACCGCCTGGTTCCAGCTGAAGTCGTAGCTCCGGCCGGCCTCGAACGTGCGAGACGCCGGCCAGTCCAGAGCGGTCACCAACTGACTGTCGGGACCGGCGGTGCGCTCCTGGAAGTTCCCGAACAGTTCCGCGCCGGCTTCGACGTACTCTGTGACGGTGCCCGGTCCGGTCCGGGGCAGACCTCTGCCCCAGGCCCCGAACATGCCGGGAGCCAGCACGGTCACCGATTTGTTCAGGCTGAGGCCGGGTGCGGTCGTGGACAAGCGGGACACCAGCGCTGCCATCTCGGCTTTGCGCACCAGCCGCTGGTGGCCGGTGAAGAACTCACCTTCCCGCACGGTGTCCAAGGTGTTGTAACTGACGGGGCTGTTCGCGAAGTCACCGGCCGGGCCCGGGACCGCCCAGTAGGACACCAGGCTCGAGGTCAGCTCGGCCGCCGGCACGGCCGGGCCGACGTGGCCGGCGAGCAGTTGGTCCACCGGCCCGGCGTACAGGTCGAACTGGATCGTCGTGCCGTCGTCCATCCGGCGAGCGAAGTAGAGAGCGCTGGCGGCCGACGCGACGGTGGGGTCGTCGACCGTGACGTCCAGCGGTTCTGCCCGGCGGGCGTCGAGCGTGGCCGTGGTGTCGGCGGTCAGGTCGAGCAGGGGCTGCACGAGCAGAGTCGTGCTCTCCCCGGTGCGTTGCAGGCTGACGACGACGTAGCGGCCGACGGGCAGTTCGACGCTGACCTCGCCGGTGCCGACCTCGATCGGGGTGTTGACGGAGCCGTCCAGGCTGGCCAGCGCGGTCTGGGCGCCGGGAGCCAAAGCGCCGGTCCGGTCGAGGTGGCGCAGGGTCAGCTTGGCCGTGCCGGCAGCGGTACGGGTGCCGCGGGACCGCTGCGAGATCGTGGCCGGGGACTGGGTCGGCGCGGTGGGGTCGAGCTTGGCCGCCTTGCCGGGCAGCACGCGGTAGGTCCCGCCGGCGGCTGTGGCCGGTGGAGGCTGTGGCTGGGTCGCGGCGGCAGGTACCGCGGTCAGTGGCGTGAGGACGAGGGCAGCGGTGACTGCGAGCTTGCACAGGACGAGTGGTAGTGAACGCATACCTGCTGAAGGCCGCTGCCCCGGCGAAAGGTTGCACGGGTGGAGGGAAACCCCTGCTCGGTCCCGCGGGTCTGCGGTTTTCACGGTTCTGTGATGGTTGACCCCGGGCCGGATCGGATACGAAGAGTTCCATGACCGTCACGCCCTGTCTGCAGTGCTGGTCGCAGACTCTCCTCCGGACAAAGGATTCCCGCCCATGAACCTGATCCGCTCCGTCGTGGTGTCGACAATCGCGTGTGGTGCCGTGCTGCTCGCCGGCAGCCAGGCCCACGCGCTCGAGGCCGCTCCCCGAGCCGCCACGCCAGCGGCACAGGCCGCGGCGCCTGGTGCCGACTACACCGGCATCGCCGCGCTGAGCAACTGCTCCGCGTCCCTGGTCCGGTACGCCGAGTCCGTCAGCACCGACAAGGCGCTGGTGCTGACCAACGGCCACTGCTACGAGGGCGGGCTGCTGAACCCCGGCGTCGTCCTGGTCAACCGGGCGTCCACCCGGTCCATCACACTGCTCCGGCCGGACTCCAGCGCGGCCGGCACGGTCCGCGCGAGCCGGATCCTCTACGGCACGATGACCAAGACCGACATGCTCGTCTACGAGGTGACCGAGAGCTACGCCACGCTCAAGACCCGGCTGAACGTCAGCCCGCTCACGCTGGCCAAGCAGGCCCCGGCCGCCGGCGCCGGGATGGCGGTCGTGTCCGGCTACTGGAAGCGGATCTACACCTGCTCGGTCCAGGCCACCCTTCCCGAGCTGCGCGAGGCCGGCTGGACCTGGAAGAGCTCGATCAAGTACCGGCAGCCGGGCTGCGAGACGATCGGCGGCACCTCCGGCTCGCCGATCGTCAGCACCAGCACCGGTGAGGTGATCGGCGTCAACAACACCGGCAACGAGGACGGCGCGCGCTGCACGATGAACAACCCGTGCGAGGTCGATGCGGCAGGCAACATCACCGTCGACCAGGGCGCGGCGTACGGGCAGCAGACGTGGTGGCTGTACACCTGCCTGACCGCGTCCCGCACGATCGACCTGAACAAGACCGGCTGTCAGTTGGTGAAGCCCGCCCGCGTCCGCTGAGCGTCCCGAGTCACTGCGCGGCGGCAACCGGTCACCACCGGTTGCCGCCCCCGGGTTCCGGAGGTTGCAGCTCGGGATGCTCGGGCGTCGAAGGGGTGACGTGGGTCACTGCGCTGGGTAGGGTCCCGGCCCATGGCAGTCGATTCTTCAACCACCGGCACCACTGCGCCCCAGCACTGGAACAGCCCGTTCGGGGTGAAGCCACGACTGGTGGCCGCGAGCGCGCTGATGCTGTTCCTCGAGCTCGCGCTGATCCGCTGGACCGGCTCGAACGTGGTCCACCTGAGCTACTTCTCGAACTTCGTGCTGCTCGGGTCGTTCCTCGGCATCGGGATCGGCATCCTGCGGGCCGGCCGGGCCCAGCGGCTGCCGTACTACTCGCCGGTCATGCTCGGCCTGCTGGTACTGGTGATCGCCTGGAAGCCGGTGACCGTGAACCGGTCCGGCGACAGCGTCATCTACTTCACCAGCCTGGACACCAGCGGCCCGCCGGTCTGGGTGATCCTGCCGATCGTCTTCGTCGCGGCCGCGGTCGTGCTGGCCGGACCGGCCGAACTGGTCGGGCGCTGCTTCACCGAGCTGCCGCGGCTCACGGCGTACCGGTACGACCTGATCGGCAGTCTGTCCGGGATCGTCCTGTTCACGGTGCTGTCGTTCCTCGGGGCGCCGCCGGTCTGGTGGGGGTTGCTGGTCACCGCCGGGTTCATCGCGCTGATGGTGCCGGGGCAGCGCGCCACCGCCGCCGTGCTGAGCGGGGCCCTGGTGGCGACGCCGTTGCTGGCGATGCTCGGCGTCCTGCTGCACGAGTCGACCCGGCCGGAGAACAGCTGGTCGCCGTACTACAAGGTGCAGACGTCCTCGTCGACCCACGAGAACACGCCGCTGCTGACGATCACGGTGAACGGCGTGCCGCACCAGCAGGCGATCCCGGCCGAGAAGCGGCTGCAGTGGGAACCGCAGTACGGGCTGCCGTACGAGCGGGCGGCGCAGAAGAACCCGGAGAACGTGCTGATCATCGGCGCCGGCTCCGGCACCGACGTGGCCATTGCCCTGCGCAACGGTGCGCGGCACGTCGACGCGGTGGAGATCGACCCGCGGCTGCGCGACATCGGGCGCGAGCAGCACCCGGACCGGCCGTACCAGGATCCGCGCGTGACGTCGCACATCGACGACGGGCGGGCGTTCCTGTCCCGGACCGACAAGAAGTACGACCTGATCCTGCTCGCGCTGCCGGACTCGCTGACGCTGGTGAACGGCGCCAGCTCGCTGCGGCTGGAGAGCTACCTGTTCACCGAGCAGGCGTTCGAGAGCGCCCGCGACCACCTGGCGCCGGGCGGCGCGTTCGCGATGTACAACTACTACCGCGAGACCTGGCTGATCGACCGGCTGGCGTCGACGGCGCAAAAGGCCTTCGGGCACAAGCCGTGCGTGGACAAGGTCGGCGACGACCTGCAGCAGGCGGTCGTCACGGTCGGGCTGACCGCGGCCGACCAGTCCTGCGGCGCGGAGTGGGCCGGGGCGAGCGCGACGACGCCGCCGCCGGCCACCGACAACCGGCCGTTCCTGTACCTGTTCACCGACCGGATCCCGTCGCTGTACCTGATCACGATCGGGCTGATCCTGGTCGCCGGCCTGATCGGTGTCGGCGTCGCGGGCGGCGGTTCGTCGTACCGGCGGATGCGGCCGTACGCCGACCTGTTCCTGCTCGGCGCGGGCTTCATGCTGCTGGAGACCAAGAGCATCACCGGGTTCGCGCTGCTGTTCGGTACCACCTGGGTGGTCAACGCGATCGTCTTCGCCGGGGTGCTGGTCGCCGTGCTGGCGGCGGTCGAGGTGACTCGCAAGTTCCGCACTCCACCACTGAAGACCATGTACGTCGTGCTCTTCGGCGGCCTGCTGCTGAGCTGGGTCTTCCCCGACAGCTGGCTGCTCGGCATGCCGGTCGGGCTGCGCGCGATCGTCGCGGTGCTGATCGCGTTCCTGCCGATCTTCGCGGCCAACGTCATCTTCGCCAAACGCTTCACCGACACCGCCGACGGCACCGCCGGCTTCGGCGCCAACCTGCTCGGCGCCCTGCTCGGCGGCTGCCTCGAGTACGCCGCCCTGCTGATCGGCTTCGACGGCCTGATCCTCGTCGCCGCCCTGCTCTACATCGGCGCCTTCCTCCTCCGCCCCAAATCCCTGGCAACAGCCGGCCGGTGACAGCTAGGTTCTGATGCCTGGGTCCTACCCGGCCTCCGCGGACGACGACGGAGGCCTTCGATGAGCGACCTGACCGACTACTACCGCCGCCGCGCACCCGAGTACGACGCGGTGTACGCCAAGCCCGAACGCCAGGACGACCTGCGCCGGCTCCGGTCGACGCTGGTCGAGCTGGTCCGCGACCAGAGGGTGCTGGAGGTTGCGGCGGGGACCGGCTACTGGACTGCTGCGCTGACGACGACCGCTCGCTCGGTCCTCGCGACGGATCTGACCGAGGAGACGCTCGCGGTCGCGCGGGAGCGCGAGTACCCGGGGAACGTGTCCTTCCGGGTCGCGGACGCCTACCGGTTGGACGAGGTCGGCGGGGAGTTCGACGTGGTGTTCGCCGGGTTCTTCTGGTCGCACGTGCTGCGGGCGGAGGCGGCGGACTTCCTGCGGAAGTTGGCGCGGCGGGTGCGGGCGGGTGGGTGGGCGGATCGTGCTCACCGACAACCTGTACGTCGAGGGCAGCAGCCGGCCGATCGCGTCCGTCGGGCCGGGTGGCGACACGTACCAGCTGCGGGAGCTCGCGGACGGTTCGGCGTACGAGGTGCTGAAGAACTTTCCCACGGGCGGACAGGTGGAGGCCGACCTTCGGGCGGTGGGCGCGGAGGTCGGCTACCAGGAGCTCCAGTACTTCTGGGTCGGGTCCGTGACGGTAGGTGTCAGGGCTGGTGGGGTGGCGGGCCGCCGGGGAAGGTGCCCGGGCCGCCGGGGAAGGTGTTGGCGCGGCGGGCGCGGCGGCGTTTGACGTTGTCGACGACGAGCAGCACGACGCCGATCACGAAGAAGAGCAGGAAGCTGCCGATGCCCAGCAGGACCGAGCTGATGAACGTGCCGAGGGCCAGCTTCGGTCCGGCGTAGTACGTCGCGCTGGTCTGGTCGTCCTGGCAGTCGACGACGACCTCCTGGGCCGGCACCTTGTCCACCGACTGCGCCACGACGTACCAGGTCTTGCCGTTGACGGTGAACTCCTGCGAGCCCGACGGCCGCTCCAGCGGGATGTCCGCGCCGGACGCGTCCTTCGCCGTGCAGGTCGGCACGAGCACCGGCACCGACGAGTACACGGTCAGCCCGTCCGACTTCAGCTGGACCGGCCCCTCGCTGATCCGGCTCGGCGTCGACGGCACGCTGTCGACCACGCGCCAGACGAAAAAGGCGCTCAGCACCAGCCCGACGACGAAGGAGGCGATCGCGAGCCGCGTCAGCGTCCGCTTCGGCGCCGGGGGCTGCCCTGGATAACTGGTCATGGCGAGCACGCTAACCCGCCGCAGGTTCCCGACCACCCGGACCGCCGCACAGCACGATCCTGATCAGTTCGTCCGCGAGCGGAGGGAGGCGCTGCCTGGCCGAACGCGGCGGCGGCCAACGGGCTTCAGCGTGAGCACCGTCGTACCGACAGCGGCGGACGCCAGCACCGAGCCGACCACCCCGACGATCGCCAGCACGAACGCGACGACCGTCGACTGCGGCCCCACCGCGTACGCCGTACCGCTGTTGTCGGCGCTGCAGTCCACCGTGACGGCCTGCGGTGGCACCGGGGCGACCGAGCGAGCCACCACGTACCAGACCCGGTCGTCGGCCGTGATCGACTCGGCTCCGCGCGGCGACTCCAGCGGGATCGGAACACCGTCGGCGTCAACCGCGTGGCACGGCGGATCCACCATCCGCTGCGATCCGTACAGGGTGAGCCCGTCCCGCTCCAGCTGGATCGCGCCGGCGCCCACCTCGGCCGGTGGACGCGGGGCCGCATCGGCGATCCGCACGGCGAAGAATCCCGCGAGCACCAGCCCGACCGTGAAGCAGGCGACCGCCAGCCACGTCCGCGTCCGCCGCGGCAGCGTCAGGGGTCCTGGGTCGTGCGTCATCTCTGAACGGTAGTGCCCACCGCGACCGGCTTTGACGCACCCTCCCGCCAAGTCGTGCCGATCAGGGCACGCCGAGCAGCCGCAGCCCCGCCGCGGTGACGGCGGCCGAGACCACCACGAGCACGAACGGCGCCCGCCGCCAGGCGAGCACACCGCCCACCAGGACGCCGGCCGGCCGCGCGATCCCGGCGTGCCCGTCCCCGTCGGTCAGCGCGGCCGTCGCCACCAGCGCCGTCAGCAGCACGACCGCCGCCGTGCCGAGCATCTGCTGCACGCGGTCCGGCAGCTCGAAGCGGGACCGCATCAACGGCCCGGCGACCCGCATGGCGAAGGTGCCGGCAGCAAGTACCAGGACAGCACCGAGAACCAGCAGAGGGTTGTCCATCAGACCGCCTCCAGCTCGGGCGTCGTACGGATCGGACGGTAGAAGAACAGGCCGAGCAGGGCCAGCAGCACCGGCAGACCGGCGGGCAGGAACGGCGTCACCGCGAGCGCGACCACGGCCCCGATCAGCCCGGCCGTCCGGGTCGCCTTGTCCTTCAGCGCCGGCAGCACCAGCGCCAGCAGCACGGCCGGGAACGCCGCGTCGAGCCCGAAAGCGTCGGTGTCGGTGATCACCGAACCTGCCAGCGCGCCGACCAGCACCCCGAGGTTCCAGCAGACGAAGATGCCGATCCCGCAGGCCCAGTACGCCGCCCGCTTCTGCCGCACGTCGTCCTGCCCGAGCGCGAAGGCGACGTTCTCGTCGGTCATCAGGTGACTGCCGGGCAGCCGCCGCCAGCCCTGGCCGACCAGGTCGCTGACCGTCAGGCCGAAGGCGACGTGCCGGCTGTTCACCAGCAGGCCGGCGACGGTGGCGGCGATCGGGCTGCCGCCGGCCGCGACGATGCCGACGAACAGGAACTGCGACGCACCCGCGAACACCAGCAGCGACATCGCCACCGGAACCCAGAGATCGAGGCCGCCACCGACGCTGATCGCGCCGTACGAGAGTCCGACCACCCCGTCGGCCAGGCAGACCAGCGCGATGTCCCGGGCCAGCCCTGGATCCAATGTTCGCCATATCGAACGCATGAGTTTTATGATGAACAGATCACAGCCGTTCGTCAACCCGAACGCCCGTACCGATGGAGCGAACACTCGATGGACAGCAAGGCACCACTCGACGTGATCGCCGGCTCGCTGCGCCGGGAGCGCGCCCGGGCCGGCCTGTCCCTCAGCGAGGTGGCCAAGCGCGCCGGCGTCGCCAAGTCGACGCTGTCGCAGCTGGAGTCCGGCACCGGCAACCCGAGCGTGGAGACGCTGTGGGCGCTGTGCGTCGCGCTGGAGATCCAGTTCGCCGACCTGATCGACCCGCCCCGGCCGCGGGTGCAGGTAATCCGCGCCGACGAGGGGCCGGCGATCTACTCCGAGCAGGCCGACTACAGCGCCACGCTGGTCGCATCCTGCCCACCGAACGCCCGGCGGGACATCTACCGCATCGCCGTCGCGCCCGGTCAGGGCCGCGAGTCGAGCCCGCACATGCCCGGCACGATCGAGCACGTCGTGCTCGGCACCGGCCGGGCTCTGGTCGGCCTCAGCACGGAGCCGGTCGAGCTCAACCCGGGCGACTACATCGCCTACCCCGGCGACCTTCCCCACCTGTTCCGCGCCCTGGAACCGGGCACGACGGCGGTGCTGATCTCCGAGACCTCCTGACGCCTCAGACCTTGCGGCCGACGCCGCCCGCGATGCACTCCTCGACCTGGTTCAGCGGCTTGACCCGCGGGCCGTCCGGCCACCACTCGTCGCACAGGACCAGGCCCGGCTCGACCAGCTCCTGCCCAGGGAACAGCGCGCGGATCTGCTCGTAGGTGCGGAAGACGCCGCTGCCCATCGGGCTGTGGGTGAACTTCTCCTCCATCGCCCGGGCGATCGCCGAGTGCTCCGGCGTCTGCGGGTCGAGGAAGTGCGCGACCACCGTGTACGAGCCGGGCACCAGCGCGTCGACGTACGTCTGCATCAGCTGGGGACCGTCGTCGCCGAGATAGTGGTGCAGGGTGCCGTTGTGGATCAGCGCGATCGGCCGGCTGAAGTCGAGGAACTCCCGCACCTGCGGCGCCTTCAGCACCTCCTCGGGCCGGAAGATGTCGGCGCTGATGAACAGGGTCTGGTCGTTCTCCTCCAGCAGTGCGCGGCCGTGCGCGAGCACCACCGGGTCGTTGTCGATGTAGAGCACCCGGGCGGACGGCTGCAGCCGCTGCACGACCTGGTGGGTGTTCTCCGCGGTCGGCAGCCCGGAGCCGCAGTCGAGGTACTGCGTGATGCCCGCCTGCCCGGCCAGGAACCGGCAGGCCCGGATCAGGAAGTTCCGGTTCGACCAGGCCAGGTCCTTGACCTGCGGCGCCACCGTCGCCACCTGGCGCAGCACCTCGCGGTCGATCTCGAAGTTGTCCTTGCCGTTCAGCGCGGCGTCGTACACCCGGGCGATGCTGGCCCGGGTGGTGTCGACGCCCACCGGTTCCGAGCTCGGGGCCTTGGTGGCATCAGGCATACGGCGACCTCGCAGTAGGACGGGCACGGACAGGACGGCACGGCTGGCACTCCGAGACTATCCATATCAGGACCAAGGGATCACAGCCCGTAGCGAGTCGCCCCTGCCTTTCGGCGGAGAGGTCGTGGTTAGATCGATCGGGCAGGTGCTGAACCAGACCGAGGGAGAGGGCCGTCGTGGCCGAGGAACCGGGCACGCCGGGCGGACCGACCGCCCTGCGGATCATGCTCGGGGCGCACCTGCGGCGGATGCGCGAGGAGGCCGGCATCAGCCGCGCCGACGCCGGCTGGGCGATCCGCGGCTCGGAGTCCAAGATCAGCCGGCTCGAGCTCGGCAAGGTCGGCTTCAAGGTCCGCGACGTCGAGGACCTGCTCACCCTCTACCAGCAGACCGACCCCGACGAACGCGCCCGGTTGATCGGACTGGCCGAGCAGGCGAACAGCCCCGGCTGGTGGCAGCGGTACGACGACGTCACGCCGAACTGGTTCCAGGCCTATCTCGGCCTGGAGGTGGCGGCCGACATGATCCGGACGTTCGAGTCCCAGTTCGTGCCCGGCCTGCTGCAGACCGAGGACTACGCCCGCGCGGTCACCCAGCTCGGGCACAGCGAGGCCCCGCTGCCGCAGGTCGAGGTGGACCGGCTGGTCGCGCTGCGGATGTCGCGGCAGGAGATCCTCACCCGCGGCCACCGGCCGACCCGGTTCTGGGCCGTGCTCGACGAGGTCGTGCTGCGCCGGTCGATCGGCGAGCCCGGCGTACTGCGCACCCAGCTGGAGCACCTGCTCGAGATGTCCCGGCGGCCGAACGTCACGCTCCAGGTCATCCCGCTGTCGGCCGGCTGCTACCCGGCGACCGGCGGCGCCTTCAGCCTGCTGCGGTTCGCCGAGGTGGACCTGCCCGACGTCGTGTACATCGAGCACCTGACCAGCGCGGTCTACCTGGACAAGCGCGAGGACCTGGACAAGTACGTCGTCACGATGGACGCGCTGTCGATCACGGCCGGCACGCCCCGGGAGACCGAGGAACTGCTCAGGTCGCTGATCGCGTCGACGGACTGACCCCACGCCGGCGAACCGGCCGACGAACCGCACTCAGAACGAAAACGCGCCGCGGACCGCCTCGACCCGGGTCTTCACGTTGCGCAGGAAGCGGTCCGGCACCGACCGGTCGCCGAGCTGGCGGAGCAGCGGGCCGCACTCCTGGTGGCCCGGACTGAGCCGCAGCGTCATCTCCCGGGTCAACCGGGTGCCTTCGGCAACTGGTTCGAAGACGTAGTCGACCTCGGCGCCGACGCCGCGCCAGCCGTACCGGTCGGTGCGCACGGTCCACCGTCGCCCCCACTCCGCCCGGGTGACCGTCCAGGACGCCGAGAACATCTCGTCGCCGCCGGCCAGGACCTGGGTGACCTGGTCGCCGGCCACCGCGCACCGGTCCGTCACGCCGGTCAGGTGCACGACCAGCGGATGGGTCCGCAGCACGTTCCGCGGCATCGTCAGGAAGAAGTAGGTGGCATCGGGATCACGCCCGACGACGACCTCGTTCCGGGTCCGGATCACCGCATCGCTCGTCGCCGGCATGCGTCGATGCTAGGGAGCCGGGCGCGGCAGCGGGAACGGATCCGGTCAGGCTTAACCGTTTCTCAACGGTTCCGGCTCCCCGGGCGGGTACGGCGCCCGAAGGCCAGGACGCAGGCACGTCCACGGCCGGTGCGGGCCGTCGCCGGGCGACTTCGGCCCGAACCAGGCGTCCAGCGCCACGTCCTCGCCGGCCGGTTCGAACGGCCCGCGCTCGACCAGCCGCAGCAGCGCGATCAGCCGCCAGGCCGGTTCCCCGGTGATTTTCATTGCCTCAGGCCCCTCCCCTGCCCGTCCTATCGAGGCGGGCCTGGGATTCGTTTCAGCCTCGTCGAGTGGGGACTGTCACACTCACCGGTCGCGGCGGGCCCGCCACTCGTCGTCACGGAACGCGAAGACCAGCTCGTCGATCCACTGCCCCTTGAAGAAGGCGTTGTGCACGAAGTGCGCCTCCCGGCGCATGCCGAGCCGTTCCAGCAGGCGGGCCGACGCGGTGTTGCCGGCCACCACGACCGCGCAGATCCGGTGCAGCCCGAGCTCGTCGAACCCGAGCCGCAGCATCGCCTCGGCGGCCTCGGCCGCGAGTCCGCGGCCGTGGTAGTCGGTGTGCAACGCGAAGCCCAGCTCACCCTGCCGGTCGGCACGACTCGCCCATTTGAGCAGCACCTCGCCGATCACCGTGCCGGTCTCGCGCAGCTCGATCGCCAGCACGAGCCACTGCCCCTCCTCGGTGAGCGTGTGCCGGTCGAGCTTGGCCTCCAGCGCCACCCGGGTCTGCTCGAGGTCGCGGACGGGCCACGGCGTGTACCGCACCACCTCGGGCCGCGAGTGGAAGGCGAACAGGTCAGCCAGGTCGTCGCGGCGGTGCGGCCGCAGATCCAGCCGGGCGGTCCGCACGGGATAGCTGGGTCGCAAGCCGTCGATCCGGTCGGCGGGCATCGGGATCCTCCCTGTCTAATGCTGTTAGACGGTAACCTAATGACGTTAGACAGACCTCACAAGGGGAGATTCGCGATGAGCTCCGGCCGGGACGCCTCGTCGCACGCGGCCGCCGGTCTGACCATCACCACGATCGTCGAGGCGGCGCTGGCCGTCGTCCGCGAGCACGGCCTGGACGGCCTCACGATGCGCTCGCTGGCCGACCGGCTGCACGTCCGGGCCCCCTCGCTGTACCACCACGTGCGCAACAAGGACGAACTGCTGGACCTGGTCGCCCGCAACGCCTTCGACGCGTTCGCCGCCGACCGGGCGGCGTACGGGCAGGTGGAGACGCTCGACGACTGGATCGCGGTGACCACCGCCGGGTCCCACCGGCTGCGCGGGTTCTATGCCGGGCACCCGGGTCTGGCCGCCCTGATCCAGGCGAAGGCCACGCCGTACCGCGACCTCGGCGAGGGGTCGCGAGCCGCCCTGATCCGGGCTCAGATCGCCGCGCTGACGAAGCTCGGCGTGCCCGAACCGGAAGCCCGCGCGCTCTTCGAGGCGACCGCCCACTGGACGCTCGCCGCCGTGGCCGCCGGCGGACCCGACCACCTTTTCACCGAAGGCCTGGAGCTCTTCATGCTCGGCGTCCGAACCCGGCTGAGCTAAAGCCTCACAGCGGCGAGGCCGGCGGCGCGGCGAACGCCGACAGCACGGTGGCGGTGATGAGGCCGGCGGCCTGCTCGGGCTGGACCCGACCGGCGTGGATCTCGTCGGCGGCGTTGTGCATCACGCTGTGCATGGTGCCGACCAGCCAGGAGACCGGCAGGTCGGAGCGGAACACCCCTTCCGCCCGGCCACGCTCGACCAGGTGCTCGACCCGTTCCATCGGGCCGGCGTGCAGGGCGCGGATCCGGCCCGGCGGCAGCACGCTTTGCGCGGCCAGCAGCAGCGAGCGGGACCGGTCGACCAACTGCCAGCTCGACGCGATCAGCCGGGCCAGCGCCTCGCGCGGGTCGCCGCTCAGGTCTACTCCGTCCAGAGCGGCGTGCCCCTCCTCGATCGCCCGGGCGAACGCCGCGTCCACCAGCTCGGCGCGGGACGGAAAGTGTCCGTAGACAGTGACCCGGCCGACACCGGCGGCCTTCGCGATCTCACTGACGCTGGCCTCGGGATTGCGGCCGAGGCAGGCCAGCGCGGCGTCCAGGATCGCCGCGATGCTGCGCTGCGCGTCCGCGCGCTTCACCTGCTGCGACATCGCCGAATCCCCTCTTTTCGAACACCGGTGTACGAGTTACTCTATCCCGAGGAACCTGAACACTGGTGTTCGAGTTATTTCCCTGGAGGTCCTCTTGTCCGCCGAAGAACCGGCCGCCGATCCCCGCCGCTGGCGCCTGCTGGGGTGGCTCGGGGCCGCGCAGTTCATGCTCATCCTCGACGTCACCGTGGTAGCGATCGCGTTGCCGAACATCGGCGCCGACCTCGGCCTGGCCCGGGACACGCTGACCTGGGTCGTCAGCGCGTACACCGTGATGTTCGGCGGCCTGATGCTGCTCGGCGGCCGCGCGGCCGACCTGTTCGGCGCGCGCCGGGTGGTGCTCACCGGGCTGACCGTGTTCACCGCGGCGTCGCTCGCGACCGGCCTGGCGAGCAACGCCGAGCTGCTGATCGGCGGCCGGGTCGCGCAGGGCATCGGTGCCGCGATCCTCTCCCCGGCCGCGCTCTCGGTGGTCACCCGCGCCTTCGCCGGCGAGGAGCGCAACAAGGCGCTCGGCATCTGGTCCGCGCTCGGCGGCGCCGGCTCCGCGGTCGGCGTGCTGCTCGGCGGCGTGCTCACCGCCGGTCCGGGCTGGCAGTGGATCTTCTACATCAACGTGCCGCTCGGCGTCGCCGTCCTGATCGCGCTCAGCCGGATGCTTCCGACCGGCCTGCCCGCGCAAACCGGCGCCCGCCTCGACGTGCCCGGCGCCCTGCTCGTCACCGCGGGCACCGGCGCCGCGATCTACGCGCTGATCAACGCCGGCGACCGCGGCTGGCTGTCCGCCGCCACTCTCGGCACCCTGGCCGGCGCGGCCGTCCTGTACGCCGCCTTCGCCTTCGTCCAGCGCGTCGTCAGCTCACCCCTGATGGATCTGCGCATCCTGGCCCGCCGCCCGGTTGCCTCCGGCACCTTCCTGATCCTGGTCGCGACGGCGCTGATGATCGCCGTCTTCTTCCTCGGCTCCTTCTACCTGCAGCACCTCTTGGGGTACGGCGCACTGCGGACCGGCCTGCTCTTCCTGCCGGTCGCTCTCGCCACCACCGTCGGGGCCCACTCGGCCGGCCAGGCGATCGCCCGGACCGGAGCCCGTACGGTCGCCGCGGCCGGTCTCGCCGTCGCCGCGCTCGGTACGGCAGCTCCGGCCCTCTGGACTGGCTCGGTGGCGGTCGTGCTGGGAATGAGCGTGGCGGCCGCCGGCATCGGTGCCGCGTTCGTGGCGGCCTCCACGACGACGTTCTCCCAGGTCGGGCACCATGAGGCAGGCCTGGCCTCGGGCATCCTGAGCACGTTCCACGAGTTCGGGGCCGCGTTCGGTGTCGCCGTGGTGTCCAGCATCGCCGCCGCCAGCATCGCCGGGACCACCGGCACCGGATTCACCCGCGGCTTCACCTTCGCGGCGATCACGGCCGCCGCGTCCGCCGTACTGGCTCTGCTGGTGGTTCCGACCGCCGGGCCGGCGGCCGATCTTGCCCAGCACGCTCACTGACCATCGCACCGATCGGAGCACCTGCATGAACGCCACCATCCGCCGCGCCCGTCCCGAGGACGCCGCCTTGGTCAGGACGCTGGTCGGCGAACTGGCCGACCACCAGGACGAGGGGCGGTACGTGACGTCGACCGTCGACCGCTGGCAGGAACTGCTGGCCGAGGACGCCGTCATAGTCCTGCTCGCCCAGTACGACAGCGAGCCGGCCGGCTACGTCTCGGCCGTCCGCCGGCTGCACCTGTGGAGCGGCACGGATGTCCTCGGGCTGGACGACCTCTACGTCCGGGAGGCCTTCCGCAGCAAGGGAATCGGCCGCTTGCTGATGCTCGAGCTGGCCCGTGTCGCGCTGCCCGAGCGGCTCACGATCTCCTGGGGTATGCGGCCCAGCAACCACGGCGGCCAACGCTTCTACCGGCGCCTCGGCGCGATCCTCGGCGACAAGGTGGTCGCCAGATGGCCCGCCGAGGCGTACTCCCGGCAGCTGACCGATGAGTCGGCGGCGACCGGCAAGGCGGCATTGGCCGACGAGGCGGCTCTGGCCGACAAGGGCGGCGTTGGCTGACGTGTAAGGGGCGCTTGCAGTCGCTGCGCCTGGGGTACTGGGCCGCCGCAGCGACGGCGCGTCCAGGCGCCGTCCAGAACGTGAAGGAGTCAACGCCATGGCGGGCGATGTCGTCGATCTGATCATGCAGGACCACCGTGAGGTCGAGCGGCTGTTCGACGAGCTGAAGGACAACCCGGAGACCCGGCGCAATCTCGTCCCGGTGCTGACCACGCTGTTGACCGCGCACAGCCGGGCCGAAGAGGCCGAGGTGTACCCGGCGGCGGCGTCCGAGGCCGGCGAGGCCGACGACGTGGCGCACAGCCAGGAGGAGCACGTCGAGGCCGACGAGCTGCTGGAGAAGCTGGCCGGCACCGACCCGGAGTCCGCGCAGTTCGACAAGGTGCTGCAGGACCTGATCGACGCGGTCACCCACCACGTCGAGGAGGAGGAGTCGAAGGTGCTGCCGGGCCTGCGCGCCAACCTCAGCGCCGAGCGCCTGGCCGAGCTCGCCGACGCCTTCGCCACCAGCCGCGAGAAGCACCTCGGCGAGCAGCCGACGGACATCACCCGCGAGCAGCTGCAGCAGCAGGCCCGCAACGCGGACGTGTCCGGGACCTCGGGGCTCGGCAAGGACGCGCTGCAGTCGAAGCTGCGCGAAGAAGCCTCGGAGTGACAGCCGGCTGCGGAAGGAAGCGACCATGAGCGCGGTACTCGTCACCGGCGCCGGCAGCGGGATCGGCGCCGCCACCGCCCTGCGGCTGGACCGGCTGGGGATGCGCGTCTTCGCCGCGGTGCACGACACCCATGACGGCGAGATCCTGGCCAAAGGTGCGTCGGCGTCGCTGTCGGTCCACCAGTACGACGCCACCGACCAGGCCTCGGTCCGGGACCTGGTCGGGGCGGTCGACACCGCCCTCGGCACCGAAGGCCTGACCGCCGTCGTCAACGTCGCCGGTGCGGGCGTCGCCGGCCCGTTGGAGCTGCTGGCGATCGACGACCTGCGGCACCAGCTCGACGTCGACGTCGTGGGACCGGTCGCGGTGACGCAGCTCGCGCTGCCGCTGCTGCGCCGCGCCGAGGGCGGCCGGGTGGTGTTCGTCGGCGCGGCGGGCAGCCTGGTGTCCATGCAGCTGGCCGGTGCCTACCACGCCTCGAAGTACGCGGTCGAGGCGATCAGCGACGCCTGGCGCCAGGAGCTCGCGGCCGAGGGCATCTCGGTCTGCCTGGTCGAGCCCGGTCCGGTCGCCACGCCGCTGTGGTCGAAGGCGCTGCAGACCCTGGACCGGCTGCCCGCCAGCGACCGGTACGCCGACCGGGTCGCCGCCGTGCGCGAGTCGTTGCACAAGGCATCGAAGAACGGCGAGAGCCCGCACAAGGTGGCCGAGCAGATCGAGCACGCGGTCACCGCTGCCCGGCCGAAGAGCCGCTACCCGGTCGGGGCGGCGGCGCACGTCGTCCCGAGGATCCGCCGGCTGCTGCCGGACCGGCTGTTCGACCGGGCCGCCCAGCGGATCGCCGCCGCCAGGTCCTGATCCACCGCTTCTCCCCAGCTGAGCCCCGCTTTCCCGGCGGGGCTCACGCATGTCTGCGCACCGCACAGACAGACGCGTTGGACAGTAGTGTGTGGTGCACTGTATTGTGACGATCATGGCCGACGCCGAAGAACTGATCCTCAGCCAGGCCCAGGAGCTCCGTCGCGGGACGGTCGTCCTGGCCTGTCTCGCGCTGCTCGAAGCACCGCAGTACGGCTACGCGCTGCTGGTGACGCTGAACGACGCGGGCGTCACGGTCGACGGCAACACGCTGTACCCGTTGCTGCGCCGGCTGGAGAAGCAGGGCCTGCTGACCAGCGACTGGAACACCGACGAGTCGCGGCCGCGCAAGTTCTACCGCGTGACGCCGGAGGGTTCGCGGGTGCGGACCGGACTGGTGCGCGAGTGGGAGGACCTCGTCGCCTCGATCGCACGACTGACCAAGGAGAACCGATGAGCGGGACCACGCTGACCGATCGCTACGTGCACGAGGTGGTCCGGCGGATCCCCGCCGACCAGCGCGCCGACGTGGCCGACGAGCTGCGGACGACCATCGCCGACACCGCCGAGGCGCGGGGCGCGGCCGACCCGGAGGCCGCGGAACGGGAGGTGCTCGCCGAGATGGGCGATCCGATCCGCCTCGCCGCCAGGTACGCCGACCGGCCGCTGGCGCTGATCGGCCCGGAGCTCTACCCGGCGTACGTCCGGCTGCTCAAGCTGCTGCTGACCACCGTGCTGCCGATCGTGGTGGCGGTCCTGGTGGTGCTCGAGGTCCTCGACAGCAACGACGTGGGCTCGGTGATCGGCAGCGCGATCGGCGGGATCCTCACCGTCGGCGGGCAGATGATCGCCTGGCTGACGGTGGTATTCGCCCTGATCGACCGGTCCCGGCACCGCGAGACGGCGGCCGCGGAGGTGAACCAGTGGAGCCCCGACGACCTGCCCGAGCTCCGGCAGACCGAGAAGCGGGACTCCGGCGCCGCCCTGGCCGTCGGGTGGAACGCGCTGATCCTCGCGCTGATCGTCTGGCAGCACACCGCCGAGCCGTACCGGGCCGGCAACGACCGGATCGAGGTGCTCGACCCGGCGCTGTGGTCGGGCTGGATCTGGCCGATCCTGGCCGGTCTGGCCGGCGTCGTGACGCTGGAAGTGATCCGCTTCGCCACCCGCAGCACGACCATGCTGCACGCCACCCTGTACGCCGTGGCCGAACTGCTCGTCACCCTGCCGCTGGCTTGGATCCTCTCCCAGCAGCAGTTCTTCAACCCGGTCTTCCTGGCCCACTTCAACAACGGCTGGACCTCGCCCGACGCCATCTACACGATCGCCGTGATCGTCGTCCTGCTGGTCGGCGGCTCCGAGATCGTCACCCGGTTCCGCGAGGCCCGCGAGCGGAGCTGACTGCGGCGGAAGGCAGCTCGGGCCCGCCTACTAGGGTGGGGGGCGGCCCCGAGCATGCCGGGGCCGCAGCGCGCGACGGCCGATCGCCGGAGCGCGGGACCGGGACGGTCCATGACGGAGTGTTCGCAGACTGGGAGCGGAGTACGCGGTGACTGACTCGACCATCATCTATACGCACACTGACGAGGCGCCGGCGCTGGCCACCTACTCGTTCCTGCCGGTGATCCAGGCGTACGCCGCCCAGGCCGGTGTCGCGGTGGAGACCCGGGACATCTCGCTCGCGGGCCGGATCGTCGCGCTGTTCGGCGAGTACCTGCGCGAGGACCAGCGGATCACCGACGACCTCGGCGAGCTGGGCGAGCTGGCCAAGACACCCGCGGCGAACATCATCAAGCTGCCGAACGTGTCGGCCTCGATCCCCCAGCTGAAGGCCGCGATCGCCGAGCTGCAGAGCCAGGGCTACGCGCTGCCGGACTACCCCGACGAGCCGAAGACCGACGAGGAGCGGGAGATCCAGGCCCGCTACGACAAGGTCAAGGGCTCCGCGGTGAACCCGGTCCTGCGCGAGGGCAACTCCGACCGCCGCGCGCCCGCCTCGGTGAAGAACTACGCCAAGACCCACCCGCACCGGATGGGCGCCTGGACCCCGGACAACAAGACCAACGTCGCCACGATGGGCACCGACGACTTCCGCTCGACCGAGAAGTCGGCCGTGATCCCCGCCGACACCACACTGCGGATCGAGCTGACCGGCGACGACGGCTCGACCACGGTGCTGCGCGAGTCGGTCCCGGTGCTGGCCGGTGAGGTCGTCGACGCCTCCGTCATGCACGTCGCGCCGCTGCGGGAGTTCCTCACCGCGCAGGTGGCCCGGGCCAAGGCCGAGGACGTGCTGTTCTCGGTGCACCTGAAGGCCACCATGATGAAGGTCTCCGACCCGATCGTCTTCGGCCACGTGGTCCGGGCGTTCTTCCCGAAGACCTTCGCGTCGTACGGCGAGACGCTGGCCAAGGCCGGCCTCACCCCGAACGACGGCCTCGGCGGCATCCTGGCCGGACTGGCCGCGCTGCCCGAGGGGCCTGCGATCAAGGCCTCCTTCGACGCCGAGCTGGCCGACGGCCCGCAGCTGGCGATGGTCGACTCCGACAAGGGCATCACCAACCTGCACGTGCCGTCCGACGTCATCGTCGACGCCTCGATGCCGGCGATGATCCGCACCTCCGGCCACATGTGGGGCCCGGACGGCCAGGAGCACGACACGCTGGCCGTGCTGCCGGACAGCAGCTACGCCGGCATCTACCAGGTCGTGCTGGACGACTGCCGCGCCAACGGAGCCTTCGACCCGGCCACGATGGGCTCGGTGCCGAACGTCGGTCTGATGGCCCAGAAGGCCGAGGAGTACGGCAGCCACGACAAGACCTTCGAAGTTCCCACCACCGGCACCGTCCGGGTGGTCGACGCCGACGGCACTGTCGTGCTCGAGCAGACCGTCTCGGCCGGCGACATCTTCCGCGCCTGCCAGACCAAGGACGCGCCGGTCCGCGACTGGGTCAAGCTGGCCGTCACCCGGGCCCGCGCCACCGGCGACCCGGCGGTGTTCTGGCTGGACGAGACGCGCCCGCACGACGCGAACCTGATCGCCAAGGTGAACGAGTACCTGACCGAGCACGACACCGACGGCCTGGCCCTGCGCATCCTGCCGCCGGTGGAGGCGATCGCGTTCTCGCTGGAGCGGATCCGGCGCGGCGAGAACACCATCTCGGTGACCGGCAACGTGCTGCGCGACTACCTGACCGACCTGTTCCCGATCCTCGAGCTCGGCACCAGTGCCAAGATGCTGTCGGTCGTGCCGCTGATGGCCGGCGGCGGTCTGTTCGAGACCGGTGCGGGCGGTTCCGCGCCGAAGCACGTGCAGCAGCTGGTCAAGGAGAACTACCTGCGCTGGGACAGCCTGGGCGAGTTCTTCGCGCTGGCCGCGAGCTTCGAGCACCTGGCCCAGACCACCGGCAACGCCCGCGCCCAGGTGCTGGCCGACACCCTGGACCGGGCCACCGCGACGTTCCTGAACGAGGACAAGTCCCCGACCCGGCGCGTCGGCGGCATCGACAACCGCGGCAGCCACTTCTACCTGTCCCTGTACTGGGCGCAGGAGCTGGCCAAGCAGACCGACGACGCCGACCTGGCCACGACGTTCGCTCCGCTCGCCGAGACGCTCGCGGGCAACGAGCAGACCATCGTCGAGGAACTGCTCGCCGTCCAGGGCAACCCCGTCGAGCTCGGCGGCTACTACCACCCCGACCCGGCCCTGGCCGCCGCGGCGATGCGCCCCTCCAAGACCTGGAACGACGCGCTCGCCACCCTGGCCTGACCTTTGTCGCCGGGGGTGCCCCGCCTCAGCTGGGCACCCCTACGGTGGGCTCCGGCTTGGCCAGGACGAGGAGTCCGACCATGGAGACGGCGGCGCCGGCGGTGATGAGGGTGGCCATCGGTACGGCGGTGTGCTCGCCGCCGAGTCCGGCGAGCGGCGCGATGGTTCCGGCGGCAACCCATTGCACGAATCCCTGCACGGCTGCTCCGGTGCCGGGGTGCTCCGGGACGGCGGCGGACGCGAGAGCACCGCCGTTCGGGATCATCAGCCCCTGGGCCGTCATCAGGACGAAGAAGCACACGAGCGCGAGCGGCAGTGGGGTGCCGAGCCACAAGGCGCCGGCCAGCATGGCGCCGCCTGCCACCAGAGCGGCGATCTGGCCGGTCAGGATGAGCTTTCGGGTGGAGACCCGCCCAGCGAGCCGGGCCGCGAGCAGCGCGGCGATCGTCATCCCGACGGCGTTGACCGCGAAGTCGATGGAGTACGCGAGCGGCGAGAGCCCGTTCATCGACTGCAGCACGAACGCGGACGTGGCGACATAGGCGAACAGCGCGCCCATTGCGGCTCCGGCGACCACCAGGTAACCGACGTACTCCCGGTTGGCCAGGACGATGCGGCCGGCGCCGACGAAGTTCCGTAGCCCGCCGGCGTGACGTCGCTCGCGCGGGAGCGATTCGGGCACTGCCAACAGCGCCGCCAGGGTCATCGCGAGACCGAGCGCTGCGACGAGCCAGAACGAGACCCGCCAGTGGGACAGCTGCAGGATGAGCCCACCGAGCAGCGGACCGACGATGGGTGCGATGCCGCCGACCGCGGCGACGACGTTCAGTACCCGGACCAGTTGGTTGCCGGTGGCCAGGTCGACGATGACGGCTCGCCCGATCACCATCGCCCATCCACCGGCGAATCCCTGAACCAGCCGGGCCGCCGTCATCACCCCGATGGTCGGCGCGACCGCACACCCGATCGAGGCCGCGGTCATGACCAGCAGAGCCGCGAGCAACGGAATCCGCCGGCCGCGCTGATCCGAGACCGGCCCGCCGATCAACTGCCCGAGCGCCATCCCGACGAAGAACGTCGTCAAGGTCAGCTGGACCTGCGTCGCGGTACCGGACAGGTCACCGGCGACCTGCGGGAACGCGGGGACGTACATGTCGGTGGCCAGGGGCGCGATCGCGGTCACGAACACCACGGTCGCGACCAGTCCGGCCGTCAGCCGCGCCTGGCGACGTGCCTGCGCCAACGGTGGCGTCGGCCCGGTGACCGCGGTAGGCAGTGGCGCCTGGTGCATCAAGCCTCTTTCAGGTAGGGAGTGGTGTCAGCGCTGGAGCTGGACCGTGATGGAGCCGTCCATGGTCGCGATGCGCTCGGCGGCGTCAGCGTGCAGGCGACCCAGGACGACGATGCCGTCGTAGTACGACTGGTCGCCGTAGTACAGGACGAGATCGTTGCCGGGGGCGTAGTAGCCGACATCACCGACGTCGGGGTCGGCGCCGGCCGGTTGACCGTCCAACGACAGCGGTGACGGCAGACGACCCGTCTTCTCCACACCACCGTGATCGCTCATCTCGACGGTGAGCGGGAGCTGCGCGGCCAGATCGCGCGTGGCGGCGCTGTCGTCGAGAGTGGCTTGGAACTGCTGACCACCGATCGTGATGCGAATTCTTGTTCCGTCCCCTGCTGTACTCCGGGGGCGCGGCGAGGTGGGCCGGGCGGATTGCTGCCCTGCGGATGGCGATCCGGTCGGCTGGTCGACGGGAGCACTGGTGGTGGGTGTCGTGGGACGGCCGTCGGGTTGACGGCTCTGACCGCTGTCGGGTGCGCACGCGGCCAGGGCCAACGCGGCGATTGTGGCCGGAACGGCGGTAGGGATACGGCGTGCGGCTTTCATCGGTCCCCTAGGGCAGACGCGGACGCGGTCAGACGGTAAGCAGGACCTTGACGGCGGTGCGCTCGTCCATGGCGCGGTAGCCCTCGGCAGCACGGTCCAGGGGCAGAGTGAGGTCGAAGACCTTGCCCGGGTCGATCTTGCGGTCCCAGATCAGCTGAACCAGTTCGGGCAGGAACCGGCGAACCGGGGCCGGGCCGCCGTGGAGGTGGACGCCGGCCATGAACAGCTCGTCGCCGGGGATCGCGACGTCGTGGGAGACGCCGACGAACCCGACGTGGCCACCCGGCCGGGTCGAGCGAATGGCCTGCATCATCGCCTCCTGGGTGCCGACCGCCTCGATCACCGAGTGGGCTCCGAGTCCGTCGGTGAGGTCCTTGACCCGGGCCACGCCGGCGTCTCCGCGCTCTTCGACGATGTCGGTGGCGCCGAACTCCCTGGCGAGTGCTTGCCGGTCGGCGTGCCGGCTGACGGCGATGATCCGCTCCGCACCGAGCTGCTTGGCGGCCAGAACTCCCAGCAGTCCGACGGCGCCGTCGCCGACGACCGCGACCGTCTTGCCCGGGCCGGCCTCGGCGGCGACCGCGGCGAACCAGCCGGTGCCGAGCACGTCGGAGGCCGCCATCAGCGACGGGATCAGGCTGGGGTCGGGCATGCCCGGGGTGGCGACGAGCGTGCCGTCGGCCAGCGGGACGCGCGCCCGCTCGGCCTGCGTGCCGATGGTGCCCATCAGCACCCGGTGCACGCAGTACGCCTGGTAGCCGGCCCGGCAGATCTCGCAGGTGTTGTCGGAGGCCCAGAAGGAACCGACGACGAAGTCGCCGACCTCGACGGTGTGGACGTCGTCGCCGATCTGCTCGACGACGCCGACGTACTCGTGGCCCATCACCTGGTGGTCGACGGGCTCGGCGCCTCGGTAGGGCCACAGGTCGCTGCCGCAGATGCAGGTCGCCGACAGGCGGATGATGGCGTCCGTCGGCTCGATGATCTTCGGGTCCTGGCGCTGCTCGACCTGGACGTTGCCCGGCCCGTGCATGACTACCTGGCGCATCGCGCGCTCCTCCTCGTGGTGACGACGGGCCCCGGCGTGGAGGGACCCGGCTTTCGAGTGAACTCGACGGCCGGAAGAGGGAGAAGTCCCTGTCGATGGGTGTACTGACAGGGCACCCTTGACGGCCTCGGGAGCATCGTCGGCGGGCTAGTGTCGACGTCGTGGACAACCGTCAAGAGGTACGCGAGTTCCTCACGACTCGCCGTGCTCGGATCACCCCGGACCAGGCGGGGCTGCCCGCGACCGGTTCCCGGCGGGTCCCGGGGCTGCGCCGCAGCGAGGTCGCAACGATCGCCGGGCTCAGCGTGGAGTACTACGCCCGGCTCGAGCGCGGCCAGATCGCCGGTGCCTCCACCGGCGTGCTCGACGCACTCGCCCGCGCGCTGCAGCTGGACGAGACCGAACGCGCCCACCTGTTCGACCTCGCCCGGGCCGCCGACGGGATCCCGGCCTCGGGCCGGCCGCGCCGCCGTACGCCCGGCAAGGCCGCGTCGCGGCTCAGCCTGCACTGGGCACTCGACACGATCAAGGACGGCGTCGCGTTCGTCCGCGACCCGCGCCAGAACCTGCTCGCCACGAACGCCCTGGGCCGCGCCTTCTACTCACCCGTGATCGGAGACAGTGGCCGGACCCCGAACCTGGCCCGGTTCCAGTTCCTCGACCCCGCCTCCCGGGACTTCTACCCCGACTGGGACCTGTTCGCCCAGATGTGCGTCGGCATCATGCGTGCCGAGGCCGGCCGCGACCCGCACGACCGCGGCCTCCAGGACCTCGTCGGCGAACTGTCCACCCGCAGCGAGACCTTCCGCAGCCTGTGGGCCGACCACAACGTCCGTACCCACGGAAGCGGCACGAAGCGCTTCAACCATCCCGTCGTCGGCGAACTCACCCTCGTCTACGAGGAACTGGCGGTCACCGCCGAGCCGGGCCTGGTACTTCTGATCTACACCGCCGAGCCCGGCTCCCCGTCGGCCGAGCGGCTCCAGCTGCTCGCCTCGTGGGCGACACCGGCCGACGTACCGACGACCAACAGCTGAAGGAACCTCTGCGGATCACCCGCAGCTGCGTCGACACGCCAAGGGGTCGGCCGACGGGTTCACTCGTCCGCAGCACTATCAGGAAGTGTCGGGACGTCTTCTGTCTGCAACTCCGCCCGGTGCCGGACCAGGCGGAGTGGATGGCGGTAGTGCCCGGCCTGCAGGGCGGCGTCGGCCGCGACTTCCACCACGACCTTGGGCTGCACCTTGATGATCGGGGTCCGGCTGCCCCGGCCCCAGTGGGTGCTGATCTCGTCGGGCCACGGGTGCCGTTGGCCCGCCGGTCTCAGCAACCGGCCGACGGCCTCGGCCTGGGCGGCTTTCAGCGTCGTCGTCCGGCCGATCACCTCGAGCTCGCGACCGCGGTACCGCCCGACGACCAGCACCTCCGGCCGCTGCACCGATCCGGTGACCGCGCCGACGATCACGTCGACGGTCTCCCGGAACTTCACCTTGACCCAGTCCCGCCGCCCCGGCTGGTACCGGCTCGACGCACCCTTCACGACCAGGCCTTCCACTCCGCTGGCCTTGAACGCCTCCAGCCATTCCTTCGCTTCCTCGACATCAGCCGTGGCCGGCGACACCTGCAGCGGCGGCCGCCACCCTTGGGCGAGGCGCTCCAGCCGGGCCCGCCGGGCCGTCCACCGCATCGGCCGTACGTCGACGCCGCCGACCGCCAGTACGTCGAACGCCACGAACGCCGCCGGAAACGCCGGCGCCAGCTTCCGCCGTACCGTCGTCACCGTGTTGACCATGCGCTGCTGCAACGCGTCGAAGTCGAGCCGCTCCCCGTTCCACACCACCAGCTCGCCGTCCAGCACGCAGTCGGTTCCCAGCTGAGCCTGGAGCGCCGCCTGGACGTCGGGGAACTTCGCGGTGAAGTCCTTCCCGTTCCGGGACCACAACCGCACCTCGCCACCCCGGCACACCACGCCGACCCGGTAGCCGTCCCACTTCAGCTCGAACCTCGAACCTCCAGGCATGGCGTGCTCACCGGGCAGCTGGTCGACCGCCCGGGCCAGCTCCAATCCGACCGGCCCGAGCAAATCGGCCGCCAGCTTGCCCATGGTGCCAGTGTTGCGCTGGGCAAGCTTTGGCGCCACCTGGGAGGAGTGAGCCGGCGGCCTACCGCGCGTGGAGGAATCGCAGCCGGGGCGTTGTAGGGGCCTCGACACGAAACGTGGCACCAGCGGCAACGAGCTAGGCCGACTGCCTCGGGAGAAACCAACCGCCACCAGTGGCGGCGGTCAAGGGTCCGTCGCCGGTCGGTGACGGACTCGAACTCGCGCCTACGAGGCGGCCACCAAGCCGTCTGCTGACCACGTTCGACCTGACGTACGGGATCGTCGCTGCCGGTCGAGCGCCGCCCGGCTGCCCCTCACACCATGCACGCTGACGAGCCGGCGAACACCGCTATCCCTGGCCCTCGGCGTGGGTGACGCCTGGTCGCCACGGCTCGTGCACGTGCGCGAGCCAGACCTTCTCGGGGTCGAGCGCACGGATTTGCCGCTGCCCTTCGGTGCGCGGTTCGTCCAACTCACCGAACCACACCGCAGTATCGCCACAGATGACCTCTGGGCGTCCCCCGGTCTCGACCACGACGATCTGTGAACCGGGCGTATGACCCGGCGCTGGGACGAGCCGGATGCCGGGAAGCAACTCGAGTTCTCCGTCTACCGGCACGTACTGCAGGTGGGCAGCGTCGACCCACTCGCGAATCGTGTATTCCTCCTCGCTGTGGGCGTCCTCGAGCTCCCGGCGCTGAACGTAGATCGGCCGTCCGGCGAAGAGGTGGTTGCCGCCGCAATGATCGGCGTGAAGGTGCGTGTTGACGACGATGTCGATGCCGGCGACGTCGAAGTCCTGCTCGCTCAAGGGATAGAGGCGGGGATCGAAGGCGGCCACCACCGCCGGGTGCATCTCCGTCATGCCGGTGTCTACCAGAACCCGACCCTCGGGATGGTCGATCACGTGCACGCAGACCGGCATGACCTCTCCCTCGACGTGCAGCTCGGCAACGAGGATCGGCGTGACGGTGATGGCTCCGTCGGCGTTCATCGGTCTCCGGTTGCGCGGTCGGCAGCGACCGTGGTGAGTCCCTGGCTGACAATGCTGGCCTCTAGAGGTGTGGCCGGTGCCGTTGTCATCGATGAGTTCCTTCCTTGGGCCCGGGCCCACTTGCGGCGCCCGATGAGGTTGTCGAGCCACGGCTCTCGCTGACCGGGACGGTACCCCAGTCGGCCACCTTTTCGGAGAAGTGTTCGTTCTCCCATCAGCTCGCGTCCCGTACGAGCTCGTGACGACCCACCTCGTCCCGCTCAGCCGGGAGACAACCCGGTCCGTGACCACCTGCGCGGCGCGTGCGGAACGGGAATCAGACGAGGTTCAACGCTAGTGCGACGATGCCGCCGACCATCGAGATCGAGGTCGACCCGACGTGCATACCGATCGACAACCGGATGTCCTTCTTCTTCCAGACGAACCACGGCCCCGGGAAGAAGAAGATCAGCTTCGACACGAACGTCCAAGGGGCCCAGAAGTGGTACAGCGAGAACAAGACCGTGCTGAGCACCGGCGCTGCTGGGCCCAGCTGGGCGATCCGGGGCAGGAGGAACCCGCGGAAGTAGAACTCCTCGATCAGCGGCAGCGAGATCCCGGTCAGCGGCAGGCAGATCGCCAGCGTGGTGAGCATCACCGAGCGTCCGTTGCCCTCGAGGTACGTGGTGGCGCTGCCGCCCACCTCGGCGAACGGGAGCCAGGTGAAGAAGTGGTCGAAGACGAAGCCGTCCAGGGGGACGAGTGCCGTCGACACCACCATCATCCACAAGAACATCGGGATGACCAGGGCGACGAGCTTTCCCCTCGGCAACGGCTTGTCGGTGTAGTGCAGCACGCCGCGCAACGAGAACCGGCCGTTGCGCTTGCGCCCCAGCCAGTACAAGCCCGCCATCAGCGGTCCGAGCACCAGGGACAGGGCGATCGCCCAGCCCAGAAACACCGGATAGCCGATGGCCAGGACCAACGGTTCGGCGATCAGCAGATAAACCGCGACGATCAGAGCACCGGGGACCAGGTGCAGAGCGATGGACAGCGGCAGCGAGTGCCGGTCGGCCAGCAAGCGCTGTGCGATGCCGTGGGGTGGCTGGGGTTCCGTCGGGACCGTGGGCTCCTGCGTGTTTTCCATGCCCACTACGGTTGCCGGGCCGCCCGACACAGCCCTGACACGACCCTGACACAGTCTCGACTGGTCAGAGCCCGTAGCGCAGCAGCACCACCCCGTTGTGGAATCCGGTGGCCTCGAGCAGCTTCAGGCTCCGGCGATCCCCGAACAGCCGCGTTCCCTTGCCGCGAGCTGCCGGGCAGACCAGCAGCCGGACCTCGTCGACGACACCGGCCTCCAGCAGCGAACGCAGGAGGGTCAAGCTCCCCCACAACCAGATGTCCTTGCCGCGCTGTGCCTTGAGCTCGCGCACCGTGGCGGCCGGGTCGCGGATCACGGTCGCCGCCGGGAAGTCGCCCCACGGCGCGTCGTCCAGCGTCGACGAGGCGACGAACTTGGTCAGACTGTTGAGCTTCTGGCCGTACGCGCCCTGATCCTCGGCGTACGGCCAGTAGCCCTTGGACTGCTGGTACGTCGCGGCGCCCAGAATCATCGTGTCCACCGAGTCGATGAAGCCCATCAGGTTGTTCTGGAAGGGATTGTCGGTGACGGCGTCGTCGAACGGCTCCCCGGCCACGAAGCTGAGGCCCCCGTCCTCCTCCGCGGCGATGTTGTCGACGGTGACCCACTGCTGCACTACGAGCTTCCGCATGGCTGTCCTTCCCTGGCGATCGTGCGGCCACCCCGGCCGCATCTACCCCTGGACGAAGCCACCGCGCCGATCTCTACATCGCCGTCCCACCGTTTTGCGAGAAGGCGCGATCAGGGGTGGCGGCGCCGAACCAGTTCGGGAGGTGGTTGCGCAGGTCGTCCTGACCTTCGCCGATCCAGGCGATGTGGCCGTCGGGGCGGAGCAGTACGGCGGGGACGTCGAGTTCCTCGCTGGTGTCGACGACGTGGTCGACGCGATCCGCCCAGCCTTCGATCGAGAGCCGCCCGGTCTGGTCGAGCAGGAGACCGCGGCCCTGGTGCATCAGGGCGTAGAGGCGGCCCTGCTTCAGCTGTACGTCCCGCAGGCGGCGGCCGAGCAGTTCGTGGCCCTCGCCGAAGTCGTAGCGGACGCCGATCGCGCTGACCATCTCGACCAGGAACCGGTTCACGTCGTCGAAGTCCAGCAGTTTCGCCACCAGCCGGCGGACCGCCTGAGGGCCGGGCTCGGTGGACATCAGCTCCATCTGCGCGCGGGTGTTGTCCAGTACGTCGGCCGCCACCGGGCGGCGCTCGCTCTCGTAGCTGTCCAGCAGCCCGTCCGGCGCCCAGCCGTTGATCTCCGCGGCCAGCTTCCAGCCGAGGTTGAACGCGTCCTGGACGCCGAGGTTCAGTCCCTGCCCGCCGGCCGGTGGGTGAACGTGCGCCGCGTCGCCGGCCAGCAGCACCCTGCCGGTCCGGTAGCGCTCGGCCAACCGGGTGGCATTGCCGAACCGGGAAAGCCACCGCGGTGAGTGCACACCGAAATCGGTGCCACCGACCGCACGCAGCTGCCGCTTGAACTCCTCGAACGTCGGCGGAACCGCCCGTTCGTCGGCCACCCCGTCGGCAGGCACGACCACGCGGTACAACCCGTCCTTGAGCGGCATCGCGCCGAACCGCAATTGAGTCTTGCGTACTTCGGCCATCACCTCGGCCAGCGTCTCCGCCGAAGCGGTCAGCTGCATTTCCCCCAGCAGCGTCTCGACCGTCGACGGCTCGCCAGGAAAGCCGACGCCGAGCAATTTCCGCACCGTACTGCGTCCGCCGTCGCAGCCGACGAGATACCGCGCACGCAATTGCGTACCGTCGGCCAAGGTGGCCGTGACACTTTCGTCGTCCTGAACGAGCCCGGCAACTGCACAGCCACGCCGTACCTCGGTACCGAGCTCGACGGCCCACTCGGTCAGCAGGCGGTCGGTGATGGTCTGCGGCAGTCCGAGAGTGTACGGATGGGCGGTGTCCAGCCCGTCCGGCGAGGCCTTCGGAATGCCCGCGAAGAAGCCACCGACCGGGTACTGCCGGCCGTGCGCGAGGAACCGCTCCAGCACCCCACGCTGGTCCATCACCTCGACGCTGCGGGTGTGCAGCCCCAGCGAGCGGACCACCGGGCTCGGCTCCCGCTCCTTCTCCAGGACCACGACGCGCACGCCCTGCAGGCGCAGTTCACCGGCCAGCATCATGCCGGTCGGCCCACCACCGGCCACGATGACGTCAATCATGAAAAACCCCCAGATTCCCCGAGTTCGCCTGCCGACGAGATCGGCTCGTCGACACAGTCCGCGTTTTTCCGCTGCGCGGATTCGGCGTCGGCTGGAGATTCTGCAGCACCATGCGGGGCTTGCGGCAAGCCCCGGGGTGCGCTATACCTTGGGTGTGGCAAGGAGATTCATCTCCTTGCCTTTTCGTTTGCGCCTTCGTTTCCGGCGCGGCCGCCGGCCGGGACCTAGGAGCGGACCAGGCGGGCGATCGCCTCGGAGGCTTCCTTGAGCTTGCGGTCGGCCTCCGGGCCGCCGGCCGCCGCCGCGTCCACGACGCAGTGCGCGAGGTGGTCGTCGAGCAGTCCGAGCGCGACCGACTCCAGCGCCTTCGTCATCGCCGAGATCTGGGTCAGGATGTCGATGCAGTACTGCTCGTCGTCGACCATGCGCTGCAGGCCCCGGGCCTGACCCTCGATCCGCTTCAGCCGGCGCAGGTACGCCTCTTTGTCGCCGATGTAACCGTGCGGTGCCTGCTCGGCCACGCTCACCACTTCCCTTCGCTGCCGTCGTCGCGCACCCTACCGGCCCGGCCGGATCCTGCTGAGGTCTTGCGCTCGCATGGGGTACCCCCCTAGGGTATCGAACCATCCCCCCGCACAAGCCGGGGACCCGTTCGGGGTGCATTGATACCCCATACCGGTAAGGAGTAGAGGATGAGTCACACCGAAGCACCAGCGGCGAGCCGGCGCTGGTGGGCGCTCGGCCTGATCGCCGCGGCGCAGTTCATGGTGATCATGGACACCTCGATCATCGGCGTCGCGCTGCCGAAGATGCAGGCCGAACTCGGGTTCAGCCCGGGCGACCTGTCCTGGGTGTTCAACGCCTACGTGGTCGCGTTCGGCGGCCTGCTGCTGCTCGGCGGCCGGCTGTCGGACCTGCTGGGAGCGCGCCGGGTGTTCGCGGCCGGCTGGGCGGTCCTGCTGGCCGGGTCACTGGTGGCCGGCTTCGCCACCGGCGTCGCGGCGGAGCTGATCGGCCGGGCGGTCCAGGGCGTCGGAGCGGCGCTGATCGCGCCGGCGGCCCTGACGCTGCTGATGATGCTGTTCGGCGGCAACCCGCGCGAGCTGACCAAGGCGATCGCGCTGTACGGCGCGGCCGCTCCGGCCGGTGGCACGGCCGGGGTGTTCCTCGGCGGCGTGATCACCGAGTACCTGTCCTGGCCCTGGGTGTTCTTCCTGAACGTCCCGATCGCCGCGGTCGCGCTGATCGCCACTCCGGCCCTGATGCCGGCCGCGCCCGCACGCCGTGGCTCCATCGACTTCGTCGGCGCGCTGACCGTCACGCTCGGACTCGGCGCCGGCGTGTACGCGATCGTGCGCGCACCCGAGGTCGGCTGGACCGACAGCTCCACCCTGCTCGTCGGCGCGGCGGCGGTGGCGCTGCTGCTCGTGTTCGTCGCGGTGCAGGCGGCCCGACGGGAGCCCTTGATGCGGCTGGGCATCTTCAGCGCACCGAACCTCGCGGCCGCCAACGTCGCGCAACTGCTGCTCGGAGCGGCGTGGGTGCCGATGTGGTTCTTCCTGAACCTGTACCTGCAGCAGGTCCTCGGCCTCAGCGCGTTCCCGAGCGGCTCGGCGCTGCTGCCGATGACGACGTTCATCATGCTCGGCATGATCGTGGTCGCCCCGAAGGCGATCGCCGCGTTCGGCCCGCAAAAGACGCTCGTCGCCGGCATGACGGTGCTCACCGCCGGACTGGCCGGCCTGTCGCTGATCCGCTCCGACGGGTCGTTCTGGGCCGATGTGCTGCCCGCCTCGCTGGTCGCGGCGGCCGGGATGTCGCTGGCCTTCATCCCCAGTCTGGGCATCGCGCTGTCGTCGGCACGCCCCGAGGAAGGTGGCCTGGCGTCCGGAATCGTCAACACCAGCTACCAGATCGGTTCCGCGCTCGGCCTGGCCGCGATGACCGCGGTCGCGGCGGCGAACGGCGCCGACCGGCTGGGCGACCTGTCCTCGCTCACCGACGGCTACTCGGCGGCATTCGTCGGAGCAGCCGTCATCGCCGCAGCCGGCGCCGTGCTGGCCGCGGTCACCCTGCGCACCCGACCGACTGACGCCCCGGCCGGCGACCCGACCGACGCCGCGGCGAGCGACCCGACCGCCGACTCGGCGGCGAGCGGGGGTTCGGTCGACGCCCCGGCGAGCCGGTGAGCTGTCGACGGCCTCCCCGGCCCACCGCCCCAGGCGGCGGCCGGGGAGGCGACCCGTCGTACCAGCAAGCGGCAGTGGTTAGGGTTGGAGCGATGGACAGGTGGCGCGCACGCATCCGACGGGCACCGCCGACCCCCTGGCGCCGCACCACCTTGTCGCAACTCTGCGTGCTCCGCACCTAGGCCGGACCCTGCCCACAACCGGGTTCCGGCCGACGCGCCGCCCCCGGGGTTCACCGCAGCACACGCTTCGAAACGACAAGGACTCACCCGATGCGACACCACCTGTGGAGAACCGCTGCCCCGACGGCACTGCTCGTGCTGGCCGGACTCGCCCTGGCCGGGTGCGGAGACAACAGCGACAGTGGAACGATGCCCGGCATGGACCACGGCGCACCGTCCAGCACCCAGTCCAGCTCGGCACCCGCGGCCGGGGACTTCAACGACGCCGACGTGACCTTCGCGACCCAGATGATCCCGCACCACCAGCAGGCCGTGCAGATGGCCAACATGGCGGACTACAACGCCTCCGCGCCGGCGGTGAAGAAGCTCGCCAAGGCAATCAGGGCCGCGCAGGGCCCCGAGATCAAGACCCTGTCGGCTTGGCTCACCAGCTGGGGCAAGCCGGTGCCCACGCCCTCGCACGGCGACCACAGCGCACACGAGATGCCCGGCATGCTGTCCGAAGACGAACTGTCCGATCTGGGCAACGCCAGCGGCTCCACCTTCGACCGCCTGTGGGCGCAGCAGATGATCAAGCACCACCAGGGCGCGATCGGCATGGCGAAGGCCGAGCAGACCGGGGGCCGGAACGCCGGCGCGGTCGACCTGGCTCGGAAGATCGCGACCGACCAGGCGCGCGAGATCGCGGCGCTGCAGCGTCTGCTCGCTCGGCTCCCGGCCGACTGATCCGACCCGGGTCAGAAAATTTCGCTCGATGGGAAATACCCCAGGGGGGTACCGTGTTCTTTGTCGTGAGGCCGCGGGTTCGCCCGCGGCCGCACGGAACGGGACGCTGAGAGGACAGATCATCATGGTGAAGGCCACCTCGTCCGGCCAGGAGCACCACAACCCTGGCCACCAACACCCCCACGACACGCGCCCGGCGCCGGTCCGCGCAGGCGTCCACGACCACTCAGGTCACAGCGGGCACGCCGGCCACACGGGGCACGACGAACACACCGGGCACGACAAGCACGCCGGCCACGACCCCGAGATGTTCCGGCGCAAGTTCTGGCTCAGCCTGCTGCTCACGCTGCCGATCGTTGCCACCAGCCACATGGTGATGGACTGGTTCGGCTACACGCTGGACTTCCCCGGGATGAGCTGGGTCGGTCCGCTGCTCGGTACGTTCGTTTTCCTGTACGGCGGCCGGCCGTTCCTGGTCGGCGGCGTGCGGGAGGCGCGCGACCGGGCTCCGGGCATGATGCTGCTGATCTCGATGGCGATCACCGTCGCGTACGTCGCGTCGCTGGCCACCAGTCTGGGCGCGTTCGACCTGGACTTCTGGTGGGAGCTGGCCGCGCTCGTCACGATCATGCTGCTGGGCCACTGGCAGGAGATGAAGGCGATCGGCCAGGCGCAGGGCGCCCTCGCCGCCCTGGCCGCGCTGCTGCCCGACGACGCCGAGCGGGTCACCGACGACGCTGTCGAAACCGTCTCCGTCACCGAACTGCGGGTCGGCGACGTCGTCCTGGTCAGGTCCGGTGCGCGGGTGCCGGCCGACGGCGAGATCGTCGAAGGCGCGGCGGAGCTGGACGAGTCGATGATCACCGGCGAGTCCCGGCCGGTCTCCCGGACCGTCGGTGAGCGCGTGGTCGCCGGCACCGTGGCGACCGACTCTGCCATCCGGGTCCGCGTCGAGGCGATCGGCGAGGACACCGCGCTGGCCGGGATCCAGCGGCTGGTGAGCCAGGCCCAGCAGTCCAGCGGCCGCGCCCAGGTGCTGGCCGATCGCTTCGCCGCGATGCTCTTCTTCATCGCCACCGCGGCGGCGCTGGTCACCTTCCTGGCCTGGTGGGCGTTCGGCAACCTCGACGAGTCGGTCGTCCGGACCGTCACCGTCCTGGTGATCGCCTGCCCGCACGCCCTCGGGCTGGCGATCCCGCTGGTCATCGCGCTGTCGACGGCGGTCGCCGCCAAGGCCGGGATCCTGGTCAAGGACCGGCTGGCGCTGGAGCGGATGCGGACCGTGCAGGCGGTGCTGTTCGACAAGACCGGCACGCTGACCAAGGGCGAGCACGTCGTCACCGGCGTCGCGGGCGACGGGATCGACGAGCAGGACGTGCTGCGGATCGCGGGTGCGGTCGAGGCCGACAGCGAGCACCCGCTGGCCAGGGCCATCGTCACCGCCGCCGACCGGCGCTCAGGACGAGCACGGGCGAGCGAGTTCAAGTCACTGACCGGCCGGGGCGTGCAGGCCGCCGTCGACGGTACGACGTACGCGGTCGGTGGTCCGGCTCTCCTGCGGGAGCTGGGCGTCGAGGTGACGGGTGTGCTGTCCGAACGCGCCGACGAGTGGTCCGGGCGTGGTGCCGCCGTGCTCTACCTGCTGCGTCTCGACGGGCCCACCGCGGTACCGGCCGGAGCGATCGCCCTGGAGGACGAGGTCCGGCCCGAGGCGCGGGAAGCGGTCGAGCAGCTCCGGGCGGCCGGGGTGGCGAAGATCGTGATGATCACCGGCGACGCCGAGCCTGTCGCGCGGGCCGTGGCGGCCGATCTCGGCTTCCGCGACGGCGTCGACGAGGTGTTCGCCGAGGTGCTGCCGGCCGACAAGGACAAAGCGGTCAGCGAGCTGCAGTCCCGGGGCCTGACGGTGGCGATGGTCGGCGACGGCGTCAACGACGCGCCCGCCCTGGCCCGCGCCGACGTCGGCATCGCGATCGGCGCCGGCACCGACGTCGCCATCGAGTCGGCCGGGGTCGTGCTCGCCTCGTCCGACCCGCGCGGTGTCACCGGCGTGATCCGGCTGTCCAAGGCGTCGTACCGCAAGATGATCCAGAACCTCGCCTGGGCAGCCGGCTACAACGTCGTCGCCATCCCCCTGGCTGCCGGTGCGCTCGCCTGGGCCGGCATCTCCCTCAGCCCGGCCGTCGGCGCCGTCCTGATGTCCGCTTCGACCATCGTCGTCGCCGCCAACGCCCAGCTCCTCCGCCGCGTCCACCTCAACCCCACCCGCTGATCTCCGTCAGCAGAACGCCGCCCGCCATCCGGGGTCCCGCAGCAGCCGAACCGCCCACTCGTACTGCGGGCCCCGGAGTGCGGCCAGCTCCGCGCGGCTGCCCGGACCGAGAGAGGCCAGGTCGCGAAGGAACGTCAGCGGCGTACGGACGATCGCCAGCGGAAGCGCCGCCCGCTCCACCGAGCTGAGCGAAACGGCCAGGGCACCGTCGTACCAGCCGCGCGAGTGCGGATCGTCCGCGGGACCGGCCAGCCACGGGCCCGGAGATACTCCCGCACCGCCTGCACGGCGGCCAGCCGATCGGGCTCGATCCAGTCGGGGGTGACCCGGACGACCAGCGCGCCGCGGTCGGAGGCGACCTGCAGGTTCAGGTTGTAGTTGCCGCCGAGGTCGCGCACGAAGGCGGCCTCCGTCAGGGGGTACTCCTGACGGACCAGCTCCAGCCACTGCTCGGTCGCCTCGGCGCGGACCCCGGTCATCGCCCCAGCCTCACCCAGTGGTCAGAGCAGGAGGTTGAGCACGATGGTCAGGACGACGGAGGCGACCACCGAGATGAGGATCATCATCAGGCAGCCGACGCCGCCGCCGAGGGGTCGGACTTGCAGGGGGGCCATGGGCTTTCCTTCCGGCCAGTGACGAGGGACAGCGGCCCGGTACCCAGCTGTACGAGCTTAGACTGCGGGACATGGCCCGCAGGAAAGCTCGGGTGGCGGACGTGCACGAAGTGGCGGCGGGCATGCCGCACGTGACGGTGGAGCGCGGGGGTGCGGGCAACCCCGTCTACCAGGTGGGCGGGAAGTCGTTCGTGTTCTTCCGCACGCCGCGGCCCGACGCGTTCGACCCGGACACGGGTGAGCGGTACGACGACGTGATCGTGATCTGGGTACCGAGCGAGGACGACAAGCTCGCCCTGGTGTCCGACGAGTCCACCCCGTTCTTCACCACGCCGCACTTCGACGGGCACCTGTCGGTGCTGGTCCGCGCCGGCCGGATCGGTGAGCTGTCCCACCAGGAGCTGACCGAGGTCATCCAGGACGCCTGGCTCTCCCGCGCCTCGAACCGCCGCGCCACCACCTGGCTCGCCGAGCACCGCCTGACCTGATCCGCACGGGCTGCGTCTTCCCGCCGGTACTTACCAATCGTTAGTATGACGAGGTGCCGCCGACCCGTGTGCCCAGGCCCCGGCCTGGAAGCCGCAGACCCGCTCGGGCCCGTCTCCCCGACGGGCACCTGGCCAACGTCTACAGCGCGGCGTGCCCGTCCCGGCAGGCGCTGGACCGGCTCGCGGACAAGTGGAGCGTCCTGCTCATCGGCGCACTGGAGGCAGGACCACGCCACTTCGGCCAGTTGCGGCAGCAGGTCGACGGCATCAGCGAGAAAATGCTCACCCAGACCCTGCGCAGCCTGGAAACCGACGGGCTGGTCATCCGCCGCCCCAACGCGGACCGGACCGTCAGCTACGAACTGACCCCGCTGGGACACACCGTGCGTGAGCCGATGGCCGCCGTTCGGGCCTGGGCGGAGCGGTACATCGACGACATCGAACAAGCCCGCGAGCAAGCCGGCCGCCAGGAGTCCGGCGACCGCTGACCGGGCCGGATCAGTGGGTGGTGACGGCCCACCGGTACTGCCGCCGGGCGGGCAGGAAGCGGCCGAACACGGTGCCTGCGAAGTGGCCGCCGGCGATCAGCGTGTTCTGGTCCTGGTACTGCTCCAGCACCCTGCCGCGCGTCCTGGTCCCCTCGTCGGCGTCGACGTCGAGCAGGAAGTTCCAGTCGGTCTCGCTGATCTGGGCCTGGGTGTGCATGACGTCGCCGAGGATGAGCAGGCGCTGCTCGGTGTCCGGGTCGGTGACCAGCAGGCTCGTGTGACCCGGGGTGTGCCCGGCGGTGGCGATCGCCCGGACGCCGGGCACCACCGGCCGGTCGTGGTCGAGGAACTCGACGACCGCGCTGAGCGGCTTCTGCACGGCCTGCAGGTCCGGACCGGTGACCTCGTCCCGGCCGTTCCAGTAGTCCCACTCGGCGCTGTCGACCAGGTGGCGGGCGTTGCCGAACGTCAGCGGGCCCACCGGTCCACCGGACGGGGAGCCGGGAGCGGGCGCGACGTCCGTGGTCCAGCCGACGTGGTCGTGATGGAGATGGGTGTACACCACCGTGTCGATGTCAGCCGGCCGCAGTCCTTCGCCGGCGAGGCTGTCGAGCAGCGCCCCACCCTTGAACGACCCGAAGTTCGGCACCTCGAAGTCCACCGCTCCCAGGCCGAGATCGACCAGCACCCGGTGGTCGCCGGTGCGGATCAGGAACGACCCGACACTGATCGGCAGCCGGCCGTCCGGATCGAGGTACGGCGCGTAGGCGTTCCAGCCGTCGGGGCCGGACGCCGGGAAGAGCGCGGCCGGGTCCAGGTGGACCTCGCCGTCCGGCAGGTAGCTGACCGTCGTCGATCCGATCGTGAGCCGGCTCGGGCCTGCGGGATTGAGCATCGTCGTTCCTTTCGTGGGCTTGACTTCAACCATCGGCGCGACCCGTTGCCGCCCGCAAGTACGCACTTGCAAGTGCGGAGGCCCTACCCGAGCAGCAGAGGATCTCGATCCGATCACGATGCGTTAGAGGGGCGGGTACTGGCACCTGGCACTCACCAACCAACCAACCAAGGAGTGAAGATGTCCGCGTACCAGCAAGGTCCCCCGCCCGGCGGCATGCCCCAGGGCCAGGCGCCTGTCGGCGCTCCGCAGACTCCGCCCACCGGTGGAGGGCCCGGTGTCGGCGCTCCGGTCCGAGGCTGGCCCTCGGAAACCAAGGCTGCCTACAAGACCACCGAACTGATCGCCTACGTCGCCGCGGTCCTCGGCGTTCTGATCGCCGCCGCGGTCGTCGGTGAGGACAGCGAGGGCCGCGACGGTTTCGGCGCCGACCACGCCTGGCTGTATGTCACCTTGCTGACCATCGGCTACTTGATCAGCCGGGGGCTCGCCAAGTCCGGCAGCCGGTACGAAGGTCAGTAGTTCGCTTGATCCCGGACCCGGAAGCCCGGGCACGTACGCGATCTTCTCGTACTCCGGCAGCGGCGCCCGGCGGTCCACGGGGACGTGGGGCCGGGCGCCGCGTCGGGTCAGCTCGGGTTCAGCAGCACGACCTCCGGATGGGCGCCGAACAGGCTGATCGGGTGGCGACTGTGGAGTGCGAGGCCTGCCTTCTCAGCGTCCCGCAGTCGATCGTCGGCCTCGGTCAGCAGCACGACCGCGCGACCGTCGGGCCGGAGGACTCGGTGGAGTTCGCGCCAGAACCGCTGAGGCCGACGGGCCAGCACGCCGGCCGCGGGCACCTGCCGGTCCCACGGTGGATTGGAGACCGCCAGATCCACCGAGTTAGAGGCCAAGGGCAACGAACCGGCATCCGCGATCAGCCAGCGGATCGACGAGCCTGCGCCGTTCGCCTGGGCCGCACCGACGGCGTCTCGGTTCCGGTCGCTGCCCAGAACCGACAGCTGCCGACCGATGGACGCCGCCTCGATCGGGATGGTCCCGGCCCCGCAACAGGGGTCGAGCACAGTGGCCCGGTCGAGCGGCCGCGCGAGCCGGACCATGGCAGCCGCCACCGGCGGATGCACGCTGCCAGGCCGGGTGATTTGTCGATATGTCCTGCGATGCAAGGGCTCTGCACCGATCCGCAGACCGAGCAGTGCCCTGGTGCCGTCCACCGTGAGCCGCCACGACATCGCGCCGGGCGGGGGAACTGTCCCGGCGCGGCGGCTGTAGTACGGCAGACCGGCAGCCGCTGCCAGCGGCTCGCCGACAGCGTCCTCCAGGTCGTACCGGTTGTAGTTCCGCTGTCCCAGGAAGGAAGCAGAGACGTCCACGGACAGAGGCTGCTCGGAGCCACCGAGTTGCTCGCGCAACGCCTGCAACTCCCGCACCGGCACTTCCCGGGCCGCGGCCGCCAGCGTCGCCAGGCTGGCCTTGGTCCGGTCGATTCCCGGCACCGCGGCGCCGACCACGAACACGTCGTCCGCACAGCGCAGGTCGAGCACCCGCGCGCCGGAGGCGGCGTACCGGAACCACACCTCGCGATGCCCTTGCTGCTCGACCGTTCCCAGCCCGCCGGCCTCGATCTCCCCGGCCAGGAGGGCCTCGAGACCGCGTACTGTCCGCGCCACCAAGCGCGCGCCCGTCACGTGACGGGCGTGGCACCTGGACGCGGAGAGAGTCCGGCGCGCACCTGCGCCGCCGGCGTACGAAAGATCATCGGATCTTCTCCCACGTCGCGACCCGGAGCGACAGGTCAGCGCTCCGCATCGCCGGCAAGGGGGTGTCCGCACCCGCCGGCGGTCGCGTCAGCCGAGGAAGAAGAAGTTCACGGGCGAGAAGCTACCGCGCCCGACAGCCCCCGCGCACCTGAATAAAGGGATCAGGACGACGCGGTGAGCGGTGCGGGCATTCCGTCGGTGAACAGCTGGGCGTCGATCTGGTCGAGAGCGACCCGCAGCGCGCCGAGGGCCACGCTGTCGGCGCCGAGGCTGGAGGCCCGGATCTCGGGCACGCGCAGGCACAGCCGGCCGAGCTCGTGCGCGAGCGGGTCGATGATCAGGTCCGCGGACCGGGAGTAGCCGCCGCCGAGCACGACGACCTGCGGGTCGAGGGTCAGCACGAGGGCCGCGGTGCCGACGGCGAGATCCTTCACGTACCGGCGCAGCGCGGTCTTCGCGTCCCGGTCGCCCAAGCGGGCCTGGGTGAAGACCCAGGCGGCCTTGTCGTCGGGATGGATGTCGTCGGGTACGCCGGGGCAGTTCTCGATGTGGGACGGCGCGGAGTCCCAGCGGACCGCCTTGAGCGCGCCGATCTCGCCGGCCGCGCCGCCGTGGCCGCGGCGCAGAGTGCCGTCGAGAATGAGGCCTGCGCCGGTACGCATGCCGGCCAGCAGGTAGACGATGTCGTCGGCGTCCTGCGCCGCGCCCTTCCAGCGCTCGGCGACGGCGGCGAGTTTGCAGTCGTTCTCGACCAGGATCGGGCAGCTGAACCGGACCGCGAGGTGCTCGGCCGGAGAGACGCTCGCCCAGCCCGGCAGCGGGGTGAACAGTGTGGTGCGGCCGGTGGCATCGACCGGACCGGTCACCCCGACCGTCACGGCCCAGACCTGGTCGGGCCGCATCCCGGCGGCGGCCAGGCACTGGGTGATCGCGGTGTCGACGGCCTGGAGCCGGGCGGCCGGGTCGGCGTCGGGCTGCACCGGCAGCCGGTGGCTGTGCACGACGCTGCCTTCGAGATCCGCGAGCAGCACGAGGATCTTGTGGCCGCCGACGTCGACGCCGAGCACGTGCCCGGCGTCGGCGTTGAAGCGGTAGCGCCTGGCCGGCCGGCCGACACTGCTGCCGTCGGGCTCGACCACCTTCACCCAGCCGTCGGTGACCAGCCCGCGCACGACGACGTCGGTTCCGGGGCGGGACAGGCCGGTCCGGGTGGCCAGCTCGGTGACCGTGGCGGGCGGCTGGCCCCGCATCGCGCGGACGATGCTGATCGAGTTGAGCTCGCGCAACGTGCTCACGTCGGCTCCGGACGCCGCCGTGCTGGTTACCCCGAACTCCCGATTACGCTTCATTGAAGCGAAATTTTAGCGCGGTCACGAGATCGGGTACTGCTGTCCCCGGTTCAGCGCGGCGGTGAAGTCGACCGGACGCCCGTCGACAGTGAACCGGTACCGGCCGTCCTGCCCGATCTCGGGCTGCCGCGCAAGGTACCTGACCAGGCGTTCGAGCTCCTCGGGCGTCAGCCAGGACGGCGGGTCGGAGACGGCTTTGAACCCGCAGATCGCGGCCAGGTCCTGCAGCCAGCTCATCTGGGCGTCGGTCAGCAGGTTGAGGCGGCTGCGGAAGTACACGACATCGGGATCCACCTCGGCCAGCGGCGCCTGCCACAACCGGTGCAGGGTGTTCACCAGGGCGTTGTAGGCCATCGCGTCGGACGGATCGTCGCTGGCGTAGTTGGTCCACAGCGGCGCCACGTCGGGTCCACTGCGCATCCCGTCGACCAGTCCGAGCGCGGGCAGCAGCAGACCGCCGCTGCCGAGCAGGTAGACGTCAGGTCCCGCGACCTCCCTGATCAGGGCCAGTGCGTCCCGATAGGCCTGTTCCCGGTGCACCCCGGACGCGCGAACCCCGGGCATGGCGCCGGCGTTGATGAAGTCGAGCTTGAGATACCGGAAGCCCCAGTCGTGCACCACCCGCCGGATCAGCTCGGAAAGGTGCTCCCGTACGCCGGGGTGGGTCAGATCCAGCGCCCAGTACCCGGTCCCCCAGTTGTGGCCGGCCACGACCGGCTCCCCGGCAGCGTCGCGCAGCACGAACTCGGGGTGCTCGCGCGCGGTCGCCGAGGTGGGCAGCACGATGAACGGGGCCAGCCAGAGCCCCGGACTCATCCCGGCAGCGGTGATCCGCTCGGTCAAGGCGCGCATGCCGGAGGGGAACTTCTCGTTGGGCTGCCAATCCCCGACAGCCTGCTGCCAGCCGTCGTCGACCTGGACGACGTCGAACGGCAGGTCGGTCAGTGCGGCGATGTCCTTGTTCAGCAGCTGTTCGGTGATGCCTTCGTAGTAGGCGTACCAGGTGCACCACACGTTGCCGGCCCGCCGGTCGCTGCTGCCGAGCCGCGCGGCCAGCTGCTCGGCGTACCGCGCGAAGACGTCCTGTTCGGGGCCATAGGCCAAGAACCAGGGGGCGCCGTCCTGCTCGCACCACCCGGCGAGGGTGTCGTGGTCGGCGGCCAGGCGGGGCGTTCCGAGCCCGAGCGAACCGAGCAGCAGCACCCGGCCGTCGGCGCCCTGCAGCGCGGCGACGGCCGACGAGTGGTGCCGGGCCGGATCGTCCCACCCGGTGTCGTCGGCGGTGAGGCGCCGTTCGGGGTTGGCGATGCGCAGCGGGGGTTCGCTCAGGCGCCGCCAGCCGCACGGGCTCCAGGAGTTCTGGCCGTGGCGGTAGAACAGCGCGTCGCCGAGGCCGTGCAGGACCGCGACCCGGCCGGGCGGCAGGATCAGGCCGCCCGGCACGGACTCAGGGGGCTCGGATCCGGTCAGCTCCACCGCGAAGTCGCGGCCGGCCAGGTCAACGAGCAAAGGCATGGGTCTCCTTGAAGCAGCAGTGACCGTTCGGCGGGTCCGCGGGGTGCGGGCCCGCCGAACGGGACAGGTTCGGTTCGATCAGTTCAGCAGGCTGTTGACCTGCTGGTTGGCCTTCTTCAGCGCGTCCGCGGGTTCGGACTGGCCGAGAATGACCGCCTGCAGGGCATCCTGCACGATCTGGCTGATCTCGGTGCCGTGGTCGGTGATCGGCAGCAGGAACGTGCCGCCGGGCGTCTTGGTGTAGTCGACGTAGACCTGCACGTCCCGGCCCTTGGCCTTGTGCGCGGCCAGCGCCTTGTCGGTCGCGGACTTGATCGCCGGGAACACCACGGCGTTGCCGCCGACAACGTTCTGGCAGTCGGCCGAGCCGAGGTACTTGACCCACTTCCAGGCCGCGTCCTTGTGCTTGGTGCCGGCCCAGATCGCGTCCGACAGACCGTTGATGGCGCTCTTGCGCACCCCGACCGGACCGACCGGCAGCGGCGCGAGCGCGAACTTCTGCTTGGCGTCGGCCCCCAGATAGGTGTTGATCGTCCAGGACCCCGCGATCGTCAGCGCGGCCTTGCCGGAGTTCATCACCGCGTCGATGCCGAGCGTCGACTGCTTGTCGAACCTGGGCGCGTAGCCCTTGTCGGTCAGGGCCTTGTACCAGCTGATGGTCTCCACCAGCTTGGGGTCGTCGTACTTGTACTGCGTGCCCCACGGGTTCTTGTCCAGGTAGGTGAAGCCGTTGGCGGCCGCCAGTTCGCCCCAGCCGTTCTGGCCCTGGGACCCGTCGTTCCACTCCGGCTGGTACCCGTACACCTTGACCTTGGTCTTGTCGAAGGCGGGATCCAGGCCGTTGCGGCCGTTCGCGTCGACGGTCAGCTTCGCGATGGTCTGCTCGAAGGTGCCACCGTCCTTGGGGTTCCAGGTCAGGTTCGCCAGGTCCGCGGGCTTGATGCCCTGCTTGGCGAGCAGCTGGCTGTTGTAGACGATCGCCTCGGTGTCCCAGTCCTTGGGCAGGCCGTACCGCTTGCCGTCCTTGACCCACAGCTCGGCCAGGCCGTCCTGGTACTGGCCCAGGTCGACCTTGTCCTCGTCGACGTACGGCTGGAGGTCGAGCAGCTGCTGGCTGGAGACGAACTGCGGGTAGTAGGAGACCTGGTTGGTCCACACGTCGGGCGCGTCACCAGCGGCCAGCTGCGTGGTCAGGTTCTGCCAGTACTGCGCCCACGCCGTCTGGGTGATCTTGACGGTGATGTTCGGGTTCGCGGCGTGGAACGCGTCGGCACAGGCCTGGTACGACGCCTGCTGGTTGTCGTCCCAGAGCCAGTAGTCCAGCGTGACCGGGCCGTCCGCCGCCGCGTCGTCGCCCTGCGAGCCGCTGCACGCGGTGAGCGCCGTGGCCGCCATCAGGCCGCACAGCAGGGCCGCGCGGACCTGCTTGATCTTGATCATCGAGTGCCTCTTCCTGGGATGTGGCCGGGGACGGGCGTTCCCTCTTGCCATGGTCGGCTGTCTCGAATAATGATGTGGCGCATCGAAAATTTGTCAAGGGCAGATCGTAAACCCTGGCGCATCCCTGGAGGCTTCGATGGTCCCGTTACCGATCTCCCGCCGGATCCGGACGGCGCTCCTCGCCGCCTTGGTCGCGCTCGCCGTCGCGCTGCCGGCCTCGACCGCGGCCGCCGGCCGGCCGCACGAGAGCTGGCAGCCGCTGCCGGCCGCGGCCGCTCCCGACGTCAATCCGCTGAAGGGCTTCATCCCCTACGCGGGCGACTACTCGACGTTCCCGCACTCGATGGAGTGGTTCTACCTGCCCCTGAACGCGGTGATGACCGGCCCCAACCGGTTCGACTGGGAGCCGTTGGAGCAGCAGCTCGACGCCATCGCCGCCCGGGGCCACCAGGCGGCGTTCCGCTTCTACCTCGACTACCCGGCCAAGCCCAGTGGCATCCCGCAGTTCCTGCTCGACCAGGGCCTGCTGACCCGCCCCTACGACGACTTCGACAACAACGGCCTGAGTGTGTCGCCCGACTACGACGACCCGCGGCTGGCCGCAGCGCTCGATACGTTCATCGCAGCGCTCGGCAAGCGGTACGACGGTGATCCGCGGGCGGGATTCATCCAGCTCGGCCTGCTGGGCTTCTGGGGTGAGTGGCACACCTGGCCGCACAACGGGGAGCCGGGCACGGAGAACTGGTTCGCCTCCCCCGGCCAGCAGCTCAGGGTCCTGAAGGCGTACGACGAAGCCTTCGACAAGACCAAGCTGATGGTCCGCTACCCCAGCACCGACAACAAGGCGCTCGACCTGGGCTACCACGACGATTCCTTCGCCTACTCGACCCTGCCCGGGCCCGGCTGGCACTTCATGGACCTCATGCAGCAGGCCGGCACGACCGGCAAGTGGTTGAACGCTCCGATCGGCGGTGAGCTCCGGCCCGAGCTGCAGGGCTGCATCTTCACCGTGCCGATGGAGTGCGCCGGCGACGGCGACAACAACTTCGCCGACGGCGTGACCCAGACCCACGTGTCCTGGCTGCTGAACCAGTACGCCTTCAGTCCCGGCTACACCGGCGCCACCTACGACAACGCCTTGGCCGCTGCCACGTCGATCGGCTACCAGCTGCGGGTCGCCGCGGTGAAGACCAGCCGTCAGCGCCGCGGTCTCGACGTCTCGGTCCGGATCCAGAACGACGGCGTCGCCCCGTTCTACTACGACTGGCCGCTGCAGCTCGCCGCCGTCGGCCGGGACGGCCGGATCGCCCGGACCTGGACGACGTCGTGGAAACTGGCGAGCGTCAAGCCCGGTGCGCCGGTCGAGCTGAGCGCCGCCGTCCGCACCGCCGGTCTGCGCAAGGGCGAGTACACGCTGGTCCTGCGGGCCGCGAACCCGCTGCGCGGCGGCATGCCGCTGCGCTTCGCCAATGCCGGCCAGGACACCACCGTGTCCGGCTGGCTCACGCTCGGCCGGACCCGGGTCTCCTGACCCGGTCCGTCCACCAGCGGGGGATCCATCACCCAACCCTGGAGGTCACCGCCCATGCCATCCCTCCTGGCGCGGTCATACCGCGCCGCCCTGCTACCGAGCATCGCCCTGGCCCTCGGGGCACTGCTGACGGTGCCGCCGACGGCACCCGCGGCAGCCGCCCCGCAAGGTCCGCCGCCCAGGCCGGCGGCTCCCGCCGCCCCTGACCCGTCCTTGACCGTGCACCCGCTCGCCGCGGCCGACGGCCCGGTCGACAACCCCCTCAAGGGCTTCGCCCGCTTCTACTCTCCCGGCAGCAACCAGAACCAGGGCTACCCGCACTCGCTCACCTGGACGTACTTCGGGCTCTCCGAGATCATGACCAACGCCTCGAACTGCGGCGCCTACGACTGGTCGCTGGTCGACCAGGCCCTCAACGAGAGCGCGACGTACGGCAACCAGGTCGCGATGCGGATCTACATGGAGTACCCCGGCGGCTCCGGCACCCATCCCGCCAACGCCATCCCCCGCTGCTTCGACGGCCGGGTCCCCTACCGCACCAACACCTACTGGGGCACCACCAGCCCGGACTACGACAACGCCTACCTGCTGACCGCGGTGAAGAACTTCATCGCCGCGTTCGGTGCCCGGTACGACGGGGATCCGCGGGTCGGCTTCATCCACACCGGCCTGGTCGGCCTGTGGGGCGAGTGGCACACCTGGCCGTACGACACCGACACCGCGGACGGCTATCCCAACTACATGCCGACCGATGCCCACGGCACCGAGATCCTGCAGGCCTTCGACAACGCCTTCAACACCACCAAGCTCGAAGTACGGTACCCAGGCTCAGGGGGTGCCGCCGCGAACGGTCTGAACATCGGCTACCACGACGACTCGTTCTGCTTCCGCGAAGGCAGTCCGCTGGCCGGGGTGACCCTGCCGGCGTCGCTGGGTGGTGCGAGCTACTCCCAGCTCCAGCGGGCCCTCGAGCAGGGCGTGGAGAACAAGTGGATCACCAACTCGATGGGCGGTGAGGTGCGGCCGGAGATCCAGTCCCAGGCGTTCAACTACTGGCCGGGCGGCTCGGGCCAGGTCGACAACATGAAGGCGTGCATCGAGCTCGAGCACGCCACCTGGAAGATGAACGAGCAGAGCTCCGGCTACAGCCCGACGGACCCGAACGTCGCGGCCGCCGTCCGGCTGATGGGCTACAACCTCACCGTCACCAACGCCTACTACCCGAACTCCGTGTCCGGCACCGCCAAGGTCGGGGTCCAGATCAGCAACACCGGGGTGGCGCCGTTCTACTACCCGTGGACGGTGACGCTGGGCCTGAAGAACAGCGCCGGCACCGTGGTGAAGTCCTGGGACACCTCCTGGGACCTGCGCACGGTGATGCCCCGCCGGATCCGGGCCTTTCCCGACTGGGGCGTCGGCGCGGACCCGACGTACCGGGACTTCGGCTACCCGCAGTACTTCGACACGACGGTCAACCTCTCCGGCGTCGCCAACGCCGGTTACCAACTGGTGCTTCGGGTGAAGAACCCGCTGGAGGCCGTCAACGCCAACGCCAAGAAGCTGCGCTTCGCCAACGCCACCCAGAACGCCGACGGCTGGCTCAGCCTCGGGGCCATCACCGTCGGGTCCGCGGCCGGCGCCTCCACGGTGGAGGCCGAGAACCCGGCCAACACCCTGACCGGCGGGGCCGTCACCGCACCCTGTACGGGCTGCTCGGGCGGCGCCAAGGTCGGCTACGTCGGCAACGGCGCAACGGTTGCCTTCAACAACGTCACCAGCGCCACCGGCGGAAACCGCACGCTCACCGTGTCCTACCTGTCCGCTGTCGCGCGGACGGCGACCGTCAAGGTCAACGGCGGGACACCGATCAGCGTCGACTTCCCGGCGACCGCCGACTGGAACACGGTCGGCACCCGCAGTCTCACCGTGCCACTGGCCGCCGGCGCCAACACCATCACGATCGCCAACCCGACCGGGTGGGCGCCCGACCTCGACAAGATCACCATCAGCTGACCACCGGGTGGCCCCGGACCTACCAGGTCCGGGGCCACCCGCCGTCACTTCAGGCCGGAAAAGTTCAGCGACTCCACCAGCCGCTTGCCCAGGAAGATCAGCAGCAGGAGCACCGGGACGACCGACAGCACCGATCCGGCCATCAGTCCGGTCCAGTCCGGCGCCCGGTTCGGCGACTGCTGGAGGAACACTCCCAGCCCCACCGTGAGGACCCGGGTGTCCTCCCCCTTGCCGACCAGCAACGGCCACAGGTAGTCCTTCCAGCTCCAGACGATCGTGGTCAGGCCGATCGTGATCAGCGGACCCCGACTCATCGGCAGCACGATCCGCCAGAACATGCCCCACGGGCCGACGCCCTCGAGCATCGCGGCCTCTTCCACCTCGCGCGGAATCGACAGGAAGAACTGGCGCAGGAAGAACACCGCGAACGGCGTCATCAGCAGGCTCGGCAGGACCAGGCCCGGGATCGTGTTCAGCAGGCCCAGTTGCTTGGCCAGTACGAAGTTCGGCAGCAGCGTGAAGATCGGCGGCACCATCAGCGCGGCGATGATGACGCCGAACGCCAGGTCCCGGCCGGGAAAGCGCAACCGGGCGAACGCGTAGCCGGCCATCGCGCAGCAGAAGGTCTGCACGACCGCGATCGAGCCGCTGTAGACCAGCGAGTTGACCGTGTACCGCAGGAAGTTGATGTGGGCACCGGATCCGCCCGCGGCCCGTGCTTCCTCGGGACCGACCAGCCCCAGCACACGGCTGAAGTTGATCAGGGTCGGGTTCTGCGGCCACAGCGCGGTCGAGCCGCTGAACAGGTCGGCGGCGGGAGTCAGCGCGGTACGGATCATCCAGTAGAAGGGAAAGATCGTCAGCGCGAGCGCGATCGCGAGTGCGGCCCAGGCGACGCCCCGGCCGATGCTGGTGCGGGAGAACATCGCAGGCTCCTCAGCTCAGGTCCGAGCGGGACGCACGCAGCATCCGCATCTGGACGACAGTCAGCAGGCCGAGCACGACCACGAGCACCATCGCGACCGCGGCGGCGTAGCCCATGTGGAAGTAGGTGAAGGCCTGCTGGTAGATGTAGTAGTAGATGACGCGGGTCTCCGGGATCGGAGCCTTCCCGCCGTACACGACCGCGACGGTGTCGAAAATCTGGAACGAGCCGATCAGCGAGACCACCAGCACCAGCGCCAGCACCGGCCGCAGCAGCGGCAGGGTGATCGAGCGGAACATCCGCAGCTCGCCCGCGCCGTCGATCGCCGCGCTGTCGTACAGGTGCTGCGGGACCTGCAGCATCCCGGCGTACAGCAGCAGGGCGGTGTAGCCGGTGTAGGCCCAGCTGTTCACCAGGGCGACCAGCGGCATCGCCCACAGCGGGGAGTTGAACGAGAGCGTGGTGTCCAGCCCGACCGAGCCGAGCATCCGGTTGACGAATCCCAGGTCGGGGTCCAGCAGCCAGGCCCAGAGCAGCCCGATCGTCACGTTCGGGACCAGCCAGGGAACCAGCAGTGCCGCCCGCAGCACGACCGAGCGGGTCAGGCGGTGCATCAAGGCCGCGAGGCCCAGCGCGAGGGCTGTCTGGGAGACGATGTTCAGCACGACGTAGTACGCCGTGACCTTGAGCGCGTTCCAGAACTGCTCGTCGTCGATCAGCTGCCGGTAGTTGTCGGCGCCTACGTACGACGGGTCGTTGAGCAGGCTGTAGTCGGTCAGCGAGTACCAGATCCCACGGACCGTCGGATAGGCGTAGAAGACCAGGAACCCGACGATCACCGGCAGCAGGAACAGCCACCCGACCCGTCGATCGTCCCGCCGCCTCGGCCGGCTGTGATCGCCGCCTGTCAGTGCCGGGTACTGCGCCACCCCGGCATCGAGCCGGGTCCCCACCGCGTTCATGCCGGGTCCTCCTCGGGTCGCCCTCACGTCGGCGCCCCTCGGGCCGCCCGTCGGATAATAATGATGCGGGCTAGCGAAAATTTGTCAACAGCCAATCATATTCAGCGCGTAGCTCAGCGCTGCCTGATCGCCGGGTCGGTCAGGAGATGGAATCCTGCGCGGCGATCAGGTGATCGGCGGCCGGGAGGCGGCTGTAGAGCACCGAGCGGCCCGCCCGGCGCCGGATCACCAAGTGGGCGTCGAGCAGGATCTGCAGGTGGCGACCCACCGAGCCGAGACCGAGACCGGTCAGCGCCACCAACTGGGTGGTGCTTTTCGGCGACTCGAGCAGAACGAGGATCTCCGCGCGCGCCGGTCCGAGCAGTCTGCCAAGTGCCGCTGGTGCAGGCGGTCTGCCGTGCTCAGCGAGCACACCTGAGCACGGATAGACCAGCGCGTACCGGTGGGGTTCGTCCCAGGAGACCCAGCCGCGCCCCGGCGTGACCGGCACGAACAACAGCTGGGCACCGGAGATGTCCCGGGGCGGGTAGGCGTGGCTGTTGATCCGCAGCCGACCGGCGCCGAGCCACCGCATCTCCGGCCGCAGGTCGTCCATCGCGGCCGCCCAGCCGCCCAGGCTGAGCTGCCGGGTGCGAGCGACGATGTCTGCTTCGAGAATGTGCCGGCGCTGAGCCCAGTACGGCGCCACGGTCTCCAGCCAGACCCACTCGAGCAGGTCCGCGGCTCTCGCGGCGAGGTCCGTCCGCCGGAGCTCGCCGGGAAGCGGACCGCCTGTCGCCCTGGCCACATCTGCCCAGACGGTCTCGGTCGGCGTCGCCCGCACCCTGGCGACCTCGTCCGCGAACGGCACCTCACCCTCAGCGGGCGGCGTCGGGGTCAGGAAGTCGGCGATCCAGGTCGCGCTGAACGCAGCGCGGACCAGCTGGGCCGTGACCGGCTCACGCTCGAGCAGCAGGCGGTACGGCGACAGGTGCGTGGCGAGCCAGGCACGTTCGCCCGGGTGCGCTGCCGATCCACGCGTCAAGCTGGCCAGTCCGGCGACCGTCTCGGTGAACTCCGAGACGACGAACCGGCTTCTGGCCAAGGTGTCCGCGTCCAACTGCCACCAGCCCATGTTTCGCCTCCGAGCGAAAGCCTAACGACCTCGTCCCCCGGACCCGGATGCTGCAGCAGACACCTTCGGTCCGGACAACACACGCAAGGAGCAGGCAATGACAGAGGTCGTCACCGTCCAGGAAGTCGGCGAGGAGCAGCGCGCCGTGGTCGAGCGGCTGGGGCAGCTCGAGCGCCACGACCTGTCCGAGTTCCGCGGCTACACACCCGATGCCGACGGCATCTTCTGCTACGAACGCCTGCCGTTGTTCTTCAGCGACCCGGAACGGCGCGTCTACCTCATCCATCACGGCGCGACGCTGGCCGGGTTCGCCACCACCCGGCCGTTGCCCGACGGCTCGACCTCGATCGGCGCGTTCTTCGTGGTCCGCGCGCTGCGCCGGCGGACCGTCGGTCACCGAGCGGCGCTGGAGCTGCTGCACCACCGGCCGGGCCGCTGGTCGATCGCCTTCCAGGAGGAGAATCCCGGCGCGGCCCGCTTCTGGCGCCGCCTCGCCACCGCCGCGGTAGGCCCGGCCTGGACGGAAGAACAACGCCCGGTCCCGGGCCACCCGGACCACACCCCGGACACCTGGCTCCTGCTGGACACCGGCGCCCCTCGGCACCCTTGACTTCCATCGTTGTAGATGCCTTAATTCAAAGGCTGAACCCAGGTCACCCGCCCCGGCACCTGCCGCTGACCGCGTGAGGTTTTCCATGAGGCTTCTGCCTGCCCGAAATCTGCGAGTGCTCGCTGCGGCGAGCTGCCTGTCCCTGCTCGCCGGTACGGCGCTCGCCGCGCCGGCGCCTTCGTCCGTGGCCGTCGCGGACACCGTGCAGGGGGTGGTGACCGACGGCAACGCGCGATTCCAGGTCCTGACTCCGACCCTGATCCGGCTGGAGTACGCCGGCGACCGGTCGTTCCAGGACGCGACCACCTTCACCGTGGTCAACCGCCCCCTGTCCCGTACGCCCTTCACGACCAGGGTCACCCCCGGCGGCTTCCGCGAGATCCGCACCAGCGCCTTGACCCTGCGCTACCGGCAGGGCAGCGGCCCGTTCACCCGGTCGAACGTCTCGATGGTTGTCCATGGCAACGGAGTCACCGCCAGCCCGGCCTTTCCCTCGTACTGCGCCCTGGCGACCGCCTGCGAAGGCGAGAACGCCGCGCTGCTCGGCAAGGCCTCCACGGCGTACGACCACACCGGCCACACCGGCTCCGGATTCGTCGCCGGCTACGAGAAGGCCGGTGCGGGCATCTCCGTGAACGTCTCCGGCGTACCGGCGGCCGGCACCTACCGCCTCGCCGTCCGGTACGCGAACTCCACCGGCGGAGACGGGCAGAACACCACCCGCACCCTGTCCACGCAGGTGAACGGCGCTGCGGGCCCGGGTCTCACGCTGCCGCCGACCGGTTCCTGGGACACCTGGTCGACGGCCACCGCCACGGTCGACCTGAAGGCCGGCACCAACACCGTCGGCATCCTCTTCAAGGACGGCGACAGCGGTCGAGTGAACGTGGACAGCCTCGCCGTGACCCCCACGTCGGTGACGGACTACCCGGCGGCGCAAACCGGCCTGCTGACCACCGCGTACGGCGCCGGCCCGGCCAGCACCCTGGGCGGCTGGAGCCGCTCACTGGACAATCCGCGCCAAGTCCCTGCTCACCAGCACCCGGGGATCCTGAACCGCGACGGCTGGTACCTGCTCGACGACACCCGAACCGCTGTGCTGACGGCCGATCACGAGGTCCGCGCCCGGCCGACCCACGGCACCCATCCCTATCAGGACGGCTATCTCTTCGGCTACGGCCGCGACTACAAGCGTGCCCTGGGTGACCTCAACGTGCTGACCGGCAGGACCAACCTGCTCCCCCAGTCGGCGTACGGCGTCTGGTACTCGCGCTACCACCCGTACAGCGCGGACGACTACCAGAACACCTTGCTGCCCAAGTTCCGCTCGACCGGCGTCCCGGTGGACTGGCTGGTCCTCGACACCGACTTCAAGGCGCCGAACAGCTGGAACGGCTGGAACTGGAACACGTCGCTGTTCCCGAAGCCGCAGACGTTCATGGACTGGACCAAGCAGCAGGGGTTGTCGGTGGCGCTGAACGTGCACCCGACCATCGCGGAGGACGATCCGAAGTTCGCTGAGACCAACGCGGCGGCCGGTGGACTCGAGCTGGACACGTCCGCGTGGACGCACGTCCGGCCGCACCTGTTCGACTGGTCGAAGCCGGCCCAGCTGGCGGCGTACCAGCAGCTGCACAAGCCGTTCGAGCAGCAGGGTGTGCGCGCCTGGTGGCTGGACTACTGCAGCTACTGCGGTGCGTCGACCGCATCTGACCCACAGGTTGCCCCCGACAACCTGATCAACCAGGCGTACGCCGATGCGGCCACCCGGCGGGGCCTGCGCGGGTTCTCGTTCGCCCGGATCGGCGGGGCGGAGTACGGCGGCATCGAGAGCTCCTACCCGATCGGCCCGTGGTCGGAGCGGCGCAACACCCTGCAGTTCACCGGGGACACGCCGGGGACCTGGGACTTCCTGCGCTACGCGGTGCGGTACACCGCCGACGAGGCCGCGGCCGGGCTGTCGAACGTGAGCCACGACGTCGGCAGCTTCCACGGCGACCACCTGCCCGACGACATGTACGCCCGCTGGGTCCAGTTCGGCACGTTCCAGCCGATCGACCGGTTGCACTCCGACCACGCGGACCGGCTGCCCTGGGAGTACGGCACCGAGGCGGCGGACAGCGCGACGAAGTTCCTGCGGCTGCGGGAAGCGCTGGTGCCCTACACCTACACGATGGCCCAGCAGGCGCACGCGACCGGCGTACCGATCGTTCGGCCGATGTACCTGGAGTACCCGGCGCAGGAAGCGGCGTACGCCGTGCCCGGCCAGTACCTGTACGGCGACAGCCTGCTCGTCGCGCCGATCACCTCGCCGAACTCCGACGGTGTCGGCTCGACCTCGGTCTGGGTACCGCCGAGCACGTGGACCGACTACTTCACCGGAGCCAGCTACACCGGGCCGTCCACCGTCACGATCAGCGCCCCGCTGTCCCGGATGCCCGTGCTGGTGAAGGGCGGCGGCATCGTCACCACCCGGACCGACTACGTCGACAACCAGTCCCAGGGCGTGCTGACCCAATTGACCGCCACTGTGGCCGCCGGGGCCAACGGCAGCTTCACCCTCTACCAGGACGCCGGTGAGGGCACCGGCTACCAGCGCGGGCAGTCGGCAACCACTCGGCTGTCATGGCACGACCGGGCCGGCACATTCACCATCGGCCGTACAACCGGCAGCTACCCGGGCGCCGCATCGGCTCGGGCGTACACCCTCCGCCTGTCGAACAGCAAGGCCCCGGCCGCGGTGTCCGTCGACGGACGGCTGCTGCCCAGGACGGCCTGGTCGTACGACAGAACCACCCGCACGGTGACCGCCACCACCGGCCGGCTGTCCGTCCGCTCGGCCCACGCCATCACGCTGCACGGCAGAGTCACCCCAGCCCACTGAACACGCCGGCCCCCCGGCCAACGCTTCCTCGACGAGGGCGTTGGCCGGGGGCGCGCCTCAGACCGCAAGGTCCGCGGCGGCACCGAGGGCCTGATGAGCGTTCTCGATCGGAGCGCCGTGACCGACGCAGGCCAGGCGAGGGCCGAGCGCCGCGAGCTTGCCGAACGAGCGCAGCATCTCGTCGCGGTCGAGGTTGAACACCCCTGGGATGACCTGCCCGTCCACGTGTGCCACGGTGTCGCCGGTGAACAGGACCTGCGCGGCCGGAAGGTGGATCGCGATGCTGCCGTCGGTGTGCCCCGGCGTAGCGATCACCTGAGCGCCTCCGCCGAAGTCGATCACGTCGCCGTCCTCGAGCTCACGGTCCACCCGGCACGGCGGCGCGGGGGGAAGCAGATGTGCGCCGAGACTGCGGTGCAGTGCGCGCTCCTCGTCGGTGAAGTTCGGCGGCGGAGCCGGCACCTCTCCACGGATCACCGCAGCCTCCAGCCGGTGCGCCATCACGACGACGTCACCCCACGAGCTGACCTCGGCCGCGCCACCTGCGTGGTCCTCGTGGAAGTGGGTGAGCACCACCTTCCGTACGTCGCTGCGGCGGAACCCCAGCCGCTCGACGGCCTCGGCGATCTCACCGCCGGAGGTGGCGATGCCACTGTCGACGAGGGTCAGTACGCCGGCGTCGTTCCACAGGTACGCCTGCCCGAACTCGAGCAGCAGCAGGTGCAGTTGGGGCCGGACCTCGATGATCTCCACAGCACCAGCAAAGCCGCCCGGCGATGGAGGTGTCCAACACCGATCGGCCGGCAATTGACAACCAACGGTTGTCGGCCGAAGCTGACCGGATGGGAACAGCGGACATCGAAGGCCTGCGGGCTTTTCTCGTCACCGCGGAGGAGCTGCACTTCGGACGCGCCGGCGAGCGGCTGTTCTTCAGCCAGCAGGCACTGTCCAAGCGCATCCGCCGGCTCGAGCAGGCACTGGGCACCGCCCTCTTCGACCGCACGACCCGGACGGTCGAGCTCACGGCGTCCGGACGGCGCCTGCTACCGCTCGCCGTGGAAGCCGTGACCGCCTTCGACCGAGCCGTCGCGGCGATCCAGGTCAGCGAGGATCCGCTGCGCGTCGACGTGTACGACGAACGCTTCACCCCGCTGCGGCTGCTGCGGGAGGCGAGCGATCGGGATCCCCGGCTCCGCGTCGAGCTGAGCATGCGGCAAGGTCTTGCCGTCGCGCTCCCGGCCGTCCGGCGGCAGGAGCTCGACGCGGCGTTCGGGCGTGTGCACGACCTGCCCTGGCCGTGGCCGCCGGAGCTGGCTCATCGACTCGTCCACCTGGAGCCGCTGCACGCGTTCCTGCCCGAGGACCATGTGCTGGCGGGCAAGAGCGAGTTGCGGCCCGCGGACCTGCGGGAGTGGGGGATCTCGATGCCGGACCCGGCGGGCGCCGCCGAGTGGCGGGGCTATCTGACCCGGCTGGCCGAACGGTTCGACGTACCGCTGCGCTTCACCGCCCCGGCGATCGGCCAGGGCCATCTCGTCGATGAGTTCCTCCGCGAGAAGCGGGCCGTCGGGCTGGGCGAGATGAGCATCGACGCCGGCGGCTCCGGCTTGCGCAGGGTCCCGATCGTGGCACCGACGCCCTTGCTGCCCTGGTCGGTGGTGTGGCATCGCCGCAATCCGCGTCCGCTGCTGCAGACGCTGATCGCCACCCTGCGCCCCGCCGTCCTGCCGGCTGCGGGAGATCCTGACCACTGGATCCCCGATCCGGACTTCCTGCCGGTGGACTCCTGAGCCGACTGCTCCGTCGATGACGACGGAGCAGTCGATGCTCGTGGCAACTACGACGTGCCGTTGTGGGTCACGGTCAGCCCGTAGATCTCCACCTGACCGAAGTTGCTGTCGGCACACGGTGAGGCATTGCCGCAGTTGGCCTGGGTGTACGCCCCGGCCTTGAAGTAGCCGCCGGAGAAGTTCTTGGTCAGCGTGGTCTGCAGCATCCCGTTGTAGTAGGCCTTGATCTCACCGCCGCTGACCACGAACTTGGCCTGGAACCGGGTGCCGAGCACGTAGTTGTCGGTCACCAGCTTGTGCCGCGGTGTGTCGCCGTCGGTGACGTACAACCGGTTGCCCTCCAGCCGGAACACCGTGACGTCGTCGCTGCCGTCGTGGATCTGGCCGGCGACCACGTACGGCCGGCCCTGCGGCACGGCGGTGATCGCCTGGTCGATGACCATCGTGTGGGTGCCCGAGGTGGACGACCAGCCGGCCTTGGCCGCTCCGGACATCTCGCGCAGTTCGGAGCGCGGGTAGTTCGACCCGCTCGTGGTCACGCCGTTGACCGCCGCTCGGAACCGGACCGCGTCGCACTTGGCGGTGGCGACGAACCACGGGTCGACGGAGAACGTGGCGAGCTGCGGCTGCTCGACGTTCTTGGGGCTCTCGTTCTCGCCGATCGGGAGTCCGATGTACCAGTTGCGCAGGTTCAGCACGTCGGCCGGGGACTTGCAGCTGCCGCCGCCGCCCCCGTTGCCGCCGCCCCCGCCACCACCGTTGCCGCCACCGCCACCGCCGTCCGGGCCGTTGACGAAGATCTCGGTGACGCTGTTCCAGTCGTTCTCGGTGTTGCCGTGGCCGACGATGCGCAGGTACCGGGCGGAGCGGTCGGCGAAGTCGTGGCGTTCCGGCTGCACGGTGGTGCCGCTGCTGACCTTGCGCGCGAGGGCCGGCGTCCACGTCGCCCCGTCCCGCGACGACTCGATGTCGAAGGTCTGTTTCCGGTTCGCCCCTCGGTACCAGGCGATCGACAGCGAGCCGACGGTCCGCAGCGACCCCAGGTCGTACCGGATCCAGGCCCCGTCGCCCTGACCCGACCACCGGGTGCTCAGATCGTTGTCCCGCGTGTTGGCGGGGACATTGCCGTCGTGCGCGCTGGCGGTGGCGACGGCCACCGGCAGCCGCCCCGCGGCCGACACTACCGAGCCGGTCACCGCGGTCAACCCGACCGCGAGCCCAGCGGCCACGATCACCCGACACACTCTTCGCATGGGAACCTCGCTTGTAGACAACGGATGGCACCACCGAGTGTGCGGACCTGGCCGCCCACCGCCCGCGCCCTGACCGGTAACTGCCACCGATCGTGCGGAGAGCGAGGCGTTGCCGTTCTAGCGCTCCCGGTACAGCACGAGGTGCTCGTGGTAGAGGACTCCGTCGCGGACGTCACCGGTCGCGGTGAAGCCGAGGTCGTCGAAGTAGTCCAGGTGCGTGCCGGTGACGGTGTAGCGGCCGGTGTAGGCCCGGGCGCGGCCGTCACGCTCTTCCTCGTACCGGCCGTTGGGCAGGAGCTCCTGGCGGATGCGGCCGTCGGCGGTCACCCACATCCCGACGTACGGGTGTGGATCGGCAGACGAGGTGGCGGAGGGTGTGGCGGAGGGCTGGCTGGCGCCGGCCCCGTCGGTGACACACGCGGCCAGGGTGGTGAGGAGGCCGAGGACCAGCAGATTTTTCCTGATCATGGTTGTGGTGAGCCAGGTGGCCATGATGTCCTTCCTTCGCCGTGGCTTCGGCGGGAGGTTCCCGCCGCTGACCGTCATGAGTCTGTCGAGGCCGCCAGAGCCGGAGAAGTCCGCGATTTTCCTGGGAGTGCTCTACCCAGGAACAGCTCCGGAGTCCGCGTGCAGCGTCTGCTCGGCGCGCTCGCGCAGCCGGTCGAACGCGGCCGCGGTCGGGGTCGCCGGCCTCAGGGGGAAATGTCCGCAGCCTCGGTGGCGGTACGGCGGATCAGGCGTAGGGCCTTGGCGAAGGAGATCGAGCCGGGGTCGAGGTCGGCGGCTGCGGAGGCTTGGGCGGTCAACGCGCTGATGGCGTGGTGGACGATCAGGGAGGCCCAATCTCTTGATGGACCAGGTCGGGATCTCTTGATGGACCAGGTCGGGCAGCCTCGCTCGCAGGACCCGCCCGGGGCCGCGCAGATGGGTCTTGAGTTGGTCGTTCGCGGTCTCTTCTTCCCATCACTGCTGGTAGGCGGCGGCCAGCTCGTCGGGTCATCCACCTGGCCAGAGTCATCGAGACCGCGAGTCCGCGGTCGTCGAACGCCTCAGAGACGGCGTTGATGTCGCTGAGGTCGGCGTCGGCGCGGGCGGCGGCGAGCAGACGCTCGCGGCGGCGCCCGCGGATGGTGGGCGCGATCAGTGCGGTGAGGTAGGTCCGATCTCGAACCCGTCGATGGCCAGCAGCCGCCACCGGCGCAAAAACGACCCACGCGCGGTGCCCAACGCCACGGCCTCGGCGGTCAGACCGGCCTCGCTGACGACCGGGCCGCAGGCACGTTCGAACAGTTCCGGGAACACGCAACGACCCAACCATTTCCGGGCCTGGGTGATGGCACTGACCGTCGGCACACTCCATGCCGCGTTCCAGCAGTTCCACCGGTCCAGCACCCCCAGCGACGCCTGATCCGGCCGCACCACCACACCATCCCCCATGACCAGTGACCGTGCCAGCCCCACAACCCCAAACGACCACGCCGAACCGAACCGACCAGGTCAGCGACTTGGTCGACTGAGGCTACATGGCATTGGGTCAGAATCCGGCCGTGCGCGGCTCATCCCTCGCAAGCTCAATCAACCGGAGACCTGATCGCTGTATTCAACTCTCCCAGCCGATCATTCGTTCAACAATACCACGTGACTCTCGAATCTTGAACTGCGGTGCGGAAGACGGCATCGATCGCGGTCTGGTGCGGATCGTCCCGGACAGCAGTAACGACCCAGAGGCCGTACGTACCATTGTTGCTATAACCACGCATCTGCGAACCGGGGTACCACCATTGGGGATTCGCGCAGAAGGTGCTGCGCTCCGGGTGCGCACGGGGAGCGTTCCAATCTCCATTGCCGGCCGAGGCCGGCGGGACGGATACGATCACCCCAGCCGCGAGGACAGCACTGGCGGCGACGGCACGGTACAAATTCCGCATCGGTGAGTTACCTTTCAGTGGGCAGCAAGATCTGCCATTCACCCCACCTCACTTGAAGACTCACCGCAAACACTTGAACTCAGATTGAAGTGTTAGCGCCGGACCGTGCTCAATCACTAACCTGGGGCCGTTCTGGCACCTCGACAGCTCGACAGGCCTGGAGCGACAATCAACCGCCATGAGTGCTTACATGATGCTAGCAGCCGTCGTATGGTGATCGCCGCACGCAAGCATGAGCGCCTCAAGGTGACGGGCGTCCGCCGCAGGACTCAGGATCAGCCCTGCAAACATCAGCTATCACACTGCGGTATTGCGCGCGGCCGGACTGATCACCTCACAGCGCCGCGGATCGACCGCACTCCATCCAACCACGCAGCGGGGCCGCGGTCTGCTCGAAGGCCGTTCTCTCAAGTTAGTAAGACGTTCCGGCAGACGCATCTGTCGCAATGACCATCGACGGACGCCGAGTCGTCGCGGAGTTTCTCCGCCCGAGCGAAAGGTCAAGAATTCTGGACCCGCCTTGATTCTTGAACTCCGAGTCAATTTTCAAATTTTCCAACCAAGGGAGCTTCATGAAGCAGAATTCATTCCGAGCCGCAGCGGGCGTACTACTCCTGGTCGGCGCCGCGACCCTTCACACCCAAGCCGCTGTCGCGGGAAATTCAAGCTGGAATGCGCCTCGAGCCGATCCGGAACGGATCGGTTTCTGTTCGAACCCGCAGAGATGGTACATCGGATTCCGATTCAGCGGATACAGCGTGAACGGCACAGCCGGAGGATGGACAATCGACAATATTCGGGACGATCCTCATCAGACCGCGTTCGATGCCACTTTCACCGAACAAAGAGCTGGTGTCAGATCGTTCGTGACCTTCTACTGCGTCTAAGACAGGCGTCCACTGTCGATCCGCGCGACCTCGCTTCAGTAGTTCATTGATATTGGCAGACGTCACAGCATCCGCCCGGTGATCAGTCAGTATGCCGGTCGAGAACTTCATCGGCTGCGAGCCCGGTCGGCGGACACACCGCGCGGCCGGGCGCAGCAATTGTTCAGTTTCCACCGTTGTCACTCTGCTGGGAATCTGCAAATTGCTCCTGTCCGGATCGGCGAACGTACCGAAGTTGCCCTTGTCCCGGTCGTCCACAGAGATTCGCTCGGCGCGGGCCGCGTCCGGCCGGGCGTCCACGGCGCCGAAGCCATCATCATGGAGGGTGGCAATCACCCGATTGGTTCATCGTTTTTCTCCGCGACATCGTCGCGACCATCGATGGCCTTGGAGTGCTGATCGTAGATGACGGAAGTGCCGATGAACGCTGGCACGGATGCGCGAACTCGCCATCGCGACGATCGAATTGGTACATACCTGTCACCCGCAATTTTCGGAGATCGAGGCTGCTCAGGAAGCCGGATTCCGACACGCGTCGCGGCAGCGGCTAGTGCAACTGGACGCTGATTTGCAGTCACCGCCCGAAGAGGCCTTGACGCTGCTGGCGGGTCAACTCGTCAGGGCGCGTACGACGTCGTTTCCGGCTCCGCGAGGTTCGACGTGATCCTGGACCCGCCGATCGGGATCGACCGGGTCGGGATCCATTGCGCGGACGCTTTTGAATATTCACGGTCCGCGCAGCGCCTCAGTCTTGCGGCTAATCCACATTCCAGTGGCCAGGACGATTGCCGCGCTCGAACTCGGTAGTTCCGGACAAGGCCGTCAGCATCGTCTCCCTTGCGCGTGTCTCATCGCTGGATCGCAGCCTACTCGGGCGGTATCGGTACAGGTTTCCGCTGTCATCGCGGACTGTGGGGGCGGTCAGAAGCGTGGCGAACCCGGTACAACTAGCTGCTCCTGGCTCGCGCTGAACGGGGTCGGCGTCTTGCCGTGATCGGAAGCCGCAGCGACTCGCCACTCGCTCTGATCGAGCGCGAGTCGCTGAGAGGTCCGCCGGCCGCCGAGACCAGGCTGGTGCACAATCCTTGGCCCGGCTATCGCGCGCGACCCTCGGCGCGGCCTGCTGCACTGAACTCTGGCGTGGCTACCACGTCCGGGTGCTCTCCGCCGCGATACCACCCAGCAGGTGAACCCGAACGGTCCGCGCCGACCCCGTCGGTGACACACGCGGCCAGGGTGGTGAGGAGGCCGAGGACGAGCAGGTTCTTGCCAATCATGGTGGTGGTCCTTTCGGTCACTGCCAGGGTTTGAGCAGTTCGGTGGTCAGCTGGTGCAGTTCGTCCTGGGCGGCGTGGTCGCGAGCGGATCGGCTCGGCTGTGCGGGGCTGCCGTCGTCGAGGTACGCGCCGGACGTCACGCCGGACGCCGTTGCGGCCTCGACTACGTTGCGGGCGCCGTGCTCGGTCGGTGCACCGCCGACGCCGTACATGGCGTGCAGCAGACCGGTGCTGATGACACCTGGGCTGATGCTGACGATCGTGGGTGCGGCCTGCTGCCGAGCAAGCCACAACGCGTGCATGATCATCACCAGCTTCGACCGGGCGTAGGCGATGGTCGGGCTGTAGGGGTGACGCTCGAGCTGGAGGTCGTCCAGCTCGAGGTCGGCCGACAGGTGGGTTGCCGAGGAGACGTGCACCACCCGGCCACCCGGTCGCTCCAGCAGCAGCGGCATGAGGTGTTCCGTCAGCAGTACCGCGGCCAGGTAGTTGACCTGGAGGGTCGTCTCGTAGCCGTTGGCACTGAGCTTGCGTTCGCCAGGTCCGGGCCGGCCCGCATTGTTGACCAGGACGTCCACCTGCCCGGTCAGGTCGCGGACCCGGCCGGCCAGGGTGACGACCTCGTCCAGGTTGTCGAAGTCGGCTTGCAGGTAGTCGATCCTGGCCTTCCCACCGAGCCGGGACAGCAGGGGCTGTACGGCGCTCTCGGTCTCGGGCCCGTGCAGGATGAGGTGGGTGGACTCGTCGCGAGCCAGCTGCTGCGCGGCGGCCAAGCCGATTCCGCTGGTCGCCCCGGTGAGGACGATCGTGCGCTCGGCTGCGCGGTCGGTCATCACGATTTCCCTTCGTTGCGTGGGTGTCAGGCGGTGCGCGCGGTCTGCAGCACGCGGTCCCGGGACTCCCGTACTTCGTCCCGCAGCGTCGGCAGGTCGACGTCCAGGACGGTGCCGGCCCACTTGCGGACCTCACCGGCGATGAGGACCGCGTCGATGTTGCGCGGATCGGAGCCCAGCACGAGCGTGCCGATCGGGTCGTTCAGCGGCATGTTGTTCAGGTCCTCGGCGCGGACGACCAGCAGGTCGGCCTGCTTGCCCGGCGTGAGCGAGCCGGTGACGTCACCGAGCCCGATCGACCGGGCGCCCTGCAGGGTGGCGAAGTCGAGCACGTCCCGGACGCCGATCCGGCTGGGCGTCGCGGTGGTGCCGTAAGCGCCGTTGACCGCGCGCATCCGCTGGATCGCGTGCAGGGTTCGCATCTGGGTGAACATGTCGCTGGCCAGGGCGACCTCGACGTCGATGCTCAGCCCGGGCCGGATCCCGGCCCCGAGCGCTTCGTCGATGGCCGGGATCGCGCTCTCCAGGCCGATCTGGGCGTCCGAGGTCGGCGCGAGCGAGACGGCGGTGCCGGTGTCGGCCATCGCCTGCCACGCATCCGCAGTCAGGCCCGTGCAGTGGATCAGCGAGACCTCCGGCCCCAGCAGCCCGTCCTCCGCCCAGGACACGATCGCGTTCGACGAGGGCACTCCGAAGACGGCGTCGACGCTGACCCCGACGCCCAGGTCGCGCGCGACCCGGCCCAGCCGGTCGCCGTACGCGAGGTCCGGGCCGGCGATCTCGTCGGTGGCCAGCGTGGCCAGGCGCAGCGTGACCAGCTGGTCGTCGGAGCCGAAGTACTGCTCCTTCAGCCGGGTCAGGTCCGCCGGCCACTGGCCGTCCCACTCACCGAAGTGCGGCCGCATGGAAGCGTGCACGCCGCGGATGCCGGTGTCGAGCAGAGCCTGGATGGCGCTGTCGGAGTGCGCGGCGGTGCGGGAGTTGTGGGAGAAGTCGAGCATGGTGGTGATGCCGCTGTCGATCGCGGTCAACGCGGCGAGCCTGGTTCCGACGTACACGTCGTGAGGCCGGTACGCCGGGGCGATGCCGGACAGGGTGGACATCACGTACTCGCCCAGGTCGTTGACGTCCGGCATGATCCGGCGCAGCTGCGCTTCCCAGGCGTGGCGGTGGGTGTCGACGAAGCCCGGGGCCAGGATCGAGCCGGTCACGTCGATCACGAGCGTGCCGTCGGCGACGCCGTCGCTGCGCAGGTCAGGGCCGACAGCAACGATCTTGTCACCTTCGACGAGCAGGTCACCGTGCGGCAGGACACCGAGCTGGGCATCCATGGTGACGATGGCGGCACCGGTCAGCAGGATGCGCCGGGTGGGGTCGGCGGACCGGTTGCGCAACTGGTCCAGCACAGCGGCTGCGGACATCGGAGTGGTCATGCTGTTGCTCATTCAGATCACCTGCGCCGTCGGCAGGATGGTGATCTCGGTCAGGTTGACGTGCGCCGGCAGGGCGGTCATGAAGGCCACGGTCTCGGCGACGTCGGTCGACTGCAGTACGTCGATCTGCGCGATCAGGTCGGCCATCAGCCGGGTGGCGTCGGGGTCGGTGACGTGGTCGGGCAGTTCGGTGTCGACCATGCCGGGCTCGATGGTCGCCACCCGGATGTTCTTGGGTCCGAGCTCGACGCGCAGCAGGCGGGTCAGGTGGCTGATGTAGGCCTTGGTGCCGGAGTAGACGGAGAACTTCTCCAGGATGCGGGTCGCCGCGATCGACGAGGTGGTGATCAGGTCGGCGGGCCGGCCGGCCTCGGCGGTCGCGCTCAGCTGGGGCAGGAAGGCGCCGATGACGTTCATCACGCCGGTGACGTTCAGGTCGATCTGGCGCTGCCAGTCGTCCATCCGGAGCTCGGTGATGCCGGAGATCAGCTGGACGCCGGCGTTGTTGAAGACGAGGTCGGCGGTGCCGAGCTGGTCGGCGACCTGGTCGGCCGCGGCCTGGACGGCGTCCCGGCCGGTGACGTCGACGGGGACGGCGAGAGCGGTCCCGCCGGCAGCCCGGATCGAGTCCACCAGCGCGTCCAGCTTGTCCTTGCGCCGGGCGAGCACGGCGACGTTCGCGCCGAGCTCGGCCAGCCGCTGGGCGGTGGCAGCGCCGATGCCGCTGGAGGCGCCGGAGACCACGGCGACGCGGCCGGCCAGCGGAGTACCTGTGAGCAGAGCAGACATGACGGACCTCTTTCAGGAGTTCGGATGACAGGGGAGGGAATCGCCGGAACCGACTCCGGCGGGTGGTGCGCTTCGACCGGGCGGAGCGTTACGCCGCGGTGGCGTCGTCGTGGGCGGTGGCGGCGGACTTCTCGCGCCACGGAGCCAGGTCCTGCTCGATCTGGTCGAGCTTGACCTGCAGCCGGTCGAGGGTGTCCGGACCGAGGTACAGGTGGGTCGGCAGCTGGTCCTGCGAGGTGACCTCGTGGATCAGGGCCGCGCTCTTGACCGGGTCGCCCAGCTGGGTGTGGTTGGCGGTGCCGACCCAGTCCAGGGTGACGTGGGCGGGGGTGCCGTCGTACTCGGCGATCCGGGAGCTGGGCAGCGACAGCGAGCTGGCGTCCAGGAAGTCGGTCCGCAGGACGCCGGGCTCGACCACCATGGACTGGATGCCGAACGGCGCCAGTTCCTTGGACAGCGACTCGCTGAGGCCGGCGACCGCGAACTTCGAGGCGCAGTACAGGCCCACGCCCGGCTCGCCCTCGAAACCGGACCGCGAACCGATGTTGACGATCTTGCCCGCGCCCTGGCCACGCATCACCGGCAGCACGGCGCGGGTCATGTCGATCAGGGCGAAGACGTTGAGGTCGAACAGCGAGCGGGCCTCGGCGTCGGTGATCTCCTCGACCGCGCCCAGCAGGCCCCGGCCCGCGTTGTTGACCAGGACGTCGATCCCGCCGAACCGCTCGACCGCGGCCTGCACGGCGGCGGGAATCTGCTCGGAGCGGGTGACGTCCAGCTCGACGCCGAGCACGTGGTCGGACGTCGTCAGGTCGTCCGGCAGCCGGCCGAGGTCGCGGGCCGCGACAACGACGTCGTCGCCGCCGGCCAGGGCGGCCCGGGCGATCTCCGCGCCCAGACCGCGGGAGGCTCCGGTGATGAACCAGGTGGCCATGATGTCCTTCTTTCGCCGTGGCTTCGGCGGAGAGTTTCCGCCGCTGACAGTCATGAGTCTGTCGAGGCCGCCAGGGCCGAAGAAGTCCGCGACTTTCCTGGGAGTGCTCTACCTAGGAACAGCCTCGGCGTCCGCGCTCAGCGTCTGCTCGGCGCGCTCGCGCAGCCGGTCGAACGCGGCCGCGGTCGGGGTCGCCGGCTCGGCCTGGTAGACGACGAGCTGCTGGTCGGGTGCGCCGTTGACGGTGAACGCCGAGAACTGGATGTGCAGGTCGCCGACCGCCGGATGCCGCAGGTGCTTGCCCTCCTGCGTCTTCGGCTTCACGTCGTGCCGGCCCCACAGCTCGGCGAACTCCGGGCTCTGCGCCGAGAGGTCCGCCACCACCTCGGCGATGCGCCTCGACTCCGGATCGTGACCGTAGGCGAAACGTAGCTCGGCCACGCAGGAGTGCGCGGCCCGCTCCCACTCCTGGTAGAAGTCCCGCCCGGCCGGGTCGACGAAGACCATGCGCGCCAGGTTGTCCGCCGGGGTGAACGCCTCGTGCAGCGCGGTCGCCAGCGTGTTGCCCGCAAGGATGTCCAGCGCCGGCCCGAGCACGAAGGCCGGAGAAGTGGACCAGCCGTCCATGAGCTGCAGCAGCTGCGGACTGACGGGCGTCTCCTCCGCGCGGCTCCAGCGGCGCGACTCCGGCGCCTGGACGAGCCGCCACAGGTGCTCGGTGGCGACGGCATCCAGCCGTAGCGCCTGCGCCACCGCCTCGACGACCTGCGGAGAAGGACTGGACTCGCGGCCTTGCTCCAGCCGTACGTAGTAGTCGCTGCTCATCCCTGCCAGCATCGCCACCTCCTCCCGGCGCAGCCCCTTGACCCGGCGGCGGCCGTACTCCGGGAGTCCGACGTCTTGCGGCTTGAGGGCATCGCGACGGGCGCGCAGGAAGTCGCCCAGCGGTGTGCTGTCGCTCATGCCGCAAGATTAGACGGTCCGCCCAGGAGTTCGGGGTGGTTGTCCACGACGCCCTGCTGCCTCCGTATCCAGGGTGTAACGTGCCCAGGCTGAGCAACGGATCCGGCCCTGTCTCCCGCCTAACCTCGGGGTCATGGACAGTGACAAGACCAACCCGCTGGGCGACTTCCTGCGCGCGCGGCGCGCGGATCTCCGTCCCGAGCAGGTCGGGCTGAGCGGGGGCAACCGCCGCGTCCCTGGACTGCGTCGCGACGAGGTGGCGACGTTGGCCGGCCTGAGCGTCGGCCACTACACCCGCCTGGAGCAGGGAAAGGAGCTCCACCCCACCCGCCAGACGGTGGCGAGCCTGTGCCGCGCGCTGCGCCTCGACAAGGCGGCGTCGCTCGAGCTGTACCGGCTGGCGCGCCCGGTGGCGCGACGGACCCGCCCGCACCGCATCGAACGAGCTGCTCCGGAGGTACTCCGGCTGCTCAACGACTGGACCGTGGCGCCTGCCTACGTCATGGGCCGCTTCCAGGACGTGCTGGCCCGCAATCCGCTGGCAACCGCGTTGCACAACCGGTTCGTCCTCGGTGACAACCTGCTACGGATGATCTTCCTGGACCCAGCGGGGCGGGAGTTCTTCCGCGACTGGCGCACCACCGCGCGCGCCGCCGTGCACGACCTGCGCCAGGCCGCGCAGGAGACTCCGGACGAGCAAGGCGTACGGGACCTGGTCGGCGAACTGTCGATCGCCAGCGCCGAGTTCCGGCAGCTGTGGGCCGGCCGTGATCCGCGCGGCCGGATCTCGCGCGGCGGCTCCTACTTCCATCCCGACGTCGGTCTCCTGCAGCTGCGTCCGCAACGCTTCTCGCTCACCGACCACCCCGGCCAGCACCTGATCGCCGAACCGGCCGAGCCCGGCTCCCCCTCCGCAGACGCCCTCACCCTGCTGAGCACGCTCGTCACCCACAACTGACCAGCCCTACGCCGGCAGCCGGTCGGCGATCGCGTGAGCAGCTGCGGCCACGGACATCAGACTCGGGGTGACGAACGAGTTGTCCGCCGCGATGCCGCCCAGCAGGTGGACCTGACCAGTCCGCGCCGACAGCCCGCCCGAGGGCGGCGAGCTGACCGCGCCCGATGCCAGCAGCGACCTCACCAGTGCCGCCGTCTCCCCCGGGATCGCGTGCACGGGCGGGTTCACCGCGTTCACCACGACGTCGGCCCGCAGTACGTCGGTTCCGACGATCCGGAATCCACCCGCGGCCGCTTCGATGCTGCGCAGACCACCGGCGAGCCGGAGCTGGCCCGAGTCGATCGACCGCAGCACGATCTCGGCGTTCAGCGGCACCATCGGCGACGCCAGGCTGTTGATCGTGCGGAAGTGTTCGGTGAACAGGAACTCCCGATCGCCGGGCAGCAGCCGGTGCCACGCGGCGGCGCCGAGCCTGTGGATCGCGGCGGTCAGCATCCGCCGCCCCAGGTGCGGCCCGTCGACCTCGTCCAGCTGCCGGCGCAGCCGCTCGACCGGGTCCTCCCGAGCCAGCACTTCCTGCACCAACGGCGCCAGCTTCTGCCCGTACTCCGCCAGCTCGGCTTCCAGCAGCGACACCAGGCCCGAGAACGTGGACGGCAAGGTCTCCCGGCTGAGGTGCCGGAACTCGAACTGGACCGGCCGCTGCTGAACTTCCGGCAGGACGCCGCGGCGCGACAGCATCGTGATCGGCCCGTTGTGGCCCGAGGCAACGAGTCCGGCCACGATGTCGACTGCGGTGAGACCGCTGCCGATCACAGCGACCTGACTGCCGGTCCCGATGCCGGCCAGCGTGGTGGCGAGCGGATAGGGGTCCTGCACGAACCCCGGGCTTCCTGCGAGACCGTAGTGATCGATCGGCCGCCCTCCGCCCACGGACACCACTACCTGATCGACCGGACGGGTCACGCCCCCGGCGGTCCGCAGTGGAAGCGCACTCGTTGCCCAGTCCTCGATCACCTCCACCCGCCACCCGTGGTCCCGCAGCCGGCAGACAGCGGTCTCCGCAGTCGCTTGCAGGTACTCGCCGTAGACGGCCCGCGGCACGATCGGAACGCCGAGCAACCGGTCGACGTACCCATCGCGCTCGCCCAGCCAGCGCTGGTAGTGCTGCGGATCCTGGTGCCGGACCGACATCAGCACCGGCGGGGCGTTCACCCGCACCGCGTCGAGGTCCGGTTGGTAGGCACGGCCGCGCCACAGCGAGGCAGCGCCCTCGACCACGACGACGCTGCCCGCGGTTGTCTGATCGACCTTCTGCGCCAGGGCGTCGAGCAGGCTGACGCCCGCCGCACCCGCGCCGATGATTCCGATGTGCATGCGGTTCAGCCTGCGCGGGATCGGCGGGCGGTCCCATCCCCCGTTCGCGGGATTGTCCGGCGGCGTTCCGCGAGCAACCATCGAGCCATGACGACAGCGCGCCTGGCCGGGACGACCGCACTGACGAAGGCGCCGGACGCGCTCGCCTTGTTCCACCAGGCCTCTGCCGTCCTGCGTCGCGCGGTGCCGTTCGACGCAGCCGTCTGGCAGTCGACGGACCCCGGGACCGGACTGGCGACCGCCCCGATGCGGGCGGAGAACCTCGGCGAGGACGGCTGCGCGACGTACTGGAACGCGGAACTGCTCTCGGAGAAGGTCAACCTGTTCCGCGACCTCGCCCGCGCGGCCGTACCGGTCGCCGCCCTCAGGGACGGCACGGCCGACGCCCCCGAGCACAGCGCGGTCTACCGGCACTTCCTCCAGCCCCGCGGCCTCGACGACGAGCTCCGCGCGGTACTGCGGACCGACGGGCAGTGGTGGGGTCAGATCAGCCTGTTCCGGTCGAAGGGCCGCCCGCACTTCAGCCGGCAGGAGCTCGCCGCGGTCGCCGGGCTGACGACCTTGCTCGCCCGACGGCTCCGGTCGTACGCCGAGCCCACCCCCGAGCCGGTCGTCGATGCCGGCCCTGGCCCCGGGCTGCTGTTGTTCGACAGCTTCGGAGCACTGCTGTCCGTCAACGACGAGGCACGGGAGTTCCTGGCCGGGATGCCGGCGGGACCGTCGGCTCCCTCGAGGTTCGGCGTTCCGGTGCCGGCCTGGATCCACAGCACGGCAGCCACTGCGAGTCACCGCGAGCAGGCGCGGGTCCGGGCCAAGGATCGATCGGGACGGTGGCTGGTGTTCCACGCCTCCTGCCTGCGAGACGCCGACGGCGCTCCGCGGCAGACGGCCGTGGTGATCGAGCCCGCCAAGGCCTCGGAGGTCGCGGCCCTGATCACCGCGGCGTACGGTCTGACCGACCGCGAGCTGGAGATCACCCAGCTGATCGCCCGAGGCCTGTCCACCGGCCAACTGGCTGCCAGGTTGTACCTGTCCCAGCACACCGTGCGCGACCACGTGAAGTCGATCTTCGCCAAGACCGGCGTGACGAGCCGGGGCGAGCTCGTCGCGAAGCTGTACGCCGAGCACTACCAGCCGTTGAACCCGGACAGCCGGATCCGGGTCTGGGACTGACGCGCACGACCCGCTTGGGTCCGATCAGCACGTCGGCTCAGCTCGCGCTGAGGGCCTCCTGGCGAATCCACTGAAGCAAGGTGGGGTTGTCGACGGTGGTGATGACGCTGACGGTCGTGCGGACGTAGCGGTCGGCGTCGAGCAGGCCCAGCAGGCAGGCGGCCAGGTCGGCGCGGGCTGTGAACCGGCCGTCGGCGTGGCCCTCGACGAGGGTGTAGCCGGTCACCGACGGCAGGTGATAGAGCCCGCTCGGCCGCACGATCGTCCAGTCGAGATCGCTGGCACGGACGAGGTCCTCCATCCGCCGCATGTCGTCGTACAAGGTCTTGCCCAGGACCCGCGTCACGTACGGCAGCATCACCCGGTTGAACAGGAAGCCGCCGTCGGAGTACGGGTGCGGGTCGACCCCGCTGGAGCTGACTACGGCGAGCCGACGCACCCGATGCAGCTTCATCGCGGTGACGATGTTCGCCACGCCACGGGAGTAGGTGCTGATCGGTTCTTTACCGGCCGGCACGCCGAGGGTCGACAGGACCGCGTCCTGCCCGGCGACGGCGGCGTCGACGGCCGGCGGATCGAGCACGTCCGCACCGATCACGTGGAGCCGCTCATGCCGCAGGGGGAACGCGTCCGGCTGCCGCGTGATCGCGGCGACGTGATGGCCTGCAGCCAGTGCCTGTTCGGTCAGCAGGCGCCCCGTGGAGCCGTTGGCCCCGAAAACTGCGATACGCACGACACTGCCCTTCTTCTGATCCGACGACTCCGTGGTGCTGTGACCTGAGACGAGACGAGACAGCCCGCTGTGGTGTGACATGGACGAAGCCGTCCACCGGCCGCGGCGATGTCACAAACCGGCCCGGCTGTCTCGTCCCAGACAGTGCAAGGAACAGACTGTGGAAAGGTGATCGGAATGCGGGTGTTCGTGGCCGGTGGGGCCGGGGTGCTGGGGCGGCGGCTGGTATCACAGCTTGTCGCCCGAGGGCACGAAGTGACGGCGACGACGACAGGTCCGGCGAAGATGGACCTGCTGCGGCAACTGGGCGCCGAGGCGGTCGTGATGGACGGGCTGGACGCGAGCTCGGTCGGCCAGGCTGTGGCCCAGGCGCGGCCGGAGGTGATCGTGCACCAGATGACCGCCATCTCCGGCAAGCCCGACATCAAGCATTTCGACCGTTGGTTCGCCACCACGAACCGACTGCGAACCGAGGGGACCGACCATCTGCTGGCCGCCGCCGAGGCAACCGGCGTGCGGCACTTCGTCGCACAGAGCTACGCCGCCTGGAACGGCATCCGGGAGGGCGGCTGGGTGAAGACCGAGGAGGATCCGCTGGACCCGACGAGCACGGGCGCGGCGGCCGCGGCGATCCGTCATCTCGAGGACGCGGTACTCCGGGCCGGTGGCGCGGTGCTGCGCTACGGCGCGTTCTACGGGCCCGGTGCCACCGACGACCAGGTCGAACTCGTCCGTCGGCGGCAGTACCCGGTCGTCGGCAACGGTGCCGGTCACAGCTCCTGGGTGCATCTCGACGACGCGGCGACCGCGACCGTCCTGGCCGTGGAAGGCCGGGCGCAGGGCGTGTTCAACATCGTCGACGACGACCCGGCGCCGGCCAGCGAGTGGCTGCCCCATCTGGCGGTGTGTGCGGGCGCGAAGCCGCCACTGCGGATACCCACCTGGCTGGCGCGTCCGCTGGCCGGCAGGACAGCGGTGACGATGATGACCGAAGGACGCGGGTTCTCCAACGCCAAGGCCAAGCGCGAACTCGGCTGGCAGCCGCGCTACCCCTCCTGGCGGCAGGGCTTCCGGGAAGAGCTGCGGTGAACCGGGTGGAGGAGTTCGAACGGCAGCGGCCCCTGCTGTTCTCGATCGCCTACCGGATTCTCGGCAGCGTCAGCGAGGCCGAGGACGCGGTCCAGGAGACGTGGCTGCGCTACCAGGCCACCTCGACGGAACCCGCCTCGGCCAAGGCGTTTCTGGCGGCCATGGTGTCCCGGATCGCTATCGACGTCCTGCGCTCGGCACGCGTCCGGCGGGAGAAGTACCCCGGCCACTGGTTCCCCGAGCCGCTGCTGTCCGACCCGTACGAGGACCCCGAGCGGTCGGCCGAGCTGGCCGACACGGTGTCGATGGCGGCCTTGCTGCTGCTGGAACGGCTCAGCCCACTCGAACGAGCGGTTTTCGTGCTGCGGGAGGTGTTCGGCTTCGGCTTCGCCGAGGTCGCGTCATCGGTAGGTCGCTCGGAGGCGGCCTGCCGTCAGCTCGCGGTCCGGGCGCGCCGTCACATGGACGCGGGACGTGCCCGGTTCGCGGCCGATCGACGGGAGCGCGAGCAGCTGGCCGGGCGGTTCTTCGCCGCCTTCCGGGAAGGTGACGTCGACGGCCTGCGGACGCTGCTGGCCGCCGACGTGCAGATGGTCGGTGACAGCGGCGGCAAGGCGCCGTTGTGGGGTCAGGGAGTTTTCGGGGCCGAGAAGGTGGCCCGGACGCTGGCCGCGTTCGTTGCCCCGTTCGTCCGGATCGGCGGCTCGGTGCAGCCGCAGCCGGTGAACGGTCAGCCGGGCGCGATCCTCCGCGACCGTGACGGCAGGGTGGTGAACACCCTGACCGTCGACATCGCAGGCGGTCAGGTCGTGGCCATCCGCGCCGTGATCAATCCTGACAAGCTTCGGCACCTCGGTCCGGTCGCCGACGCCGGCGCCGTCGTCCGCGCGACGAATCGAGCCCGTCGTCCCACCGTGGGCCCCTGGCCCGGCGATCGCCGCACCGGTCTGTGAGCTCGAGCTTTTGCTCCGCACGCCACCGGCGTTCGGCCGCAGGTCACCAGGAGGTCACGTGGGTCGGTCAGCGTGTGCGCGGATTCCGCCGATCCCCTGGAGACCGCATGAACGACGTACCCCCGGCCCGCCCTGCGCGCCGGACCCTGCTCGGGGCCGCTCTGGCCACGCCCGCCGCCGCCGCGACGGCCGCCGCCCTCGACGCCTCGCCCGCCGCGGCCGGTACCGGCGGTGCGCACCGGTTCGACGCCCACGACCCGCGGTTCACGATCGCCGTGCTGCCGGACACGCAGTACCTGTTCGACGAGGACCGTTCCGACCCCGCGCCGGTCCGCGCCACCTTCAAGTACCTGGTCGAGCAGCGGCGTGAGCGCAATCTGGCGTTCATGGCCCATCTCGGCGACCTCACCGAGCACGGCACCGAGCACGAGATCGGTCTGGCCGCCGAGACGTTCCGCGCGATCGACGGCAAACTGAACTACAGCGTGCTGGCCGGGAACCACGACGTCCCCGGCAGCACCGACGACCAGCGCGGCGCCACGCCGTACCTGCGGGCGTTCGGTCCGGCCCGGTACTCCCGGATGTCGACCTTCGGCGGCGCCTCGCCGGACGGGTACAACAGCTACCACCGGTTGCAGGCCGGTGGCCGGCAGTGGCTCGTGCTCGCACTGGACTGGCGGCTGTCCGACAAGGGCCTGCAGTGGGCGCAGCGCGTGATCAGCGCGCATCCCCGGCTGCCCGTCATCCTCACCTCGCACGACCTGGCTTACGGGCAGGACGACGGCGAGGCCACGCTGTCGCAGTACGGGCAGCGGCTGTGGGACCAGCTGATCCGGCGCAACGACCAGATCTTCCTCACCCTCAACGGGCACTACTGGCCGCCGGGGCGCACGGTGCTGAAGAACGATGCGGGCAACGACGTGCACGTGCACGTGACCAACTACCAGGACCGGTACTACGGCGGGGCCGGCATGGCGCGCCTGTACGCGTTCGATCTGGTCCGCAACGTGATCGACGTGGAGACCGTTGCGCCCTGGTTCCTCGAGCAGGACGCCGAGGACCGCAGCCTGCTCGCCGCGGAGAACCTGGAACTGTCCGGGCCGGTCGACCGCTTCAGCGTGGAGATCGACTTCACCGAGCGGTTCCGCGGTTTCGCTCCGCCGGCAGCGCCGGCGCCGCGACCGGCGAGTGCGGTGCTGCCCCGTGGCACCGTCGCGTACTGGCGCTTCGACGCCTCGGGTCTGCCGGTCGCCGGCACCGACGGCGCGGTGGTGTCGGCGGGCGTGGTGGCCAAGGACCTGAGCCGCAACGGCAACGACCTCACCGTCCAGCGGCTGCACGCCAGCCCGCCGGAGGTGCTGACCTGGTCGGACGAGCACCACGTGGGCCAGCCCGCGCACGCCAGCCTGCGCTTCGACGGTGGCAAGCAGCCGGACCGCGGCGCCGTTCTGCGCACCGGCGCGAACGCGCCGATCAACAGCATGAAGTTCACCTCCGGCTACACCATCGAGCTGTTCGTCAAGCTGCCCGAGCCGTTCGAGGGTGACCACGCGTGGATGGGCCTGCTGAGTTGGGAGGGGCGCAGCGGCGACGCCGGCAAGTCCAGCGGCTGGTCACCGGACGAGCCGACCTGCAGCCTCAACCTGTCCCCGGAACGGTTCCTGCAGTACGTCGTCTACCCGACCGACCGGGACGCCGACCCGACCTCCTGGAGCCACGCGGTCCCGGTCGGCCGGTGGATGCACGTTGCCGTCGTCAACGATTCCCGGCAGACCGTGATGTACGTGGACGGGTCGAAGATCGCCCGCAACCCGACCCAGCCGTCGAAGGGCATCTCCACGCTGGGCCTGCCGTTCGCGATCGGCGGCACCCAGTTCGCCCGGCGCTACGGCCAGGGCTTCTACGGCTTCATCGGTGACGTCCGCATCGTCGCCCGGGCCCTCCACCCGCGCGACTTCCTCACCCCGTTCGCCTGACCCGAGCAGCGGTTCCGGGTGCCGGCGGCGCAGAGTGGTCGCCGGTACCCGGGACCGGTCAGCGGATGCCATGGCGGCGGAGGTCACCCGAAGCTGCCGGCCGGTACGGGTTACACCATCGAGATCAGCGCGGCCGACGGCAAGGTCGGCCGCGCCGAGCCACCGTCGGGTTCGATGGTCAGGCCGAACGCGACCTTTCCGGCGACACCGCCGGTGATCACCGTGGTCAGACCGGCGGCCGAGGCGCTGTCCACGACGCCCACGGAGTGCGCGGTGCGGGCGCCGTCGGTCAGCCACAGCTGATAGCTACGGCCCGGCGGCAAGGGTCGCAGCCCACGCAGTACGACCACGGCCGCGTCGCGGCTCCTGGATGCCACCACGGTGGCCTGGCCGCCGCCGGACACGTCGCCGTGGACAGTCCGTACGTCGGGCTCGGCGAGCACCGCGGCGACCTGGTCGTTGGTGCGGGCCAACTCGCTCTTGTCGCGGTACTGATCGATCGCGATGCCGCCGCTGGTCGCGGCGGCCAGGACGGCGGCCGCCAGGGCCAGCATCGAACGGACCTTCGACCAGCGCCGAGGCGCCGCCACTCCGCTCGGGACAGCGGAGTGGCGGCCGACCAAGGGCGGCACCTGTCGCGCCCGGCTGATCGAAGCCAGCACCAAAGCCTTCAGACGAGCCGGGGGCGGGATCGCGACCTGGGTGCTCAGCTTGACCACGGCTTCCCGCAGTTCGGTGACCTCGGTGGTGCAGGCCGCGCAGGAGAGCAGGTGGTGCTCGAAGTCGCGGCGCTCGTCGTCGGGCAGCGCGTCGAGCACGTACGGGCCGGTGAGTGTGTGGACGTCGGGACTGCCGGTCATCGGGCATCACTTCCCTGCAGCAGAACCGGGTGACGCCTGCCCCCGCAGGGACAGGCGCCGTTGGACTGGAGGCCGGTACCGTCAAGCATCTGGACTACGACTCGACGGCACCGGCCCGTTTGATGCGGCCGGTAGGGATCGTCAGGCCGCCGGCGGCATCAGTACGGTGTCGATCAGGTAGACGGTCGCGTTGGCGGTCTTCACGCCACCGCAGATCACCTTGGCGTTGTTGACCATCAGGTTCTGGCCCGAGCCGGTCACGGTGACCGCGCCCTTCTGCACGGTGGTCTGCTTGCCCATCACCGCCGTCGGGTCGAGCTGACCCGGCACGACGTGGTAGGTCAGGATTTTGCTCAGCAGCGCGCTGTCGGTCTTCAGCGTGTTGATGGTCGCGGCCGGGATCTTGGCGAACGCCGAATCGACCGGCGCGAACACGGTGAACTCGCCGCCGTTGAGCGTGGAGACCAGGTCCACCTTCGGGTTCAGCTTGCCCGACACCGAGGCGACCAGCGTCTTGAGCAGCGGGTTGCCCGACGCGGCGGTCGCGACCGGCTCGGCCGCCATCCCGTCGATCGACCCGGCGCCGGTGGCGTTGGCCTTCGCGTAGTCCGCGCAGCCCGGACCGACCAGACCGGACATGTTGTCCATCGACGGCGAGCTGCTCGGCGTCTCAGCCGGCGCCGAGGACGTGGTGGTCGCGGGGGCACCACTGGAAGCGTTGTCGCCGTCACCGTCACTGCCACACGCCGCGGTGGCAAGCACCAGGGCGAGAGCGGAGGTGGCCAGGCCGACGCGAACGATGTTCTTGGGCATGACGAAATCTCTTTTCGGAAAGGGTTGTCCAAGAGCGGAGGCGACTACCGCCTCCGGCCACTCGCGGATGCTCGCGGCTGACACCGGTACTTCGGCACCGCCACCCCCGCGGATAGGTGGAAGCGGAAAATGGGTCCTGCTCAGTCGGTCGTGCCCGTGCTGTCCCGCGGCCAGACCGCTTCGGTGACCTGCCCGCCGGCCACCTCCACGCTCAGCTGGACGGGCCCGTCGGGCCGCACGTACAGCTGGTACCGGCCCTGGGGTACCTCGAAGAAGACGGCCGAGTGGATGAGCCGCCCGTCGAGGGCCGGCCGCGGGACGACCGCCACGTGCGGCAGGCCGTTCCCGTGGCCGTGCCCATGACCGTGGCCGTGCCCATGACTGTGGGCCGTGGCCCTGTTCAGGCCCGTTCCCGGGCTCGTCGGCGCGCAGGCCCCCGTTCTGGCCGTCGCTGGAGAAGATCATTCGCTCCGTGGGGCGCAGCTCGATCTCTTCCCCTTTAGCCCGGCCCAGGCACTCACCTGCGACCCTGCCGCAGCCGCTGTGATGTGGACCATAGATGCGCCTGCCAGGGCTCGAAGCCAACCGGCGACCGGATGGGTCGGCGGGAGAGAAGACCGAAGTTGACGCGATTTGCGCCTGCGTTCACCAGGTACGGCGGAACCTGAAGCCGTGGCCGTCGTCGCCTTCGTCGTAGCCCATCGCCTGAATCGTCTTGTCAGCCGGCGACCGCGCCAGAAACTCGCGCAGGGGACGCGTCCGACCACCGCACAACTCGGTGACCGTCAGGAATGCGAGCGCGGGATCATCGCCGATCATCTCGGTCGCGCGATACAGCAGAGCCAGGACCGGGACGACGTCTCGTTGGTCGGTCGTGAGGTCGAGAGCGATGACCGCCGCCAGGAGACCGGCGCGCACCTCACGGGAGTCCTGATGGCGCACCGCGATCGATGCCGCCCTTTCCGCGAAGGCGGCCAGTACTTCGTCAGCGCCGGACGGCACGACGGACTTGATCCGGTCGATTCCGGCGTCATCACAACGTGGAGCAGCAGGTCGCGGATCTCACTGTCCGTGGCCGAGGGAAGCTCCGCAGTCCCATCATCTGTGTGCCGCGAGGGATCAAGGGCGAAAGAGAGTCGCATCTCCAGATTCATGACTCAACCTCCCCGGCCGACGGCTTACACGTCCTGAAACAACTCAGAGTCCGTTTCGTCGCAGACAATCGCCCGCAGTTGACAGGCAACCTGCCGCACGTCTCCAAGATGATCCCATGTCTACAGTCCAGAAAAGAGGTGACGAGCTCCTGGTGCTGCGTAGGTGACACCCACTGGACCGACGCCCCCTTCTCAGGGGAGATTACTCAGAGCACGGTCGAGGTCGGAGAGAAGAGCATGGTGAGCGAACACTTCGGACGTGATCGCGCTGTCGTCGAATCGACCGTAAGTCCTTGCAACGAACCGATTGCCGCGTAGCTCCATGATCGAAGCGCGAAGTAACGACGTCGAATCGGTTGCCGTCGATGCAATCGACCAGCACTCGTCGTGGCAGTCGACAGGATGTTCCGCCGTCCATCCCACGCAAACGGCACTCCTGGTTCGTGTGACCTCGAGCGCGCGGGGCAGCTCACCCATCTCGAAGCACATGGTGCCTGCGAAACGCAGATGGTCCTGGCCGTTGACACTGTGTTCGACCCGCGTCCCGTGCGGAAGAGCGCTGCCGGACCTCTCCAGCGCGCCCCAGAGTTTGTCACGTTCAGCGGTGAACCTTGCGATCCGGCTGGGTGTCGCCACCTTGTCGCCCACCGCGAGCAAGGTGAATCTGCGGTCGCCTGGAAGCACTTCGCGCAGAGCCGTCGACAAGATCCTCGAGACGTCTGCAGCCGCTGACACCATCGTTTCGTCAGGGCGGCGGGCGATCTCCACAGACACGACCCCGACCTCGGCGACCGACAAACCATGAAAGATCGGCCAGTCACCCGCCTGCTCGCGACGAACCATGGGCCGTCTAGTAGTCATAGTGGTCGCCGTTCTCGGTGTTGAAATGGGGACCGCCTGTGTGACGAGGTGCCGACACTCCGGACTCGCCCGTGCAACTACTGGGCCCAAGAAACGCCTCTGTAGCATTGAGGAACGTTCCACCGCAAGCGCCGAGGTTTTGCCATTCGCCGATCCATCTCAGGCGCCCACCGGTGACCGCTCCCCATACGTCGTAAGACTCGACGACGACCCTCACGCGATCAGAAGAGCGCGAGAAGTTCCATCTGACCTCACTCGGTTCGAGGTCAAGAGAAACCCGTTCAGAGCTCGACCCGCGGACAATCCTTTCCACCGCAGCCAACAACTCGGTCGGCGCGTCGGTGGTATCGCTGACGGTGCACCTGTACTGATGAGCGCCCTCGGTGAGCAGGACGGAGATCCAACCTGGGCGACCTTGACCCAGTCAAAATCTGGCATCTGCGTTGCCTCAATCATCGACTCATCTCGGATACGCGGTGCATACTTGCCGGACGGCGGTTCCAACAATACAAGCGGCTCACTGACTCGCACTGCTCTCCACAGGAGAGCAACTTGTTCTCCGACCCATCCGCAACTCTCACTGAATTCGCAGGGAGTATGCGAGCTTCATTTCTTATGGACATCTCGAGCGCCCGGCCCATGCGGATGGTTCGATATGGGCAGCCCTGCATCACTTAATCGGGTGGCTGGCTACTGACGCCCGTGACTGAAGGTGGTCTTGCGGTCGTCGGTTGCGCCAGGCTCAGCAATCGTTTGCGCAGTTGGCCGCCAACCACGCGGAGCCGTCCGCCAACAATTCCGGCTTCAACTCCATCAACCGCTTTCCATCGAGTGATTCAGCCATGGGCTTGCCGAGTGCCCGGGCGAGAGCCTCGAGGGCGATCCGTTGCCCGACACTGCCACTGCTCGAGTCGACGCAGGCGCCATGCACGCCACGAAACAGCTCACAGTCGGTGTTCTCTCGCAGGTATTCTCCGGCAGCTGACAGAGCAACCTGGCGCACGTCTTCGAAATGATCCCAGTCCACTCCGGCAACGAACCTCTTGATGAAGTCCAGGTACTGCGCCGACAGGCCCCAAAAAGAGCACAACGTTTGCAGAGCCAATCTGGCCAGCATCGGGTCGTCTGCACAGTCCAGAAAAGAGGCCACGAGCTCCTGGTGCCGCGTAGCGCGGGCGCGACTCACGACGTACAGAAGGTCATAGGTCGACTCGTCGACAGCTCCACGCCTCAATCGCTCCGCGACCGCATCCACATCGGCCGTGGACAACCGTCCTTCCTTCGCCCGCTCGACCAACTTCCGATCAGCGCTCCGGCCCATCATCATCCCCTATCGCGGAACATACTTCTCAGAATAGTCCAGCATTCTACTTGCCCGGGACAGATCTGCACCGAGTAAGCCACGACTCTCGGCGTCGAGCCGTGGATCCGAAAGCCGGCGACGAGCCTGCTCGATTACGTTCAAGAGTCCGTTCTGTGCAGCTCGTACCTCATGCAAATGGTTCCACGGTGTTCCGTCGGGCTTCCGAGCGACTACTTCACCATTTAGTTCGCGCCGAGCCGCCGACAAATCACGCTCTGTTAGATGCGTGGCGATATTGTCGAGTTTCCTGCCGAACACGCTACAGGAATTGTGCACCAGGACGGGGACGAAGCCGGCGAGTACATAGTATGTGTGGGGACCGGTGATGGTGAGGTTGTGGGCGGTGGTGTGTCGCTGCGTGTGGATTCGTAGGCCTGCGACCGTCGCTTTACGACCGCTCGCGGTGAGCAGTCGACGGTTTCGGAGATGCGGGGCGCTTCGTTGTCGCTGGTGCCGCCGATGGATGCCGACGACGAAAAGGGCGTCGCGCTGGCCAGATTGCTTGCGGACGGAGTACGAGACGAGGCTCGGATCGACGTTGATCGCCTGTTCGTTGCAGGCATGCGCGAGTTCGAGCTGGCACATGTCCGAGTCCTTCGACACATGGCTGAAGGTGCCAACCCCAGGACCAGCCATCGGCAAGACCTGCGGGTGCACCGCAGGAGTGGGCAACGGAGCATGTGCGCGATGCGCTCCCACTCCTCGCAGAGGGACTGGATTACCTTCTCGCCACACTCGTCCAGAGCGGCTGCATCGCAGTAGGCGCCTCACGTTTCAGCGTTTCGTCCTGGCGGGTCGTGACGCCATTCGGCCACGGCCTCTTAAGATTCCTGGCCGCGGCCGATGGTGGCTAGCACAAGCTGGCCACCCGGCTCTGCAACATTGCTGGCATTCGTGTTGCGAGCCACGAGCCCTGCGGGACGAGCGGCTTAGTGCTCGGCTGCCAGTTGCTCCCGGAGGCCGAACCAGTCCCTTGTGCGGTGGTCGGCCGTTCGCCCGCTCTCGGCCGTCGGCATGTCGTACACCAACCACGCGGAGTAGAGACGGAGGTCTTCCGGTGCCGCCAACTGCTTTCCACCCTCTTTTGGATCGCGGATGGGGTTCACGGCGGCTGGGGCAGCTGTCCTCAAGACAGCACCCGTTCTGGATCGATTCCGAGTTGAGCGACGGCCACCTTCACGCTGTCGACGAACTCGTGGATACATGCCGCAACCTCAGCCCAGGAGACCGGAGAACTTTGCCTGTCCGGCGTGAAGGCAGACGAGATCACCCAACCGGACGAGCTGGGAGTGATCGTGACGGCGCCCGGGTTCTCGAAAGACAAAGACGAGAACTGGAAGGGCGACGGTGGCGACCCGCCCGGAGCGGCCCAACGAGCTAGCTCGCGCGCCAGTTCCGCCACCGGAAAGGATGGTTCTGAATAAACCTCCTGGCGTCCATCGATGATCTCGAAATCTGCCTCGATGTTCACCAGGTAATCTGCAAGCGTTTGGCCCTGCAGATCCCTGGCGCTGACATCGTGGTGAACCATCCGTATCAACTATCTCACCTCGAAGGGGAATGCATTGATTACTCTGCCGTCGTCGCTCACGATGGCCCGGAGACCAGTCTGCCCCTTCGTTCCGATGGTTCTCTGCATATCGACCTCCACCTTGAAGGTGCCGTCCAATCCGTTCGGCCTGAAGCTCGCGCGGTCAGATCGAAGCCCTTCGGCGATCCACGACTGGGCCTCAGCCTTGTCTGTGGTCGCGAACTTCGAGTAGCGACCTCCGAAGGACGACAGGTGTTTGTCCTTGACGAAGATGCTCGCCGGATCATCCGCCGCCTTGAATGCTGCCTCAGATGCCGATCGGAGAGGGCAAGTGTTGTGGACGAGCACGGGTGTGCCGACGGCGACGACGTAGTAGGTGTGCGGGCCGGCGACGGTCAGATTGTGAGCGGTGGTGTGCCGTTGGCTGTGCGGTCGTAGGCCTCGGACCGTCGTGTTACGGCCGCTCGCGGTGAGTAGTTTGTCGCCGGCGTCGAGGTGGTCGGCGCGTTGGTACTGGTGGTCGGTGGCGTTCCAGAAGGGGTGGTCTTCTGTGGTGGCGATGATGTCGCCGGCACCGTCGCTGTCGTCATCGGCCGTGATCTCGAGGTCGAGCACGATGTCGAGGTGAGCCCAGGTGTGGGTGACTTGACGGGCTGAGGTTTCTCCGGTCTCGGGATCGGTGGCGAGAACTTCGTCGCCGACAACGATTTCGGAGATGGGTTTGGTGCTGCCGTCGGCCATGAGGACTTTGGTGTCGCCGGTGAAGCTGCAACTGCCGTCGGGTGAGCGATCTGGCGTGCGGGTGCCGAGTTTGCCGGCCTTGCCGAGGGCGCCGATGCCGCCGGTACCGAGTGTTGCGGCGTCGAACAGGCCTCGTCCGACGGCGCGGTCGTAGCGTTGTGCGGCTGCGTCGTCCGCGTAGGGTTGCTTGAACTCGTTGAAGGTTCGAACGGGGTGCAGGAGTGCTTCGCCGGCGGATGGGTCGGCCGGGGAGAAGGGACCATTACTGCATTCGGCCCGCTCAGGTCGGCTGGGCGTGTCCTTCGTCATCGAGCGGCAGGAACCGGGCCCAGCCCGCGCTCCGGATCTCATCCAGCGAGGCCGGCCGACTTGACGAGGCGCTGTCCGGTTGCGCGGGGTGTACGCGGCTGAGATCGGCCGGCGTGTCGTAGGTACGCCCGCAGCCCTTGCACTCCAACTGCAGCCGGCCGCTCGCGGAATCAACGGTGAACAACAAAGCCCGTCCATCGAACAGGCATGAGCAACTGCAGGGGTAAAAACTGTCTGACCAGCCCTCGTCCGTGTCGTCTGCCGGTGTTGCACGTCGTCGTGGTTGGTGATGTATGTCGATGCTGCGGCAGATCACCTCGTAGATGCCGTGCTCGTCGAACGAGATCAGGAAGTGCCGCAACTCCCGATCGAAGCCTTGGGCCGCCAGAGCTGCCAGCCGATCCGAGCCCTCGAGCTCTCCCAGCTCGAGTCCCCCCTCGGCCGCTTGGTCGTCATCCACGTCGAAGTACTTCCACCGGTATTCCACGACGTCGTCGAAGACAACGCGGGTACGGCTCGCCACCCAGCCTTGCTCCACCGGCTGCGTGGCCCACGACAACTCGAGCGAGCCGAAACCGTCGCGACGATTGCGGACCACCACCGACGGCTCGTCGTCCCACCGCGTCCGCAGCCCTTCACCCGAAACCGGCCGATATGTCACAGCTCGCCTCTTACGGTATGTGGATTTCGAATGGGGACACCAGCCTCAAATCGGTCTGGCTCCGTGTCACACCGATCCTCGGCGACGGCAGCGTTTCACCAAACACACTAGGCTGGTTCAGTCTAGCCAACACACTGTTCTCGATCTTATTTCGCGAGACAATTGTAAGGTTCAGCCCGACCTGAGGTCGCATCCCCGCAAGGCTCAGTGCGGCCAAGCCGCGGTTGTTCTTCGACACCAGCTGGCCACCTTCGCGCCATGCCTCGATATTGAACACACTGGGTGACAGCCTGCCACTCGACAGGTCATCTGCCACGTCCTCGATGTGTCGTCCTCGCAGCTGCGGAACGTGCCCCTGCGGGGAGAAGCGCGGACTGATTCGGGCCTGACCGAACAAGACCCGTTCACCTTGGTCGACCGTGTCCGCCCCGCGCAGTGCCTTGGTTCCCTTGAGGGCCTTGCCGCCGGGGACGATTGCGGCGGCAGCCCAACCGCAGTTCTGAAGGCCGCCCTCGGTTCCACAGGTGTGGATGTCGGTGGCACCGGTCAGTGGCTCCGCCTTCTCCTCAAGCTTCTTCCAGCTCTCGTAGAGCCCTTGGAGCTTCCAGTCGGGGTTCTCGACGGTCTTGGCGTCGAGCTGGTCCAACGCGGAGTCGACCTTGTCGGCGCCACCCTTGAACCAGTCGCCGACCTTGTTGAGCGTGCCGCCGTCATCATCGCCGCCGCCCCCGGAGCTTTCGCTGGTGGTTTCGGTGCTGGTGGACGTGGTGGTGGTGCCGCCGGAGGTGGTGCCGCCTCCGCCGCCTTCGGCCATGTTGATGTGGCCGTCGATCTCGACGTTGGACACCGGGTTGCCGCCGGCCAGCGCGTACCGGTTCTGGCTCAACGGGTCCAGCGAGAGGCCGAGGTCGCCCAGGGCGTCGGAGTACATGTCTTGTTGGAGGAAACGGGTGGTGTCGAGGCTGTAGCGGCGTGCTCCCATGTCGAGGGTGGTGGCGTCGCGGCCGGTGCCGGCGGTGCCGGAGTCGAGGCGTTTGCCGGCGTAGCGGTAGGGGTTGAAAGGTTTGAGGTCTTCGAGGTCGCCGCTGCTGAGGCCGGTGGTGTCGGTGTCTTTGGTGTCTTGGCGGCCGTAGGCGTCGTAGCCGTAGCTGGCCTTGATGCCGCCGTTTTCGTCGAGCAGTTGGGTGACCGAGCCGTGGACGTCGGTGCCGTAGGTGTAGGAGGTCTGGGTGTCGTCGAGGGAGCCGGTGGCTTGGTCGGTCATCGACGTGCGTTGGCCGACGGCGTTGTAGGCGTAGGTCTTGGTGCGTGGGTCGGTGCCGCCGGTTTGGACCTCGCGGGTCGGCTGGTTGCTGAGGCCCAAGTGGCTGAACGCGGTCTTGCGGTCGTGGGTGGTGCCGGCATGGTCCTCGGTTTGCTCGATCAGCCGGTCGACGGCGTCGTAGATGTACTCGCTGGAGTCGGTGGGTGCGCCACCGGTGGAGGCGTAGGTGGCTTGGGCGAGAAGTCGTTCGAGGGGGTCATAGGTGTACTCGGCGCGGACGCTCGCGTCGGGGCGGTTCTTCGGTCCGTTGCACTTCGAGGCGTCACCTGTGCTGGTGGTGACGCAGTCGGTGTTGCCGAGGGAGTCGTACCAGGTCTTGAGGGTTTCGGTGCCGGTGGCGCTGGACTCCTTGAGCTGGTTGGCCTCGTAGCGGCGGGTGGTGGTGACGGCGTTGTTGGTCTCGGTGGTGACGTTGCCGGCTCGGATGGAGGTGTCTCCGATGAGCTGGGTCGGCTGGTCGAGTGCGTAGGTGGCGACCTTGCCGGCCTGTTTCTGGTGGCGCAGCACCTTGCCGCGGGCGTCGTAGTCGTAGTCGGCGGTGCAGGGCGATCCGGGGATGCAGTTGGTGGCGGTGGCACGGTCGGCCGCCCGCTTCAGCACGAACGTGTCGGTGACGCGGTGACCGTCCTCGTACCGGGTGCCTTCGAAGTAGCCGAGGTCATGGGACTCGGTGACCGCTCCCGCGCCGTTCTTGGTCGACATCGAGGCGAGCTTGCCGTTGTCGAAGTGGGTCCACGAAGTGGTCTGGCGCTTCTTCCACGACGTCACGTCAACGCTGCAGCCGGTGGCAGCGCGCCACTGGTCGCGGGTCCTTTCCCAGCCGTTGTCCCAGTACGTCGAGATGGTGCGGGTGTCGCCCTTGCAAGCCGTCAGCGAAGTTCCGTCGTCGATCTGCTCGACGAGTTGATCGGCTGAGTCGTAGCTGAGGCGGACCCGCTTGGGCGCTTTGGTCTGCGTGCCGGCGGTGTCCTCCTCGCCGTTCTCCAGCCGGGTGGTGGGCAGGCCGTGCTCGTTGTAGGTGAACGACGAGAAGGTCCACGCGGTGGCGCCCTGCTTGCGGTGACGCGACTTGGCGACCTCGCCGAAGCCGGTGTACGTCGCCTGCGCGTCGACGGCTTTGTCATCGGCGCCGTGAACTCCGGTCGGGTCGTAGGAGCCGGTGACCTGGTTGTGCTCGTCGTAGGTCCAGGTGGCGCTGTTGCCGTCGCGGTCGGTCATCGACTTCTTCTGCCCGTCGACGAAGTAGTCCCAGCGCATCTGCTGAGCGACATCCAGTTCGCCCGGGGCGGATCGCTTGGCCGGGGTTCGGATGGTCTGCAGGCCGAGGGCGTTGTGGTCGAAGTGCAGGACGGGGTTGACGTTCTTGCCGAGCGTTCGGATCCAGCCGGGGTCGAAGTATGACTGTTGCGTCTTGGCGGCGTCGGTGACGTGGGCGGGATCGGCGTTGGTGGTCGGCAGCGAGGTCCAGGTCACGCGGCTGTTCTTGTCGTAGGCAGCGTGCACGTACTGGCGTTCGGTGCCGTCGCGGTCGTCGTACGGGAGGGTGGTCTTGAGACGGCGGCCGGCCGGGTCGTAATCGTGCCGGGTGGTGTACTTGGCGGTTGCCGGGTCGGTGCTCAGGCCGGCGTTGGCGTCGGTGTCGACGGCTCGGGGTGAGTAGACGGCGACGGTGTTGCCGTCTGCGTCGTAGCCGTAGCGGCTGGTCAGCTTGCGGCCGGTGGCGCCGGAGAAGGTCTCAACGGTTTGCGTGGCGAGGCCTCGCCCGTTGTAGGTGAGTTCGGTGCGCTGGACCCGTTTCGGCGTGGCGTTGGCGTCGATGTCTTTCTCGGCGGTCGTGGTCCGGCCGTTCTTGTCGTACGTCGAACGCTGCTGCCTTCCGGCGGGATCGGTCACGACGGTGACGCGGTGCGCGTTGTCGTAGGTGTAGCGGGTGGTGTGCGGAGTCATTGTGGCCGCACAGTCGATCGTGGCCAGACCGGCTCGGGGCGCGGTGGAGCTGACCACGTCGTCGGCCGCGTTGTAGCACTGGTGGCTGTAGCGCACGTCGGTCGCCGAGGCGCCGTACGCGGCGACGCGCACGATCCGGTCGAGCACGTCGTAGCTCGTCACCGACTGGTAGTCGCCGTCCGTCGCCGACCGTACGCCCTTCGCCGAGACCTGGGTGATCGGCCGGCCCGCATCGTCATACGTGGTCGCGGTCCGTTCGCCCGCCGGATCGACCGACGTGTCCGGACTCGTGGACAGCACCGGCCGATCCATCGGGTCGTACGACTGCACAGTGCGGGCCGCGTCCGGTGGTCCCTCGATCCCGGCGTACGCCGGGACGGTGGTGGCCGTGGCGTTGTCGCCTGCGTCGAAGGTGGTGGTGCTCCAGACCAGCCGGTTCTCCTCGGTGGTGGTGGACTTCGGCTGGCTGTGCCGGGCTACCCGGCCGAACTCGTCCAGATCGAAGGTCTGCTGGTAAGCGCGAGGTTGCAGGCCGGCCCGAGGGCTTTGATGTTCACCGTCCTGGACCGCGACCACCTGGGAGTCGGTGTCGTAGCCGTAGCTGGTGACGTTGCCGACCGGATCGGTCACCTTGGTGGGCAGCCCGGATGGGTGGTACTCGTAGCCGGTCACCCCACCGCCGGGCCTGGTCCGGGTCTTCACAGTCCCGGCGTCCGGGCTTCCGCGCAAGTTGTAGGCGTACGTACTGGCGAAGCCGTCGGGATCCTTCACGCTCGTGATGTTGCCGTCGGCATCGGCGCCGAAGGTCCAGGTGTGGTCGCCGGCCGTGGCGCTGGCCACGCCTTCGGGGAGCTCGCGGGTCTTGAGCACCGACCAGTGACCGACGGTGTCACGGACGTCGAGCTTGCGGTGCTCGTAGGTCAGGCGGGAGGTCTCGCCCGCCTCATTGGTGTCCGAGGTGAGATAGCCGTTGTGGTCGTAGGTGAACTTCTCGGTCCTGGTGCTGGGGTGGGTCACCTGGGTGACCTTGTTGTCGGTCGACCAGACCAGGGAGGTGGTCCGCTCGGCCGGATCGATCAAGCTGGTCACCCGCCCGGCGGTGTCGAGGTGGTAGTCGGTGTCTCGCGCGGCTGGGGCGTTGACGGTGGTGATTCGTGATTGCCAGTCGTAGGTGAAGGCAGTGGCCTTGCCGGCCCGGTCGGTCCACGACTTCAGCTTCCAGCGGTTCTTCGGGTCCGGTGTCGGTCCCCAGTAGCTGAAGGTGCTTTCCTTGTCGCGGGGATCGCGGATCGAGTAGACCTTCACCGACTGGTTGTTCGTCGCCGGGTTCGGATCGACGCGGTCGGCGGCCAACGGGATGGCCGGCTGATCGCCGTTGGAATCTGTGTAGGTGAACACGAAGGAGCGATCGGCGACCGCCACGCCCTGGCCCGAGACACCGCCCTTCTGGGTCAGGCGCCGGAGGTTGCCGTCGTTGTAGTAGTCGAAGGCGAGCACCGACCCCGAGTGGTCGGAGATCGTCTGTACCTTGCCGCGGATCCGGCCCGGTTTCGCCTCTCCCTTGTCCCAGTAGTCGACGGCGTAGGAGCGACGGGCGGCGTCCCAGATCTTGACCACTCGCTTCTTCGGACCGCCAGGGTCGTCACCGGAGGGGGTGTCGACGAGCTCGAACTCCAGCACGTTGCCGTTGGTGTCCTCCACCAGCCGGGGATAGCCGTCGGCGTCGAAGTAGTACGTCGACCGGTCCGGGCGAGTCAGCGCCCAGTAGCGTTTCGGATCGGTCGAGCCGGTCGAACGCAGGTACAGGTTGACTCCGGCGGGCTCGGTCCACGTGACCGTGCTGTCCGCGTTGACCGTGCCGGTGAACTCGTGCAGCGTGCCGTCACCGTCCACGAACCGGACGTACCGCTTCGCCTTGCCGTTCAACTGATCGGCCTTGTTCGGGTGGATGTCGAGCCGGGATCCGAACCGGACGAGGCCGGAGATGTTCAGCGACACGTTGTTGCCCGCAGGAGAGTCGGAGTGTTCCTCCAGCGAGTTGTAGGACAGATCCACCAGCGACGCGATGCCGCGACCGGGCGTCGCCCACGGCGACCAGCGCCACAACAAGTTGCCATTAGCCACATTACCGTACGCCGAGGCGCCGGTCCCCAGCGCGAGCTGTTCGTAGTGCCAGAACCGCTCGAACCCGAGCTGCTTGGACAGCGCCTTGTTCACGATCACCGGATTGTCCACCGGCTTGCTGCCACCTTGTGCGAACCACCGGCCGGTCGCCGAGTCGTAGACGTCCATCCGCAGCCGCAACCGGGTCCGCTGCGCCGCGTTCACGCCGGGCGGCGGCTCGATCGTCATCGGGATCGTCTTCGTCGCCCCGGGGTTCAACGTCGCTGGGAAGTAGTCCGAGCCCGGCCCCTCGAAGACCACCACACCATCCTCGGTGTACCAGCGGTACCACAACTGCAGCCCCGTACCGGTCGTACTGTTCTTCCAAGCGACGGACGAGTCGTTGCGGACGGCAACATCGAGCTGGAAGGCGTGCGGGGACACCGGATCGCCCGCGACCACCGCCGTTGCCTCGGCGTCGGACCCGGCCACAGCGGCCGGACTGGTGCACGAGACGTCACAACTCGGCGGTGCTGCCAGGTCGCCCTTGCCGCCTATGCCGGTACCGCCGCCGATATCACCCGTGCCGCTCGAGGTGGTCTCCTCGACGCTGTCGGTGTCGATCATCGGGGGGAGCTCGAACGGTTCCGTCGATGCGCCGTACCCGTTGAGGGAGAACGACGCCTTGTACGGCCCGGCGGTGTTGTTGTCCACGGTCACCGCAACCTCGGCAGATGTTGTGGTCTGCCCGCCCGAGTCGGTCGCCACCACCGTCAGTTTGTGCTCGCCGTCGAACGCCTGACTCAACGGCGCGGTCGTGTTCCACGCGAACGAGTACGGCGCCGCCGCATCAGACCCGACCAGCACCCCGTCGACCATGAAGTCGACCCGGCTCACCGAGACATCGTCGGTCGCCGATGCCGTCACGGCGACCGTGCCGCGGACCGTGCTCGAGGCCGACGGAGTCGTCACCGCCACACCGGTCGGTGGAGGTGAGTTGTCCACCCGGACGGACCGCCCGGCGCTGGTCACCGCCTCATCCGCCGACGACACGGCAGTCGCCGTCACGACCTGGCTACCGGCGGCGCCGGCAGTGCTGTCCCATTCCACCGCGTACGGCGCGGACTCGTCCTCACCCACGGTCGTGCCGCCGACCGAGAACCGCACCTTCTTCACCCCGCGGGGCGACGACGCATCGGCGGTCAGCCAGGTCTTGCCTCGCACCACCGAACCGTCAGCCGGTGACGTCACCCGCGCCGTCGTCACCGCGACCCGGCTCGGCTCCTCCCACTCCAACTGCAGGAACGGCCGCTTGTCCGCCAGTGTGCTCTGGTCGGAGTAGTAGCTCATCCGCGAGCCCGGTGCCGTGTAGGTGGTCGGCTCGGTTGCCTGTTTCAGCAGGAAGCCATGGTTCGGCGTACCGTCTACCCAACTCTGAATCAAGGACAGCAGTTGGAACCGGTCGGAACCGGCGGTACTGCGGCTCTTCACCGGCAGCGTCACGGCCGCGGTAGCGTCGAACGCGCCGCCCAGGACCGGCGCACCCGACTTGCGCCAAGCGACGCCCGGTTGCGCCTCACCCCAGCTGGCTCCCGACGCTGCGCCGCCACAACTGCTGGCGCCAGTGCCCTCTACCCACGGCTGTAGCACCCGGTGCAGTCGCACGCCGCTGTCCGTGGACGTGGTCGCCGGGTAGTACATGTCCAGCGTCGCCCAGGTGACCTTCGCCTTCGCCGGAACAGCAGCCAAATCAAGCTTGAGCAAAGACCGGTTCACGTAGTGGTTCGGCCCGACACCCAGATCCAGGGTGCCGTAGCCGCCCATCGTGTAGTCGGTCCCGCATGGCGAACCACCTTGCCCGTAGGTCAGGTACGTCGCCGCGTCAGAGGCATCCATCCGCACCAGCAGCCTGCCACGGCCCCGCGGTGGCAACGCGGCCTCAACCGGAGTCGACGCCGCCCCACCCGCGACCACCCGGTACCAGTAGATGGTGCTTCCCGCCGCCGCGGTCGGCGCCGAATCGTCGGTGAACGCCGTCGTCGCGATGTCCCCGATCCGCGTCACCAGAGTGGCTGCGGACGGGGAGAACGCCGCAGAAGTACCCCGATGCACCTCGTAGCCCGCGAACGGGGCCTCGGCACTCGGCTGGTACCGCGACCACGACAGAGCTGCGCCGTTGCCGTACAACAGCCGGGGCACCGCGACGCTCACCGCGGTCGCCGCTCTCGCCGATGGCAACGTCGACGGCAACGACACCGCCTGCAACACTCCCGCGACCAGCGCCAGACAGACCGCAGCGCTCCAGCAGAAAAGGGAAAACCGCATCCGACGGCGCACGGCGCCACCCCCAGCATTCGCTCCCCCGAGCGATGTTGCGGCAAAGTCAACGAGGACGGTGCAACGAAGTCAACGCGGAAGCGACCGCTTTGCATCAACGTGCAAGTGGGCTGTCCAGCGCATACACGACCGCATTCGAGGGGTGCTCCCAGGTCCCGACGGCGTCCTGGTCAGTGGGTGCCACTGCATGCCCAGTGCCGGCGTCCGAAGGCACGAGATCGTCGGTCTGATGGAATCGGGGCGACCATCGACGACGACGGAGGGTGTACGGGGATGCGGGTTTGTCTTGTCACGGGTGGGGGCGGGGCGCGGATCGGTGGGGGGATCTGCCGGGTGCTGGCGGCCAAGGGGTGGACCGTGGTGGTTGCGGATCAGGACCTCGGTGCGGCGAAGGCGGTGGCCGAGGAGCTGCGGGCAGCAGGAGCTACCGCGGTAGAGATGAGCCTGGACGTCACCGATGCCGGCTCGGTGCGGAACGTCGTGGCGGCGACCGCGGACGCGTACGGGCGGATCGATGCCTTGGTCAACAGCGCGGGGGTGGGGCTGCGCAAGCCGGGCGCGGCGGCGACGCCGGAGGAGTTCGATCGGCTGCACGCGATCAACTACCGCGGGCCGTGGACCTGCATCCGGGAGGTGGTGCCGGTCATGCTGGCCACCGGCGGCGGCAGCATCGTGAACATCGGCTCCGTGCACGCGGCGGGAGCCGCCGAGACGTTCACCTTGTACGCCGCGACCAAGGCGGCGCTCGCCGCGCTGACCCGGGGCATCGCGCGGGACTACGGCAGGCAGAACATCCGGTGCAATATCGTGCACCCCGGCGCGGTCGAGGCCCCGGGCAACGAACATCTGCTCGCCGACTTCGTCGGGACCAAGCAGATGCTGCCGGCCGCGATCGAGCCGACCGACATCGGCAACGCCGTTGCCTTCCTGCTCTCGCCGGAGGCCCGGTCGATCACCGGAGTCGAGCTCTTCGTCGACGCCGGCACCACGGCGATGCTGTTCGAGCAGTGAAACCGGCCTGCTTCGCGTGGCGGCCGTGGTGCTCACCACGGCGGATCGAACGACACAGGGCGTGAACTGGCCCGTCCGGCCTTCTCCGGCCCGGTCCTTTCACATCGCGCACGGGCGGCGGCCTCGGCTGACCCCTCCGCAGCCGAAGTCGCCGGTCGGACCACCCCCAGAGTGGTCCGACCGGCAGGTCGGCTACCCGTACTCGACGCCGGCGAAGGTCTGCCGGCCGGCTTTGTCGAAGGTACGGAAGTCGATCTCCATCTGCCCGCGTCGGTGGACCGCGCCCGGTTGCGACGCGGCCACGTAGCCGCCGCCCGCCACCACCGGTACGCCGTACCAGGGTGAGGCGCCGCCCGTCCACCGGATCCTCACCTCGACCCGCGCCACGTCGGGCATGGTGACGAAGCTGAAGTCGGCGAAGAGCACGGTGGACCGGCCGTGCGGAACCTCCGCGATCGTCCACTGACCGTTGATCGGCTCGGCTGCGTTGAGAGACACGCTCTGCTCGAACGGGATCCCTGCCCTGGCCGGGTCGAACACCTGGTAAAGGTCCGAGTCCAGACACAGGGCCCAGACGCCCTCCCGGGTGGTCAGGGTCTGCGCGAGCATCCTGTCTCTCGCCGGTCGCAGCTTGCCGTGTTCACCGGGCAGCACCTTCAGCCAGCGTGCCTGATGCACCGTCGCCGTCTCGGCGTCGGCCGGCTGAGCCGAGTTCGGTGCGCCGTTGTGGCCCCCGCGGTGCGCAAGGCACTTCCGGGCGGCTTCCTTGGCGTCGGCGGCGGAGGCCGGGCCCAGGTCGAGCGACACCCGCGGCGAACTGCCGGCAGGCACCTTCTGTACTTTGGCAGGGCTCGGGGAGGAGGTCGACGGGGTGGCCGCCGAAGGGCCTGGCCTGTCGTCCGGCTGGGCGAGGACGACCACGCCGGTGGTGATGACGGCGATTCCGCAGGCTGCGGCGATCACCGGTGCCCAGACGGAACCCTTGCGCTGGCCGCGCCGGGCGTTCTTCACCAGTTCGGCGCGGAGCTGGTCCGCGTAGTCCCGGTCGAGTTCTTCGACCGGCGGTGGGGTACTGAGGTTCATCGGGCCTCCTCCGGTCCGGTGTGGTCGAGCAGAGCAGGCAGCCGGCGCCGGGCGCGGGAGAGCCGCGCCTTGACGGTCCCCTCGGCGACCCCCAGGACCGCGGCAGCCTCGGCGAGCGGCAGCTCCGCCCAGTAGACGAGTTCGACCGTCTCCCGCTCGTGCGCCGGGAGTCGTTTCAAGGCAGTTCGCACGGCCTGGATGTGCCGCTCCGAGTCGAGCCTGGCGGCGACGGTGTCCGCGTGGTCCGGGTGGTGCAGCGGCAGCGGCTGTCGACTCACGAACTGCGCCAGCCGCCGCTTGGCCCGGGTGGTGTTGCGGAGTTCGTTGCGCGCAATCGTCAGCAACCACGCTCGCGCGCTGTCCTGGAGCAACGGCCCAGGATCCGACCGGCTGAACTGCCGCCACGCCGTGATGAAGGTCGCCTGCACCGCGTCGTCCGCGGACCCGTAGGAGCCGGTATGACGTACGGCGTACGCGTGCACGACCCCGGAGTACCGGCTGAACAGTTCTCCCAGGGCGGCCGGCTCGCAGCGGCGCAGGGCGTCCCACAACTCGTGGTCGGACGGCCCCGGCGGCACGGCAGGAGGCGGCTTGTCCGGCCGCCTCGATGTCATGGTCATACCTAACAGGGTCCGCAGGTCCCCGCGGGGTTGCCGAGCACCTGACAGCGAGCGACCTCCCAGGGCACTTGCGGCGCGGAGGTGCTCAGCAGCCGACGGGCTCGCGGGAGGTCAGGAGAACTTGTGGCGGGCGCCGCCCTCGAGGTGGATCGTCTCGCCGGAGACGAAGCCCGCGCGGAGTAGCCACATCACCGCGTCGACGACGTCGTCGGACTCGCCGTACCGTCCGACCAGCGTTCCGGCGGCGCTCCTGCTCAGCAAGCCTGCCTTGCCGTCGCCCAACCGGTCCCAAGCACCCGAGTCGACGACACCGGGCGAGATGGCGTTGACCCGCACCGGGGCGAGGTCCGCCGCGAGATGGCGGGCGACGTACTCGACCGCGCCGTTGGTCACCCCCTTGACCAGCGAGCCGGGGCCGGGCCGCCATCCGACGACTCCCGAGAACAACACGACCGACCCGTTCGGTCGCAGCAGCGGCGCGAAGTGCTTGGCGACCAGCAGCGGTCCGATCACCTTCGCCGTGAACGCAGTCAGCAGCTTGTCGTGATCCAGTGCGACAGCCCGTACGTCGTGCGGCGCCGAACCGGTCGTCACGATGTGGTCGACGCCGTCCGCGAGTTGCCTGGCCGCGGCGGCGATCGTCGTCTCGTCCTGCAGATCGATACGCAGTGCCGTCGCGTCGATCTCGGCCGCCGGCCCCTCGGCGGCCGCCGGATCACGTGCGCCGATCACCACCTCGTAGCCGTCGTTCACCGCTCGCCGCGCGACCGCTGCCCCCAGCGCCCGTGCACCACCGATGACCAGGATCCGTTCCATTTCTCGTCACTCCCTCTCGTAGGATCGGATCCTCACGGTATGGATTTGATACCGGTATCTACAACGGAACTGGGAGCACCCATGGGCAAGGCCTACAACGTGATGGCGGCGACCTGTCCGAGCCGAACCGTGCTGCACCGCATCGGCGCCCGCTGGACCGTGTTCGTCGTCAACGCCCTCGACGACGGCCCTCGCCGCTTCACCGACCTCAAAGCCCACATCCAGGGCATCACCCCGAAGGTCCTGACCGAGACCCTGCGCTCCCTGGAAGCCGACGGCCTGATCAGCCGGCACGAGTACGCCGAAAACCCGCCGCACGTCGAGTACGCCCTGACCCCACTGGGACGCTCCCTGCTCGTCCCGCTCCGCGCCGTACGGCTCTGGGCCGAACAACACGTCCCCGCCATCGAAGCCGCCCGGGCCCGCCACGAGAAGGACGCCGACGACGAGGTGTGATCGGGGGCGGTGGTGCTGGTGCAAATCGGCATTTTATGGCCTCGCCGAGGGGCCAATACGGTCCGACGCATGGAATGGAATCTTCGAACGGCCGAACAACTCCTAGTTGCCCTGCGCGCCGGTGAAGTGACGTCGGTGGAACTGACCGAGCAGGCGATCACCCGGATCGAACGCGAGGACGAAGTGATCAACGCGATCTGCGTACCGGACTTCGACCGTGCGCGGGCCGCGGCGCGCTCGGCCGATGCGGCGCGGGCCGGTGGCGAGGACCGTCCACTGCTGGGTGTTCCGGTGACGGTCAAGGAGTCGTACGACATCGCCGGGCTGCCCACGACGTGGGGCATGCCGCAGTACCGGGCCCATGTGCCGGCCGAGGACGCGGTCCAGGTGTCGCGGCTCCGGGCCGCCGGCGCGGTGCTGCTCGGTAAGACCAATGTGCCGTTGGGGTTGCAGGATCTGCAGAGCTTCAACGAGATCTACGGCACGACCAACAACCCGTGGAATCACGCCCGTACGCCGGGCGGCTCCTCCGGCGGATCGGCGGCGGCCCTGGCGGCCGGCTTCGGCGCGTTGTCCATCGGCTCCGACATCGGCGGTTCGTTGCGCACGCCCGCGCATTTCTGTGGTGTGTACGCGCACAAGCCGACCCTCGGGCTGGTGGCGCCGCGCGGTATGGTCGCGCCGCCCGGACCGGCCTTGCCGGTCGAGCTCGACCTCGCCGTCGTCGGTCCGATGGCGCGCACCGCCCGCGACCTCACGCTCCTGCTCGACGTCATGGCCGGGCCGGACCCGCTGACGCTCGGCGTGGCGTACGACCTGAGCTTGCCGCCCGCACGCCACCAGCGGCTGAGCGACTTCCGGGTCCTGGTCCTCGACGAGCATCCGCTCATCCCGACCGGGGCCGCTGTCCGGGCCGGCGTGAACCGGGTGGCCGACGCCCTCGTCGACGGCGGCGCTCACGTCGTACGGCACAGTCCCCTGCTACCCGACCTGGCCGAAGCAGGGACGCTCTACCTGCAGTTGCTGGTCTCGGGCTCTGTCGCGCGTTTTCCCATCGAAGCGTACGAGCAACTGCAGGCCCGCGCCGCTGGACTGAGCGCCGACGACCGAAGCCTCGACGCGGCGCGGCTGCGCGGGATGGTGTTCAGCCACCGCGACTGGATGGAAGCGAACAGCCGCCGGGAGCTGCACCGCCACGGCTGGCGGCAGCTCTTCGCCGAGTTCGACGCCGTGGTGTGCCCGATCACGCCGACGCCCGCGTTCCCGCACGACCCCAACCCCGATCTGCTGGAACGCCGGATCGACATCGACGGCGTCGAGTACCCGTTCTTCGACCAACTCGTCTGGGCCGGTCTGGCCACCATGCCCGGCCTGCCCGCCACCGCCGTACCGGCGGGCCTGTCCCCCGACGGCCTGCCGGTCGGAGTGCAGCTCATCGGCCCGACGTTCGAGGACCGCACCCCGCTACGACTGGCCGAACTGCTCGAGCCAAGGATCGGCGGCTTCCAGGCACCGCAGTAGGGCCGGGCTCGGCGGTCACCCCGTGGGCGTCGACAACAAGGGTTCCGTCCGTGACGGTCAGGCGCATAGTGCGCGGACTTCTTCGCGTACCTGATCACATCGGTCAACGGCGTACCCGGTAGCGCAGGTGAAGCACCCGGTGGCCCTGACTCACCACGTCGGGATCCTCCAACAGGTGCTGCGCGTCGACCGACCCGAAGTAGCGCTTGCCGGACCCGAGCACGACCGGTACGACGTCCATGCGTACCTCGTCGACCAGGCCCGCGGCAAGCACCTGGCCACCGACGTCGCCGGCGGCGACCTCGACCACGCGGTCACCCGCAAGCTGCTGCGCCGTCGCCATGGCTGCCTCGACGCCGTCGACGAAGTGAAACGGCGCCGCGGAGTCCCAGCCCTCGGGCGGCGGTCGGTGCGTCACGACGACCACGTGGTCGATTCCACCCGGAGGCTTCCCGTCCCAGCCGCCCGTCAGGTCGAAGACGTGACGGCCGACGAGTGTCACCCCGATCTGGTCCCAGTACGCCCGGGTGTAGTCGTAGGACACCTGCGACACCTTCAGCTCGCCGCTCTCGTCCAACGGGACGTCACCGCTGGACAACCAGTCGAACAGCGGTCCGGGCTGATCGTTGCTGTCCGCGACGAAGCCGTCCACCGACACCGAGCTGTACATGACCACCTTGCCCACGGGACTCTCCTCTGTTTGGGGGAGTCCCCATACTGGCGTGTCGTCAGCTGTCGCTCTTGTAAGAAATCAATCGGCCGGCAGCGGCCAGCTGTCCAGCACGTGGCCGGGATGCTCGCGCAGAAATCGCCGCCGGACTTCGACGTACCGGGTCGGCGTGAGCCCGGTGAACGCCCGGAACTCGTGGCCGAAGTGGGCCTGGTCGAAGTAGCCGGCGCCGGCGGCGAGGGCACCCCAGTCGATCGGTCCGGCGGGATCGATCGCGAACACGGTGGCGGCGAAGCGGTGGGTGCGGGCCAGCCGCTTCGGCGTGACGCCGACGAACTCCTTGAACCGCTGAGCCAGATGAGTGCTGCTGACACCGGCTGCCGCGCTCAGGTCGCCGATCGCCACCGCCCCGCCGGCCGCCGCGATGACGGTGCTCGTCTGGCGAACCAGCCCCAACCCGGGGGTCTCGCACAGCCGTCGCATCAGCTCCTTCTCGAGCAGCGTCAGCATCTCGTGTGGTCCGTCCGCTGCGGCCAGCCGGTCTCTTAGCTCAGCGACGGCGGGCCGGCCCCACACCTGCTCTACCGTCACCGGACGGTCACACAGCTCGGCCGCGGGCATCGGCAGGAACGGTGCCGGCCCCCACGGCTTGAAGTGCACGCCGACGGACCGGGTCCGGACTGGGTAGCCGAACTCCAGCGCGCGGGTGGGCATGGTGACCACGCAGCCGTCGGCGTACTCGGCCGTCTCGACGTCGGCGCCGGCACGGATGTGGAACGGCTCCCCGAGGTTGACGATGAGCAACGCCCCCGGCACCGGCGGCAGCATCAGCCGGGCGTACGGCCGCGCACCCTCCAGGTAGTAGAGGTCGTCGATCAGCCCGTCCAGCGGCGGTCGGGGCACTCTGGACACGTACTCCACGCCCACAGCATCGCACTCGTCCGACGCGATCCGGTACGGCCAGGTCGGTGTCCTCGGGCACCTGCGGGTCAGGGGCCGGTACCCCGGGGCGTCCGCTGCCTCAAGGTGGTCCTCAAGGAAGAGGCCGAGCACCAGCGGCTCGTCGGCGCTTGGCGCGGTGCTGGTTGAGGATGTCGCCGACGACGACCGGGAGCTCGATCAGGCGTGCGCGCTTGGCGCGCTCGGGATGGTCGAGCCGTTCGAACAGCATCCGCGCGGCCTGGGCGCCGAGTTCCCTGGGGTCGTGGGAGACGACCAGCAGTGGAACCTGCATCAGGTGGGCCAGCTCCACGTCGTCGAAGGCGATGAGGGTGGGCGGCGACAGCTTGGGGTCACGAAGGCGGCGTTGCCCGATGGCTTCGAGCGCACCGATCGTGTTGCGGTTGTTGGTGCTGAACACCGCGGTGGGCGGATCGTCGAGCGCCAGCAGCGCCTCCATCGCCTTGCGGGCGGCGGCGGCGTCCTGCTGACCTCGGGTGACCAGGTCCGGGTCGGACTCGATGCCGAACTCGGCGAGGGCCTGGCAGAAGCCCTCGTACCGCCGGCTCGCGGTGGCGACCGAGATGACGTTGCCCAGGAAACCGATTCTGGTGTGCCCGGCTTCCAGAATCCGTTTGGTGCTCTCGTAGGCCCCGTTGACGTCGTCGATGAGCACGGTGTCCGCCTTCAGCCCGCGCACCGTTCGCGACGCCAGGACCAGCGGGATGTCCCCCAGCCGCGTCCCCTTCAAGTGGTCGGCCGCGCCTCCGGTCGGTACGACGATCAGCCCCTCTACCTGGCGGCCGACGAAGTCCGAGACGAGCTGTTTCTCCCGGGCGACGTCCTCACCGGTGTTGCCGAGCAGCATCCGGCGACCGTGCTGCGCCGCCACCTCCTCGACGCCCAGCGCGAAGTGCCCGTAGTACGGGTTGGCGAGGTTGGTGATCGCGACCCCGATCAGGTCCGAGCGATGGCCGGGCCGGATGCTGCGGGCGTTCTCGTTGCGGTGGTACCCCAAGGTGGCGACGGCGTCCATGACGCGTTGCTGCACCTCGCGGCGCACGTTCTTGCCCCCGGACAGCGTGCGGGAGACAGTCATCGGACTGACCCCGGCAAGCTCGGCGACCTCCCGTACGGTCGGTGCCGCCTTCGGTCGGGAGGGTCCAGGGTTCACCAGCGCACTCCTTACAGCCACAAGCCCCGAGCTTCCAGATCGACCACCGGCCGCCGGATGCTCCGCTCACGGTATCAAGGGCCCTCAGGACATCTCGGTACCACGGACGAACGCTTTCACCGTGCCCAGCCGCTTCCCGACCCCGGCGCCGTGCGGCCGGACACGGTACCGGCCGACGGCGGCCGGGACGATGAACGTCTCGGCGTAGTGGACCACGAACGGCTCGAAGCCGCCGTCGAGGCTCTCGACCACTGCTTCCGGCCCTTCGACGAGGTTGAGCACGTTGACCGTGCCGCAAGTGTCGTGCTCGACCGCGTCGGTGAACCAGTGGCGCCGGACCTCGATGAACTCCAGCGTGTGCAGCCCGGTTCTCTCCTCCACCCAGCCGGGTCCGCTCGCGAGCTGCTCCACCTGACCGACCAGATTCTCCTGGGTCCACTTGGTGTCGCGGTCCCACTGGATGTTGCGCCGGGCATGGTCGAGGTGGACCGGGCGCGGCACTCCGTCCAGCCCGACCCGGTCCCAGTCCCACATCTTGAAGGTGAACAGGTACGGCGTCGCCGAGATCTCCAGCACCACGGAGTTCGCGCCGGAGCAGTGCACGGTGCCGGCCGGGATCGAGAAGTGGTCGTGCTTGCCGGCCGGGAACGCGTTGACGAACTGCTCGACCGCAAAGCTGATCTCGCCACGCGAGGCCGATTCCAGCGTCCTGGTCATCTCGGCCGGGTCGATGCCGGTCTTCAGCCCCAGGTACACCACGGCGTCGTCGGCCGCGTCGAGCAGGTAGTAACTCTCGTCCTGGGTGTAGTGCATGCCGAAGGTGTTGGTGATGTAGTCGGTCAGCGGATGGACCTGCAGTGACAGGTTGCCGCCCCCCATGGTGTCGAGGAAGTCGAAGCGGATCGGGAACTCGGCGCCGAACCGCGCGTGCACCAGCTCACCGAGCAGCTCGCGGGGCCGCAGGAACACCACGTCGATCGACGGCAGTTCCACGATCTGTCCGTCGAAGTCGAGCAGTACGCTGTTCTCCTCCGGAACACAGTCGAAGCACCACGCGTAGTTGTCGGCGTCGGAGTCCAGCTCGAACTTCTCCTGCATCCAGTGGCCGCCCCACACGCCCGGGTCGAAGAACGGCACCACCCGGAACGGCGTACTGACGGCGGCCTGCATGCCGAGGTGGAACGCCTCGGCCGTGATCAGTTTCGCCTCACTCGTCGAGCGGTTGGTGTCCAGGACGTAGTCGATGGACGGGAACAGCGCACGCTTGTGCCGGTCCGCGACCCGCCACTCCACGAAGAATCCCCGCTTGACCTTGCGCAGGTTGTCCTCGTCGCCGTTGGCGCACCGCCAGTTCGGCGCACCGCGTCGTTGCCGTTGCTGGATCTCCCAGCGCGCCATGTCCGCCAGCACGAGCGTGGACCGCTGCAACGGGACAAGCGCAGCGCCCCAGCCGATCAGCACCGTCGGCTGGGTCGAGTCCAGCACCCGGTCCGCGAGCGAGGCCAGCCGGTCCGCGTCGTAGAACTGGTCCAGGCTGTGGTGGCTCATCACGCCGAACACCCGGTCGTTGGTGAGGTTCGCCTTGATCAGGGTGTCGATGTCCTCGATGGGCTTGGCCGCGGCGTCCTCGACGTTGATCACGACGTACTCCGGCAGCGCGGCGCGGACGACGGCCATCAGCTGCGCGAGGTCCGTGCCCGGGTAGGTGTCCACCACGATCACCGGTGTCCGGCGCCCACCGTTGCGGGCGTGCCGGTCGACCTCGGCCCAGGCCTGGTCACCGGTGAAGACCCGGTGCTGACCTGGGACCCGGACGGTCGGTTGCTTGTCGTAACGACCTGGTGCCGAAGCGAGCATCTGAACTCTCTATTCCCTTGATCGAAGCGGGCTGTTAACGTTACCAGAACGTCGGCCGCAGCACTCGTACTGCTTCGCCCATCAAGGAGGAACGGATGAAGAACCCCAAAGACGCCGTCGAGCGGACGGTGTCGCGGCGCAGCTTTCTGAGCTCGGCAGCGCTGGCGAGCCTCAGCGTGGCGGCGTCCGGCACGCTGTTGTCGGCCTGCGGCGGCGGGAGCAGCGGCGGACCGGCCGGCGGAGGCGGCAACGGCAAGGCCACCGGTGCGGTCACCTGGGCCAGCTGGGTCGCGACCCCTGGTGAAGTCGGTCTGCTGAAGAAGTATTCCGCCGACTACCAGCAGAAGACCGACGTCAAGACGACCTACCAGACCGTCACCGGTGACTATCTGGCCAAGATGCTCACCCAGCTGCAGGGCGGCAAGGCGCCGGATGCCTTCTACGCCGACCCGTCGTGGCTCAACAAGTTCGTCGAGACCAACCAGGTCGTGGATCTCGAGCCGTACCTGTCCTCGGCCGACGCGCCGGTGAAGTTCGCCGACTTCTTCCCCGGACTGGTGGCCTGGGCGAAGGGAGCCGACGGCAAGGGTGTGTACGGCCTGCCGGTCGACTGCAACCCCTCGGTGTTCTGGTTCAACAAGAAGTTGCTGTCGGCAGCCGGCGTCACCCAGGACCCGGCCACCGCCTTCGAGGCCGGCGCCTGGAACCTCGACGCGGTGACCGATCTGCTCAGCAAGGTCAAGGCGACCGGCAAACGGGGCATGGTGTTCGAAGCCAGCTGGGGCCAGCTGTTCAGCTGGGTGACTTCGCTGGGCGGCACGGCCTTCGACGACGCCGGCAAGGCTGTCTTCGACACAGACCCGAAGGCCCAGCGTGCGATCGAGTGGCTCTTCGACCAGATGCGGGCCGGCACCATCACGTACGGCGGATCGTTGCCGAAGGGACAGGGCGTCGACGCCTTGTTCTACGGCGGTCAGCTGGCCACGGTTCCGGGCTACGGCCGCTGGCTGCTGCCGAACCTGAAGAAGCTCGGCGGCAGTGTCGAGTACGACATCGCTCCCTACCCGTCGGAGGACGGCAAGACGGTGATGCCGGTGGCCGTCTACACCGCGGCGATGGCCGTCAACGCCAAGGCGAGCAGCAAGGAAGCGGCCGAGGCGTTCGCGGGGTACTTCGTCAGCCCCGACGGCGTGCGGGCCCGGCTGGCCGGCGGCGGGAACGCGGTGCCCGTCCTGTCCGGACTGGAAGACATCGTCACCGAGAACAACGACCCGCCGCACGGCAAGTGGTTCCTCGAGATCGCCAAGAACGGGTACGCGCTGCCGAACGCGATGGCCCGCAACGCGAAGAAGAACACCGACTTCCCGCTGGTGATGGACACCCTGCTGAAGTCCAAGGCCGAGTCGCCGAAGTCGTTCAGCACGAAGCTGGCGAATCTCCTGAACGGATGATCCGATGACCACGACCGTACGACGTCCGACCCGAACGCCGCCACGGTCGGGAGCGGACAAACCCGCCCGGCCGGGCAGCGGGCAGCGACGGCGCCGGGACAACCTGGCCGGCTACCTGTTCCTGGCGCCGCAGCTGATCGGCCTGCTCGTGTTCATGCTCGGGCCACTGGTGTTCGCCGTGGTCCTCAGCGTGTCGCACTGGGACGGCTTCGGCGCCCGGTCCTGGGCGGGCCTGTCCAACTTCGGCACCGTGCTGCAGGATCCACAGCTGCGCACCTCGGCCAAGAACACGATCTGGTACACGGTCCTGTCGGTGCCCGGAACGATGGTCTCGGCGTTCGTTGTCGCGTACCTGCTGCAAAAGGTGAAGCGCAAGTCGTTCTACCGCACGTTCTACTTCGCTCCGGTCGTCACCTCGACGGTGGCCGTGGCGGCGATCTGGTTGTGGCTGTTCAACCCCGAGATCGGCCCGCTCAACGCGCTGCTGCGACGCGTCGGGATGCCGGCTCCGGACTGGTTGCAGGACGCCCGTTTCGTGATCCCGGCCTTCGCCCTGGTCGGGATCTGGCAAGGTCTGGGCTACCAGATCGTGATGATGATGGCCGGTTTGGAGAACGTCCCGCGCACGCTGCTCGAGGCCGCCGACATCGACGGCGCCTCGGAGTGGCAGAAGATGCGCCGGATCACGATCCCGCTGCTGTCACCAACGATCCTGTTCCTGTCGGTCACCTCGGTGATCGGGTCGTTCCAGATCTTCGACTACATCTACGTCTTCATGGGCGCCAACGCGCCCGCGTCGTCCCGGACGGTGGTGTACGAGATCTACCAGAAGGCCTTCGTCGAGTTCGACTTCGGCCTCGGGTCCGCGATCGCCGTCTTCCTGTTCGCCGCCCTGCTGGCGCTGACCGGCCTGCAACTCCTGGCCCAGAAGAGATGGGTTCACTACACCGAATGACCACGTCAGAACTGGACCACCTCGAAGCCACCGGCACGGCTCAGCCGAAGCACCAGGCCGAGCGGCCCCGGCTGCGCTGGACGCGCGTCCTGCTGCACCTGTTCCTGCTGGCGGGCGCCGTCGTGATGGCGCTGCCCTTCGCCTGGATGGTGCTGAGCTCGTTCAAGCCGCTGGAGGAGATCTTCATCCAGCCCCCGAAGCTGCTGCCGAAGGTCTGGCAGCCGGAGAACTACCGCAACGCACTGGAGGCCGCTGACTTCGTCAGAGGTTTCGTCAACAGCCTGTACATCGCGGTGATCGTGGTCGTGGTGTCGGTCTTCACCGCGGCGATGGCGGCCTACGCCTTCGCGCGGATCCGGTTCACCGGACGGGGTCCGCTGTTCATGGTGTTCCTGGCGACCTTGATGGTGCCGGTCCAGCTGACCGTGATCCCGCTCTACCTCATTCTCGGCCGGCTGAACTGGATCGACACCCACCTGGCGCTGATCGTGCCGGCGTCGCTGTTCAACGCGTTCGGCGTCTTCCTGCTGCGCCAGTACGTCCGGGGTATCCCGATCGAGCTCGAGGAAGCCGCGGCGATCGACGGCGCCGGCCGGGCCAGGATCTTCCTGACCGTCATCCTGCCGCTGCTGCGCACGCCGATGGTCGCTCTGGGCATCTTCACGTTCCTCGGCCAGTGGAACAGCTTCTTCCACCCACTGATCTTCCTGAACTCCGACAGCTTGTTCACGCTGCCGCTGGTCGTCAACCAGTTCAAGGGCACGTACTCCAGCGACTGGACCGGCCTGATGGCCGCGGCGACCCTGGCCGCCGCTCCCCTGCTGATCGTTTTCGTCATCGCCCAACGGCAGATCGTCGAAGGAATCGCACTGTCCGGCTCGAAGAGCTGACAAACCAACCATGAAGGAGTGAGGCATGCATCCGGAACGTTCCGCACTGTCGCGCCGCGCATTCACCGCCGGCCTCGGCGGCCTGAGCCTGGCCGCCCTGTTGCCCACCGGAGTCCAGTCGGCCACGGCCGCCCCCGGCAAGAGCAAGTGGGCCGACCGCGCTCTGGTCAGCTACACCGCCCTGCAGCGCTACCTGTACCTGCCGGACACCGGCCTGTACAAGGAGAACCACCCCACCTTGACCGGGGAGAACCCGTACTCCTACGTCTGGCCCCTCCGCGAAGCCACCGCGGCCACCATCGACGTGAACCAGTTGCCGCCGGCCGGCAGGCGCTACGACGACGACGTGAAGCGGCGCTTCAAGGCGCTGGAGCTGTACTGGGACGCTCCCCGCGGCGCCTACGACTCCTACCCGCCGGAGCCGCTGGGCACCCGAGGCGATCCCTTCTACGACGACAACGCCGTCATCGGCCTGGAGTTCGTACGCCGCTACCGGCTGTCCGGGGACCGGGAGATGCTGAGGCTGGCGGCGAGGGTGTTCGACTTCGTCGTCAAGGCCTGGGACACCGACCCCAACCGCCCGGTCCCCGGTGGAATGCACTGGGTCGCTGCTTCCTGGAATCCGTACCGGGGAGCCGCCAACGTCACCAGCCTGGCCTCGGAGCTCGCGGCGCATCTCTACGAGGCGACCGGTGACCAGCGCTACCTCGAGTGGGCGCGCCGGACCTACGACTGGGTGCGCGAAGCCCTCGGTCGCGGGCCGGGCCTGTACGCGAACGGCATCCGCCTCGACGAGACCGTCGAGGAGACGCTGTGGACCTACAACTCGGGATCGATGATCGGCGCGGCGGCGCTGCTCTACCGATCGACCAGGAACAAGGCGGATCTGAGCAAGGCGGTCCAGGACGCCGAAGCCGCGATGGCGTACTGGACCCGGAACGACCGGCTCTACAACCAGCCGGCCATCTTCAACGCGATCCTGTTCGCCAACCTGCTGCTGCTCGAGTCGATCAAGCCCTCGCAGAGCTACCGCGACGTCATGACGTCGTACGCCGAGCGGATCTGGCAGTCGAACCGCGATGAGAGCACCGGGCTGTTCCGCTTCCAGCACTCCGGTGGTGGAGCACCCGATCCCGCCCTGCGCCCCCAGACGCTGCACCAGTCGGCAGCCATCCAGATCTTCGCTCTGCTGGCCTGGCGGCCGAGCGACTACAAGTTCGCCGCCTGACCACGTCGGCCGCCGCGATGACTCCGTCCACCGACTCGGAGTCGTCGCGGTGGTTGCCGGCGGCCCTCAGCCGAAACCGTGCTCCACAACGGTGGTCGGTACGACGGCCCGTCGCATCGGCCCTGTATAGCGCCGATCCCCCGGTTGCAGCCGCTCCAGCAGGAGTTGAGCGGCCCGGCGGCCCAGCTCGTCGGCGTCGTAGTCGACGATGAGCGTCGGCACGCTGAGCATGTCGGACAGCTCGAAGTCGTCGAAGCCGGCGAGGACGACCTCGGCGGACACTCGGTGCACGGCCCGGTACGCACCGAGCGTGTTGCGGTTGTTCGTGCAGAAGACGGCGTCAGGCGGCTCCGGCAGGGCGAGCAGTTCGGCCAAGGCTCGCTCCGCCGAAGCGATGTCGCGGGCGCGCTTGACGTAGCTGTCCCGCAACGGCACACCGGCGGCTTCCAGCGCGGCGCAGTACCCGCGGAAGCGTTCCGAGCCGGTGTAGACCGAGGGCGGGTTCCCGACGAACCCGATCCGGGTGCGGCCGTGCAGAATGAGCCGCCGAGTCGCTTCGTAGGCGCCACCGAAGTCGTCGACCAGGACACAGTCGGCCTCGACGCCCGTCGGCGGCCGTGCGACCATCGCGATCGGCGTGCGCTCGGGGACGTCGTCCACCAGGTACTCGTGGTTCGACCCGGCGGGCACGATGATGATGCCGTCGACCTGCCGCGAGACGAAGTCGCCGACCGCGGCCCGCTCCCGGTCGGGATCCTCGTCGCTGTTGGTCACCATCACCCGGATGCCGTCGCGGGTGACGACCGACTCGATGCCCAGCGCCAGCCGGGCGTAGAACGGGTTCGCCAGATTGGTGACGATCAGGCCGACCGCACCCAGCCGCCGGCCCTGGCTCAGCACCCGCGCCAGGTCGTTGCGGCGGTAGCCCAGCTGCTTGACCGCCGCGAGCACACGCCGGCGGTTCTCGGCCGACACGTTCGGGTGGTCCTGGAGGACCCGCGACACCGTCATCGGGCTCACCTCGGCCAGCGACGCGACGTCGCGCATGGTGGGCGCCGAGCCGTCCACTGCTCGCCTGCGGGGCATGCGGGTCACTCTAGGCGTTCTGTACGACGCACCTGCTGGACAGCTCCGACCAACGCGGCACTGTCCGGGTGCGCGGCACGAGCCAGTACGCCGGACGCGGCGTACCGGCCGGTGAGCCCGGAACTGATCGCCGGTTCGAGCAGGTCCCACGACCCGGTCATCGAGCCGCCGACCACGACGAGGGTCGGCGCGAAGCGGAGCAGCCACGGATCCAGCGCCTGGCCCAGCGCCCGGAAGGTCCCGTCCAGCAGGGTCTGTGCGACAGCCTCGCCGCCGCGCGCCCGCGCCGCGATGTCGCGGACATCCAGCAGTTGTCCGGTCCGCTCGCGGTAGCGCGCGATGATCGCCCGCCGGCTGACAGTGTCCTCGAGCGGCCGGCCGTCGTGCTGCAGCAGATCCGCGCGGCCCTCCGGCGGGACCAGCGGACCGTCGGCGACGATGGTGCCGTCGGCAAGAAAGGCACTGCCGACGCCGGTACCCAAGGTGATCCCGACGACGCGCACGTGCCCGGACGCCGCTCCGTGGCTCCACTCGCCGATCAGGAACGCCTCGGCGTCGTTCACGAACGTGAGCGAACCCGGCCGGGCCTGCATCCGCGCGGACAGCTCGCCGCGCAGGTCCACGCCGTACAGGGCGTCGAACTTGCCGACGGACCGGTACTGCGCCACGCCGCGCTCGTGATCGAAGGGGCCCGGGACGGCGACTGCCCAGTCCATCCCGGAACGGCCGGCCAGGGAGTCCGCGCAAGACGCGATGGTCGACAGCAGATGCTCGGCCGTGCCGTCCGGCTGAAGCGAGACCCGTGTCACGGAACGGACCACCGGCTGCCGCTGGTCGAAGGCGATCAGCGCACCGGTCACATGGGTGCCACCGACGTCCAAGGCGCCGTACACGACACCATCGGCAGGCGGGCGGAAAGGCTTGTCAGAGGTCATGGCCAACTATCTGGAGCACGGACGTGGTACCGGTACCTTACCGGAGGTTTGGCCGGTCCGGCAGACCTGGCGCCTGACAGGCAACGAAGTCCGGTCGATATCGCGCAGCGATGTTGTGAGTGCACGGTTGTTAGCGGTACCTTCGACCAACTCGACCCTACGTCTGAGAGTGAGCCAGCGACATGACAGGTTCGACTCGATCCTCCTGGTGGGACAGCACGATCGCCCGGACCGGATTGATCGATCGCACGGCGGAGACGGCGCACGGCGCGGGCGGTGGCACGCTCCGGTTCTGGCTGGAGCCGCTGTTCCGGGCCGACGGATCCGGCGGCCTGCTCCAGGCGGTCCGGGTCGAGCTCGCCGGCGACCGCCCGCCGCGGACCGCCACGGCGCGCACCGAGGGCGGCACCCAGGTGCCGTGCGTGGTCGAAGCCGCTCCGGCCGGCACCGTGCGGCTGCTGCTGCCGGCGGTCGACGAGGACACCACGGTCACGATCGAGTTTCCGGAGGTCGCGCCGGGCGTGGAGTTCGCCGTCCGGCTCCGGCCGCAGCGACGCTGGACGCTGCACCTCGTGCAGCACTCGCACCTCGACATCGGCTACACCGACCCGCAGGGCACCGTCCTGGCCGAAGGCCGGTCGTACCTCGACGCCTGCCTCGACCTCGCCCGCACCACGGACAGCTGGCCCGAGGAAGCGCGGTTCCGCTGGTCGGTGGAAGGGTTGTCGTCGTTCGAGCAGTGGGCGGCCGCTCGGACCCCCCGCCAGGTCGAGGAGTTCGTCGACCGCGTGCGCGAAGGCCGCCTGGAACTCACCGCGATGCCGTTCAACCTGCACACCGAGACTTGTTCCACCGACGAGCTGCACGAGCTGCTCCGGCCCGCCCGCGCGGTGAGCCGGCGGTACGGGCTGCCGATCGTGACCGCGATGCAGACCGACGTCCCGGGCCAGGTGGTCGGTCTGCCCGACGTACTCGTTGCGAACGGCATCGACTACCTGTCGGTGGCGCACAACTGGGCCGGCCGCGCGGTGCCACACCTGGTCGGCGGAGCCAACCTGCCGCGGCTGTTCAGGTGGCGTGCCTCGGACGGCCGCAGCGTGCTGGTGTGGCGCACCGACACCCCGCACGGCCTGGCGTACATGGAAGGCTCGATCATCGGTTTCGACGAGTCGTACGCGCGCGTGGACGAGTTGCTCCCGGCGTACCTGAGCTCACTGTCCGCGAACCCCTATCCCCATGCAGGCAAGGGCATCCCGGGCTACCCGATCCTCGACGCGCAGTTCGACCGGGACCCGTACCCCTGGGACATCCTGCACCTGCGCGTACTGGGCACCTTCGCCGACAACGGCCCGCCGCGCTACGTCGCCGCGGAGACCGTACGGCAGTGGAACGAGACCTGGGCCTACCCGCGGATGCGGCTGTCCCGGCACGAGGACTTCTTCCGCGACGCCGAGGACCGGCTCGGGGACTCCCTGGAGACGTTCGAGGGCGACTGGACCGACTGGTGGGTCGACGGGGTCGGTGCCGGAGTCGTCCCGATGGCGTTGAACCGGCAGGCCCAGTCGACGCTCGCCGACGCCCAGACGCTCAGCACGCTGAGCGGAATCCTGGGCGCGGACGGCGTGCACGAGGACACCGAGGAGGCGCCCGCGGTCTACGACAAGATCTCACTGTTCAACGAACACACCTGGGGCGCCGGCGACCCGTGGACCCACGGCTGCGTGGCCCACCAGTCCGGCGAACGCCAGTGGATCTGGAAGTACAGCCAGGCCGTCGACGCGCACGACCGGGCCGACGTACTGCTCGATCGGGCCCGCGCCCGGCTGGCCGAGCGCGTACCACGCGGCGCGGACGCGCTCGCCTCGTACGCGGTGGTGAACACCACGAGCTGGAGCCGGACCGACCGGGTGGAGTTGTTCCTGGCCGACAGCGTCATCAGGCTCGGCCAGCGGGTGCAGCTCGTCGACAGCCGGACCGACGAGGTGATTCCGTTCGTCGAGCGAGCCCAGGTCAACCCGCTGCACCGGATGGCCGGCCGATTCGTGCAGTGCATCGTCGCGGACATCCCGGCGATGAGCGTTGTCCGGCTGGACGTCCGGCCGGCCGACGACCCGGCCGAGCCGACGTACGGGCTCGACGCAACGACGTCCACGGTCCTGGAGAACGAGTTCCTCGTCGTCCAGGTCGATCTCGCCCGCGCCCGCATCAGCTCGATCGTTGACAAGGGCACCGGTCGCGAACTCGTCGCGCAGTCCTCCGCCTTCGGCTTCAACGGTTACGTCTACGACCAGTACGCGACGGCCGGCGGTTTCAACCACCAGTCGAGCAAAACCGTGGCGGACGACTCGATGCACCTGCTGGCCGGTCGGTGGGAGGCTCCGCCCGCGGCGATGGTCGCCCGCGAGTCCACGGCGATCGGCGAGACGCTCGTGTACGAATGCGTGCCGGCCGGCACCAGCAAGCTGCGCACCACCGTCACACTGCCGCGCGGAATCGCCCGGGTCGACATCGTGAACCGGGTGGTGAAGCCCTCGACGCTGGTCAAGGAGAGCGCGTTCTTCGCGTTCCCGTTCGCGACGGACAGTCCTCGCATCCGCACCGAGACCACGGGCGGTGTGCTGGGGACCGACCTTCCGGCGGTTCCTGGCTCCGCGACCCACCTGCGAGCAGTCCGGCGGTGGGTGACCCTGGACGACGCCGACGGAACCGTCGCCTGGGCCACCCATGACGCGCCCTTGGTCCAGCTCGGCCGCATCAGCATCCCGTACGTGCCGTACCCGTCGTCGATGACGACCGACGAGCCCGGCACCATCTACTCCTGGGCCCACAACAACATCTGGGACACCAACTTCCCCAGTGAGCAGGCCTTCGACCAGGAGTTCCGCTACTCCCTCACCTTCGGCCCGCCCGCGCCGGGAACCGCGCCGGCCGAACTCGGGATGCGCCTCGCCGCAGCAGAGAGCCGCCCCCTGCGCGCTCTCCGGGTCACCGGTGAACCGGGGCCCGCCCCGGCAGCCCAACCCCTGCTGGAAGTCGGCGACCCCCGAATCCGCGTCGTGGGCCTGACCTCACCGGACGACAACACCGTGCTGATCCGCCTCCAGTCGTTCGCCGACGAGCCGGTCGAGTGCCAGGTCCGGCCGTTCTTCGACTGGACGAGCGCGTTCGCCGCCACCTATCTCGGCGAACGACTGGAGCAACTGACGCCCGGTCCCGACACCGCGATCCCGCTGGCGCTACCTCCCCGCGGTACGGGCGCGCTGGCACTCACCCGAGGCTGAATCCGCCCGCCGGCCTCGGGCTACTCGCCGGAGTGCTCGGCCAGGTAGGTGTCGTCGAGGCCTTCGAGCTTGCTCTCCTGCCGACCGAGCGCCCAGAACCGGCCGTCGTGCACGGCCGCGCCGAGCAGCACCGACGCCTTCGCGGGAGTCGGCACGTCCACGAAACCGGCCGGTGTCCAGCGCAGCGCGGTGCTGTCCGGCCACCCGTCCCCGACGACGAACGGTTTGCCGTTCAGCACCTCGACGGCCAGCGGTTGGCCCGTCTGCTGCGGCGTGCGCACCTCGGACCAACGCTTCCCGTCGAAGTGATACGCGACCGGCGTCCGGTAGTAGACCGGATCCTCACGATGCCCGACCGCCCAGATGTCGTTCGGCCCGACCACCGCGAAGTCGTTCAGGAAGGCGCCGGCGGTCCCGGGCAGGGCGGCCTTGGTCCAGCGGTGGCCGTCGTAGTGCTTGATCCCGTCCGCGAACGCCGCGACCCAGATGTCGTCCGGTGACACGACCGCGATGTCCGAGGCGTACCCCGGGACGCCGAGTACGTCGTCGGTCAGCGGGAGCCAGCTCTTGCCGTTGTACCGCTCGACGAAGACGGTGGACTGCTCCCCCTCGGTGCCGACCACCCAGATCTCGTCCTCGACGACCGCGACGGATTGCAGGACGCCGTCGGGATGGCTCGGCAGCGCGATCTCGCGCCAGTCCGTCCCGTCCCAGTGCTGGACCAACGGCCCGCCGGAGCCGTCAGCTTCCGCCCAGCTGCCGACCGCCCAGACGTCGTTCGCCGATCGGACCGCCACATCGAGCAACCGGCCGAACGTGCGTGGCTGGGCCGTCGCCTGCCACCTGCCGTTCTCCCAACGAGCCGCGACCGGACGGTCCCAGTCCTTGCCGTCCTCGCGGCTGGATCCGACACCCCACAGCGCGCCGCCACCTGAGCTGATCGAGTCGAACGTCGAGCCGGCGGCGGGTTTCGGCTGCTCCACCCACCCCACGGAGGTGGGCGCGGCGAGCAGGCTGAGAACGGCGACGAGCGAGGGGATCATCTGGGCGTCTCCGAGGTGCTCGGGTCGGGGGTTCGGGACGTGTACGGCGGTTCGGCCGGTTGGACGTCGGGGGTGAACAGCTTGGCCGCAGCCGCAGTGAGGTCTGGGGAGACGTGCTGCTGCCAGAGCGGATCGAGGGCGACGGTCCGGAGCTGGGCCAGGCTGAGCGGGGGTTCGGGCCGGGTGCCCGGGCCTTTCCAGGTCTCGGCGTTGTCGGACCTGACGGTCAACAGCCAGCCGTCCTTGTCCATCAGCCAGGCCTCGTAGCGCTTGTACTTGTCGGGCCCGGTGTCCTTGAACAGGACCAGTCGCTTGCCGTCCGGCAGCTTCTCCGTCGTGCAGACAGCGTTGTCGCCGGTGCACGCCAGTGACGTCTCCTTCCAGTCCAGTTCGATCGAGAGGTTGGACGGGCCACCGCGGTCCGTGTAGACGGCACGGGCCCAGAGCAGGTCGGGATTCGCCAACGGGCCCTGGTGTCCGCCACGGACGTCCTTCAGCTTGGCGCCTTTCGGCAGGTGGTCGATCACGATCTTCCAGGCTGCTTGCGGGGTGATCGGCTCCAGAGTGGGCGGGGCCGCCGGACCGGCGTACGACGGTTCCGTCGGACCAGGCGAGGTTCCGACGCTGAGGACGACGCCGACGACCGCGGCGGTGGCGGTCGCGGAGAGTAGGGCCTGACCGAGGCGGCGCCGGCGGGTGAAGCGGCGTCCGGTGGCGCGGCCCCCGGCGATCAGGCGGTCGATGTCGACGGTCGTGTCGTCGACGCCGGCGTGCAGCCGGTCCTTGAGTTCGGTCTCGAAGTTCATTGCTGGCCTCCTGTCAGTTCGCTGAGGTCGCTCCCGAGGTGCTCACGCAGCCGCGACAGCGCGCGCATGCTGCGGTTGCGGACCGCCCCGGGGCTGGCCTTGACGAGCACAGCGGTGTCTTCGACGCTGAGGTCGTGCCAGTAACGCAGTACGACGACTGCGCGGTCCTCGCGGCTCAGCTCCGCAAGCGCGGCGAACAACGTCAGCCGCAGTGAGATGTCGGCGTCCGGCGCGACCGGCTCGCGATGCGGTTCGCCGACGTGCTCCAGCCGGGTCTTGTGGCGGGCAGCCAGGTAGCTGCGGATCATCACCGTCCGCGAGTAGGCCACGAGGTTGTCGGCCCGCCGCGCCTTCGACCAGGCGCTGTACAGCTTGCCCAGCGTGATCTGCGCCAGGTCCTCGGCGGCGTACCGCTCACCCGTGAGCAGGTACGCCATCCGAAACAACTGCGTCCCGCGGTACGCCACGAACTCGACGTAACCGTCCGGCTCGCCCATGCTCCTCCTTCCGACGGTAACCGCTGTCGGAGAGGTAAGAGCCGGCTGCGCCGGGTTTTGTTTCACGACTCGCTCAGTGACTTCGTGGTGCAGCCGATATCGATGCCATCGGCAACCTCATCGAGCACGTTGTCACCTTGGCGGAGGATGACGGTGCGGTCACCTCCCTGGCCCGGCGAGAGTCGCTCACGGTGGTCGCTGACCCAGCGCTGCCCGTACCTACCCGTACCGGCGAGCCACGCGGGGAGATCGCATCGGGGTCACTTTCTCGTGATGAGCCCGAACACAAGGCTGACGAGTCCGAGTACGCCGACCGTGGCGCTCGTTGTGACGAACCCTCGAGCGACCACGGAGAACCTCTCGGCGTCGCCTCCTCCGCCGAGGACGAAGAGCCCTGCCAGCATCACCAGGATGAGGGCAGCCAAGGCCAGCAGCACACCTCCGTCGATGAGGCCGGTCACGCTGAGCCGCTTTCGTGAGGAGTGGTTGCCGGGTGCCTGGTGGGGAAACTGATGTTGGCGCGGAGGGACGTTCCACCGTCGCGGGTCGCTGGGCCCTGGACTGCCGGGCGCGGACTGTGACATGCCTGGACACTACCGGCCGACCGGCTCTGCGGGCCTGCTCGTTCGGGCCGGCGTGGGAAGTAGAAGCGGAGCAAATCTCTCTGACCGGCGAGGTGAGCCGGCGACCCATACCTGCTACCCCTCGGCCCGAATATCTGTGCTGGCGACATTAGACATTGATGGTTGGCGTGTGTAGTGTTCCTCGTGTTGACGACGGAAGAACAGCGAAGTTGAGGTGGACAGTCACCGTCCTGTCCGTGTGTACGTTGGCGAAGTAAGGACGACGGCGGACTCAGCCGGGCCGATCAGCGAACGGGCTCGGGTTTCACGCCAAGGTCAGAGTCTGTGGAGCCAGTGGTTGAGCGGGGTTCCGGACTTGACGATCGAAGTACCAGTTCGTGTTCCAGTACGCAGTTCCGTACCCGCAGTGATGCGCAGTTCGTGGTGCTGTTGTCGTTGAAGTAGCACCGAGTAGTTGATGTTCGACACAGAAGGGAAGGGATTGCACCGTCGGATCGCCCGCCAGTGCCGGTACGTCGCCGGGCGGGTGCCGTAGTTCCATCGCAAGGGAAGGTGGTCTTCGGTTACGCATTCAGCGATCCCCGCAGCGACAGCCTTTGACGAGGCGCACTGCGGCGAAGCAGGACCGGCCTCTCGCCGGTAGATGGTGACAATCCAACAACCTTGAGGGCCTCGGTGCTTCGGCACCGGGGCCCTTCGGCCGGCAGGCTCCGTTCACGCAAGAATCCGTAGCGACGAAAGGTCCTGTTCTCGGCCGGGTCGGGCATGATGTGGTAGTGAAGCTCTCGACAGCGGGGGTTCCTTGATCGTGCGCGGGAGCTTTGGTGACCTCTTCTGATTCTGCTGTGCCGCTGGATGCCGGCGCCTTCGCCCGATTGGCGCTCGAGCTGCACGATGCCGACGGCTTCGATGACACTGTCGAGGCGGTGGTGCAGTTCGCACTGCACGCCGAGAACTGCTCCTACGCCGGCGTCGCGCTAGCAACGACCGGCGGCGCGGTCGAGATCGGCGCAGTCACCGATCCGGTCGTCGCAGCGATCTACACCGCACAGATCAAGGCCGCCGACGGGCCGGTGCTGACAGCACTGCGCACCGGGACCACCGTCTACATCGCCGACGTCACGCACGAGACCCGCTGGCCGCACTGGCAGAGCGCAGTCACCGCGGAGAAGATCCGCAGCGTGCTGCACGTGCCGATGAAGGCCGGCGACAAGGTCATCGGGGTGTTGTCGCTCTACACCCTCCACCCGGACGCGTTCACAGCCGACGACGAAGCGGTCGCGCACATCCTTGCCCGGCACGCCTCCGTCGCGGTCGCGACCGCACGGCAAGAAGAAACGATGGCCCGGGCAGTGGACGCGCGCAAACTCGTCGGGCAAGCAATGGGCATTCTGATGGAACGCTTCGACCTCAACGGCGACCAGGCCTTCGCGGTCCTGCGGCGCTACTCCCAAGACACCAACACCAAACTGCGCGACGTCGCCCAGGAGCTCATCGACACCCGGAAACTGCCCTCCGGGAAGTGATCCACCTGGTATCGCTCGGACTGCATGCCTTGCGCGATGGCGACCGCCAGCACAGGGTCAGTCCCGGTCGGGCCCAGGAAGCGGTGAGGGAGCGGTCCGTTGACCATGCCGTGGCCTTCCAGGGCCTCACAGCGCGCGGAACCCTTGGTTGAACCGCTGACTGCGAGCCTGAACGGCTACGCCGAGAAGCCGACAGCCTTACCAGCGTACGCGGAGAACCCGCCACGCTCACCTCTACCTCGACTCGTGGCCAATAGCTCCGGCCCCGGCGTGAAGTAGTCGACTGCGGGAGCCCCAGGTTCTCGCCTTCACGACGACAAGCGGCCCGGCCGGCCGTCGTCGGTGGCGCCTGCGCGGCCGCGTCGTGGATCTGCGGGCTGGTCAGGGCAGCGTGTTGGTGGCGAGGAGCCAGTTCGCGACCTCACCGAGGGGCAGGCCGCGCGCGGCGGCGCGGGACTTGAGCAGCTCGCGGGCCAGGTCCAGTGGCAACCTGTAGCGCTCGACCAGAATTCCTTCGGCGATGGCGATCGCTGTGAAGGGGTCGACGTGTTGGGGTTCGACATGGTGCGCGTGGGGGTCCTCGTGGTCGCCGATCAGGCGCCTACCTCACGGCCACCGCTGATCGGGTAGCCAGTGGTGGTTCACCGCAGGCGGTGCGCCTGGGGTGGCGAGCCGAAAAGCCGACGGTCCACCCTCAGTCTACGCGCTACCGCACCGGCACGCCGCCCCCAGCGAGCGGCGCCGGCGCCCGAGCGGGACTACTCGGCTTTCCGGGTGGCGTCCTCGATGATGCCGGAGGCAACGTCGCGCAGTTTCACGTTGGCGGTCCGGGAGGTGCGGACAGCCAGATCGGCGAACAACGCGCCGATCTGGCGTGACTCGGCGGTGATCTCATGGGTCCGGGTCGAGTACGGGTTCAGCGCACCGCGAGCGTGCGGCTCGGCATGGAACTGAAACCCCAGCTGCGCCCCGATCCCAAGCTCCTTGGCAGCACGCGGCCGTACCTGGGCCAGCGCAGATCGGTACCGACGTCATCGACCTGAACCACCGGCTCCTCGAACACCACGTCCAGGCACGGGCCCTCACCGAGCTCGTACTGCAACGCATCACCCCTGCGAGCGACCTCGTCGGTCGGCGCCAGGGTCTGGATCCGGCCGTCCTTGCCGGTGATCGAAATGCTCGCCACCCAGGTCAAGCCAACAAGGCCGCAGGGGCCTACCCGACGGCCGGCGAGTACCCCCACGCCCTTCAGCAGTTGGCGGGCGGTGCGCTGGACCCGGTTGGTGCCTTCGCTGCGGCACACGCTCGAGCAGTCACCGGAGCGACTCGTCGAAGGCCCGCCGTGGTACTGCGACCTGAGCTTGTTCACTCGTGCGGGCAGGCGCCGCATGGCTGCAGCCAGGGCCGAGGCGTGACCGAGAACCTCGTGCCGAGCGGTCTCCCCGGGGGCCGACGGCTTCCGGCCCTTCGTCCAACCCTGGTGATTGCAAGTTGGTGCAAAGACCCTTGGCCGTCAGGAGTCCTGTCAGGCAAGGTCTGGGGGTGCAGACGTCATGGAGATCCTTGAAGCCCAGCAGACGGCAACTGTTCGCCGCCGGTGCCGTAGCGACGGTCGCGTCGGTTGCCTCGACCTCCACCGCCCTCGCCGCCGACGACTACGGCTCGGGTCCACTCGGCCCGTGGGAGAACGCTTCGCGCGTGATCTCCACGCCGACCACGATCCGCCAGGTCCGGGACGCCAACGGCATCTACCTGTTCGGCGACAGCATCTCCGTCCGGGACGGAAGGGCGCTGGCCGAGCGGCTGCACGATGTCAACACCCTGCTCGCGGTCCACAACTGGTCCAGCCGGCCGACACTGCCCGCCGTCGACGCGCTGGAAGACTGGGCGGCAACCTACGGGACGCCGCAGCGAATCCTGATGGCCACCGGGTCCAACGACATCTTCAACCCACCGGTGATGGCGGCCCAGATCGACCGGACGATGAGCATCGTGGGTCCGACCCGGACGGTCTACTGGGTGAACGTCCAGGTCGCCCGGACGGGGAGCAGCTATGACGCGTTCCGGCTCTCCGACCAGCGCAACAGCGGCTGGGTCAACCTGCAGATCGCGGACGCGCAGAAACGGCATCCGAACCTGAAGATCGTGCGCTGGGCCGAGTTCCTGGCCGCCAAGCCGTCGCGGCTCACGGCGTACCTGGTGGACGGCGTGCACACGACCGAAGATCTCGGCCGGGCCGCACGCAACGAGCTGATCGTCCAGACGATCACCTGAGCGGGTACGGCGGCGGAGGGACTGACGTCGAGACCGCGGCCAAGTGAGGGCCGTCCAGGGCCTATGGTGCCGCTGACCGTTCACTTGACGAGTGATCGAATCGAGTGGCTACCGTCGCGGAGATGAGCGGTGAGGTGGTCGACGGCAGGCATCGACCGCCGTGGAAACGGAAACCGCGGTCGCTGCGGCGCTGGGCTCTGGCCGCGTTGTCGGCATCGGGCGTGGAGCCCGCCGCGATGCTCTGCGGGCTCATGGGGCTCGGGGTGATTTCTCCGGCCCCGCCGCAGTCATCAACGGGGGCGAGCCTTCGCGACGACGGACGGGACAGCGGGCCGCTTCGTTGCTGAGGGCAGGCGGCATGGTCGGTGCCACACTCGGACCATGGACATGACCGTGGCGGACGGAAGCGTCCTCGTCGATCGCTCGGGCACTGTGGTTCATCGATCGCACACGGGGTGGGCCGATGCCGCGTCCGGGGCCGCGTGCACCGCGATGACTCCGTTCCAGATCGCCTCGATCAGCAAGCACTTCACGGCTGCCGCCGCACTGTGGGTGATCGAGCGGGGCCTGGCCTCACTGAGCGACCCGGTGGCCCGTTGGTTGCGTCCGGCTGAGGCCCGCTGGCGGGAGGTCACGATGCATCAACTGCTCTCGCACACCGGAGGCGTCGGGCACTGGGAGGACTACCCGGACATCGATCTGTATGAGCGTCCGAGCGTCGAGATGACCCGACTGATCCTTGACCGGCCTCCCGACCGTACGCCGCGGGGGCAGTTCTCCTACTCCAGCCCTGGCTACGTGCTTCTCGCACACATCGTGGAGGAGATCACCGCAGAGCCGTACCGGGACTTCGTCCAGAAGCGGTTGTTCGATCCCGCGGGCATGGTCGCTTCGTTCGTCGGCGAACCGGCACCAGGACTGGCGGTGGCCGTTCCTCAGGACGGCAGGACGGCCGTGCGATCCTTCGAGCTCGATGTTGTCGCTCGGGGTGCAGGGGACATCTGGTCCACTGCGGACGACCTTGTGCGTTGGGACAGCGCGCTTCGAGACGGTGCGGTGCTGACGGAGAAGTACCGGACCCTGGCTTTCAGCAGGCAGGCAGATGTGCCCGGGAGCGACAACGCCTACGGCTATGGCTGGACACTCGGCGCGTTCGGTGGACGCCCAGCTCGGTTCCACGGCGGCGACAACCACGCTTACCGCAGCCTGCACGTCTGGTGGCCGGAGGACGATCTACGCCTTGTGGTGCTGACCAACAGTCAGTTGACCTCGCACGAGAACATCCACGCGTTGGCCCATCTCGTTGGCCGTTCGGGTACAGCGAGAGGGTGACCTCCGGTTCCGCCGTCAGCCCAGGCCCTTCAGCAGCTGGCGGGCCATCACGATGCGCTGGACCTGGTTGGTGCCCTCGTAGATCTGGGTGATCTTGGCGTCGCGCATCATGCGTTCGACCGGGTAGTCGTGGGTGTAGCCGTAGCCGCCGAGGAGTTGGACGGCGTCGGTGGTGACGGCCATCGCGACGTCGGAGGCGAAGCACTTGGCGGCGGCGCCGAAGTAGGTGAGGTCGGGCTCGTTGCGCTCGGAGCGGGCGGCGGCGGCGTAGGTGAGCTGGCGGGCGGCCTCGATCTTCATGCCCATGTCGGCGAGCATGAACTGCAGGCCCTGGAACTCCGCGATCGGCTTGCCGAACTGCTTGCGCTCCTTGACGTAGCCGAGCGCGTAGTCGAGCGCGCCCTGGGCGATGCCGAGGGCCTGCGCGGCGATCGTCACCCGGGTGTGGTCGAGCGTCGCCATCGCGGTGCCGAAGCCGGTGCCGGGTTCGCCGATCATCCGGTCGGCGGGGATGCGCACGTTGTCGAAGTACACCTCGCGGGTCGGCGAGCCCTTGATGCCGAGCTTCTTCTCCGGCGCGCCGAACGAGACGCCCTCGTCGGACTTCTCCACCACGAACGCGCTGATGCCCTTCGAGCGCGCCGACGGGTCGGTCACCGCGAAGACCGTGTAGTAGTCGCTGACGCCGGCGTTGGTGATCCAGCGCTTCACGCCGTTCAGCACGTACTGCGAACCGTCGGCGACCGCGCGGGTCTTCATCGACGCCGCGTCCGAGCCGGCCTCGGGCTCCGACAGGCAGTACGAGAACATCGCGTCACCGGCGGCGACCGGCGGCAGGTACCGCTGCTTGACCTGCTCCGAGGCCGACAGCAGCAGCGGCAGCGAGCCGAGCTTGTTCACCGCCGGGATCAGCGAGCTGGACGCGCAGGCGCGGGCGACCTCTTCGATCACGATCACCGTGGCGAGCGCGTCGGCCCCGGCGCCGCCGTAGGCCTCCGGGATGTGCGGGGCGTGGAAGTCCGACGCCTTCAGCGCGTCGTACGCCGCCTTCGGGAACTCGGCCAGCTCGTCGACGTCGCCGGCGTGCGGGGCCACCTTGGCGTCGCAGACGTCGCGGACCGCCTCCCGGATCGCCTGGTGCTCCTCGGACAGCGCGTACAGGTCGAATGAGTTACTCACGAGTTCGAATGTACGACGGATCGCCCGCGACCGGGACCTCACGGCACCGGAAAGTGACGAACGGCGCACCCCCGGGCACCACCCGGACCTGAGCCGTTCACCGACCGGTCAGCCGGATCGGTAGAGTCGCCCGCATGACTGAAGGCACGCCCACCGGCTCGCTGCGGATCGCCGTCATCGGCACCAACTACCTCGGCGCCAACACCGCCGCGGGAATGGCCGAGTTCGGCTTCGACGTGATCGGCGTCGAGATCGACGAGCACCGGCTCAAGCTGCTCAACGACGGCAAGGCCCCGCTGTACGAGCCGGGCCTGGACCCGCTGCTGAAGAAGCACGTCGACTCCGGCCGGCTGCGCTTCACCAAGGACTACCGCGAGGTCGCCGACTGGGCCGACGTCTACTTCATCTGCGTCGGTACGCCGCAGCAGGAGGGCAGCGACGCCGCCGACCTGGGCCAGGTGAACTCGGTCGTCGACATGCTGGCGCCGCTGCTGACCCGCCCGTGCCTGGTGGTCGGACGGTCCACCGTCCCGGTCGGTACGTCGAAGCTGGTCGAGCAGCGGTTCCACAGCGAGTCCCCGGCCGGCATCGGCGTGGAGATCGCCTGGCAGCCGGAGTTCCTGCGCGAGGCGCACGGCGTCGACGACACGCTGCACCCGGACCGCCTGGTCTTCGGCGTCCAGTCCGCCGAGGCGGAGGCGACGCTGCGGCAGGTGTTCGCCATCCCGATCGCCGAGGGCTGCCCGGTCGTGGTCTGCAACCTGCCGACCGCCGAGCTGGTCAAGGGCGGCGCGAACGCCTTTCTGGCCACCAAGATCTCGTTCATCAACGCGCTGTCGGAGATGGCCGACGCGACCGGCGCCGACGTCACCCAGCTCGCCGACGCGCTCGGCTTCGACAAGCGGATCGGCCGCGGCATGCTGAACGCCGGCCCCGGGTACGGCGGTGGCTGCCTGCCGAAGGACCTGCGCGCCTTCATGGCCCGCGCGGGCGAGCTCGGCGTCGAGGAGGTGATCACGCTGCTGCGCGAGGTCGACGACATCAACTACCGGCGGCGGGCGCGCGTCGTCGACGTCACCCACGAGCTGCTCGGCGCCGAGTGGGTCGGGCGCAACGTGACCGTGCTCGGCGCGGCGTTCAAGGCCGGCACCGACGACGTCCGCGACTCGCCGGCGCTCGACATCGCCGGCCGGATCCAGCTGCACGGCGCCACCGTCACCGTCTACGACCCCGAGGCGATGGACAACGCGCGCCGCGTCCGTCCCACCCTGCGGTACGCCGACTCCGCGGTCGAGGCCTGCGCCGACGCCCACCTGATCCTGCACCTGACCGAGTGGCCGGAGTTCCGCGCGCTCGACCCGGTCGCGCTGAAGGAGATCGTGGCGACCCCGGTGATCCTGGACGCCCGCCTGCTGCTGGACGCCGCCAGCTGGCGCGCCGCCGGCTGGAAGTACCGCGCCCCCGGCAAGGCCTGATCCGACCCCACGGCGACCCCGCGACCGTACGGCGCGGGGTTCTCGTCAGGCGACCGCGGCGTTCCGCATCACCGGACGGGTCAGCGCCACCACGCCGATCAGCGCCGAGGCCACGCTGATGCCCAGACAGACGCCGGTGATCCCGATGCCGTCGACATCGGCCAGCGACCCGAGCAGCGGGTTCATCACCACGAGGGCCAGGTTCTGGCAGAGCACGACCACCGACTGCAGGCGCGACTGGTACTCACGCTCGACCGAGTTCATCAGCAGCGGCAGCACGTGGCCGGTGAACAGGCCGACCCCGGCACCGCTCACCACCGCCGCCGCGAGAGTCAGCGGCAAGGGCTCGAACATCGACAAGCCAAGCAGCCCGACGGAAGCGCACAGCAGGCCGACCGCGGCGACCATGCCGGGCCTGCTGAACGCGCCGCGCATCAGGATGCGCAGCGCGATCGCGCCGACCCCGATGCTGCGGGCCGCGACCAGCAGCGCCGCCGTCCCCGCGTCCCACCCGTGGTCGCGGGCCAGCAACGGCAGCAGCAGGATGTCCATCGGCATCAGCAGTCCCGCGGCCAGGGTCATGCTGATCAGCAGCGTCCGGGTCAGCGGGCGCCCGAACGCCATCCGCACGCCGTCGCCGATCGAGCGGAACATGCCCGTCGTCGCTTTCGGCGGCAGGTCGATCGACCTGCTGAGCACCGCCATCACGGCGATCATCACCGCGAACGTCAGCGCGTCGAACCCGGCGGCCGCGGTCAGCCCGGCCCAGCCGACCAGTACGCCGCCGACCGCCGTACCGATCACCGCGAAGACCATCCCGGTGACCTGGAAGCTGGCCATCGCCCGCGGGATCTGCGCCGGCGGCACCAGGAGCCGGGGCATCGAGCGGGAGGACGGCAGGAAGAAGGCGTCGATCATCCCGACCACCAGGGCCAGGCCGAGCAGCAGCCAGACCGGCTCGTCGACCGCGATCGTCACCGGGACCAGGGTCGCGGTGAGCAGGAACATCGCCGTACAGCTGGCCAGCAGCACCCGCGGGGCGCCGTAGCGGTCACCGATCGCGCCGCCGATCAGCAGCAGGGCCGCCCGGGGCGCCGCCGCGAACAGCAGCACCAGCCCGGCCACCCGGCCGCCGTACTGGCTGGCGGACCAGCCGATGGCGAAGGTGATCGCGAGGTCGCCGAGCAGGGACACAGCGGCGCCGAAGAGCCAGATCCAGTAGCGGACCGGAATGCGCTCGGTGTCCGGTGCTGCGGGCGGAGTCACGATCGACGACCTTAGACGACGTTGGTTGGGATCACACGGCTACCCGCAGCGGAGTTGTGGAAAACCGTCACGGCTCAGTCTTGACGCAGCTCTTCCGCGCCGTCACGCACCGTACCGCCTTTGGCCCGGGCCAGGTCGGCCAGCGACTCCTGGAAAGTGGTCATCTGCTCGAGCAGCTTCGGGTCGTGCGCGGCGAGGATCCGGACCGCGAGCAGGCCGGCATTGCGGGCGTTGCCGATCGACACCGTGGCCACCGGTACGCCGGCCGGCATCTGCACGATCGACAGCAGTGAGTCCATCCCGTCCAGGTACTTCAGCGGCACCGGCACCCCGATCACCGGCAGCGGCGTGACCGCGGCCAGCATGCCCGGCAGGTGCGCGGCCCCACCGGCGCCGGCGATCAGCACCTTGAGCCCGCGCTCGTGCGCGCTCCGGCCGTAGTCGATCATCTCCACCGGCATCCGGTGCGCGGAGATCACGTCCGCCTCGAACGGCACGCCGAACTCGACGCAGACCTCCGCCGCCGCCTTCATCACCGGCCAGTCGGAGTCCGACCCCATCACGATGCCCACGGTCATGGTCAGCCCCCTACTCGTCGATGGTGCCGGTCAGGTACGCCGCCGCGTGCCGCGCGCGCTCGCGGACCTGCTCGAGGTCGTCGCCGTAGGCGGTCACGTGGCCGACCTTGCGGCCCGGCTTCACCGACTTGCCGTAGAAGTGCACCCGCAGCCCGGGATCACGGGCCAGGCAGTGCAGCAGCCCGCGGTGCATGTCCGCGACGTCACCGCCGAGCACGTTCACCATCACCGTGTACGGCGCCCGCGCGGCCGGCGATCCCAGCGGCAGGTCCAGGACCGCGCGCAGGTGGTTCTCGAACTGGCTGGTGACGGCACCCTCGATCGACCAGTGGCCGGTGTTGTGCGGCCGCATCGCCAGCTCGTTGACCAGCAGCCGGCCGTCCCGGGCCTCGAACATCTCGACGGCCAGAACTCCGACCACGCCCAGCTCGCCGGCGATCCGCAGCGCGGTCTGCTGGGCCTGCGCCGCCCGCTCCGGCGCGAGCCCGGGCGCGGGCGCGGTCACCTCGACGCAGATGCCGTCCCGCTGGACCGACTCGACGATCGGATAGGCGACCGCCTGGCCGTGCGGGCTGCGCGCGACCACGGCGGACAGCTCGCGGACGAAGTCGACCTTCTCCTCGGCCAGGATCGGCACGCCTGCGGCGAAGGCCTGGGCCACCGTGGGGTCGTCCGGACCGTCGACCACCCAGACGCCCTTGCCGTCGTACCCGCCGCGGGTGGTCTTCAGGATGATCGGGAAGCCGCCGGTGCGCTTGGCGAAGTCGGCGACGTCCTCCCGGCCGGCGACCACCTGGTGGGCCGGCGACGGCGCGTCGATGGTGTCCAGCCGCTGCCGCATCACCGCCTTGTCCTGAGCGTGCACGAGCGCGTCCGGGCCCGGCCGGACGGCGACGCCGGCGGCCTCCAGCTCGCGGAGCAGCTCGGTGGGCACGTGCTCGTGGTCGAAGGTGACCACGTCGGCCTCGGCGGCGAAGGCCCGGACCGTCGCCGGGTCGCGGTAGTCGCCCACCGGCGCGTCGGCGACCGCCTGCGCCGCGGACACCGTCGGTCCCTCGGCGAGTACCCGGAGCTGGATGCCCAGCGCGATCGCGGCTTCCTGCGTCATCCTGGCCAGCTGACCGCCGCCGATCATGCCCACCACGGGGGTGCCGACCGGGAGGTCCTTGCGCTCGAACTTCACGATCTGAGCGTAGTGCCCGCCCACCCGGGCGCTGACAGCACCCGGGTGGGCCGCCGCCGGTCGGGCTCGCGGGGATTTTCGTGTGTGACCCCCCGGCGGGTACCGTGAAGACTGCCCTCACCGGTCGTCGTTCACTGTCGTCGTTCACAGAGAGTCCACTGGTCCGTTGAAGATCGTCACCACGCTGTACCGCCAGGTCGAGCACCTGGTGCACGAAGTGGCCAAGTTCGGGCTGGTCGGTCTGCTCGGCATGGTCGTCGACCTGCCGATCTACAACTGGCTGGTGTTCGACAACCCGCTGGTGGTCTTCGGCACGCACGGTGACGGCATGCTGCACGACAAGCCGGTGACCGCGAAGTTCATCTCGGTGTCGATCGCGACGGTGGCGACGTACCTGGGCAACCGGCACTGGACCTGGCGGCACCGGGAGCGTTCCGGCCTGCACCGCGAGTACGTGCTGTTCTTCGTGCTGAACGGCATCGGCCTGCTGATCGCGGCCGCCTGCCTCGGTTTCTCGCGGTACGTGCTCGACCTGCACACCGCGCTGGCCGACAACATCTCGGCGAACGTGATCGGCCTGGGGCTGGGCACGCTGTTCCGGTTCTGGTCCTACCGCAAGTGGGTCTTCCGCGCGGAGATCGAGCTCGAGGAGGCCGAGCAGCAGGGCAAGGCCCCGCACTCCCCCGCCGAGCTGGACGCCGAGTCCACCGGCGACCTGCCGGCGGTGCGCTGACCGCACGCCCCGACGACGTCCGAAGGCCGGAACAGGAAACTGTTTCGGCCTTCGGTCTGTTCGGGGTGCAGCTCAGCGGCGGTCGGGGTCCTCGGAGCTGAACAGCGTCTCCGCGTCCGGCTCGACGGCCGGGCGTCGCTCGGTCGCCGGGCGGACGCGCTGGTGGGCCGGCGGCGTCTCGTCGTCGAGGTAGCCGTCGCCGGGCTTGCCGTCCGGACCGCCGAAGAGCAGGTCGGACATCTTCAGGTGCATCTGCTCGACGTTCGGCACGTCGGGCAGCACCACGTGACCGCCCTCGCTGGCCGACTGGATCTGCAGCGTGCCGCAGCCGAGCATTCGGTCGATCAGCCCGTGTTCGTAGGAGACGTCGTTGATCCGCATCAGCGGGATGTCGCGACCGGTCCGGGTCAGGATGCCGTGCCGGGTGATCAGCCGCCGGTTGGTCAGCGTGTAACTGGAGAAGAACCAGTTCAGGAACGGTTTGGCGCCGAACACCGCCAGCACCAGCAGGCCGATCACGCCGATCGCAAGCCGGGCGGGTGTCTGCAGGCCGCCGTCCGGCACGATCGCGGCCAGGAATCCGCCGCCGGCCGCCACCACCAGAAGCAGGAAGACCGGGAAGATCAGTGCCTTCCAGTGCGTCCGGGTGCTGACGACGACGTACTCGTCCTCACCCAACAACTTCGCCGAGATCGCCATGGCTCCAGTCTCACAGTTCCGGGGGTGCGTTGTCGCCGCCCGACACGATGGTTGAAGACTTCACAAAGTGCGGACACCTCGGGAAGGATGCCCGAGGGGGTCCGCCACCTGGGGGCGACTACTGAAGGAGTCGTGATGGGCATCTTGTCGGTTCTCGATCGGGAGCACACGGTCGCACCCGCGGGCTACAGCCGCTGGCTGATCCCGCCGGCCGCCCTGGCCGTGCACCTGTGCATCGGCCAGGCCTACGCGACCTCGGTCTACAAGACGTCGCTGGTGCAGCACTTCGGCACCGGCCAGACCGCGATCGGCGTGGTGTTCAGCATCGCGATCGTGATGCTCGGGCTGTCGGCCGCGGTCGGCGGCACCTGGGTCGAGCGCAACGGGCCGCGCAAGGCCATGTTCGTCTCCGCCTGCTTCTGGGCCGCCGGCTTCCTGGTCGGTGCCCTCGGCATCGGTACCGGCCAGCTCTGGATCGTCTATCTCGGCTACGGCGTGATCGGCGGCATCGGCCTCGGCATCGGCTACATCTCGCCGGTGTCCACGCTGATCAAGTGGTTCCCGGACCGCCCGGGCCTGGCCACCGGGCTCGCGATCATGGGTTTCGGCGGCGGCGCGCTGGTCGCCAGCCCGCTGTCGCGCCAACTGCTCAGCCTGTACGACGACAGCTACGACCCGGGCAACTCGGCCTCGGTCGCCGGCGGCGGCGCGCTGGTCGCGCTGTTCCTCACCCTGGGCATCGGCTACTTCGTGATCATGATGTTCGGCGTGTTCACCATCAGGGTCCCCGCCGAGGGCTGGAAGCCGGACGGTTTCGACCCGTCGGCGGTTCGGCAGAAATCGCTCGTCACCACCGCCAGCGTCTCCGCCGCGAACGCGATCAAGACTCCGCAGTTCTGGTGCCTGTGGGTGGTCCTGCTCTGCAACGTGACCGCGGGCATCGGCATTCTCGAGCAGGCCAGCCCGATGATCCAGGACTTCTTCCGCGGCGGTGACGGCAAGTCCTCGGTCGCGGTCGCCGCAGCGGCCGGCTTCGTCGGGCTGCTGTCGATCTTCAACATGGCCGGCCGATTCGCCTGGTCGACCACCTCGGACGTCATCGGCCGCAAGCCGATCTACGCGCTGTACCTCGGGGTCGGCATCGTCGCCTACGCCCTGCTGGCCACCGTCGGGCACACCAGTACGGCGGTCTTCGTGCTGCTGGCCGCGGTCATCCTGTCCTTCTACGGCGGCGGTTTCGCCACCGTGCCGGCGTACCTGCGGGACCTGTTCGGGACCTACCAGGTCGGCGCGATCCATGGCCGGCTGCTGACCGCCTGGTCGGTTGCTGGGGTGACCGGGCCGCTGATCATCAACGGCTTCCTGGACCGGGAGGGCAAACCGGGCACGCTGACCGCGGGAGCCTACCGGCCGGCGCTGTTCACCATGGTCGGGGTGCTGGCGGTCGGCTTCGTCGCCAACCTGCTGATCCGGCCGGTGGCCGAGCGGTTCCACGAGAAGACCAGCACCGAGACCGCGGAGGCGACCCGATGAACCAGACCCCTCGACTCGTCGTCTCCTGGCTGCTCGTCGCGGTCCTGCTCGGCTACGGCGTCATCCAGACGCTGATGACCGCGGTCAAGCTCTTCACTCACTGACGCGCAGGTGCGTGACGTCGCCGGCGGCCAGCGGACGCGGGCCGTCGGCGGTGTCGAGCACCAGGCGGCCGTCGGTGTCGAGCCCGGACGCCGTGCCCTCCAGGAACCGGCCGTCCGGCAGCTCGACCCGGACGCGCCGGCCGAACGTTGCCGACAGCTCCTGGTAGTCGGGCAGAACCACCGCCGGATCGCCGTCCGCGTCCACCCACTCCTGGTAGCGGGTCGCCAGCTCCCGGAGCGTGGCGGCCAGCACCGTCGCCCGGTCCGTGGTCGCCGCACCTTCCAGCGCCAGCGAGGTCGCCGCGGCGTGCGGGCGCTCGTCCGCTCGCAACGTGACGTTCAGTCCCATGCCGACGATCACGGCCGGCCCGTCGACCCGCTCCAGCAGGATGCCGGCCAGCTTGCGATCCTCCACCAGGACGTCGTTGGGCCACTTCACCTGCGCCGGGATCTCGGCCACCCGGCGTACGGCGGAGGCGACCGCGAGCGGTACGAGCAGGCCCAGCCACGGCCAGCGGACCGCGGGAACCGTCGCCGGGCGCAGCAGGACCGACGTGAGCAGTGCTGATCGCGGCGGAGTCGTCCACGTCCGCCCCAGCCGGCCACGGCCGGACGACTGGTACTCCGCTGTCACCACCAGGCCCTCCGGGGCACCAGAGGCGGCAGCAGCGGCTACGACCGCGTTGGTCGACGGTGTCTCGGTCAGTACGTCGACCTGCGTCCACAGCGAACCCGGTCGGACCAGGCGCCCGCGCAGGAACTTCTCGTCCAGCGGCGGGCGCTCCAGATCGCCGAACATCAGCCGGTGTTCTGCAGACCGGCAGCAACACCCGAGACGGTGAGCAGCAGCAGCCGGCGCGTCCGCACGATCTGCTGCTCGTCCAGCGAGTCGTCGGTGCGCAGGTCGCGCAGGGCCCGCAGCTGCAGGTAGCTCAGCGCGTCGACGTACGGGTTGCGCAGCTCGACCGCGCGTCCCAGGACCCGCCGGCCGGCCAGCAGCCGGTCGCCGTCGAGCACCTTCAGCACCCACTCGGTGGTCAGCGCGTGCTCGTCCAGCATCAGCTGGGACAGGTCCGGCCGGTCGCCGAGCTCGAGGTAGCGGCCCAGGATGCGCCGGTCGGTCTTCGCCAGCGACATCTCCGCGTTCTCCAGCATCACCTGGAACAGCGGCCAGTTCTTGTTCGCGTCCTGCAGCACGGCGACGTCGCCGACCGCCGCGAGTGCCGAGCCGAGGCCGTACCAGCCCGGCGCGTTCACCCGGGCCTGCGACCAGGCGAAGACCCACGGGATCGCCCGCAGATCCTCCAGCGACGACACCGCGACCCCCCGCCGGGCCGGGCGGGAGCCGAGCGGCAGCTGACCGAGCTCCTCCAGCGGGGTCACCCGGCCGAACCACTCCGCGAACCCGTCGGCCTTGACCAGCCGGTGGTACGCCGTCCGGGCCGCCTCGTCGAGCGTCTTCTCCACCACGGCGAACCGGTTGGCGGCCGCCGCGGCCCGGTCCTCGACCGCCGGGGTGGAGGCGAGCAGCGTCGCGGCCGTGACCTGCTCGATGTGCCGCTGCGCGATCGGGGCGTTGCCGTACCGGGCCGGGATCGCCTCGCCCTGCTCGGTGAGCTTGAACCGCCCGCCGACCGAGCCGGGCGCCTGCGCGAGCACCGCCCGGTTGGCCGGACCGCCGCCCCGGCCGAGCGCACCGCCGCGGCCGTGGAACAGGGTCAGCCGGATCGCGTTGCGCTGCGCCCACGCGGTGATCCGCGCCTGCGCGTCGTACAGGGCCAGGGTGGCCGAGACGGGCCCGACGTCCTTGGCGGAGTCGGAGTAGCCCAGCATCACCTCGAAGCGCCGGTCGTTGGCGGTGAGCCGGTGCCGGACCCGGGTGAGCTGGATCGCGTTGTCCAGCACCTCCACCGAGTTCTGCAGGTCCTCACCGGTCTCGAACAGCGGTACGACGTCCAGCTCGATCGGCCGCCCGTCCATCGCCGCGTCGGCCAGCTCGTACACGGCGGCCAGGTCGGCGGCGCTCCGGGTGAAGCTCACGACGTACCGGCGGCAGGCCTCGGGGCCGAAGCGCTGCTGGATCTGCCCGATCACACGCAGCGTCGCCAGCACCTCCTCGGTCTGGTCGGACAGCTCGCCACCGCCCAGGACCTCCTCCAGCGCCTTGGCGTGCACCGACGAGTGCTGGCGCACCTCCAGCTCGGCCAGGTGGAAGCCGAACGAGCTGACCTGCCAGATGAGCTGCTGGAGCTGCCCGTACGCTTGGCGGGGCGCTCCGGCCGACACCAGGGAGTCCTGGAGCACCTTCAGCTCGTGCAGGAAGTCCGCCGCGCGCGGGTAACCGAAGTCGGCGTCCCGGGACCGGGTGGCGGCCAGGCGGCGCGCTGCGAGCAGCAGGAGCTGCCGGTGCGGCTCGGACGGCGACCGGGTCTCGATGTCGGCGATCAGCGCCGGGTTGGCCGCGCGGGCGTCCTCCAGGATCCGCCGGACCGGGGCGGACGGCGGAGTGGTCGCGGCGTCCAGGGTCAGCGCCCGGCCGAGCTCGTCGGTGGCCTGCTCCAGCGCCCGCAGGACGTGGTCGGCCTGGATCTGCATCGCCTCGCGGGTGATCGCGGCGGTGACGTTCGGGTTGCCGTCGCGGTCGCCGCCGATCCAGGAGCCCAGCCGCACGAACGGCGCGACCACCGGCGGCCGGGTCCCGGCCGCGTCCCCGGCCAGCGCGTCGTCGAGCCGGCGGTAGACGTTGCCGACGACATCGAACAGCGTCTCCTCGAACACCGCCATCGCCGAGCGGACCTCGTCCAGCGGGGTCGGCCGGCTGGTGCGCAGCTGCGAGGTCCGCCAGAGGATGTCGACCTGCTCGACCAGGCGGCGCCGGTTCTCGGCCAGCTCGCTGTCGCCGGCGCGCGGGTCGTTGCGCTCCTCCAGCAGCGAGGAGATCCGCCGGATGGTCGCCAGCACGGCCCGCCGCCGGGCCTCGGTCGGGTGGGCCGTCAGCACCGGGCGGAACTCCAGCCCGTTGAGCAGGGCACGGGCCTGCTGCTCGCCGGCGTCGGCGGAGATCCGCTCGACCGCCTGCGCGAGCTCCGACACCGCCGGGGCGTCGCCGGAGCGGTCACGCTCCCGCAGGACGCGGGCGCGGTGCAGCTCCTCGCTGAGGTTGGTCAGGTGGAAGTAGCAGGTGAAGGCCCGGGCAACGTCCTCGGCCCGCTCGTGCGGCCAGGAGGCGACCAGTTGCTCGGCGGCCTCACCGTCCCCGGCGATGGTCAGCTCGCGCAGCTTCTCCACGTCGTCCAGCAGCGGCTGGCCGGCGTACTCGACCAGTACGCGGCCCAGGATCTCGCCGAGCAGGCGTACGTCGGCGCGTAGCTCCTCGGGGACTTCGAAACGTGCGCGGGTACGGGTGCGGGCGCTCGCCTGACTTCCGGTCTCGGTCACGTTCGCCCACCCTATCCGTGGCCGCGCTCTCTCGCCTCATGGTCCGGCCAGTGAGCAACCATCGTGACGGTCCGTTCCGGTGACCGGACAGTAAGCGCCCGAACCGTCCGGGTCCGGCGCTCAGCCGGCGCCGAAGCCGCCGCCCGCCTCCCCAAACTCTTCGCCGCCGGCCCTGAGGGCGTACGACGGTCAGCGGTTGCGCGGGCGGTTGTCGTTGGGGCGCGAGGTGGTGTGGGTGGCCCGGGGTCGGGTCTGCGCCGGATCCGCCGCCGGGAGCCGGGAAGGCGGAGATTGGGACTGCAGAAGGGCGCGGAGGGCAGCGAGTTCGCCTTCGCTCGGGGTGGCGGCCGGGCGGTCTCCCGCGGTACCGCTCCGCTCTGCGCGGCTGGGGCTGGAGATGATCTCCAGGCGGACCTGCGAGCGGTCCACCACGCGCTCACCGGCCGCGGGCGGCTGGAAACGGCGTTCGGCGCGACGGACGGCCTGAGCGGCGGCGTGGGCGATCTCCGTGCCGCGCTGGCCCGAGGTGGTTCGGAGATCGGCCGAGCGGTCGTCGCGCAGCGGCAGCAGGTCGGCGAAGCCCTGGTCGATGGCGGCCCGGATCTCCGCCCGGACCGCCGCCTGCGCGTCGGTCGGAACCAGCGAGGGCAGTTCTGAGGCATCGAAGAGCAGATCGGCCGCAACCTGCCCTTTCCCGGTCCGGCCCGCGCGGTTCAGCTGGTCCAGCACCTCGCGGTAGTCCAGCCCGATCTCCGCGCCGACGCTCTGCGCGAACGCCCGGGCCGCCGGAGCCCAAGCCGGATACGACTCCACCCCACGCACCGACTTGAGCTGGGCGGCGAATTCGGGCGGCAGCACCCGGTCGATCACCCGATCCAGCCGAGCCTGGCTCCACGCCTCCGTGGTGCCCTCCTCGATCGGAGTGAACTCCGGCCGGCGCATGCCGAGCGCCCGGTCGACGTGCTCGAAACCCGGCTCGGCCGCCAGGTGGCTGAACTCGTGCGCGACCGTCTTCACCGCGTTCCGCCAGGCAATCAGCTGCTCACGGTTGTTCGGCCGGCCTTGCTGCTCGTACATCTCCTGCAGCGGACGCACCACCAGCTCGCGGCTGAGCCGCACGGTGCCGTCAGCGGCCGCACTGCCGCGCACCCGTTGATTCGGGTCGGTGTAGTGCAGTTGCCCGTTCCACAGCGTCTTGGCCGCGCCGGACTCGGCCAGCACGGCGTCCTGGATCCGCTCCCACAGACCGTCACCGACATCCGGCACCTCGCTCGCGGGATGACGGCCGGCCATCTCAGACCTGCCCGTCCTCGAGCATGTCCAGGATCTCGGCCAGGGTCTCGTTCAGGTCCAGCACGGCGTCGCGTACGCCGACCGACGACGCCTCGTCCGCGATCCGGCCGATCTCGGCCAGGCCGGCCTCGGCCCGCGCCCGCCGCTCGGCCGGCGTACCGCTCGGGTCGGCCGCGCGCTGCATGACGTCGGAAGCCCGGACGAGCGCCTCGTCGACCGGGTTCCGGGCCTCCTCGACCAGCTGGTCCAGCGCCACCAGGTGCCGGCCGGCGCGAGCCCGGTCCCGCTCGCCGTGCACCGTCGAGGCCAGTTCCCGGAGCCGCTCCACTTCGGCCGCGAGCACCTCGGGGTCGGTGATCTCCCGCCCCCACGCTCGCACGACCCGCATCCGCTCGGCGTCGAACTCGTCGTACTCCACCGGCCCATCGTCCCACCTCGCCCGGCCGCCGGGCCGGACGACGGGGTCGCGACAGGCTGCGGTGGAGGTCACAGCACAGGATGGCTACTGGGAAGTTAGGCTGCCCGCTTATGGGAGAGACCGTGAACATCCACACCACCGCCGGGAAGCTCGCGGACCTGGAGCACCGGCTCGACGAGGCCGTGCACGCGGGGTCGGAGCGCGCGGTGGACAAGCAGCACGCGCGGGGCAAGAAGACCGCGCGGGAGCGGATCGCGCTGCTGCTGGACGAGGGGTCCTTCTCGGAGCTGGACGAGTTCGCCCGGCACCGGTCCACCGCCTTCGGCCTGGACGCGAACCGCCCGTACGGCGACGGCGTGGTGACCGGCTTCGGCACCATCGACGGCCGCCAGGTGTGCGTGTTCGCGCAGGACTTCACCGTCTTCGGCGGCAGCCTGGGCGAGGTGTTCGGCGAGAAGATCGTCAAGGTGATGGACCTGGCGATGAAGATCGGTTGCCCGCTGATCGGCATCAACGACTCCGGCGGCGCCCGGATCCAGGAGGGCGTGGTCTCGCTCGGCCTGTACGGCGAGATCTTCCGCCGCAACGTGCGCGCGTCCGGGGTGATCCCGCAGATCTCGCTGATCATGGGGCCGTGCGCGGGCGGCGCGGTCTACTCCCCGGCGGTCACCGACTTCACCGTGATGGTGGACGAGTCGTCGTACATGTTCATCACCGGCCCGGACGTGATCAAGACCGTCACCGGCGAGGACGTCAGCCAGGAGGAACTCGGCGGCGCCCGGACGCACAACACCCGGTCCGGCAACGCGCACTACCTGGGCAGCGACGAGGAGGACGCGATCGACTGGGTGAAGGCCCTGGTCGCGCACCTGCCACAGAACAACCTGGAGGACCCGCCGGCCTACGACGAGGTCGCCGACCTGACCGCCGGGGAGACCGACCTGGCGCTGGACACGCTGATCCCGGACTCTCCGAACCAGCCGTACGACATGCACACGGTGATCGAGGCGGTCGTCGACGACGGCGACTTCCTCGAGGTGCAGACGCTGTTCGCGCCGAACATCGTGGTCGGCTTCGGCCGGGTCGAGGGCCGCCCGGTCGGCGTGGTCGCGAACCAGCCGCTGCAGTTCGCCGGCACGCTCGACATCGACGCCTCCGAGAAGGCGGCCCGGTTCGTCCGGACCTGCGACGCGTTCAACGTGCCGATCCTGACCTTCGTCGACGTGCCGGGCTTCCTGCCGGGCACCGACCAGGAGTGGAACGGCATCATCCGGCGCGGCGCGAAGCTGATCTACGCCTACGCCGAGGCCACCGTGCCGATGATCACCGTGATCACCCGCAAGGCCTACGGCGGCGCGTACGACGTGATGGGCAGCAAGCACCTCGGCGCCGACATGAACATCGCCTGGCCGACCGCGCAGATCGCCGTGATGGGCGCACAGGGTGCGGTGAACATCCTGCACCGGCGGGAACTCGCCGCGGCCGACGACGTCGAGGCGCGCCGGCAGCAGCTAATCACGGAGTACGAGGACACACTGGCCAACCCGTACGTCGCGGCCGAGCGCGGCTACATCGACGCGGTGATCCGGCCGAGCGAGACCCGCGCCGAGATCGTCCGGGCGCTGCGGCTGCTGCGCACCAAGCGCGACACCCTGCCGCCGAAGAAGCACGGCAACATCCCCCTCTGACGGGAGCCACGCCATGACCGACACCCCCGCAGCTTCCGACGACGGCACTGCGATCCTGCGCGTCGTCAAGGGCGACCCCTCCGCCGAGGAGCTGGCCGCCCTGGTCGCCGTCGTCTCCGCCCGCGCCGCCGCTCCCCCCGCGTCCGCCGACCCGGACCGCGCGAGCGACTGGGCGACGTACTGGCGGACCCGGCAGCGGCCCCTGCACCCTGGTCCGGGCCGCTGGCGCGCCAGCGCTCACCCGTAAACCACCGGCGCGGGCAGAATCGGGGTATGGCCAAGTACAGCGTCAACCCCGCGGCGGTCGAGCACGCACGCAAGCTGATCGAGGGGCGGCAGTACGTCCTGGACAGCGAGTGGGGCGAGGTGCAGCCGGACGCCGAGGCGCAGAACGCGTACCTCGCCCGGCACGGCTGGGACGAGTACGCCGCCTGGCACCTCGGCCTGACCGACGGCGCGAACGACGAGACCAAGGCCCGGTACGCGTTCGTCTTCGGCGACTTCCGCCGGATCCACCGGACCGGGCTGATCGCGTCCGTCTACCGCGCCTCCGAGTGGCGCCACAAGGCGGTCGAACTCGCCGCCCACGACCTGCTGCAGCTGCTCGACGCCAAGGCGGGCATCAAGTAGCACCCACCGCCTGGGTCAGGGCCGGGTACGGCGGAAGCGGACCAGCGGGTAGACCGGGGCGGCGCCGCCGCCTCGGGGTGGGCCTTCGAAGGTGGTGGCGCCGTCGAGGGTGAGGCCGTGCTGGGCGGCGCGGGCGACCAGCAGGGCGAGCGCGTCCTCGGAGCGGCGTTCCTTCGGGGAGCGGCCGTCGGCGTAGCGGGCGGCGTCGGACTTCTCGGTGGTGGTGACGAAGGTGCCGCCGGGGCGCAGGACGCGGGCGACCTCGGCGAGCACCGGTTCGCTGTCGTCGAGCAGGTGCAGCAGCCAGACCGCGACCACCGCGTCGCACCGGCGGTCGGCGAACGGGAGCCGGGCCGCGTCGGCCGCGGCGACGTGACCGGGCAGCCGGTGACGGGCGTGCCGCAGCATCGCCGCCGACAGGTCCACGCCGTGCATCAGGTTGCCGAGAGCAACCAGCTCCGCGCTGACGATGCCGGTGCCGACGGCAATCTCCACCACCCGGGACAGGCCCGGGTCGAGCAACCCGTGCACCGCTTCGGCCGCAGCGCGGGCTCGTTGCACACCGCCGCGGGACTCGTCGTAGCCGGCCGCCTCCGCCTCGTCGTACGCGAAGTGCGCGGGCTGCCACAGCGACGGCCAGCCGATGCCGACCTCGGCGAGCATCCGGCGAACGAGCGGCAGCGAGATGCCGACGACGTTGTGGTAGTCGCCCTCGATGCCGGTCACGAACGGGCCGCCGAAGCCGTCGACGGTGAACGAGCCGGCCACCACCAGCGGTTCGCCGGTGGCGACGTACGCGTCGATCTCGTCGTCGGTCAGGTCGGCGAAGTGAACCGTGGTGGAGGCGAGCTCGCGCAGCTCGTGCTTGGTGTTGGTGTCGAACAGGCAGTGGCCGGTGTGCAGGACGCCGCTGCGCCCGCGCATCATCCGCAGCCGTTCGCGCGCGACCTCCGGCGTACCGGGCTTGCCGTACGCGACGCCGTCGATCTCCAGCACCGAGTCGCAACCGAGCACCGTCGCGTGGTCGTCGAGCGTCGCCACCACCGCGCGGGCCTTCAGCGACGCCAGCAGCCGGGCCAGCTCGCCGGGGCTGTCCGCGGTGACGTTGTCCTCGTCGACACCGGAGACGATCACCTCCGGCTCCACGCCGGCGTTGCGCAGCGTCTTCAGCCGTGCGGGCGACGCCGACGCCAGCACGAACCGTGGCCGCTGCACCGCCCGGCCGTCGTCCGCGCTCACAGGCGGGCGAGGGCGCGACGCAGCGGGTCGAGCCCGAGCGAGCCGAGGTCGAGGGCGTCGCGGTGGAAGGTCCGCAGGTCGAACGCGGCGCCCTGCCGCTGCCTGGCCTCTTCCCGCGCCTGCAGCCAGATCCGCTCACCGACCTTGTACGACGGCGCCTGCCCGGGCCAGCCGAGGTACCGGTTCAGCTCGGCGCGCAGGAACTCGGTCTCCATCCGCGAGTACGCCCGCAGGAACTCGAACCCGAGCTCGGCGTTCCAGCGCTCGCCCGGCCGGAAGCCGAGCGGGTTGTCCCGCGGGATCTCCAGCTCCAGGTGCATGCCGATGTCGACGATCACCCGGGCCGCGCGGAACCCCTGCGCGTCGAGCATGCCGAGCCGCGCGCCCGGTTCCTCCAGGTAGCCGAGCTCCTCCATCAGGCGTTCGGCGTACAGGGCCCAGCCCTCGCCGTGGCCGGAGACCCAGCAGCCGATCCGCTGCCAGCGGTTCAGCTTGTCGGCCCGCAGCATCGTCTGCGCGACCTGGAGGTGGTGGCCCGGAACGCCCTCGTGGTAGACGGTGGTGACCTCGCGCCAGGTGGCGAAGTCCTCGACGCCGCTCGGCACCGCCCACCACATCTGGCCGGGCCGGGTGGTCAGGTCCTCGCTGGGACCGGTGTAGTAGATCGACCCGTCGGAGGTCGGCGCGATCATGCACTCGATCTTCTTGATCGCGTCCGGGATGTCGAAGTGCTCGCCGGCCAGCTCCTCGACGGCGGCGTCGGCGAGCTGCTGCATCCAGTCGCGGAACGCCTCCTTGCCGTGGATCTTGCGGGCCGGGTCGTTGTCGAGCAGCTCGGCCGCGGCGACGATGCTGCGGTCGCCGCCGTTCAGCGACGCGGCGATGCCCTGCATCTCCTGATCGATCCGGGCCAGCTCCTGCCAGCCCCACGCGTAGGTCTCGTCGAGGTCGACGGCCGCGCCGAGGAAGTTGCGCGAGGCCAGCTGGTAGATCTCCCGGCCGCAGGCGTCCCGGGCCGGTGCCTGCGGGGCGAGCTCGGTGGTCAGCCACTGCCCGAACTGGTCGTACGCCGTGCGCGCCGCCGCCGCGGCCGCCTCGACGGTGGCCTTGATCGCGGTGTCCGGCGCCCGCGCGGCCAGGCCGGCGAAGTAGTCGTCGCCCTCGGCCCCGGTCCAGCTGGCGATCCGGGTGGCCAGGTCGTTCACCTGCCGGACGGCGGAGACCTGCCCGCGGGCGGCCTGGTCGAGCAGCGACTCGCGGAACCCGTCCAGCGTCGTACCGATCTGGTTGAGCCGGATCGCGATGGTCTCCCAGTCCGACTCGGTCGCGGTCGGCATCAGGTCGAACACCTGGCGGATCTCGGCCGGCACCGAGGTCAGCGCGTTGACCTGCGACTGCGGCACGCCCGCCTCGTACGTCTCCAGCTCCAGCCCGAGCCGCTCCAGCAGCGCGTCCTTGGCGACCTCCTCGCGCGGGCTCGCCGGCTGCACGGCCGACGCCTCGGCCAGCGTGCGCCGGTTCAGCTCGATCAGCGCCTGGTACCCGGCCGGCGAGTGGTCCGGCAGCCGGTGGTCGTAGCCCTCGACGCCCGCGAACGTCGCCGAGGTCGGCATCAGCTCGAGGTACTGCTCGAAGAACCGCTCGGAGATCTGGTCGATCGGGCTGGTCGGTGTGGTCGCGTCCGTCACCCGCCCGACCCTACCTGCCACCACCGCGCCGGTCCCGCCGATTACCGCCACTGCGGAGAGTCCGCTGCGGCGCCGGTCTGTAACGTCTGCCTTTCCCGCACGATTGGTGGTCTGATGACCCAGTCCGTCAACGGCGTCCGTCTGCTGCACCACCGCGAACCGCAGACCTTCACCGACGTCACTCTCACGTTCGCCGTCGGCGCGCGCGACGAGACGCTGCCCACGGTCGGCGTCGCGCACGCGCTGGAGCACCTGGTGATGAGCACCGTGCGCCGGCTGCCGATCAAGCTGGACGGCCAGGTCGACACGATGACGACCAGCTTCATGGCCTCCGGGTCGCCCGCCCGCGTCGGCGAGTTCCTCAACGGCGTCTGTGCGGCGCTGGCGGTCCCGCCGGTCTCGCGACTCCCGCTGGAGGCGGGCGTGCTGGCCGCCGAGGACGGCTGGGTCACCCATCCGATGGCCGCGCTCCTGTACTACGTGCGGTACGGCGCCCGAGGGCCTGGACTCGCCTGGCTCGACGGGGGCGGACCCGACGGTCTCACCGGCGACCAGGTGAAAGCGTTCGCGCACAAGTGGTTCACCGCCGACAACGCCGTCCTGCAGATCACCGGGCCGGTCCCGGACGGGCTGGAGCTCGCCCTTCCCGCCGGAGTCCGGCCGAGTCACGACCGGTACACCGCCAGGTCGTTCGACGGACCAGTCGCCGTCGAGTACGGCGTACCGGGTGCTGCAGTTCTGCTGACGCTGCCCGACGGGGATTCGGCCCGGACCCCTTACCTGGCGATCGACGTGCTGCAGCAACGGATCGAGGAGAGCTGCCGGCACGTCGGCGGGCACAGCTACGTGGTCGACTCCGACTTCGTGCACCAGCCGGACGGCACCACGGACTGGGTGCTCTACGCGGAGGCCCGGGAAGGTACCGACGATGCGGTCGCCCGCGCGGTGGCCGGTGCAGTGACGGACCTGGCCGAAAAGGGCCCGACCGACGAGGAGCTCGCGCTGGCGATCGCCCGCTTCGACGAGGAGCTGGCGACCACCGACGTCGAGCTGCGGGCCGAGTTCGCCCGGCTGCGGCGGGAGCTGTTCGACGAGCCCCAGTCCGCTCCGGTCGTACCCGAACAGGTGCGGGCGGTCCGGCCGGCCCAGATCGCCGCCGTACTGCGTGCTGCGTTGCCGTCGGCGATCGGCTATGCCTCGGAGGCCGGCTCGAACGGCTGGACCGACCTGGGCTTCTCGATGGTGCCCCTGTGCCCGGTTGGTGGCGAACTGCCCGCGGGGCAGGTGTTCCGGCCGCCGCTGGGCACGCGGGCGTTCTCCCGCGAGGCACGGTCGATGACGCTGGTGCTGACGCAGGACGGGCTCGCTGTCCGGGACGACGAGGGCGTGCACAGCATCCCGTTCGACGCCGTCGCCGGTGTGCTGCGCGCCCACGACGGGACCACCGTCGTCTTCGGCGCGAACGGCTGCGTGTTCCCGGTCTCCGCCGACCTCTACCGCGGCGGCGCCAAGGTCGTGGCCGAGCTGACTCGGCGGGTCGATCCAGCTCTGTGGTACGACGAGTCGAAGTTCACCGCCGAGGAGGACTGAGCCGCGCCGGCCGGAGCTACTTGTCGGGCGCGGTCAGGCCGGTGGGGGCGGCCTGCTGCCAGGAGTCGAGCAGGATGTCGTGCAGCTCGTCGGTGCCGTCGAGTGCGGCCAGGCGGACGCGGACCCAGGCGGAGCCGGCCTCGTGCGGCGGGACCCAGAACTTCTCCGGCTCGGCGGCGATCAGCTCGTCGCGCTCCAGCCGCGGGCAGCGGACGGCGAACGAGGTCTGGTCGTCCGGCACGGTGACGAACATCCGGCCCGCGACGTCGAAGGTCGGGTGGTTCCAGCGCTGCTTCTCCACCGTCTCCGGCAGCGACAGCGCGATCCGGCGTACGTCCTCCGCGTCCAGCACTTCCCGTTCCTCCGTCGTCGGCACAGCGGTCCCCCCGGCACCGGGTTCCGGTGGCGAGGGGACCATCCTGCCGTACGCCGGGGACAGCGCCGGCGGCATCGTTCAGCGGGTCCGGCGCGGGCCCGGGATGAGCAGCGCGACGAACGCCCCGACCGCCACCACGGCCGCTCCGACCCAGACCGCGGGGACCAGCCCGTCGACGTAGCGCGCCGGCGACTCGTACGACCCGGCCGAGGCGAACACCGAGGCGAGCACCGCGACGCCCATCGCGACCCCGACCTCGCGGATCGTGTTGCTGGTCCCGGAGGCGACCCCGCGGTCGGTCTCCGCCGCGGCCGCCATCACCACGCTCGCGGTCGGCGCGAAGGTCAGTCCCATCCCGATCCCGGCGAGCACGAACGGTACGACGTACGAGCCGTAGGTGACGTCGACGGTGGTGACGAGCGCCATCCAGGCCAGGCCGACGGCCAGCAGGGCCTGCCCGGTCGCGATCAGCACCCGGGCGCCGACCCGGTCCACCACCAGTCCGGCGATCGGCGCGACCACCATCGGCGCCATCGTCCACGGCAGGGTCCGCAGGCCCGACTCCAGCGGCGAGTAGCCCTGCACCACCTGGAAGAACTGGGCCAGCAGGAAGACCGCGCCGAACACGCCCACCGAGAACGTGAACGACGTCGCGTTGACCGCGCTGATCGCCCGGATCCGGAACAGCCGCAGCGGCAGCATCGGCGCCGGCGACCGGCTCTCCCAGACCAGGAACGCGGCCAGCAGCACCGCACCACCGACCAGTGCACCGAGAACCGGACCGGCCGTCCAGCCGTCCTCGGCGCCGTGCACCACACCCCACACGACCGCCAGCACGCCGACCGCGGACAGCAGCAGGCCGACCGGGTCGAACCGCCGGCTGCCGCCGAACGACTCCCCCAGCACCCGGGCGGCGAACGGCAGCACGAGCACGCCGATCGGCACGTTCAGCCAGAAGATCCACTGCCAGTTGAGCCCGTCCACGACCGCTCCGCCGACGACCGGCCCGACCGCGACGCCGAGGCCGGAGATGCCACCCCAGATCCCGATCGCGGCGCTGCGCTTCCCGGCCGGTACGGCGGCCGACAGCAGCGTCAGCGACAGCGGCATCACCGCGGCCGCGCCGACGCCCTGGATCGCCCGGGCGCCGATCAGCATCCAGGGCTCGGTGGCCAGTGCGCAGGCCGCGGAGGCCAGCGTGAACAAGACGATGCCGGCCAGGAAGATCCGCCGCCGGCCGAGCCGGTCGCCGATCGCCGAGGCGGTCAGCAGCAGCGTCGCGAACGACAGCGTGTAGGCGTTCACGAACCACTGCAGGTCGGTCAGTGTGGCCCCCAGGTCGGCCTTGATCACCGGCAGCGCGGTGGTCACCACGAGGTTGTCCAGAGTGACCATGAACACCGGGATGCCGACCACGGCCAGCACCGTGGCGAGTGAGCGCGGGGCCGGCCGGGCGGCGGCCGGCAGGTCGGGCTCGAGGGCGGTGGAAGTCATCGCGTTCCCCTCCGTCAGAAAGTTGTTATCGACTGATAACTAACGCCGCTCAAAGTATGCATCGACTGATAACATGTCAAGCGTCCACCGAGAGGAGCACGATGACGAGGACCAGGCTGACCGCGGCCGAGCGCGGCGAAGAGGTGCTGGACGCGGCAGTGGTGGCGTTCGGCGCGTCGGGCTATGCCGGCACCAGGACCGACGAGATCGCCCGGCTGGCCGGGGTGTCCCAGCCGTACGTGATCCGGCTGTTCGGCACCAAGCAGCAGTTGTTCCTGGCCACCGTCCACCGGGTCAGCGACCGGGTCGAGCAGACGTTCCGTGCGGCCGCCGACGAGCAGACCGACCTGGCCTCGCTCGGCAAGTCCTACGAGCAGCTGCTCACCGAGCGGGAACTGCTGGTGGTCCTGCTGCACGGCTTCGCGGCGAGCGCCGAGCCCGCGATCGGCGACGCCGTCCGGGAACGTTTCGGCGGCATCTACCGGCTGGTGCGCGAACTGACCGGCGCGTCCCGCGAGGAGGCCCGCGAGTTCCTCGCCACCGGCATGCTGCTGACCGTGATGGCCGCGATGCAGGTCGCCGGCCCGAACCCGATCACCTGCGGCTGGTCCACCGAACTGCTGGACGATCTCTAGTCGTTCACCGACTGGCCGGAGGAGAACCAGATCGCGGCGGTGGCGACGGCCAGCGCCGCGACCGTGACCAGCAGCGAGCCGGGCACCTCGGCGCCCCGCACGAGCGCCGCGCCGACCGCGGCGACCGGTCCGAGCAGCGCAGCAACAGTTGCTGGCAGCAACCACCGGCGCAGAGCCGACCGGCCGATCCGGACGTACGACGGCAGCTGCGCCGCGAACGCCGAGGCCAGGTGCAGCAGGAGCAGCGCAAGCCCGGTGACGACGGTCCCCCAGCCGACGTCGGCCGGTGCCCGGAGCAACCAGCCGGCCACCACCAGGAGCAGGAAGCAGAGCGCGGCCAGGGAGTCCGGCAGCACCACGCACACGACCAGCAGCGGTAGGCCGACCACCGGGACCACGTCCGCCGCGTCCCACGGCTGCACCGCCGGCACCACCAGCGCGACGACTCCGGCGAAGGCGATCAGCGTCCGGGCGTACAGCGATCCCTGCCCGGTCCCCCGCAGCTCCGCCAGCCAGCGCGTCAACCGCTCCGCCGCCGTCACCGCAGCACCCCCTGCCCGGCGACCGCCGCACGCCGCGCGACGCCGCGTCCTTCCCGGGCCTCGACGGGGCGAGCCGCGCGCCGCGCCTCGGCGAGGGCGGCGGCGCTTCGCGGCGTCATGAGCGCATCCTCGGGGCGGAGGCGACCCGCGCGGCGTCGCGAAGGACCTCGTCCAGCGTGCCCGCGCCGCGCCAGCGCACCGTCGGTACGCCGAGGTCGCCGAGCCGGTCCAGCTCGCGGCGACGCTCCAGCAGCCTGATCCGCCAGGCCAGCGGCCAGAAGTGCGCGTCGTGCTGGTCCAGGTCGATCACGTCGGACACCCCCTCCGGCAACGTGTCGACCGCGATCACCGTGCAGCCCGAGTGCACCAGCGTGACGACGTACCCGAGGATTGCGGGACGCAGCAGCGGGCTGAGCACCAGCACCAGGCTGTCGGCCCGGATCCGGTGCCGCCGGGCCAGTGAGGTCTCGTCCTGCTGCCGCCCCTTCTGGTCGGCGTGCACCAGGACGTCGAGGATCCGGCGCAGGTGGGACCTCCCGCTTCCGGCCCGGACGCCGCCCACCGCCGTACCGGTGTCGACCAGGCGGACCCGGTCGCCGTGCCGCAGGTAGTGCTCGGCGATCGAGGCAGCCGCGCGGACGGCGGTGTCCAGGCTGCTGGAGCGACCACCGATGCCCTCGCTGACCCCGACCTCGCCACCGGTGTCCAGCAGGATGACGACCTCGGTGTCCCGGTCGGACCACGTCGAGGTGACGTGCAGCTCCCGGGTCCGCGCGGACACCGACCAGTTGATCCGCCGCAGCCGGTCACCGGTCCGGAACGGCCGGACTCCGGCCAGCTCCGTCCCCTCACCGGGCCGCCTGGATCGGTGCAGCCCGACCAGCCCGGCAGGCCGCGGTACGGCGTCGACCGCCTCGAAGCCTTCGCGCAGCGGCAACGTGCGCACGGTCTGCGCGGCCGCGGGCGGCAGGTGCACCCGGTACGAGCCCAGCGCGGACGTGGCGATCACCTGCGGCTTCTCGAGCTGGCGCCGCCCCCAGCGCTCGGACCGTAGGCCGACCTCAAGCGACAGCGGCCCCTCCGTCGCCGGCTCGGCCACAGCGGCCTGCGGCGGGTCGTAGCGGAACCACTGCGTCCTCGGCAGCGCGGCGACCACCAGGTCGATGTCAGGGTCGAGCGTGCCCGGCACTCGCACCCGGTACGTCGTGGCCTGGCCCTCGAACAGCACGTTCGCGTCCAGCTCGGTCTCGGCCACCGGCACCTCCCGCGGCCGGAAGAACCGTCCCCAGACGGCGACGAAGGCCAGCGGCAGCCCGAACACGGCCAGGTCCGGTCGCCGGGCGACCACGGCGACCACCAGCAGTCCCGCGGCCGCACAAACCGCCCGGACCTGCGCGTGCGTGGGCCGCCAGGTCACTGCCGCGCGCCCACGACGGTCGGTGGCGCCGGAACCAGCCCCAGCACCGCCCGTACGACGCTGGCGCCGGTGACATCGTGCAGCCACAACTCAGGCCGCACGGTGATCCGGTGCGCCAGCGCAGCCACCGCAACCGCCTTCACGTCCTCCGGTACGACGTAGTCGCGGCCCTTGATCACCGCGTAGGCCCGAGAGGTCAGCAGCAGCGCCAGCGACCCTCGCGGCGACGCACCGACCAGCACCTGGGAGTCCCGACGCGTCGCGGCCGCCAGCTCCACGCAGTACCGGCCGACGGTGTCGTCGACGGTGACGGTCTCCACCGCGCGCTGAGCTGCGAGCAGGCCAGCCGCATCCGTGACGGGCTGGACGAACTGGTCTTCCTGGCGGCGTGCCATCCGGCGCTGGAGCACCTGCCACTCCTCGTCGGCGCTCGGGTAGCCGAAGCCGATCCGGAGCATGAAGCGGTCAAGCTGTGCCTCCGGCAGCGGGTAGGTGCCTTCGTACTCGACCGGGTTCGCCGTGGCCAGCACGTGGAACGGCGACGGCAGCGGGAAGGTCTGGCCCTCGACGGTGACCTGGTGCTCCTGCATGGATTCCAGCAGGGCCGCCTGGGTCTTCGGCGGTGTCCGGTTGATCTCGTCGGCGAGCAGCAGGCCGGTGAAGATCGGTCCCGGCCGGAACACGAACTCCGAGTCCTTCTGGTCGTAGACGAAGGCACCGGTGACGTCCGAGGGCAGCAGGTCCGGCGTGAACTGGACCCGGCGGAACTCCAGCCCGAGTGCCTGCGCGAAGGATCGGGCGGCGAGCGTCTTGGCCAGTCCGGGGTAGTCCTCCAGCAGCACGTGACCGCCGGCCAGCACCCCGGCGAGCACCAGCTCCAGCGCCTCGGCCTTGCCGACGACGGCCTCACCGACCCGGTCCAGCACCTTCCGGCTCAGTGCGGACACGTCCGCCGGGTCCAGCACGTCGACCGGACCCACTCCGGCTTCCCGATCAGTCACGGTTCCTCACAGCTTCTCGATGGTCTGGACAGCCTGCTCGAGCTCGGCGTAGGACGCCGTGCGCGACTCGGTCCCGGTGATCAGCTGCCACAACTGGTCGCCGACGAGCGCCTTGGCCCGCTCCGGCTCCAGCGCGGGGTCGATTCCGTGCCGGTGTACCAGCCGGTCGGTCGTCAGCTCCAGCAGCAGCGGGCGGATTCGCCGCTCGAACGTCAACGAGCCCTCGCCGGTCCGGCGCTCGCGGCTCGCCTCCTGCACCCAGGTGGCCAGGAACTGGGTCCGGTTGTCGTTGCTGCGGGTCCGCAGCGCTGCCCACTTCTCGTCGTACCGGGTGGGCCAGGTGGTCTCCAGCAGCTGTGGAAAGACCAGCCGGACCGCGACCGAGAGGAAGCCGACCGCCAGGGCCAGTGCGACGAACCACAGTGGCCGCGGCGACGTACCGGCCAATCCGAACGCCGCGATCAGCAGCAGAGCGCAGCCGATCGAGATCAGCAGGTGGCGCAGGAGCACCCTGTTCAGCGACCGGCCCTGCTCGGCCGGAGCCGTACTCATCCGGCCGTCCCCGCGGTGGCTGCGCCGTCGCGGGCCATGGCTGCGGCCAGCTCGTCGCGGAGCCTCAGCAGCGCGGCCCTCGCCTGGGCCCGGGCGTCCTCGCTGGAGCCGTGGGTCGAGTACCGCGCCTCGCGGTAGAGCTCGGCGAGCCGGAGCAGCTCGGGCTCGGAGATGCCCCCGACCCCGAGCACGCGGACGGTGAACTCGGCCGGCGTCTCGGACGGCTCCCGGGCCACTCCCGCGGAAGCAGCTGCCTCCTCCAGCGCCACCCAGCACGCGATCACCGCGTCGCTCGCCGTACCGGACTCGACGGAAGCCAGACCGGTCTCGACCGCCTCCGCCAGCCGGTCCACCTTGACCCGCTCCCAGTCGGTGTCGTCGTCCTCGCCCTGTGGCAGCTCCACCTTGCGCAGCAGGCGGTACAGCGCGCGCAGCAGGAACAGCGCGACCAGCGTCGCCACGGCATACACCAAGGCTTGCCACAGCGCCTTGAGCCACTCGGGCATCTCGACCGGCGTCACTTCCTCTGGCGACGGCCCGTCGATCGGTGTGGGGGCAGCGAACGGCTGGCTCACGCTCTGCGTCGGGATGGATCGCGGTGAGGCGCTGAGCGTGCTCTCGCTGAACGGCTGCACGCTGCCACCGGCGGACGCCAGCACCACCAGCACGACCACAGCGATCCCCAGCACCACCGCAGCCGTCACCGCCAGCACACTGCGTCGGGTCCGCTGCATCCCGGAAGGGTAGCTCCGATTCAGAAGCCTGTGTCGAGCCAGGGGAGGCGTTTTCCGAGGAACGCCCGGGAGGTGGCCGCCAAAGCACCTTCGGTCCGCTCCTCGACGAGTCCGGCCGCGCCGAGCAGCGCGAGCGACGGCTTGCCGAGGTACACCGCTCCCAGCTCCCGTACGTCGAGTTGCACGTCGGCCGGGCGGTCGGTCTTCTCGCAGCTGGCGCCGCCCGGTCCACCGGTGAGGTGCCACTGCCCCGCGTTCCACGGGAGGAAGTCGTCGGAGACGCCCAGCACCACGTCGACCTCCTCGGCGTACGTGCGACCAGCCAGGGCACGGCCGACGTCCGCGAGCCGCACCCAGAGCCCGTCGGCCGTCGTCGGCTTCGGCGCCCGGGGGTCGACCAGCAACGACAGCAGCGGGTCGTCCGACGGCAGATGCTCGTACGTCGTCTCGCCGAGCAGGTCCTGGTTCAGCAGGAGTTGCCAGAGCGCGACGTGCGAGGCCAGGTCACGCGCATGCACCCGAGACACGTCCACGAAGCCCTTGGTTGTCCGGCGGGTCCGGAAGTACGCGTAGCCGGTGACCTCGCCGTCCACCGTCGCCAGCACGCAGCGCAGGGGCGAAGCGCCGGAGGTGTCGGTGACGACGTTCTCGCCGGAGACGTAGTCGTGCCAGCGGTCGTCGTGCTGGAACATGCCGGGCCGGCCGGCCGCTTGCTCGTTGTGGATCCGGGTGGTGACCGCCCGTGCCTCCTCCAGGTCGGCGTACCGGACTCGCACCGCGTCGACGCCGGCCACCGGGCGCAGCGCTCGGGCTGTCTTCGGCACGGTGATCTGCTGGTGGTCCGACCCGAGCCCGTAGCCGAACCGGCCGTAGATCACCGGCTCGCTCGCGGTGAGCACGGCGACGGGCTCCACCCCATTCTCGTGCAGGTCGGTGAGCTGGGCGCGCATCAGGTCACGCAGGATGCCGCGACGCGTGTGGGTCGGGCTGACGCACACCATGCTGACCCCGGCCACCGGGAGCTGCGCGCCGGGCACGGTCATCCGCAGCGAGAAGGCGGTGGTGTGCCCGGTGAGCTCCTTGTCCTCCGCGGCGACGAAGCTACGGGCCGGCTCCCAGACCTTGCGCTCGGCCTCCAGCTGCGCGTCGTTCCACGGCTGCGCGAACCCCAGGTTCAGCAGTCGTACCAGCTCGTCCCACTCGCCCTCGAACCGCCCGATGCCGTTGGTCATGAGTCCTGCCTACCAGACTGCCCGGCGCACCGCCCCCGACTTTCCGGATTGCGACCGCCCACCCCGGCTCTGGACTGATGAAAACCGTTTTCATATACTCCGGACATGGCCGCCCAGCGCACGACCCCGCTGACCCTGCTCGTCGGGCTCTCCACGACCCTCCGCCAGCCGGTGCTCGACGCGATCGTCGACGCCGGCACCGTGGCCGTCGTGGTGGACCAGGACGAGCTGCCCGACCGCGGCGTCCTCACCTGGCGGGTCACCGACGCGAGCGGGCCGGTCGACGCCGGCGAGTTCACCGTGGACGACGACTGCGGCTCCTGCCAGCTGATCGAGTCGTTGCTGCCGCTGCTGGAGACGCTGGTCGAGCGCGGGCACTGGCAGCACGTCGTACTGGCGGCGCCGCCGGCGATGGAAGCCCGCTCTCTGGTCAACGCGCTGGTCGCCACGGCGCCGGGCGTCACCGTGGACACCGTGACGTGTGTCGTCGACGCGGTGCTGCTGGTCGAGCAGCTGTCCGGCGACGAGCTCCTGGACGAGCGCGGGCTCGCCCTCAGCCCGGCCGACCGGCGGAACGTCGCCGAGCTGACCGCGCGGCAGATCGAGTACGCCGACGTCTGCGTGCTGGCCAACGCGCACCGCGGCCGTGCACCGGAACGCCTGCAGAACCTGCTGCTCCACCTGAACCCACGGACGACCGTGGTCGAGGCAGGACCGAGCGGCGTACCGGCGGGGCCGGTGGCGCGGACCGGGCTGTTCGACTTCTCGGCGGCCGAGCAGTGGGCAGGCGAGGTGGCCGACGGTCAGCGGCTGCAGCCGAGCGGTGAGGGCGTCACGACCGTGCTGTGGCGGTCGACCCGGCCGCTGCACCCCGCGCGCCTGAACGACGCGCTGGAGGACATCGTCAACGGGGTGGTCCGCAGCCGCGGCGTGGTGTGGCTGGCGAACCGGCCGACCCAGCGGGTGCGGTGGGAGTCGGCCGGCTACAGCGCCTCGCTCGGCACACTCGGCGAGTGGGCCGACACCGAGCACCTTGCCGAGTGCACCGTCGTCGCCACCGGAGTCGGGCTCGACCCCGCCCGGCTGCAGTCGACGCTCGACGCCTGCCTGCTGACCGAGGCGGAGCTGGCCGGCCTGGACTGGCAGTCCCTCGACGACCCCTTCGCCGGGGTGCTCTGACCCCCCGACCTCAGTACGCCGGGTCGGTGCTGCCGGCCCTGAGCCCGACCGTCGCGAGATGGTCGGCGGCCACCGCCTGCAGGTGGTCCAGGTCCGACGACACCGTCGCGAAGGTGTACCCCTCAGCGAGCCGCCGCTTGGCCGTCGCGCCGTCGTTGGTGTGGATGCCGGCGGCAACACCCGCGGCAGCCGCCACTTCGGCGATGCGCTGCACCGCGGCGTCGAACACCTCGTCCACCTCCGGATCGCCCGGGAACGTGCCCCCGACGGCCAGGCACAGGTCCGACGGCCCGACGTAGACACCGTCCAGCCCGGGAGTCGCGCAGATCTCCGCGACGTTGTCCAGCCCGGCCGCGGTCTCGATCATCGCCAGCACCACCGTCGCCGCGTCCGCCTCGGCCGGCACCGGCCCGACCCGCAGCCCCGACCGGGCCGGCCCGTACGACCGGATCCCCGCCGGCGGGTACTTCGCCGCCCGCACCGCCCGCGCCGCGTCCTCCGCGGAGTCCACCAGCGGCACGATCACCCCGGCCGCGCCGGCGTCCAGCGCCCGCCCGATCGGCGTTGCGTTGTTCGCCTCCACCCGCACCAGGCCGACCGTCGCCGTACCGGCCGCGTCGATCGCCATCAGGCCGTCGAGGATGCCCCGGGTGCTGAGCAGGCCGTGCTGCTGGTCGAGCACCACGTAGTCGTAGCCGACGCGGGCGATGCGTTCGGTCGCCGGTGGGGCGTCGAGCATCACCCAGTAGCCGACGAGCTGGTCACGGGCGCGGAGGCGAGCGGCGAAGGAGTTCACCCGACCGTTCTACCCGATCAGCGGCAACCGGCTCGCGTGGGTGCCGAGCAGGTCGAGGTCGTCGTCGTCCAGCGGCAGCCGCCCGGTCGCCTTCAGCACGTACGTCGTGGTGTCCCAGGCGATCACGTCCCACGCCTCCGGCCCGAACAGCCCGTCCAGCGTCCGCGCGGTCACCTGCAGCGCCTCGTAGTCCGGCTCCGGCGCGTCCGGCAGGTCCACGACCAGGTCCAGGTGGTGCACGGTCGCCTCGACGATCAGCGTCGCCACGAAGTCCTGCACCCGCAGGACGTGCCCCTGGGTCTCGATCCGCTGGTCCTTGTCCACCAGCGCGAACGCCGCCGCCCGCACCGCCGCCTCGGACAGCTCCCGCCAGTGCCGCACCAACCCGTCGGACGGCCGCCGGTACGCCGAGGCGACCGTCCGCACGAACGCGGTCTCGTCCTCCCCGCCCGGGTGCGGCGGGAAGTCCTTCCAGTAGCTGACGAAGTCCCGGTCCGGCGCGGCCGCCGACGGACTCGCGAACGCGGCGAGCGCCCGCTCCGCGTCGTACAGCAGATGCACCAGCAACGGCCCGACCGCCATGCCCGAGCAGCGGGTCGGCCGCGCGAAGTCCTCGTCGGACAGCCCCTGCACGACCTCGGTCACCCGCCCGTACGCCCGGCCCAGCGTCGTGGCGAGCCACAACGGCAACGCACCACGCTCCGGAGCCCTCATACGCACGAACCTAAACCCGGTGCGGGTCCAAGCCAACTCCGGGCAGAATCCGACCATGCCCGGTACTGAGCTGCTGCACCAACTCGTCGCCGATGCCGGGCTGGCGCCCGTGCGGTCGTGCACCGCGCTGAGCGGCCACGGGTTCGACCACGAGATCCTGCGCGCGACGCTCGTCGACGGCCGGGAAATCGTGCTCCGGCATCGCCCGGACGTCGCTCGACCGTTGCCGATCGAGCTCGCACGGTTCCTGGCCGCGCACGACGTACCGGCGCCGGCTCTGCTGGGCGGGAACGACCGGGCCACGCTGTACGAGTTCGTGCCCGGCGAGATGCTGTCCGCCTTGGTCGCCGAGCAGCGGATGACCGACGACAACTGGCGCTCGGTCGGTACGACGTTCCGTCGGCTGCACGACATCCGGTTCCCCGCGGGCCTGACCGGCGTACTGCGCGATGGCAGGCTGGAGCTGGCGATCGCCGACCCGGTCCGGGCGCTGCACGAACTCCTGGTCGGGTCGGAGCCCTGGTTGCAGGCCAACCTGCCGATCGCCGTACCGCACCTGGCCCAGTTGCACGAGGCAATCGACGCGCGCGCCGGTCAGCTGCGTGAGGCCCCAACCGCCTTGCTCCACTGGGACGTCAACCCCGCCAACGTCATCGTCGGCCCGGAGCGGACCGCGCTGATCGACTGGGGTGACCCGTGGGTGGGCGACCCCGCGCAGGAGATCGCCGCGCTGGAGGAGCACGTCTACCTGATCAACGGCTCCGACGTCCCGGCCGCCTTCTTCGAGACCTACGGACCGCGCCCGGCGAACACCGCGCTCCACCGTCTCACCGGCGCGATCGGCTGGCTCAGCTCGGGCGACTTCGAGGAGTGGGAGGACCTCGCCCCGGAGCTGAAGGTCAAGGCCGATCGGTGGCAGGCCGGCCTGGTCACCTACCTGTCGGCGGTCGCCGACCACCTGCACCGGCTCTGACGAACGCCCACCACTCATCAACCAGCCCCGACGCCCGGCGCAGGGAGGTGCTGCCGCCAGCGGGGCGTACTTGGTGAGTGGTGGGGACACCTACACCGGCGGTACGCCGTGCCGCTTGGTGCTGAAGTGGCGGTCCTTGGTCTGTGCCGCGGCCAACCGAGCGATCAGGTCCTCGCGCAGGTCCTCCGGCTCGACGATCGCGTCGATCACCAGGTCGGCGGCCAGCCGCAGGATGTCGATGTCGGTCTCGTACTCCTCGCGCAGCTTCGCGACGTACTCGACCCGCTCGGTGTCGTCCGCGATCTCCTGGATCTTGTTGTAGTAGACCGCGTTGATCGCCGCCTCCGGACCCATCACCGCAATCTTCGCCGTCGGCAGCGCGACGCAGGCGTCCGGCGAGAACCCCGGCCCGCACATGGCGTACAGCCCGGCGCCGTAGGCCTTGCGCACGATCACCGACACCGTCGGCACGGTCGCCTCCGACACCGCGGTGATCATCTTCGCGCCGTGCCGGATGATGCCGGCCCGCTCGACCTCCGAGCCGATCATGAAGCCCGGCACGTCGCACAGGTAGACCAGTGGCACGTTGAACGCGTCGCACAGCCAGATGAACCGGGCCGCCTTGTCCGCGGAGTCGACGAACAGCACGCCACCCTTGACGGCCGGCTGGTTCGCGACGATGCCGACCACCTGACCGGCCAGCAGCCCGAAACCCACCACCAGCTCCGGCGCGTACGCCGGTTTCAGCTCGAAGAACGTGTCCGCGTCCAGCAGCGCGTCGATCACGTCGTGGATGTCGAAGCCGACCGACTCCTCGGCCGGCACCAGGTCGCGGGTGAAGTCCCGCCCCGGCGCGGACGCGTCGTACGACGGCGGCCGGGACTGCCAGGAGCCGGGCAGGTACGAGAAGTACTGCTTGGCCAGCTCGATCGCCTCGGCGTCGTCGGCCGCGAGCAGGTCGCCGCAACCGGACACGCTGGTGTGCATCCGGGCGCCGCCCATCTCCTCCAGCGTCACCTTCTCGCCGACCACCATCTCGGCCATCCGCGGCGACCCCAGGTACATCGAGGCGTTGCCGTCGACCATGATCACCAGGTCGCAGAACGCCGGGATGTACGCCCCGCCGGCCGCGGACGGGCCGAACAGGCAGCAGATCTGCGGCACCTTGCCGGACAGCGCGACCTGGTTGTGGAAGATCCGGCCCGCGCCGCGCCGGCCCGGGAACAGCTGGACCTGGTCGGTGATCCGGGCGCCGGCCGAGTCGATCAGCCAGAAGATCGGCAGCTCGTCGCGCAGCGCCACCTCGGTGATCCGGACGATCTTCTCCACCGTCCGCGCACCCCAGGACCCGGCCTTCACGGTCGGGTCGTTGGCGACGATCAGCGCCGGCCGGCCGTCGACCAGCGCGCGGCCGGTGACCACGCCGTCGGCGGGCAGGCCGGGGTTCAGCGCGTTCGCCAGCTGCGCCTCCTCGACGAAGCTGCCCTCGTCGACGAGCTGGGCGATCCGGTCCCGGACGTAGAGCTTGTTCTGCGAGGCCAGCTTGGCCGCCGCCTTCTCGGGCGGCGCCAGCGTCGCCTCACGGGCGGCCTTCACCTCGGTCCAGTGATCGCGACTCACAACCCCTCCAACCCTGAAAAGGCGAGTATCGCAAAGGTCATGGGGCCTCCCGGCCTGGACTGAGGAGCGGAGGGAGCGAAGCGACTGGAGTGACGAGGGAAGGCCGGGAGTTCCAGCTCCATGACCCGCCGAGCCGGAGGCGAGGCCGAAAGCACTGTCACTCGACCGGGAGGCCGAGGCCGCGGGCGATCAGCATGCGCTGCACCTCGGAGGTGCCCTCGCCGATCTCCAGGATCTTGGCGTCGCGGTAGAACCGGGTCACCGGGTACTCCTCCATGAAGCCGTAGCCGCCGAACACCTGGGTCGCGATCCGGGTCGCGGTGACCGCCGACTCCGTCGCGTACAGCTTCGCCACCGCGGCCGCCTGCTTGAACTCCTGCACCGAGGCGCCGGAGTCCTTCAGCGCCGCCGCCCGGTAGACCAGCAGCTCGGCCGCGTCGGCCATCACCTTGAGGTCGGAGATCTGGAACGCGACACCCTGCTTCTGCCCGATCGGTACGCCGAAGGTCTTGCGCTCACCGGCGTACTGGACCGACATCTCCAGGCAGGCCTTGATGCAGCCGAGTGCGACCGCGCCGATCGCGACCCGGCCGTCGTCCAGCGTCGCCAGGAACTGCGCGAACCCCTTGCCGCGCCGGCCCAGCAGGTTCTCCTGCGGAACGCGGCAGCCCGTGAACGTCAGCGGGTGGGTGTCCGACGCGTGCCAGCCGAGCTTGTCGTACTGCGCCTCGGCGACGAAGCCCGGCGTCCCGGCCGGGACGATGATCGTGGAGATCTCCGGCCGCCCGTCGGCCCGCTCGCCGGTGCGCGCGGTCACGGTGACGACCGAGGTGATGCTCGAGCCGGAGTTGGTGATGAACTGCTTCGACCCGTCGATCACCCACTCGTCGCCGTCCAGCACCGCGCGGGTCCGGGTGGCGCCGGCGTCGGAGCCCGAGTCCGGCTCGGTGAGGCCGAAGCCCGCCAGCGCGCGACCCGCGACCAGGTCCGGCAGCCAGCGCTGCTTCTGCTCGTCGGTGCCGTAGGTGAGGATCGGGTTGATGCCCAGGCCGACCGCCGCTTCCAGCGTGATGCCCATCGACTGGTCGACCCGGGAGATCTCCTCGATCGCGACGCACAGGCTGGTGAAGTCGCCGCCGGCGCCGCCGTACTGCTCCGGCGCGGTCAGCCCGAACAGGCCGAGCTGCCCCATCTTCTGCACCGTCTCCACCGGGAAGTGGTGCTTGCGGTCCCACTCCGCGGCGTGCGGCGCGATCTCGGCTTCGGCGAAGTCGCGCACGCTGGTGCGGAACGCGCGGTGCTCCTCGGACAACTCGTACGACATCGTGAACTCCCGGCCTGATCGATTGACGCTTACGTAAACGTAAAGCACGATGGGCCGGGTGCACAATGACCGGGTGAGCCTGGATCAACGGACGTGGTCGATCGCCGAGCTGGCGGCCGAGTACGACGTCACCCTGCGCACGATCCGCTTCTACGAGGACCGCGGCCTGCTCACCCCCGAGCGTCGCGGCACCGTCCGGGTCTACCACTCCCGCGACCGGGTCCGGCTCGGCCTGATCCTGCGCGGCAAACGCCTCGGCTTCAGCCTCGACGAGATCGCCACCATCGTCGACATGTACGACGCCGAACCCGGCGAGGAGGGCCAGCTCGCCTACCTGCTGGACCAGATCACCGTCCGCCGCGCCGAGCTCGAACAACGCCGCCGCGACATCGACGAGACCCTGCGCGAGCTCGCCGAAGTCGAACGCCGCTGCCACGCCGACCTGACGAAACTCCGCCAGCACCAGTAGCCGCCGGCCCCCCGTCCACGCCCCCGCAGGATGCCACCTCGGGACGTACTCGGAGCCGGTGCCGATCAGGCCGGCAGGCGGCGTTGCCAGGTGAGGGGGCCGACGGAGATGCGTTGGGTGGAGGAGCCGTTCCACTCGACGGGCAGGCCCTGGTCGGTCAGGGTCTGCTGGATCCGGCGGCCGACCGCCTCGTCCTGCTCGGCGACGCGGCCGGGCTCGGGGTCGAGCGTGCCGAAGGCGAGGAACAGGTACGCCGGGTCGTCGGTGAGCCGCTCGCTGTCCTGCTGGTGGAAGAACACGTACCCGGTGGACGGCCGGTCGGCCGGGCGCTCGTCGTCGATCTCGGCGACGCCGCAGGTCTGGCAGCAGGTGAAGTTCATCCGGGCGACGATGCCGTTCTCGTCCAGCTCGTCGAAGGCGGCCTCGACCTTGTCCGCGTCCGTGCGGTCGGGCCACGTCTGCTGCTCGGCCAGCCGCGCCTGCCAGACCTCGTCCACCAACTGCTCGACCTGCCCGTCGCCAACCTGCATCTCGTCGTCGTCCCGGAACTGCCGCGCGTACTCCGCCACCTCCTCGCGGTCCAGGAACCCCGGCCGCACCCACAGCTCGATCTGCTCCCGCAGATCCGCCACCGCCTGCGCATCCGCAGCCGGCTCGGCAGCCGCCTGCTGGGCAGCGATCACCTGCGGCCCGGCAGCCGCCTGCGACTCCGCCGCTTGGGCCTCGGAGGCCACCGCCGGCTGCTCGGCGGCGGGCTGACGCTTGAACCTGTCGAAGATCCCCACAGCCGAAGACTAGTCAGTGCCCTCCGACAATTTTGGACCTCGCCAGTTCCCGCGCCCGTCGCGTGCCCGGGCAAGCGCAAGCAGGCTCACTCGGGTCCGCCGCCCAGCGCCGGGCGACCGCCTCGTCGAAGCGGCGTAGCGCAAGCGTCGCCAGGCGGGGATCCGGTCCGAGCGGTGCGCTTGCGGTCGCGCCCGCTCGTGCGGCGACCGTGGCGATCCGGTCGGCGAAGAAGCCGGGAGCCAGCAGATAGGTCGCCACAGCCACTCGTCCGGGAGTCCGCTCCAGTACGGCGCCCAGCCGCTCGCCGGCCCCCGAGACGTAGCCGACCTCCACCGGCCGGTTGACGAGCGCGGCCAGCGAAGCCGCCACCGCCGAGCAGTCCAGCAGCGCCCGTCGGTCGGACGACCCTGCCGCCGCCAGCACCACCCGGTCGACGCCGCGAACGTCGCCGTCCGGGCGCAGGCTCGCCGCCAGCCGGTCGGCCAGGATCTCTGCCAGGACCGGGTCCGGCCCTAGCGCTTCGGCGGCGGCCACCTGGTCGGGGCGGCGGGTTGCCTCGCCGAGCACGTCCACCGCCACGTGGTACCCCGAGCTGAGCAGCAACGGCACCACCACCGCACGGTTGCTGTCAGCAACAACCCTGGTCATCAGCGACGGCAGCGCCGGCGTGTCCACGTCCACAAACCCCAGCGAGACCGGCACTTCCGGCCGCAACCGCGCGATGATCCGGACCAGCGAGTGGACCGCCCGGATCCCGCGCGGATCGGCCGTGCCGTGCGCCGCCGCCACCAGATCGGTCATGACGGCACCGCTGCCGGCTCGACGGCCAACCGGTACCCCCGCCGTACGACGGTCCGTACCAGCTCGGGTTTCCCGACCGCTGTGCGCAACCTGTTCACCGTCACCTCCACCGCATGGACGTCCTCGGCCCCCGGCAGCACCGCGAGCAACTCCGGTCGCGACACCACGTCGCCACCGGCGGCCACCAGCGCGGCCAGCACGGCCCGCGGCCCCGGGCCCAACGGCAGCACCACGCCGTCGAGCACCGCGGCCCCACCCCGGATCACCAACTGCCCGTACGCCGTCTCGATCGACCGCGCGTTCTCGTCGGTCAGCCGGTCGGTCACGCTCCGGATCAACGCTCCCAACCGGTACCGGTCGGGCACCAGCGGCTCCAGCCCCAGCGCCACGAACGGCCCGGCGGTCACCGGGCCGACGCAGGCGTTCAGCACCCGCCCGGTCCGCAGCGCGGTCACCAGTGCGTCGTACTGGCCGTTCAGCGCGGCCGCGTCGAGCATCGCCTGTGCTGCCGGTGCCGACGTGTGGACGACAGCGTCGACAGCGCCGGCGGAGATCTGCCCGATCACCCGCTCGACCACCACCGGGTCCGGCGCCGGACCCCACCGGTAGACCTCCAGTCCCCGCACGGACGCGCCGGCCTGCCGCAGCGTGTCCTGCAGACCCGGTTCCGACATGCCGTGCAGCTGCACGACGATCTTGCGGCCGGCCACGCCCTGGTCCTTCAGCCACTCGACGACCTCGGTCGTGGTCTCCGAGCGCGCCGACCAGTGCTCCACCAGCCCGGCGGCCCGGATCGCGCCGCGCGCCTTCGGACCCCGGGCCAGCAGCCGGGCCTGCTCCAGCGTGCCCAGCAGGTCGGCCGCCAGTCCGGCGGTGTCGGCCGCCTCGACCCAGCCGCGGAACCCGACCGCGGTGGTCACCACCACGTCGTCCGGCGGGTTCGCGATCACCCGCCGGGTCGCCTCGATCAGCGTCTGGTCGTCCGGCGCCGGCACGATCTGCAGCGTCGGCGCGTGCAGCACCTTCGCGCCCCGACGCTCGAACGACGCGATCAGGTCGTCGGCCCGCCGGTGCGCGGTGACGGCGATCGTGCAGCCGCTGAGCGGCCCGGGCCTACTCGCCACCGAGGCCCACCAGCACCCGGCCGTCGACCACCTGGACCGGGTACGCCGCGACCGCGACGTCCGGGTCGTCCAGGCAGACGCCGGTCCGCAGGTCGAAGACCTGCTTGAACATCGGCGAGGCCACCGTCGGCACGTCGCCCCGGCTGCCGACGATGCCGCGCGACAGCACGTTCGCGCCGCAGAACGGGTCCAGGTTGTCCAGCGCGAACACGGCACCGTCGTAGGTCCGGAACAGAGCGATCTGCCGGTCGCCCAGCAACGCGGCGACCCCTCGCTCGGGCAGCAGCTCGTGATAGCCGCACACCACCGTCGCAGCCGTCGTGACACTCATCGGCGTACCTCCAATCGGGGGCCGGCCAGCAGCACCGGCTCCAGCTGTCCGCGTTCGTCCGGGGTCGCCGGCCGCGGCTGGTTGCGCTCGACCACGTAGCGCAGGTCGGCGTCGGGCTGGTCGGGCGCGTTCACGAAGGAGACGAACCGGGACAGCTTGTCCGGGTCCTGCAGGGTGGCGCGCCACTCGTCGACGTAGGAGTCGACGTGCGCGGCCATCGCCGCGTCGAGATCGGCCGCGATGCCGAGGCTGTCGTTCAGTACGACGTCGCGGACGTGGTCCAGGCCACCGTCGATCTCGTTGATCCAGACGGCGGTACGCTGCAACCGGTCCCCGGTGCGGATGTAGTACATCAGGAACCGGTCGATCGCCTGCAGCAGCTGCTCGTCGCTGAGGTCGGAGGCCAGCAGCTGCGCGTGCCGCGGCGTCATCCCGCCGTTCCCGCCGACGTACAGGTTCCAGCCGTGCTCGGTCGCGATCACGCCGACGTCCTTGCCGCGCGCCTCGGCGCACTCCCGGGCACAGCCGGACACCCCGAGCTTCAGCTTGTGCGGCGAGCGCAGGCCGCGGTACCGCAGCTCCAGCGCGATCGCCATGCCCACCGAGTCCTGGACGCCGTACCGGCACCAGGTCGACCCCACGCAGGACTTCACCGTGCGCAGCGCCTTGCCGTACGCGTGCCCGGACTCGAACCCGGCGTCGACCAGCCGCGCCCAGATCGCCGGCAGCTGCTCGATCCGGGCCCCGAACAGGTCGACCCGCTGGCCGCCGGTGATCTTGGTGTAGAGGCCGAAGTCGCGGGCCACCTCGCCGATCGCGATCAGCCCGTCCGGCGTCACCTCGCCGCCCGGGATGCGCGGTACGACGGAGTACGTGCCGTCCTTCTGGATGTTGGCCATCACGTGGTCGTTGGTGTCCTGCAGGGAGGCGCGCTCACCGTCGAGCACGTGCACGCCCGGGTCCAGGCTGGCCAGGACCGACGCGACCACCGGCTTGCAGATGTCGCAGCCGCGACCGGTGCCGTGCCGTTCGACGATCTCGCTGAACGTGCGCAGCCCGGTCACCCGGACGACGTCGAACAGCTCGGCCCGCGACAGCGCGAAGTGCTCGCACAGCGCCTTGCTCACCTCGACGCCGGCCGCGGCCAGCTCGGCGTTCAGCAGGTTCTTCACGATCGGCATGCAGGAGCCGCAGCTCGTACCCGCCTTGGTCTTCCCGCACAGCGACTTCAGATCGCCGCAGCCCTCCTCGCGGACGGCACACCGGATGGTCCCGGCGGACACGTTGTTGCAGGAGCAGACCGGCGCGTCGTCCGGCAGCTCGAGCTGCGTCGGCTGCGCGCCCTCGGGCAACAGGTACGACGCCGGGTCGGCGCCCAGCTCGCGTCCCACCATCGGCCGCAGCGCCGCGTACGCCGAGGCGTCGCCGACCAGGATGCCGCCGAGCAGCGTGCGGGCGTCGTCGGACAGCACCAGCTTCTTGTAGACCCCGGCGACCGGGTCGGCGTAGACGATGTCGAGCGCGCCCTCGGTGGCCCCGAAGGCGTCACCGAAGCTGGCGACGTCGACGCCGAGCAGCTTCAGCTTGGTCGACGAGTCCGCGCCCGGGAAGGTCGCCTCGCCGCCGAGCAGCCGGTCGGCCACGATCTCGGCCATCGCGTAGCCGGGCGCGACCAGGCCCCAGACCCGGCCCTCGATGCAGGCCACCTCACCGATCGCCCAGACTCCCGGCACCGAGGTCCGGCAGGACTCGTCGACCACGACACCGCCGCGCTCGCCGATCGGCAGGCCGGCCGCGCGGGCAAGTCCGTCCCGCGGCCGGACGCCGGTCGCGAACACCACCACGTCCGCGGCGAGATCGGGGCCCTCGGCCACCGCCATCGCGCGGGCCGCGCCCTGCGAGGTGAGCTTGACCCGGGTGGTCTGAGTCGAGGTGTGCACGTTGACGTCGAGACCGCGGATGAGCCGGGCGAGCGCGCTGCCGCCGCCCTCGTCCACTTGCAGCGGCATCAGCCGCGGCGCGAACTCGACCACGTTGGTGACGGCGCCGAGCGCCCGCAGTGCACCCGCTGCCTCGAGGCCGAGCAGACCACCACCGACCACGACACCGTGCACGACCTTGCGCTCGGGCTTGCTCTCCGCCTCGCGCTCGGTGCGCAGCCGCTCGACGTACGTGCGCAGCGCGGCGACGTCGTCGATCGTGCGGTAGACGAAGCAGCCCTGCGCGTCGCTGTTCTTCACCGGCGGCACGAAGGCGCTGGAGCCGGTGGCCAGCACCACCTCGTCGTACCGGATCACCTCGTCGCGGGTGGTCCGGACGGTCCTGGCCTCGACATCCAGCGCCGCGACCGTGACCCCCTTGCGCAGCGTCACCGCCGGGTCGTCCCACAGCTCCGGCTCGCCGAGGCTCAGGTCGTGCGGGTCGCGGCCGGAGAAGTAGCTGGTCAGCGCGACCCGGTCGTACGGCAGCCGCGGCTCCTCGGCCAGCACGGTGATGCGCCACCGGATGCCGGTGTCGCGCGACCGCAGGGCCTCGACCAGCCGGTGCGCGACCATGCCGCCGCCCACGACCACCAGGTGTTTCGCCTTGCCGAGCTCTGTCATGGTTGCCCTCCTGGTCGGGACGGGTTCGGTCTCGCCGCGCCGCAGCCGGTCGAGAAGGTCACCGACGGCGCCGGTACAGCTGCCGCAGCCGGTGGTCGCTCTGGTCCTGTCCGCGATGCCGGCCACACTGTCGGCACCCGCCTTCCACGCCGCCTCGATCACGGCCCGGGTCACTCCGTTGCACCGGCACACCGGCCGGCTCGACCGCGGCGTTTCCGGTGCCTTCAGCAACATTTCGCCGAGCACCGGGGTACGCCGGTCCGCCAGCTGCACCAGCTCGGCGGCCACCTCCGGCGCACCGACCGCCACCGCAGCCCGGACCACGCCGTCCACCAGCACGGCCCGCACGTACCGCTCGTCCTCGGCCAGCCGCACCACCTCGCCGTCGGCGTCGCGCTCCCCCAGCACCATCACGTCCAGCCCACCCGCGGTCAGCCGAACCACCTCGGCCGGCAGCTCTTGGGCGGGTGGGTCGATCCGCGCGGGCGAAGGCGTACTCGCACCGGGTGCCGCCGACGACAGGCCGGAGACCGGGGCGGTGGCGGTCAGCTGGGCAGCCAGTACTTCCGCCTGGGCCCAGGTGGACTCGACCGTGCCGGTGACGACCCCTCGGACCTCGGCGCAGTCGCCGAGCGCGTGCACCCGCGGGTCGTCCGGCGTGGTCAGCGTGCCATCGACCGCGATGCCCCCGGCCGGCCCGATCGCCAGACCGGCCTGTTCGGCGAGAGCCGTCCGAGGCCGTACGCCGCAGGTGACGACGAGCAGGTCGGCGAAAACCGCTCGGCCGCCGTCGAGCTGCAGCGCGCGAAAGCGGCCGTCGCGGGCGTCGGTGGAGTGGATCCGCGTGCTGAGCAGCACCTCGATCCCGAGCCGGCGCACCGCCCGGGTGACGGCTCGCCCGGCCGTCGACCCGACCCGCGTGTCCAGCAACGTCTCACCGTCGTGAACGAGCGTCACCGCGACACCGCGCTCCCGCAGCGCGCAGGCCGTCTCGACCCCCAGTACGCCGCCGCCCAGCACCACCGCCCGCCGCGCCTCGACCGCCGCCGCCCCGATGCCCTCGGCGTCAGTTGCCGTGCGCAACAAGTACACTCCGCCGCCGGCCACGACTCCGCCGGGAACCACCGGTTCGGCCCCGGTCGCGAAAACCAGCCGGTCGTACATGTGCTCGCCGCCGGCCTCGTCGACCACAACCTGCCGCGCCCGATCCACCCGAACCGCCGCGCGCCCGTTCGGCCCTGTCGGCGCACCGGGACGCGGTGCCCGGCCGGCGACGTACTCGGTGAGGCGGTGACGCTGGTAGTACGGCTCGTCGGCGAGCAGCGTCACGTCGTACTGGCTGGACAGCAGCTCGGCCAGCCGGGTGCCGCCCATGCCGCCGCCGATGATCACTACCTGTTCGGTCATGCCGGCACCTCCGCGAAGCCGGCCCCGGCCACGGCCACCAGCTCGACCGCGCACGCCTTGAACTCCGGCATCCGCGACACCGGGTCGAGCACGTCGTTGGTCAGCTCGTTCACCGCCGCCGCACCGCCGTAGTGGAACGGCACGAACACCGTGTCCGGCCGCACGTCACCGGTCACCCGGGCCGCGCACACCATCGACCCGCGGGCCGTGCGCAACCGGACCAGCCCGCCGTCGCGAAGTCCCAGCGCGGCCGCGACCCGCGGGTGGATCTCCGCGAACACCTCCGGCTCGGCCTCGGCCAACTCGACGACGCGCCGCGTCTGCGCGCCGCTTTGGTAGTGCTGCAGCAGCCGACCGGTGACCAGGTACAGCGGGGCGTCGCTGCGCAGGTCGTCGGCAACCGCCCGGTGCTCGACCGTGATCACCCGCGCCCGCCCGTCCGGCGTACCGAACCGGTCAGCGAACAACCGGGGCGTGCCCGGGTGGTCCTCGGCCGGCACCGGCCAGAACAACGCCTCGCCGGCGTCCAGGCGCGACCAACTGATCCCCGAGTAGTCCGCGATCCCGCCCGCGCTGGCCAGCCGCAGCTCCTCGAACACCTCGGCCGGATCGGTCGGGAAGGACGCCGAGCACCCCAGGCGCGACGCCAGGCCGGCGAAGATCGCCAGATCGCTCCGCACGTTGCCGGGCGGCGTGATCGCGGCCCGCCGCCGCAGTACCCGGCCCTCCAGCGAGGTCATCGTGCCGTCCTCCTCGGCCCACTGCGTGACCGGGAAGACGACGTCCGCCAGCAGCGCGGTCTCCGACGGTACGACGTCCGCCACGACCAGCAGGTCCAGCGACGCCAGCCGCTCCCGCACCGACGCCAGCCGCGGCGCCGACACCAGCAGGTTGCTCCCGTGCACCAGCAGCGCGCGCGGGCCGTCCGGCGTACCCAGAGCGTTGATCAACTCGACCGCGCTCTTCCCAGGCCCCGGCAACGACTCCGGCTCGACTCCCCACACGCGGGCGACGTGCGCCCGCGCAGCAGGAACGCCGATGCTCCGGTAGCCCGGCAGCTGATCCGCCTTCTGCCCGTGCTCCCGGCCGCCTTGCCCGTTGCCCTGACCAGTGATGCAGCCATAGCCGCTGCCGACCCGACCGGGCAGTCCGAGTGCCAGGGCGAGGTTGATGCAGGCGGTGACGGTGTCGGTGCCCTTGCTGTGCTGCTCAGCTCCGCGCCCAGTGAGCACGAAGGCCCCAGCACCGCCATGCACCGGCGCAGCACCCGCCAGCACCCGCGCGGCCTGCCGAATCACTCCAGCCGGTACGCCGGTCACCCGCTCCGCGCGCTCGGGCCACCAGGCGGCGGTCGACCGGTACAGCGCGTCCGGGTCGTCCGTCCGCTCCCGCAGGTACGCGGTGTCGGCCAGCCCTTCCTGCAGGACGACGTGGGTCAGGGCCAGCACCAGCGCCAGGTCCGACCCGGGCGTCGCCTGCAGGTGAATACCGGCCGCCTCTTCGGTGAGCTGAGCAGTCGCGGTACGCCGCGGGTCGACGACCAGAAGTCCACCCGCGTCGCGTGCGCCGGCCAGATGCGCCACGGCGGGCGGCATCGTCTCGGCCAGGTTGCTGCCCACGAGCAGGATCGCGCCCGCTCCGCCCAGGTCCGTCAGCGGGAACGGCAGGCCACGGTCGACGCCGAAGGACCGGTTCGTCGCCGCGGCCGCCGACGACATGCAGAACCGGCCGTTGTAGTCCACGTTCGCGGTGCGCAGCGCGACCCGGGCGAACTTGCCGAGCGCGTACGCCTTCTCGTTGGTCAGCCCGCCGCCGCCGAAGACCGCGACCGCGTCCTGGCCGTACGCCGTCTGCAGCGCCGTGATCCGCTCGGCGACAACATCAAGAGCGTGCTCCCAGGTCGTCTCGACCAGCTCCCCCGCGGCGTCGCGGACGAGCGGAGCAGTCAACCGGTCCGGCACAGTCAGCACCTCGGCCGCCGTCCAGCCCTTGCGGCACAGGCCACCCCGGTTGGTGGGGAACTCGCGCGGCTGCACGGTGACCGGCGCCGCACCCGATCCCCGGACCAGCGACGTGGCGCACTGCAGCGCGCAGTACGGGCAGTGGGTGGCGGTCACACGCGCTCCCCGCTGAGCGGACCACCCCGGCGCAGGTAGCAGAAGTAGGTCACCGCCAGGCAGACCACGTAGAACCCGCAGAAGGTGTAGAGGGCCGGCACCAGCGAGCCGTACTGGCCGTTGGACATCGCGAACCCGCGCGGCACCAGGAACCCGCCGTACGCGCCGACCGCGGAGGCGATGCCGATGCAGGCCGCCGCCTCCCGCCGGGCACGGACCAGGTCCGGCCGGCCGTCCAGGTCCCGCGTGGTCTGCCGGAACACCGCCGGAATCATCCGGTACGTCGACCCGTTGCCGGCGCCGCTGGCCACGAACAGCACCAGGAAGCTGATCAGGAACCCGGCGAAGCTGCCCGCGTTCAGCGACACGATCGCCGCCAGGATGCCGAGCCCCATCACCACGAACGCGCAGACCGTCACCCAGGCGCCGCCGACCAGGTCGGCCAGCTTGCCGCCGAACGGGCGGGACACCGAGCCGACCAGCGCGCCGAGAAAGGCCAGCTGGATGCCGGCGACGTCGGGAAAGGTGGTCTTGATCAGCAGCGGGAACGCCGCCGAGAAGCCGATGAACGAGCCGAACGTGCCGATGTAGAGGAACGAGATGACCCAGGTGTGCGGGCGCTTCGCCGCCGCCACCGAGGCCCGGAACGACGAGGTCGCCGCGGACAGGTTGTCCATCAGCTTCCAGGCCAGCACGGCGGCCAGCACGATCAGCGGCAGCCACATCAGCCCGGCCCGGTTCAGCGACAGGCCGGCGCCGGCCACGATCACGATCGGCACCAGCAGCTGCACCACCGCGACGCCCAGGTTGCCGCCGGCCGCGTTCACGCCGAGGGCGAAGCCCTTGTCCCGCTCGGGGAAGAAGAAGGAGATGTTGGTCATCGAGCTGGCGAAGTTGCCACCGCCGGCGCCCGCGGTCGCCGCGACCAGCGCCATCAGCCAGAACGGGGTGTCCGGCCGGCTGACGAAGACGGCCAGGCCGACCGTCGGCACGATCAGCAGCGTCGCCGACACGATCGTCCAGTTCCGGCCGCCGAACTTCGGCACCGCGAACGTGTACGGCAGCCGCAGCGTCGCGCCGACCAGGCTCGGCAGCGCGACCAGCCAGAACATCTGGTCGGTGCTGTACGCGAAGCCCGCGGCCGGCAGCGAGACCACCACGATGCTCCACAGCTGCCACACCGAGAAGCCCAGGAACTCGGCGAAGATCGACGGCCACAGGTTGCGCCGGGCCACCCGGCGTCCCTTCTCGGCCCAGAACGTGCGGTCCTCCGGGTCCCAGACATCGATCCAGCGCCCGCGCCGCGGCGCCTCGACGGTACCGACGCCGCCGGTCTGCTCGCGCGGTGCGGCGACCTCCGGCCGTGCCTCGAGCGTCATCGTTCGTCTCCGATCATCCGACCCGGTTCATTAGGCCAGGACGCTATGACCGGGGTGTTTCCGAGCGGTCATCTCGTTGTTACGCCGCCGAAACGGCCTCCGCACACACGGCCCGGACCGGTGAGAGATGTGCTCGCGCGGGGCCTGCGCCGTACCGTCGGCGGGCCTCGGTACTGTGCGGGCAGACAAGCCGGCGGCAGACCGATGAGGGGACCACGGTGAACCAGCAGTACGGTGGGGTGGAGCAGCAGCAGCGCGCGGGACGGCGTACGGGCGGGCGGTGGGCCTGGCGGGCGGCGGTCGCGGCGGTGCTGATCGGCTGGCTGGTGGTGGGCTCGCTCGGCGGCCCGACCGTCGGACGGCTGAGCGAGGTCCAGGAGAACGACAACGCCAACTTCCTGCCCCAGCAGGCCGAGTCGACGCTGGTCGCGGACCAGGCGGCCAAGTTCACCGACTCCGAGTCGCTGCCGTACTTCGTGCTGATCGAGCGCGACAGCGGGATCACCGGCGAGGACCTGGCCAAGGCGAAGGAGTTTCTCACCGCGGTCCCGAAGCTGGAGCTGGGCAACGGCAAGACGATCGGCGACTACCTGGTCGCGCCGGCCCAGCAGGTGGTCCCGTCGCAGGACAAGCAGGCGCTGCTGGTCACCGTCGAGCTCGACCAGAACCGTGCCGACGAGGTGGTCACCGAGGGCGAGACCGTGCTCTTCGTGGTCGCCGAGAAGATGCGCGAGGAGATCCGGGAGGTCCTCACCCCGACCGGTGTGCAGGCCTACGTGACCGGCCCCGGCGGCGTCTTCGCCGACTTCGTCGTCGCGTTCAGCGGCATCGACGGCATCCTGCTCGGGGTCGCGCTCGCGGTCGTCTTCGTCATCCTGCTGATCGTCTACCGCAGCCCGATCCTGCCGATCGCGGTGCTGTTCACCGCGCTGTTCGGCCTCGCGCTGGCCGCCCTGGTGGTCTACCCGCTGGCCGACGCGAACGTGATCGAGCTGAACGGCCAGAGCCAGGGCATCCTGTTCATCCTCGTCGTCGGCGCCGCGACCGACTACGCCCTGCTGCTGGTCTCCCGGTACAAGGAGGAACTGCACGACTTCGAGAGCAAGTACGCCGCGATGCGGGTCGCCTGGCGGGCCTCGATCGAGCCGATCGCCGCCAGCGCCGCGACCGTCATTCTCGGTCTGCTCTGCCTGCTGCTGTCCGAGCTCGGCAGCACCAAGGGCCTCGGCCCGGTCGGCGCGATCGGCATCGCCGGAGCGCTGGTCAGCGCGATGACGTTCCTGCCCGCCGTCCTGCTGGCGTTCGGCCGGCGGATCTTCTGGCCGTCGATCCCGCGGGTCGACCACGTGCACGCCCGCGACCAGGTCGGCGGCCGCAAGCTGTGGGGCCGGGTCTCCGGCCTGGTCGGCCGCAGCCCGCGCAAGGTCTGGGCGCTGAGCGCGCTCGCCCTGCTGCTCTGCGGTGCCTTCCTGCCCACCTTCAAGGCCTCCGGCATCTCCCAGGACGAACTGTTCCTGGACAAGGTGGAGTCCGTCACCGGCCAGGAGGAACTGGCCAAGCACTTCGACGCCGGCGCCGGTACGCCGGTGCAGATCCTCACCCCGGTCGACCAGGCCGCCCAGGTGGTGCAGACCGCGATGAAGGTCGACGGCGTCGGCACCGCCACCGCCTCGGCCGCTCCGGGCGTGCCCCCGAAGGTGGTCGAGGGCAAGGTCCTCGTCCAGGCCACGCTCAAGGTCGCGGCCGACTCCCCCGAGGCCACCGAGGTCGTCGAGCACCTGCGCACCGAGCTCGACCAGGTCAGCCCCGACGTCCTGGTCGGCGGCAACACCGCGATCAACCTGGACGTGCTGAACGCCAGCGAACGCGACCTGCGGGTGATCATCCCGGCCATTCTCGCGGTGATCTTCCTGGTGCTGATGGTCCTGCTGCGCTCCGTGGTCGCCGCGCTGCTGCTGGTGGTCGCCAACGTGATCTCGTTCGGCGCCACGGTCGGGGTGAGCGCGCTGATGTTCAACCACGTCTTCGACTTCCCCGGTGCCGACCCGTCGATCCCGCTGTACGCGTTCGTCTTCCTGGTTGCGCTCGGCATCGACTACTCGATCTTCCTGATGACCAGGGTCCGGGAGGAGTCGATCGAGCAGGGCACCCGACCGGGCATCCTGATCGGTCTCGCGGTCACCGGCGGCGTCATCACCTCCGCCGGCGTCGTGCTCGCCGCCACCTTCTCGGCCCTGGCCGTGCTGCCGATCCTGTTCCTGGTCCAGATCGCCTTCATGGTCGCCTTCGGCGTCCTGCTCGACACCACCGTCGTCCGCTCACTGCTCGTCCCGGCCCTGGCCCACGACCTCGGCCCCAGGGTCTGGTGGCCCAGCAAACTCGCGAAGGCCGACCAGCCGACGCAGGCGTGACGTGATGCAGACCTTCGAGGCCGTGATCCGGGACGCCGGCCACGGCGGCGCGTACGTCGAGATCCCCGCCGAGGTGCTCACCGCGCTCGGCGGCGGCGCCCGGATCCCCGTCCAGGCCACGTTCGACGGCGTCCCGTACCGCGGCTCGGTCGTCTCGATGGGCGGCTGCCAGGCACTCGGCCTGCTCAAGGGCATCCGCAGCCGGCTGACCAAGTCGCCGGGCGACACGGTGACCGTGACCGTCACCCGCGACACGGCCGAACGCACCGTCGAGATCCCGCCGGACCTGGCCGAAGCGCTCGACGACGCCGGTCTGCGCGCTGCCTTCGAGCGGCTGAGCTACAGCCGTCGCCGCGAGCACGTCACCGCGGTGCTCGGTGCGAAGAAGCCGGAGACCCGCACGCGTCGGATCGGAAAAACCCTGAGCCTCCTGCGCGATGCCTGAGCGTGCCGGCGGCTCGTCGATGGTTGCTGTCGATCTGCTGTGTGCTGGTTCGTGTAGGGGGTGACAGCGCCGGCCGGTGGTCGGTGAAGCTCGACGAAACGAGGTGGTGTCATGCCCGAACCGAAGGTCCTGCTGGACGGTCTGGGGATTCCCGAGTCGCCCCGGTGGCACGACGGGCGGTTGTGGTTCGCGAACTGGATCGACCAGCAGATCGTGTCCGTCGGCGCGGACGGTGACGTGGAGGTGGTGCCGTCGCCGTCCGCGCACCCGATGGGCTGGTCCATCGACTGGCTGCCCGACGGCAGTCTGCTGACCACCGGGGACAAGCTCCGCCGCCGCGGGCCCGACGGTTCGTTCACGGAGTACTCCGGTCAGGGCGGCAACGAGATCGTCGCCGACGGCCACGGCAACGTGTACCTGAACGGCGCGGACTTCGACTTCGCCGGCGGCGAGGCCCCGCGCCCGGGCTACATCAGGCTGGTCACCCCGGACGGCACCGTGCGTGAGGTCGCGGACGACATCCAGTTCCCCAACGGCATGGTCATCTCCCCCGACGACCGCACGCTGGTCGTCTCCGAGTCGTTCGCCGGGCGACTCACCGCGTTCGACATCGCCGCCGACGGCGGGTTGAGCAACCGTCGTACCTTCGCCGACGGCCTCGGCCCCGACGGCATCTGCGTCGACGCCGACGGCGCGATCTGGGTCTCCGCGGCCGACTCCTCGATCGTCCGCGTCACCGAGGGTGGCGAGATCCTGCAGCGCATCGACCTGAGTGAGCACGGGGCCTGCTTCGCCCTGGCCCTCGGCGGACCCGACCGTCGCACGCTGTACATCCTCACCGCCGAGTGGCGCTCCGCCGACAGCATCACCGACAACCTCGACCGGCTGGTCAACGGTCCCCGCACCGGCGAAGTGCTCAGCCTCGAGGTCGCGGTGCCCGGCGCGGGCCGCCCCTGACCACGGTCGGTGAATCCACGCCCACAGCAACCACCTGCCGGACCGCTGAGCGGATCCGCCGGTTCGGTCCGGTAGGTGGTGTCGGGTCGCCACGGGCGGGATCGTTGGCTATGGTCCGTGGATCGGGGGTCGACCCGGGAGCGAGGAGCCCATGGCAGACACCACGTCCACAGAGCACAGCTTCAACCTGCCCACCAAGAACCTGCCGGCACCGCAGGTTCGTGACCTGCCCGAACCACCGACCAAGGTCTGGCGGATCGTCGGACCGGGCATGGTCGGCGCCGGCGTCGGCCTGGCGTCCGGCGAGTTCATCCTCTGGCCGTACATCTCGTCGCAGGTCGGCCTGGTGTTCCTCTGGGGCGCCGTCGTCGGCGTCGCGATCCAGTGGTTCCTGAACATGGAGATCGAGCGGTACACGCTGGCCACTGGTGAGACGGCGTTGACCGGGTTCAACCGCTACGGCAAGCACTGGGGCCTGTTCTTCGCGATCATGACGTACTTCGCGAACCTCTGGCCCGGCTGGGCGACCAGTTCGGCGTCGATGCTCAGCTACCTGTTCGGGGGCGGGAATCCGCGCTGGATCGCGATCGGCATCCTGCTGGTGATCGGGCTGATCCTGACGCTGGCGCCGGTGGTCTACGTGATGCTGGAGCGGCTGATCTTCGTCAAGATCGCGGCGGTCGCGCTGCTGGTCGTACTGGCGCTGATCTTCGCGATCCGCGGCCGCACCTACAGCGCGCTCGGCGACGCCGTCACCAAGCCGGAGTTCCCGGTCGACCAGCTCGGCTTCGCGCTGATGATGGGCGCGATCGCGTACGCCGGCGCCGGCGGCGGGCAGAACCTGTGCCAGAGCAACTGGATCCGGGACAAGGGCTTCGGCATGGGCGTGCACGTGCCCCGGCTGAGGTCTCCCGTCACCGGTGAGCCCGAGGCCGATCCGCGCGCCAACGGCTACACCTTCCCGCCGGACGAGCAGAACCTGGCCCGCTGGAAGCGCTGGTGGAAGTTCGCCAACCTCGAGCAGGCGTTGACGTTCGTGCTGATCACCGTGCTGACGATCATGTTCACCTCGATGCTGGCGCACTCCACGTTGTTCGGCGACGAGTCGGTCAAGAACAACATCAGCTTCCTGAAGATCGAGGGCGTCAACCTGCAGTCGCTGGTCGGCGGCTGGTTCGGCTACCTGTTCTGGGCGATCGGCGCGTTCTCGCTGTTCGCGGCCGCGGCCGGCATCGTCGACTACACCTCGAGGCTGGCCTCGGACATGATCAAGGCCCGGTACCTGCGCGACTCCACGATCACCGAGTCCAAGCTGTACTTCTGGCTGGTCTGGGGCCTGGTTGCCTTCGGCATCATCGTGCTGCTGGCCGGGCTGGACCAGCCGCTGGTCCTGCTGGTCATCTCGGCCTGCACCGCCGGCACGATGATGTTCGTCTACTCCGGCCTGCTGTGGTGGATGAACTCCCGCGCCCTGCCGGCGCCGATCCGGATCAGCAAGCTGCGCACCGCGGTGATGCTGTTCGCGTTCCTGGCCTTCGGTGGTCTGGCCACCTTCACCGTGATCGACCAGATCCAGAAGAACTTCTGACCTCGTACGGCGAACGGCCCCGCACCCCCGCCGGAAGGCGGCAGGTGCGGGGCCGGGCCTCGCCGGCCGTTGCGCGGGTTCTCAGTCCTTGATCTCGCAGATCGCCGCACCGGCGGCGACCGTGGCGCCGACCTGAGCGGTGAACCCGGTGACGGTGCCGGCCTTGTGCGCGTTCAGCGGCTGCTCCATCTTCATCGCTTCCAGCACGACGACCAGGTCGCCCTCGGCCACCGTCGCGCCGTCCTCGACGGCGATCTTCACGATCGTGCCCTGCATCGGCGAGGTGAGCGCGTCGCCGGACGCGGCCGCCTTGCCGCCGCCGCCCGACCGCTTGGCCGGCTTCTTCTTCGCCGCCGGGCCGGCGGCCGCCGCGGAGGCCCCCAGTCCGGCCGGCAGGACCACCTCGAGGCGCTTGCCGCCGACCTCGACGGTCACCTTCTCCCGCTCACCGGCCTCGGCCGACTCGGCCGCGCCCTCGTACGGCGGGATCCGGTTGTCGAACTCGGTCTCGATCCACCGGGTGTGCACCGCGAACCCGTCGTCGCCGACGAAGGCCGGGTCGCTGACCACGGCCGCGTGGAACGGGATCACCGTCGGCATGCCCTCGACGACGAACTCCTTCAGCGCCCGGCGCGACCGCTCCAGCGCCTGGGTCCGGTCCCGGCCGGTGACGATCAGCTTGGCCACCAGCGAGTCGAACGACCCCGGCACGGTCTCGCCCTGGTCGTACCCGCCGTCGAGCCGCACGCCCGGTCCGGACGGCGCGTGCCAGCGGGTCAGCGTGCCCGGCGCGGGCAGGAAGTTGCGGCCCGGGTCCTCGGCGTTGATCCGGAACTCGATCGAGTGCCCGGACACCGCCGGGTCGTCGTAGCCGAGCTCTTCGCCGTCCGCGATCCGGAACATCTCCCGGACCAGGTCCAGCCCGGTGACCTCCTCGGAGACCGGGTGCTCGACCTGCAGCCGGGTGTTCACCTCGAGGAACGAGATCAGCCCGTCCTGGCCGACCAGGAACTCGCACGTGCCGGCGCCGACGTAGCCGGCCTCGCGCAGGATCGCCTTGGACGAGGTGTAGAGGATCTCCAGCTGCTCGTCGGTGAGGAACGGCGCGGGCGCCTCCTCGACCAGCTTCTGGTACCGGCGCTGCAGCGAGCAGTCCCGGGTGGAGACCACCACGACGTTGCCGTGGGCATCGGCCAGGCACTGGGTCTCGACGTGCCGGGGCTGGTCCAGGTAGCGCTCGACGAAGCACTCGCCGCGGCCGAAGGCGCTGATCGCCTCCCGGGTCGCGGACTCGAACAGCTCCGGCACCTCCTCCAGCGTGCGGGCCACCTTCATCCCGCGGCCGCCACCGCCGTACGCCGCCTTGATCGCGATCGGCAGCCCGTACTGCTCGGCGAACGCGACCACCTCGGACGCGTCGGCGACCGGGTCGGGCGTGCCGGGGACCTGCGGGGCGCCGACCTTCTCGGCGATGTGCCGGGCCTTCACCTTGTCGCCGAGCGAGTCGATCGCCGACGGCGGCGGGCCGATCCAGATCAGGCGAGCGTCGATCACCGCCTGCGCGAACTCGGCGTTCTCGGCCAGGAAGCCGTAGCCCGGGTGCACCGCGTCCGCGCCGGAGCGGGCCGCGACGTCCAGGATCTTGGCGATGTTCAGGTACGAGTCCGCCGGCGTGGCGCCGTCCAGCGAGTACGCCTCGTCGGCGAGCCGGACGAACAACGCGTCGCGGTCCGGCTCGGCGTACACGGCGACGCTGGCCAGGCCGGCGTCGGCGGCGGCGCGCACGACCCGGACGGCGATCTCGCCCCGGTTCGCGACCAGGACCTTGGTGATCTTCTTGCTGTTCGGCACAGCGCAGCTCCCTTCGGCGTCGCCTGAGTGTAGGACGAAGTTACTGGCCGGAAGGCAGGTTGTGCGTCACACCACGGCGGACGGCCGCCCGAAGGCGGTCGCCGGCACGGCAACTGTCTGAGGACTGGTCACGGTGTCCACGTGACGATCAGCGCGGCGTGGGCGGCGTGGTGGGGGTACGCACCCACCGGTACGTGGCGGACAGATGCGACGCCCAGGCGTCGAGCAGCGCTTCCAAGTGCTCGTCGGCGGCGAGCGTCAGCAGTTCGTCACTGGTGATCGGGGCCGCGATGCCGGCCTGCTCGTCCGGGAAGAGCGCCAACCGCAGGCCGAGACCGTGGTGGTCGACGACCAGCCACCAGATCTTGGCGCCGGGGACCGGTCGCAGCACCGTGACGCCGTTCTCCACCGTCTGCTGCTGGGCGCCACTCTCCTGCCGCACGATCGCGAGCCCTCCGGACGGGACCTGCCGCACCTGACATCCGTCGTCCCCTGGCTCCACCCGCACGGTGCCCTTGTCGAGCGGCGTCGGCGGGACGCAGCGGGTGCCGGGGGACGGGAAGTCGGCCATCGGCTCGAGCAGTTCCACCTGCAGCGGGAACGTCGCACCGTCGGCCGTCACGGTGAGGTTTCCCTTGCCGCCGCCCGGCGCGACCTGGACCTCACCGAACCGCTCGGGCAGCAGCACGGACAACGTCTCCGCCACGTGGTCGAGAAACTCGTCGTACTCGAGCACCGGGGGGATCGACCGGAGCGTGCTGCCGGGTTCCACGACCGGCATGGTCGACCGGACCGCGGGCACGACCGTCACCGCCCCGGCCACCAGAGCGACCGTCGAGAACACCGCTGTTGCTCCGGCCAGGGCTCGACGCCGGCGCACCGAGCGGGCGCCTGCCGCCAGGACGGTCGGCACCACGTCGGGCATGGGCTCCACGTCGGCGAGCGACGTGGCCAGACCTTGCTTGAGATCGAGCGTCATGTCTCCTCCTAGTTCGCGGACAGTGCCTGGTAGTCCTCGCCCAAGCGGTCCCGCAGCAGGGCGAGCGCGCGGGACGCGTGCGACTTCACGGTGCCGGGACTGCAGCCGAGCGCGTCGGCCGTCTGCTCGATGCTGAGGTCCTCCCAGTACCGGAGGACGACGACGGCGCGAGCGCGGGCCGGCAGTTCGGCCAGTGCCGCCAGCAGCGTCATCCGCAGGTCGACGGACGGCGCCGGCCGGGCGGCATCCCGTCTGCGGTGCCAGTCCAGCTCCCGCCGCCGGCGCCGCTCACCGTCGAGGTAGGTGCGGACCATGGTCTTGTACCCGTAGGCGTCGACCTGTTCCGCGCGCCGGACCGACGGCCAGGCGCGGTACAGCTTCAGCAGCGTCGCCTGGACCAGGTCCTGGGCGCTGTCCCGGTCACCGCACAGCAGGTAAGCCTGCCGGAACAGCCGCTGCTGCCGAGCTCTGGCGTACTGCTCGAACTCCTCGTCACGTCGCACCGACGGTCTCCCCTCTCTCACCCTGCAAGAGAGAGTCCGCCCGGAAAAGGTTCAAGGGGGCCGTCCGGCGCGCTGTCGCCGTACGATCGCGGGTGACCACGCTGTCACCCGATCGTGAGGAGTGCGGATGTCCCTGCTCGAGCCACTCGCCGGAACGGTTCCCGCTGTCTGGGAGAAGCTGGACGACCGGTTCACCGGGATCCGGGGCGATGCCCACCTGGAGCGGTTGTGGACGGGTGGGCGGTGGCTGGAGGGACCGGTGTACTCGCCGGCCGGCCGGTCCGTGCTGTTCAGCGACATCCCGAACGACCGGATCCTGCGCTGGGACGAGACGTCGTACCAGGTCTCGGCGTACCGGACGCCGGCCGGCTACACCAACGGGCACACCCGGGACGAGCAGGGCCGGCTGGTCAGCTGCGAGCACGGCAACCGCCGGGTCACCCGGACCGAGCACGACGGGTCCGTGCGGGTGCTGGCCGACGGCTACGAAGGGCGCCGGCTGAACAGCCCGAACGACGTGGTGGTCCGGCCGGACGGCTCGGTCTGGTTCACCGACCCGGCGTACGGGATCGACAGCGACTACGAGGGCCACCAGGGCGAGATCGAGACCGAGGGCTGCCACGTCTACCGGATCGGTCCGGACGGCGCGATCACCCGGGTCGCCGACGACTTCAACCGGCCCAACGGCCTGGTCTTCTCCCTTGACGGTTCGCGGCTCTACGTGACCGACACCGAGGAGGCGACGATCCGGGTCTTCACGGTCAGCGACGACGGTACGGCGCTGTCCGGCGGCGAGCTGTTCGCCGAGTGCGGCAACGGCGCCTTCGACGGCATCCGGCTCGACGCGGCCGGCCGGATCTGGGGCGCGGCCGGCGACGGCGTGCACGTCTACGACCCCGACGGCACCCTGCTCGGCAAGCTGCTGGTCCCGGAGACCGTCTCCAACCTCTGCTTCGGCGGCGCCAAGCGCAACCGCCTGTTCCTCACCGCGACCACGTCGCTGTACTCGGTCTTCACCTCGGTCAACGGCGGCCCGGAGGCGTACGACCCGCGCTGACGCCGGTGGCGTGCCGCACCGATTAACAGCTGATTCTCAGGGTTTGGCGGTAGGTTCCGGGCAGCGTTGGCCCGTTCCAGGTGAGGAGTGAGATGTCCAAGAAGACCCATCAGCAGCAGCTGGCGGCGCGGAAGGCGCAGCGGCAGGCCGAGCGGGCCCAGGAGCGGGCGCGGCAGCGCAGGATGCTCGCGATCACGATCACGGCGATCGTGTCGGTCGTCGTGGTGATCGTCGGCGCGGTGCTGATCGCGGCGAACACCGGCGGCAAGGACACGCCGGTCGCGGGTGAGTCCCCGTCGCCGGCGCCCACCACCGAGCTGCCGGCCACCGCGGGTCCGGACAACAAGCCGAAGTCGATCCCGACCGCGCTCGCGCCGCCGCCGAAGCGGCCGACGGCGCTGCCGGCCGAGGTGGACTGCAGCTACCCCAAGGGCAGCGAGCCGGCCGCGAAGAAGGTCGACCCGCCGGCGAACGGCAAGGTCAAGGCCAGCGGCACCACGGCGGTCACCCTGAAGACCAGTGTCGGCGACCTCGGACTCACCCTGGACAGCGCGCTCGCCCCCTGCACGGTGAAGAGCTTCGTCAGCCTGGTGAACCAGAAGTACTTCGACAACACGATCTGCCACCGGCTCACCGTCGGCGAGGGCCTGCAGGTGCTGCAGTGCGGCGACCCGAGCGGCAGCGGCAGCGGCGGCCCCGGCTACAGCTTCAAGGACGAGGTGTTCCCGGAGCTCAAGTACGGCCGCGGCACACTCGCGATGGCCAACTCCGGCCCGAACACCAACGGCAGCCAGTTCTTCGTCGTGTGGGGCGACGGCTCCGCCCTCGACCCGGCGTACACCGCGTTCGGCACCATCGACGAGGCCGGTCTGAAGGCGATCGACAAGGTCGCGAACGCCGGGGTGATCCCGAAGGACGGCCCGACCGACGGCGCGCCCGGTACCGAGGTCAGGATCACGGCCGCGACCACGGCCGCCAAGAACTAGGGCATGACGAGCCGAGGGCTCGGTCGAACCCGTGCGGTTCGGCCGAGCCCTCGGACGTTTCAGGCGAGCTCGTCGTAGCGACTGCGGGGCCAGGCGAGCAGCGCGTCGATCTGGACCATGCCGGCCTGCTCCAGCAGCTGGACCGGTCCCTCGACGAAGTGGAACAGGCCCGTGGCAGGATCGCGGGCCTCCTTCCACGCCCGGTCGGAGTACGCCTTCATGACCGCCTTGTACCGCGGGTCGTGGTCGACCGAGTCCAGGATCAGCAGGTTCTTGAACCAGATCGCGTTGAACCGGGTCGGCTGCTTCCAGAGCCGGTCCTCACTGCCGTAGAACGCCAGCGACGCGTTCGCGACTGCCTTGGCCTCGGTCAGGTAGCGCTCCTGCCCGGTCGCCTTGTACAGCAGCACGCCGGCGCCGAGCATCACGCCCTGGTTGTAGCTCCACTGGGTCTTCTCGATGGTGCCGGCCAGGTCGATGTGGTCCCAGTACAGCCCGTTCGGGGCCAGCATGCAGTTCCGGGCCCACTCGTACATCTTCTGCGCCCAGGTCAGGTACGACCGGTCCCGGGTGAGCAGGTAGAGGTGCGCGCCGAGCTCGGCGCCCGGGCCGTTCGAGATCGTGTTGCGGTCCTGGCTCCAGGGCGCCTGGGTCCAGTAGACGCCGCCCGCGCACGGGTGCGACGGGTCGTTGTCCCAGCCGTGCACGACGAGCGTGAAGATCTCCTTGGCCCGGGCCAGCGACGAACGGTCGCCGGTGCGCTGGTAGTGCTGGATCAGGTGCAGCCCGATCCACTCGTTGTCGTCGTAGAACTTGTCGCCACCGTGGCCCAGCGGCGGCCGCAGGTAGGAGTCGTAGCCCTTCGGCGTGGTGGTCGTGTTCCAGTACGGCTCGTAGCCGTCGAGCCGGCGTTCCGCCTCGGCGGCGTACTTGCGGCCGGTGCCGGGAATGCCGGCCAGGTTCTCGGCCGCGACCGCGGCCTGGGAGTACGGCCAGATGTAGGAGTACGGGTTCTGCTGGTGGTTCGGGTACTCCTCCAGCAGCAGGCCCGGACCGGCCGAGAAGTACTTGTTCAGCGCCTCGTACGACGTGGTGGCGCGGGCCGCCGCACCGACGGGCGCCGGCCGGCCGGTCGCCTCCTCGGCAGCGGGTGCGGCATTGGCCGCGGGGGCGTGCAGGGCACCGAGCATCGCGACGGCGAGAACTCCACCGGCCAGCTTGGTTGATATACCAATTCTTCTGCGCATCGAGGTGCTCCTCCTGGGCGGCAGCGGTTGACATCGATGTCACGTTCTAACTGGCGCAAGGAGGACGCGTCAATGGCTCGGGCCGGACTTATTCTGGCGGAGCAGTTGGCATATCAAGTGGTCGAACCCCGGCAAAAGTGAACCAGGCGGACTTGAGTTTGAGCTTGCTCCGGACCTGATCACCGGTGAGCGTGCGGGTGCCGGCGGCCCCGACCGCGACGACCCGCAGCACCCGTCCACCGGCCGGCCCGAAACCGGTCCGGGAGGTCACCCGCACGCTGCTCAGCGCGCCGACGCCGAAGGCCGCCCGCAGCTGTGCGCTCGTCCGGGTCACGGTCCAGCTCGCGTTCGGGTTCTTGTTGCCGGGATAGGCGTCCCAGCCGTCCAGCTTGGCCACCTGGTACGGCACCGGGCCGGCCGCCGTCGCCCCGCCGTTGGACGAGGAGAACTCGGCGATGATCGGCGAGTTGCGGTACAGCCGGACCTGTCCGGCCGTCGCCGCGATCGCCTTGTTCGTGGCGGGTTTCTCCGACCCGTGGCCGCCGTACACCTGGCAGGCGATCGTGTCGCACAGGTCGTAGGCCCGCTTCCCGGACCGCTTGCGGTGGTACGCCGCGTAGGTGCGCGCGGCAACAGCTTGGGCCTGCAACGCGGCCGGTCGCCAACTCACGATCGCCTCCCGCGGCACGACGCCCCGCAGGTAACTCTCCATCGGCAACGCGTTGACCGTGTCCAGGTGCGCGCCCGCGGCATCGATCGATCGCAGCACGCCACGGTACCTGGCCTGCGCGCCGCTCGGCATGACCAGCGCGATCACAGCCGGCCCTTCGAACTGCGCCATGCCCGGCAGGGTCCGCCACAGCGCCCACTTCCGGGTCTTCGCGTCGAACGACCTGACCCGGGTGCCGTGCTGACCGTGCGGGTCGATCGACCACTGACTCCGGGTCGGGGCCGTCGGCAACTGGTGGACCTGGTTCGCGCGCAGGTCCCGCAGCTTCAGGCCGGTCGCCGCGACCACCCGGACGCCGTCCGTGGTGTCCCGGGTGAGCCGGATCCGGACCGTCCCGGTCGCCTCGCCGGTGGTCGTGCCGGGATAGTAGAAGTCGAGGATCTGCTGGACGCTCCGGCCGGCCAGCGCGGCGCCCTGCGCACCGAACTGGGACATCCCGCGACCGTGGCCGAACCCCCGGCCGGTGATCGTGTGCACCGCCTCCGGCTCCGGCGGATCGGGTTCGCGCGCGACGGCCGGACCGCTCGGCAGAACCGCCAGCACGAGGCCGGCACAGACGAGGCGCCTCACGAGACGTAGACCTGCTGGGTCCGGGTGCTCGCGGTCAGCCGGCCGTGCTCGAACCGCTGCTGCACCCCGCCGTTCACCTGGTACGCGCCGGACGTCGGCAGGCCGAGCCAGGAACCCTCCGCGCCCAGAGCGCCGTACTTGCGGGAGATCAGGCCGGCGACCGGGAACATGCCCGTCCGCGGCGACCAGTAGATCGCGCCGTTGAGGAACGGCTGGACCCGGCTGCCGCTGACCTTGCCGTTGCGCTGCTCGCCGACCGGCAGACCGAGCGGCGAGTCCGGACCGATCTGCCGGAACCGGCTGCGGAACCCACCGTGCACCGAGTGCGCGCCGGTACGGGCCGACCAGTAGATGTCCCGGACGCCGAAGTGCGTCGCGCGGCCGGTCCGGGTCGGATGCTCGCCCCAGAACGGCTGACCGATCGCGCGGTAGCCGCCGAGCTGCTGCGCGTACTGGTAGATCTCGGTCGAGATGCTCTTGCCCATCAAGGCGTGCGCCCGTTGCCTCAGCCAGCCGAGCCTGGAGTACAGGTTGTTGCCCGGACACGCGGTCGCCTTGGCGTCGCGGTGCCCGGACACCGTGTTCAGCCTGCTGCCGGCGAGCACGACGGTCGACACCGGCGACCGGTAGTTCGCGTCGAGCTTCCAGGCGATCACCCGAGCCGTTGCCTCCAGCATCGACGTGGTCGGTACGGCCTGCTCGAAGTTGCCGATCAGCGAGACGCCGAAGGAGTTCGCGTTGAACGCGCTGGTGTGCGCGCCGAGCACCGGCAGCTGCATGCCGCCGTACCGGCCCTCCCAGGTCCGGCCGAACCGGTCGACCAGGAAGTTGTAGCCGAGGTCGCACCAGCCGCGGCTCTTCACGTGGTAGGTGTACATCGCGCGGATCATCGCCGGCACCTGCGCGCTGGTGTAGTCGGACCGATCGGCGGTGTGGTGCACGAACGCGGCCTGCACGGTGCTGGTGTACTTCGGCTTCGCGCAGGCGGCGCCGTTGTGCGCGCGCAGCCGCTCGTCGGCGCCCCAGCCCGGCCGGCCGATGATGCGCGGGATCGGGTACGGCGCCCGGCCGGCGTCGCGTCCCGGCACCTGCTCGGTCTCCCGGGCGGGCGGAGGGGCGGCGTCGGTCGCGCGGGCGCCGGGCTGGATCAGGACCACCTTCGCGTCGGTGACCTGCGTACCGTCCGTGGCGGTCACCGCCGCCTGCACGCCCTCGGCGCTGCCGACCCACAGCGGCTCGGTGCCCGACCGCGGCCGGCCCTCGGAGTCCCCCGGCCCGTGCTCGTCCTCGACCGGCAACCGCTGCCAGGCGGTCCAGGACCCGTTGCGCTGGACCCGGATCTTCGCCTCCACCCGCGCGGAACTCTTCCGGTACGGCCAGGTCACCCCGACCATGCCGAACTGCCGCGTCCGCGCGACGGCGCTGCTGATCCGGGCGCCGGACGACGGCTGCAACGGCAGCTCCTGGTACGACGGCTCGACGGCGTACTCGGACCGCGGCGCGGCGCCGGCCGGGGCCGGGTCGCTCCAGGGAGTCCGAACCAGCGGCACGAACAGGGCCAGGCCTGTCACCGCGGTCAGGGTCAGTCGCAGGGATCGCGTCGCACGCATCGAACAGCCTCCGCCGATCTGATTGCCTATGAGGCAGCGGTGACAGAGTAAACGCATTCCGTGACCGGACCGGGCAATTGTGGTCACCCTGCGTGGCGCGTCGACAGCTTCGACCGACCCCGCCGGTACCGCCCGATTGGCCCGACTCGGTAGGCTCTTCGTAAAGCCCGTCGAGGAAGGCTCGTCATGGAATTGATCCTGCTGATCGCGGTGATCGTGATCGCAGTACTGGCATACCGGTCGTACCGGCGGACCCAGTTGCAGACCAAGAAGCAGCACGAGATCACCGCGGCCGAGGTCGAGTCGGTCAAGCGCACCGCCGACGAGGACATCACCCGGTTCGGCGAGGAGCTCCAGGACCTGGATCTCGACATGGTCGGCAAGGACCTCGGGGACGGCGCCCGGCAGGACTACCAGCGCGCGCTGGACTCCTACGAGTCCGCCAAGCAGGCGGTCGCCCAGGTGACCGAGGCCGACCAGATCAAGCACGTCATCGAGATCCTCGAGGACGGCCGGTACGCGATGGCCTGCGTGCGCGCCCGGGTGAACGGCGAACCGCTGCCGCAGCGCCGCCCGTCCTGCTTCTTCAACCCCCAGCACGGCCCGTCGGTCGAGGACGTCACCTGGGCGCCGCCGGGCGGTGCTCCGCGGGAGGTCCCGGCCTGCGCCGCGGACGCCGAGCGGGTCCGGGCCGGCGCCGAGCCGGACGTCCGCAAGGTGATGGTCGGCCCGCAGCGGGTCCCCTACTGGCAGGCCGGACCGGCGTACGCGCCGTACGCGCAGGGCATGTTCGGCGCCCTCGGTGGCGTGATGACCGGCATGTTCATCGGCACGATGCTGGGCGGCATGTTCGCCGGCGGCGGCTACGGCGACTTCGCCGGTGGCGAAGGCGGCGGTGAAGGCGGCGAGGGCGGCGGCGACGACTTCAACTTCGGCGACGACCCGGGCGGCGACGCCGGTGGCGGCGACGGCGGCGGCTGGGGCGACTTCGGCGGCGACTTCGGCGACTTCTGACCGAGCGGTACGCACGTTCGACGGCCCCTGGGAGCAGCATGCTCCTGGGGGCCGTCGGCGTCTCAGGAGCTCAGCGACGGCACGTTCGCTCGGGAGCGGAGCGCGAGCAGCGGGACGGCGGATAGGGCAATGGCAACGGCGTGCCTGCTAGGCGTACGTCGTGCAGGGCGGAGGGGTTGTCGAGCAGGGGTCGTGCCGCCGAGCCGGTAGATCTCGAGGCCGACCAGCGCGTGCTGCCAGGGCAGTGGCAGAACGATGCCGACGGCAACACACATCTCCAGCGTGGGCCCCGAGCGGCCGTCCGCGCTCGAACTGGATGAGAGCCTTCTCAGATTCGGCTCACGGCCGCCTCATGCTCGGCCGGCAGGGTTCTGGACATGGCGGAACAGCGGGAGCTCCTGACCGGGGAGCAGGCGGGTGAGGTGCTGGCGGCGGTGGTCGAGGCGGCCGGTGGGCGGCTGCTCGACTGGCGCGCGACCGAGGTCGACCATCACGGCGACCAGGCAACCGTCTCGTACCGGACCCGCATCGCCTGGAACGCCGAGGTCGGCGGTGCTGGGCAGGCGGAGGTTGTTGCCGAGGAGACGTTGGGGGCGACCTGCGGAGGGCGCTTGCCCGAGGGAGTCGCGGTGGTCGGCGACGGCGAGACACGGATCGGTGTCTGGCAGGCGGCGCACGATCCGCAGCTGCCAGGACTGCGGACCGCCCTGAATCCGGCCGCGGTGGCGGCGCTGTTCGCCCGTTGCGGACTCGGGTCCGGGCCGGTTTCGGTACACCTTCGGGCGTACCGGCCGCTGCGGCGGGCCGTGGTCGAAGCCGTCGGGCCGCTCGGGCGGTTGTTCTTGAAGGTCGTACCGCCGGCCAAGGCGCGAGCGCTGCACGACCGGCACCGACTGCTCACCGGCGCCGGCGTACCGGCTCCTCGCAGTTTGGGCTGGAGCGACAACGGCTTGGTCGTCCTCGAAGCCCTGCACGGACGGACCCTCCGATCAGCCCTGCGCTCCTCCCGGCCGCACCTCCACCCGGCCGCGGTGACCGAGCTGCTGGACCGCCTCCCGACCGAACTGCTCGACGCACCACGGCGTACGTCGTGGCTGGAGCGGACCGAGTACTACGCCCAGGCGATCGGCAGCGTCGTCCCCGAGGTCTCCAGCTGGTCCACCCAGCTCGCCCGCTCGATCGTTGCCGAGAGCACCATCGGGCCGATCGTGCCGGTGCACGGCGACTTGTACGAGGCGCAACTGCTGGTCGACCACCGCGGCGCGATCACCGGCCTGCTGGATGTCGACACCGCCGGCCCGGGCGACCGGCTGGACGACCTGGCCTGCTTGCTCGGGCATCTCAGCGTGCTCGCCCAGGTGCTGCCCGCGAACGCGGACGCCATCACCGGACTGGCCGACCGCTGCCTGTCCACCTTCGACCGTCAGGCCGACCCCCGCCAGCTCCGGCTGCGGGTCGCCTCGGTCGTCCTCTCCCTCGCCACTGGCCCGCACCGCGTGCAGGAAGCCGGCTGGCAGCAGACCACCCGGAGGCGCGTCGCGCTGGCGGAAAGCTGGTTCGACAGCGCTCACCGGGTCCACCGGGGCCTCGAGTTCCCCCTCCAGGAAAGGAATCACCATGTCAGCACCGCGTAAGTGGGCCGTCGTCGGAACCCTCGCCGCCGCCTCCGGCCTCGGCATCGGCACCGCGGCGTACGCCGCCCCCGCCGACCTCAACGACCCGGCCACGGTCCAGCCCACCGCGACCACCCCCGGCCCCAGCGCCACCGCCCCGTCGACCCCGCCCCAGTCGCCCGCCGACTCCACCGACACCAACTCGGCCAACACCCCGGGCGACACCAACTCAGCGGACACCCCGAGCGACACCAACTCGGCCGACACCCCGGCCGACATGGGCTCCACCGACACCCCGGGCGACACGGACTCGGCCAACACGCCGAACGACTCCACCTCGGCGAATTCCCCCGGCACCGCCGACTCCGCGAACACCCCCAACTGAACGCCCGACCCACCGCACCCAGCGGACGGCTTCCCACCCGGCCACCCCGTTCCACTCTGGTGGGTTGACCCATCAGCTACATGGTTGGCCCACCAGATTCCGGTGGGCCAACCATGCGTCTGGCGGGTCAACCCACCAGCGTTAACGCAGCGGCGGCCGGGAGCCGGGGGGCAGGGGGTTGGGGATCGACGGGGGACGGAGGGGTCAGGAGCGCAGGTGGAGGCGGCGGGCCGCTTCGGCGATCGAGCCCGAGACCGACGGGTAGACGGTGAACGACTGCGCCATCTGGTCGACCGTCAGCCGCGCGCCGACCGCCAGGGAGATCGGGTGGATCAGCTCGCTCGCCCGCGGTGCGACGACCACGCCGCCGACGATGATGCCGGTGTTCGGCAGGCAGAACAGCTTCACGAAACCGTCCTTGACGCCCTGCATCTTGGCCCGGGCGTTGTCCGCGAGCGGCACCTTCACCGCCATCGCCGTACTGCCGCCGGCGTCCACCACCGCCTGGGTCAGGCCGACGGTGGCGATCTCGGGCGCGGTGAAGACGTTCGACGAGACGGTCGACAGGTTCAGCGGCGCGACCGCGTCGCCGAGCGCGTGCGACATCGCGATCCGGCCCTGCATCGCGGCCACCGAGGCGAGCATCAGTACCCCGGTGCAGTCGCCGGCCGCGTACACGCCCCGGGCACTGGTCCGGGACACCTTGTCGACGGTCACGAAGCCGCCGTCACCCAGCGACACGCCCGACTCGACAAGTCCCATGTCCTCGGTGTTCGGCAGCGAGCCGACCGCCAGCAGCGCGTGCGAACCCTCGACCGACCGGCCGTCGGTCAGCGTCACCACGACCCCGTCGCCGTGCCGCTTGACCGACTCCGCGCGCGACTTGCCGAGCACTGTCATGCCGCGCCGCTTGAACACGTCCTCCAGCACCTCGGCCGCGTCCTGGTCCTCACCCGGCAGCACCCGGTCCCGCGAGGAGACCAGCACCACGTCGCTGCCGAGCGCGTCGTACGCGCTGGCGAACTCCGCGCCGGTCACGCCGGAGCCGACGACGATCAGCCGCTCGGGCAGCTCGGTCAGCTCGTAGACCTGCTCCCAAGTCAGGATCCGCTCGCCGTCGGGCTCGGAGCCGGGCAGGATGCGCGGCCGGGCCCCGGTGGCGATCAGCACCACGTCGGCGGCCAGCCGCTCGTCGCCGACGACCACGGTCTCCGGCCCGTCCAGCCGGCCGCGGCCGCTGATCACCCGGACGTTGTCGGCGGCCAGGCGCCGGCTGATGCCCTCGGACTGGGCCGTGGCGAGCGCCTTGACCCGCTGGTTCACCACCGGCAGCTCGACGCTGACCGAGTTCGCCGGGTCGTCGTCGCCGTCGTCCACCCGCAGGCCCAGCTCGCCGGCCTCCACCACCTCGGTCATCACCTCCGCGGTGGCGATCAGGGTTTTGCTGGGGACACAGTCGGTGAGCACGGCCGAACCGCCGATCCCGTCGGAATCGACAACCGTCACCTCCGCTCCCAGCTGGGCGGCCGCACTCGCCGCTTCGTACCCGCCAGGACCGCCACCGATGATCACAACTCGCGCCACGAGAGGCCATTGTTCCGTATCCTGTGGTCTCGTGACCCTGTACGCCGCGTTTGCGTCGAATCTGGACCCGAACCTGATGGCCGATCGGTGCCCGTACTCGCCCTTGCGCGGGACCGGGTGGATCGTCGGCTGGCGCCTCACGTTCGGGGGTGAGGAGCTCGGCTGGGAGGGCTCGATGGCCACCGTCGTCGAGGACCCGTCCGACCCGACCAACCAGGTCTTCGTCGCCCTGTACGACGTGCATCCCAAGGACGTCGAGCGGCTGGACGAGTGGGAGTGGATCGACCAGGGCGTCTACCGCAAGATCCAGGTCCGGGTGCAGACCCTGGACGGCGAGCAGCTGGCCTGGATGTACGTGCTGAACGCCTACGAGGGCGGCCTCCCGTCGGCCCGCTACCTCGGCATCCTCGCCGAGGCGGCCGAGGCCGCCGGCGCCCCTGACGACTACGTCGCCGACCTCAGGGCCCGCCCCTGCCAGTCCTCCGGCCACTAGCGAACCTCCACCACTCACCAACCACCTCCCGGCCGGGCGGATCACGCTCGGCCCAGCGGCGGCGCGGGCTGTTCGACGCGCTTGATGAGTGGTGCAGGTCCGCCGGTTATCGTGCGGAGGTGATCGATGACCTCCGCAGCGCCGCCGAAGCCTGGCTGAGCGAAGACCCCGACCCCGACACCCGTGCCGAGCTGCAGGCTCTGCTGAACGCCGACGCCGACGCCGAGCTGGCCGACCGGTTCGGCGCCAAGCTCGAGTTCGGTACGGCGGGTCTGCGCGGCGCCGTCGGAGCCGGCCCGAACCGCATGAACCGGGTCGTGGTGATCCGCGCCGCGGCCGGACTGGCGGCGTACCTGAAGGCCAACGGCCTGACCGACGGCCCGGTGCTGATCGGGTACGACGCGCGGCACAAGTCCGACGTGTTCGCCCGGGACACCGCCGCCGTGATCCGCGGCGCCGGGCTGGACGCCGTCCTGCTGGACCGGCCGGCGCCGACCCCGGTGGTCGCGTTCGGCATCCGGCACCTGAACGCGGTCGCCGGCGTCGTCGTCACCGCGTCGCACAACCCGCCGCAGGACAACGGCTACAAGGTCTACCTCGGCGACGGCTCGCAGATCGTGCCGCCCGCGGACCACGGGATCGCCGCGGCCATCGACGCGGTCGGCCCGCTCGACTCCGTACCGCGCGGCGACGACTGGCAGACCGCCGGCGACGACCTGCTCGGCGCGTACCTGGACCGGATCGCCACGCTGGTACCGGCCGACGCGCCGCGCGAGCTGAAGGTCGTGTACACGCCGCTGCACGGGGTCGGCCGGTTCCTGGTCGAGGACGCCGTCCGGCGCGCCGGATTCGCCGTGCCGGCGGTGGTCGCGACGCAGGCCGACCCGGACCCGGACTTCCCGACGGTGGCGTTCCCGAACCCGGAGGAGCCCGGCGCGATCGATGCCGCGCTGGAGCTGGCCCGCAGCGTCGGCGCCGACCTGGCCGTCGCGAACGACCCGGACGCCGACCGGTGCGCGGTGGCCGTGCCGGACCCGTCGGCCGAGGGCGGCTGGCGGATGCTGCGCGGGGACGAGCTGGGCGCGTTGCTCGGCGAGTTCCTGCTGGCGTCCCGGCCGGACGGCGTGGCCGCGTGCTCGATCGTCTCGTCGTCGCTGCTGGGCAAGATCGCCGCGGCGTACGGGGTGCGGTACGTCGACACGCTGACCGGGTTCAAGTGGATCGGGCGGGTGCCCGGGCTGGTGTTCGGCTACGAGGAGGCGCTCGGGTACTGCGTGGACCCGGCCGCGGTGAAGGACAAGGACGGGGTCTCCACGCTGATCCGGGTGCTGGAGCTCGGCGCGCGGGCGAAGGCGCAGGGACGGACCCTGCTGGACCTGCTCGACGCCCTGGCGATCAAGTACGGGCTGCACGCGACGGACCAGTTGTCGGTCCGGGTCGAGGACCTGAGCCTGATCGCCGCCGCGATGGACCGCCTGCGCGCGACACCGCCTACCACCCTCGGCGGCCACGCCGTCGAGCGCGTCGACGACCTGAGCACCGGCAGCGAGCACCTGCCACCCACCGACGGCCTGCGCTACACGCTCTCCGAGGGTGCCCGCGTCGTCGTCCGCCCCTCCGGCACCGAGCCCAAACTCAAGTGCTACCTGGAGGTCGTCATCCCGGTCGAAGGCGAGGACGTGCCCGCCGCCCGCACCCGGGCCGCCCAGCACCTCACCGCCATCAAGCAGGACCTCGCCACCGCCGCCGGCATCTGACCCCCGCGCAGCGCCCGCGCAAGCCGAAGGGCCCCTCGGTGAGGGGCCCTTCGGCTTGCGGGTGTTCAGTTGGCCGGTGGGAGCACCTGGCGGGAAACTCCCAGCCCTCGCGCCGTCAGCGGCGGCGAGCGGTTGGGGTCAGCGGACCGCGGCGGCAGCTTCCTGGTCGGCCTGTTCGGCGCGCAGGGAGCTCTGCAGCGAGGAGTGCAGGATGCGCAGGGTGCTGGTCGACTGCATCAGCGCCTCACGCTCGTCCGGGTTTCGGTTCGCGAGGGCGGTGATGTCGTTGATGCTCGCCTCGATCCGCCCGATCCGGTCCGCGACGGTGCCCTCCTGGCTGCTGGCCCGGCGGATCGCCTCGGAGGTGACCGTCCAGACGTCTTCCTTGTCGTTGGTGCGGCGGGACAGGTCGACCATCTGCGCGAGCGCGGCGAGATCGCTGTCGATCTGGTGGCGCTCGGCCGGCACCGTGATGCCCGCGGTCGACTGACGGAGCCGGGTCACGTGCCCGGACAGCTCCGACCAGCTGCACTTACCGCTCTTGATCTTGTCCAGCACCTTCGTGTACTCGGTGTTGAACTCGTCGTAGTTCACTGTCCTTGACTCCTGCCGTTCGACAATCGACCCAGACTAAGGCGTGCGGACCGAAACACGGTGACCACACGATCGCAGATCGTGCACGTGTCGGCAAAACGCTGAGGCGCCCGGAGAGCCAACGCTCTCCGGGCGCCCGTGTTACGCGGAGCCTACGACCTTTTACCGAACCGCGTCAGACGATCCGGGTCACGATCAGGAGATCCGGGTCGCCGGAGCGGCCCAGGTCTGGCAGCTGCCCGGGTGGCTGTACCGGCCGTTGCCCTTGAAGCCGGCCTGCGACCAGAAGTTGTGGCTGGTCCACGAGCCGTGGTCGCGCGGGTAGCCCGGACGGTCGCCGGAGTGCGAGACGACCCAGTCCCATTCGGCCTTCAGCCCGCCGGTCATCGGGTAGTACGCCTTGTTGGCGCCGATGTAGGCCGAGCCGAAGCAGGACGCCTGCAGCTCACGACGACGGCTCTCCGCCAGCCCCGCGTCGCGGGACATGTGGTTCTGCCGCCACCAGGACGCGGTCAGCAGACCGCTCATCGCCTGGACGTGGTGACCGTACTCGTGCGCGATCGTGTTGGTCGCGTACGCGATGGTGAAGGTCGGGTTCTGCGCGTACCAGGTGACCAGCTGACGCCACGAGATGTAGATCGTGCCGTTGCCGGCGCTGCAGTAGAACGCGGTCCAGCCCGGCACCGTGCCGCAGACGGTCTTGACCTGGTTGTAGCCGTGCACGACCAGGTTCGGCTTGACGTTCCACTTGGGGTTGCCGGCCTTCCACAGGTTGGTGCGCCACACGGCGTGCATGCAGCGGACCAGTTCCTGCTCGAAGTACCGGACCCGCGCCTCGGTGTTCAGCGCGACGGCCGGCCGCTTGCACCGCGACGCCGGGATGGCGCCGGTGTTGTACAGCTTGTTGTACCGCACCGCGTTCCACGCGCTGGCCGCGGTCCAGCCGGCGTCACGGCCGGCGTTCGGGACCTCGGGGACCTCGGCGACCTCGCCCGGGACGGGGATCGGCCGCACCTCGGTGGCGCCGGCCTGGGCGGCCTGTGCGTTCGGCATCGCGACGGCCGCGCAGCTGGCCAGGGCGACAACGCCGACCAGGCCGCGCAGCTTCTTGCTGGAGAGAAAGTTCATGCGCTCCACTCTCGAGTACTGGGGGACTTACCGGGGACATCCTGGATCATCCAGAGGTTCATGCCGGCACGGACACGGGCTCGGACGCGACATTGCGGTGTGAAGTTCCCTGGAACCCGGGAAAATCACCGGCCGGGCCGAGTGCCGAGGAATCGCAGCTGGTCAGGGAGCATGCGCCGCCAGTAACCGGCGGTGTGCGCACCGGGTTGGATCCCGCCGGCCGCGGCAACCTCGTCCCGCAGCTCCCGGACCGCACCGGCGAACGGGTCGTCCCGGCCGCAATCGATGCGCAGGGCAACTTCTTTGAGCGGGTCCGGGTGTCCCAGCACCTGGTGGGCGGCGAAGTCCTCGGCGCCGTCGAAGGCGCCGTCCGCCGCGTCCCCGGCATGCCGCCAGAGCGCCGGACTGATGGCCCCGGCCGCAACCGCTCGACCGCCACTGTCAGCTGCGCCCCGGCCGGCGTGCAGCAGAGCGCCGTAGCCACCCATCGACCACCCGAGTACGCCGTACTGGTCCGTGCGCAGGCCACGTTTCGCCAGCAGGGGCAGGAGTTCCGTGGTCAGCATCCGCTGCGGATCCTCACCGCTGGACCGACGGTGCCAATAGGTGTCCTGGCCACCGTCGACCGTGGCGAGCGCGAACGGCGGAGTCCCCGACCGCACCACGTCGCTGAGGTACCGGTCGGCGCCGAGGTCGTTGACCGCCGACGTGTGGTCACCACCGCGCCCGTGCAGCACCAGCACCACCGGCAGCCGAGCATCGGCTCGCTGGCCGTGCGGGTAGATCACCGACCACCCGACCGTCGTACGCCGTGCTGTGGAGCGGAACGTCCCGGACACCACAGGGCCGGCCGGCACGTCCGGCACGACTCCGTCCTCACCGGTGAGCCCGAGCACACCGTGGACCCGCGCCCGGCCCGGCAAGATCCCCGTCTCGAGTCCGGCGACGGTCCCCACTGCCACAGCCGCTCCCCCGAGGGCGAGTACCTTGCGCCTGCTCAGTCCACCGGCTCGTTGCTCCACAGAGGATGGGACGCCGCCTCGGCGTACCCGGTTCACCTCGACGCGGTGTCAGCGGAGGAGTTGGCCGACGAGGGCGGTGAGGACAAGGGCGGTCAGCACGGCGAGCTCCGGAACGGCCCAGCGGGTCGAGACCTCGCCGGTGGCGGTGCCGGCGTGACGTTCGCGGTGGTTGTCGATGCGGTCGACCACGAAGTCGGCGCGGGTGATCGAGTTCTCCGCGCTGAGCTTGCGGCCGCCGACGCGCTGCTTGCGCAGGTCCTTCATCACCAGCTGCACACCGGGGCACCGGATCCGGCGGCCGGACTCGGTCTCCACCCGCAGCAGGTCGGTCACGTCGGCGTCGGCGACCTTGTTCCACGGGACGTGGTGGTCGCGCACGTGGTTACGGATCAGCAGCCCGTCGGGGCGCAGCGTCACCGACGGCCGCACCAGCCCGATGTAGGTCACCACCATCAGCGCACCGATCAGCGAGCCGACCACCAAACCGCCGAGCGTCCGCCACTCCAGCACGATGTCCAGCAGCGCGATCAGACCGATCACCATCACCACCACACCGGTGATGCGGTTCGACGTCGACAGGTACTGCTCGCTCTCGGGCACCTTCGCTTTCACCCGGACAAGGTAGCCGCTCCACCCCCGCCCGACGACCCTGCAACTCGTCACCGACGTGACTCCGACCACCCTCGGCACCCCCCGCGGAGCGCCGAGCGGATCCTTCCCGGAAGTCCATCGTCCGCAAAGCGCTTTAGCGTGGCGTCATGACTGAGAACGAGTGTCCTTGGGAGCCTCCGGTGGCGGGAACCGAGGCGGAGCATCTGGTGGGGGCGCTGGAGCGGTTGCGGACGACGTTCCGGTGGAAGGCGGACGGGCTGGACGCGGCGGCGTTGGGCGCGCGGGTCGGGGCGTCCTCGCTCACGATCGGTGGCCTGCTCAAGCATCTGGCCGTGCAGGAGGACTACCTGTTCACGACCAAGTTCCGTGGCGAGCGGCTCGGGGCGCCCTGGGACTCGACCGGGTGGGACGAGACCGACGACTGGGAGTTCAGCTCGGCGGCCGACGACAGCCCGGAGCAGCTGTACGCCTACTGGGACGACGCCGTCCGGCGCTCCCGGGCGACGCTCGGCGCCGCGCTGGCCGATGGCGGGCTGGACCAGGAGTCCGCCGTGGCCTGGCCGGACGGGCGACGTCCCAGCCTCCGCCGGCTGGTCTTCGACCAGGTCGAGGAGTACGGCCGGCACACCGGGCAGGCCGACCTCCTGCGCGAGGCCGTCGACGGCCTGGTCGGCGAGGACCCGCCGCCCGGCTGGCGGGCGCGATCGGGCACCTACACCGTCTGATCCCACCACCACGACCGGCGCGATGCCGTCGTCGCCGGGGCGGTCGAACTGGGGGTGGCGAGGATTAGACTGCCGAAGGTGACCACTACCGACAGCAGCCCCGGCGCAGGGGTGGACAGCCTCGCCGACGTGACCTCGTCCGAGGACCGGCTGCGCCGGTTCCTGCTCGGTCTGCCGGGCGTCGACCAGGTCGGCGCCGAGGCCCGGGCCGCCACCCTGAGCACGCGGTCGATCAAGACCACCGCCAAGGCGTACGCGCTGGACCTGGCGATCCAGATGATCGACCTGACCACGTTGGAGGGCCAGGACACCCCCGGCAAGGTGCGGGCGCTGTGCGCGAAGGCGAAGCGCCCCGACCCGGCCGACCCGACCGCGCCCCAGGTCGCCGCGGTCTGCGTCTACCCCGACCTGGTGGCGACCGCGAAGTTCGAGCTGCGCGGTTCCGGCATCAACGTGGCCAGCGTGGCGACCGCCTTCCCCAGCGGCCGGTCCAGCCTGGCGATCAAGGTCCAGGACACCAAGGACGCGGTGGCCTCCGGCGCCGACGAGGTCGACATGGTGATCGACCGGGGCGCGTTCCTGTCCGGCCGGTACGGGCTGGTCTTCGACGAGATCGCCGCGATCCGCGAGGCGGCCGGCGACGCGCACCTGAAGGTGATCCTGGAGACCGGCGAGCTGGTCACCTACGACAACGTCCGCCGGGCGTCCTGGCTGGCGATGCTGGCCGGCGCCGACTTCATCAAGACCTCGACCGGCAAGGTCTCGCCGGCCGCGACGCTTCCGGTGACCCTGGTGATGCTGGAAGCCGTGCGCGACTACCACGAGGCCACCGGGCTGCACATCGGCGTCAAGCCGGCCGGCGGCATCCGGACCGCGAAGGACGCGATCAAGTACCTGGTCACGGTCAACGAGACGGCCGGACCGGACTGGCTGGACCCGGAGCTGTTCCGCTTCGGCGCCTCCAGCCTGCTCAACGACCTGCTGATGCAACGCACCAAGCTGGCCACCGGGTTCTACCCCGGCCCCGACTACTTCACGCTGGACTGAGGCATGAGCAGATTCGAGTACGCACCGGCCCCGGAGTCGCGGGCCATCGCCGACATCAAGTCGTCGTACGGCTTGTTCGTGAACGGCGCCTTCGTCGAGGCGACCGCAGGCAAGTCGTTCAAGACCGTCAGCCCGGCGTCGGAGGAGGTGCTGGCCGAGGTCGCCGAGGCCGGTCCGGCCGACATCGACAAGGCGGTCCGGGCGGCCCGCAAGGCCTTCGACAAGGTCTGGGGCCCGATGGCCGGCCGGGACCGGGCGAAGTACCTGTTCCGGATCGCCCGGCTGATCCAGGAGCGGTCGCGCGAGCTGGCCGTGCTGGAGTCGCTGGACAACGGCAAGCCGATCCGGGAGTCGCGCGACGTCGACCTGCCGCTGGTCGCCGCGCACTTCTTCTACTACGCCGGCTGGGCGGACAAGCTGGAGTACGCCGGCGCCGGGCAGAACCCGCGCCCGATCGGTGTCGCCGGCCAGGTGATCCCGTGGAACTTCCCGCTGCTGATGCTGGCCTGGAAGATCGCCCCGGCGCTCGCCGCCGGCAACACCGTGGTGCTGAAGCCGGCCGAGACCACGCCGCTGACCGCGCTGGCGTTCGCCGAGATCTGCCAGCAGGCCGACCTGCCGCCGGGCGTGGTGAACATCGTCACCGGCGCCGGCCGGACCGGTCAGGCGCTGGTCGAGCACGAAGGCGTCGACAAGGTCGCCTTCACCGGCTCGACGGCGGTCGGCCGCGCGATCGCCAAGTCGGTCGCCGGTACGCAGAAGAAGGTCACCCTGGAGCTGGGCGGCAAGGCGGCGAACATCGTCTTCGAGGACGCGCCGATCGACCAGACCGTCGAGGGCATCGTGAACGGCATCTTCTTCAACCAGGGCCACGTCTGCTGCGCCGGGTCGCGGCTGCTGGTCCAGGAGAGCGTGTACGACGAGGTGCTGGCCCGGCTGAAGCGCCGGATGGGCACCCTGCGGGTCGGCGACCCGCTGGACAAGAACACCGACGTCGGCGCGATCAACTCGCCGCAGCAGCTGGCCAAGATCCGCGAGCTGTCCCAGGTCGGCGAGGACGAGGGCGCCGAGCGCTGGTCGCCGGAGTGCGAGCTGCCGCAGCAGGGCTACTGGTTCCCGCCGACGGTGTTCACCGGCGTCTCGCAGGCGCACCGGATCGCCCGCGAGGAGATCTTCGGCCCGGTGCTGTCGGTGCTCACCTTCCGTACTCCGCAGGAGGCGGTCGAGAAGGCCAACAACACGCCGTTCGGGCTGTCCGCCGGGGTCTGGACCGACAAGGGGTCCCGGATCCTGTGGATGGCGAACCAGCTGCGCGCCGGCGTCGTCTGGGCGAACACGTTCAACCGCTTCGACCCGGCCTCGCCGTTCGGCGGCTACAAGGAGTCGGGCTACGGTCGCGAGGGCGGCCGCCACGGTCTGGAGGCCTACCTTGCCCAGTAAGGACTCGTCGACGCGCCTGGACGTGCGCAAGACCTACAAGCTGTACGTCGGCGGCGCCTTCCCCCGCAGCGAGTCCGGCCGGACGTATCTGGTGCACGACTCCCGCGGCCGGTTCGTGGCGAACGCGTCGCAGGCCTCCCGCAAGGACGCCCGGGACGCCGTCGTCGCGGCCCGCAAGGCGTTCGGCGGCTGGTCCGCGCGGACGGCGTACAACCGCGGCCAGGTGCTCTACCGGATCGCCGAGGTGATGGAAGGCCGGCACGACCAGTTCAGTGCCGAGGTCGCCGCCGCCGAAGGGCTGTCGGTCGCCAAGGCCCGGCCGCTGGTCGACGCCGCGATCGACCGCTGGGTCTGGTACGCCGGCTGGGCGGACAAGCTGGCTCAGGTGGTCGGCTCCAGCAACCCGGTGGCCGGCCCGTACTTCGACTTCTCGGTGCCGGAGGCAACCGGTGTGGTGGCGCTGCTGGCCCCGCAGGACTCCAGCCTGCTCGGTCTGACCAGCGTGCTCGCGCCGGCGATCGTGTCCGGCAACACCGCGGTCGTGGTGAGCTCGTTCGCCCGTCCGGTGCCGGCGATCACGCTCGGCGAGGTGATGGCGACCTCCGACGTTCCCGGCGGCGTGGTCAACATCCTCACCGGTTCGGCGTCCGAGATCGGTCCGTGGCTGGCCTCGCACCAGGACGTCAACGCGATCGACCTGTGCGGCATCGAGTCCGCCGACGAGGCCCGGGAGCTGGAAGCGGCCGCCGCGGAGAACCTCAAGCGCGTCCGTCGTCCCGTCGCCGAGGACTGGTTCGCGTCACCGGGGCTGTCCCGGCTCACGCAGTACCTGGAGACGAAGACCGTCTGGCACCCGATCGGCCTCTGACCCGAGTGACCGCGGCCGGGCTCCGGTCGCGGTCCGCGTCAGTCGAGCGGGCTCAGTCCGGGCGCCGGGCGACGGCCAGCAGCGAGCCGCCGGCCGGGAGCCTGAGCCCGGCCCGGATCAAGGCGATCTCCAGCCGCATCACCGCGAAGCAGGCGGCGTTGAGCGGGGCCGCCATGCCGAGCTCGCCCTCGACGTCGGCGGTCTCCTTCTTGCCCAGCCGCGCCGCCATCATGGCGGGCAGCAGCAACGACACGAACGACGTCACCCGGACCGGCTCGAAACCGGCGGCGCGCAGCTCCTCGATCAGCTCCCGCCGGGTGTACCGCTTCACGTGGTGCGCCGCGACGTCGGCAGCGCTCCACAACCACCGGTGCTGCGGAACGGTGACCAGCACCCCGCCGCCCGGGCGAACGGCCTGGAACATGCCGGCCAGCACCGCGGGCGCGTCCTCGATGTGCTCGATCACGTCGAAGGCACCGGCCACGTCGAACTCCGCCCGGTACGGGTTCTGGGTCGCGTCGAGCTGCCGAAGCTCGACGCCCGCGGGCATTCTGACCCGGGCGTTCAGCAGGCCTTGCTCGAACAGTTCGGTGCCGACCAGCCGCCAGTCAGGGTGCAGCTGCCGGACCCGGTCGAGCACGTAGCCGTTGCCGCAGCCGAGCTCCAGCAACGATTGCGCGCCGGGAAAGTACCGGTCCAGGGCCCAGTTGATCAGGTCGCTGCGCGCGCGGAACCAGAAGCTGCCCGCCTCCAGCGCGAACAGCTGCTCGAACTTCGCCGGGTCGTACCCCCCGCCTGCTCCCACGCTTGTCATCGCTGCAACGTACGCCCGATATCGCGGTGCGCCAAGCGCGACGCGACGCTACGGTCTGGCCATGATCTTTCCTCCCAAGCCGGTACCGGGTGACCGGGTCGCGGTGGTGTCCCCGTCCGGCGGCCTGTCCGAGCTCTTCCCCGCGCCGTACGAGCTGGGTCTGGAGCGGCTGCGGTCCTTCGGGCTGGAGCCGGTGGAGTACCCGACGACGGGCAAGCTGGACACGACGCCGGCCGAGCGAGCCGCTGACCTGCACGCCGCCTGGTCGGACCCGTCGATCCGCGCGGTGGTCGCCAGCATCGGCGGCGACGACCAGCTGACCGTGCTCAAGCACCTCGACCCCGAGGTGTTCCGGTCCGATCCGAAGCCGTTCTTCGGCTACAGCGACAACACCAACCTGCTGAACTTCCTGTACTCGGTGGGCATCGCAGCCTTCCACGGCGGCAGCGTGATGGTCCAGTTCGGCCGCGGCGGGGCGATGCACCCCGACAGCGAGCGCTCGCTCCGGGCGGCGCTGTTCGAGTCCGGCGACTTCGAGCTGACTCCTGCGACCGGCTGGACGGACCGCGACCGCGACTGGACCGACGCGAGCTCCCTGGAGACCGAACCCGAGCTCTTCCCAGGCACCGGCTGGCAGTGGCACGGCCCGGCCGAACCGGTCACCGGGCGGCTCTGGGGCGGCTGCCTGGAGATCCTCGAGTGGCAGCTCGCAGCCAACCGCTGGATGCTCCCCACCGACCAGTACTCCGGAGTGTTGTTTCTGGAGACGACCGAGGAGCTGCCGACCGCGGCCGAGGTCCACCGCATCGTCCGGAACCTGGGCGAGCGCGGACTGCTCGAGCGCTTCGACGCGGTGCTGTGGGCGCGCCCGAAGGCCTGGTCGCTGGACAACCGCCGGTCCACCGAGGACTGCGCGGCGTACGTGGCCGACCAGTACGCGACCGCCCGCGCCACGATCGCGCAGTACAACCCCGACGCGCTCGTGGTCACCGGGCTGGACATCGGTCACACCGACCCCCAGCAGGTCCTGCCCTACGGTGGCACGGTCCGGCTCGATCCGGCCGCGCGGCGCATCACCGTCACCTACTGACGGTCAGCGGATCTGGGTGCGGGTCAGCGCCGGGTTGGGGTCGGGGTAGCAGTCGACCGGGGACTTGACGGTGACGAACTTCCACTTGATCGTCGCCTGCAGGGTGAGGCCGGGGTTGTCGTGGCTGGAACCCGACAACCTGGTCTCGACGACCCCGGAGCGGCCCGCCTTGAGATGCACGGTCAACTGCGGAAGGTGGTACGCCGCTCCGCCGCGGATCGGGCCGGCGACCCGCAGCGTGGCCACGCCGTGGCGCACCTCGATCGTCGGCTTCGACCCCAAACCGGAGCCCCGGGACAACCAGGCTGAGACGTACTGCGCGTTCCGGGGAACGGGCAGCCGCAGCGACAGGTCACGGACCTCCTGCAGCTTGAAGCCCTTCACCTCGCTGGGCAGCGACCCGGGCTTCAGGTCGACCACGACGTAGAAGTGGGCGCCCGGACGGACGGTCGCCGGTGCTGCGGCGGTGGCGCCCTGGCGCAGGGAGAGATGGTGCCGTCCGAACTTGGTGTCGGCCCGGCAGGAGTAGCTGACGGCCGCGGAGACCGCGGCGGCCGGGATGACGGTGGCCAGCGCCACGGTGGAGACTGCTACCGCCGCCGAGAACTTCCGCAGAGTAGTCATATCGTCACCCTACGCAGTAGTACGCAGCACTGAAGCCTGCGGTCTCAGCTGATGAGCGGTCAGCGGCCGGCGAAGTACCAACTGCCGACTGCGGCGGCCGCGAAGAGCAGCGGCAGCAGGACTGCGAGCAGCAGGCCCCGCTTGCCCCGTTCACGGGGAGGCGTGCGGCCATCAGCGAGCACTGTGCCGGTCTCGTCCTGATCGTCAGCGGCGGCCGTGCGGAGCGACGCTAGCCACGGGGCTTCCTGCTCCAGCCGGTACGCCTCTGCCTCGAGGCGCTCGGCCAAGGTGTCGGCCCGGCTCCAGCGATCGCCCGGGCGGTACGCCAGCGCGCGGGCCAGGATCTCGTCGACCTGGCCGATCGCGTCGTGCAGCAGCGGCCGCAGACCGGGCGGTGGCTGGTCCGGGTCCCTGCGCAGGACGTCGGTGATCGACGCCGCCACGAATGGCGGCCGGCCGGTGAGCAGCGCGTACGTGACGGCCCCGACGGCGTACACGTCGGCGCGTTCGTCGAAGCCGCCGTCGCCCCGGGCCTGCTCCGGCGCCATGTACGACGGAGTGCCGACGGCCTGCGTCAGGCCCGACGCCTCGGCCGCTCGCTTGGCCAGCCCGAGGTCGGCCAGCACGATCCGGTGCGTGCCGCCGCCGGACTCCTGGCCGTGGGACGGGCGCAGCAGCAGGTTCGCCGGGGTGACGTCGCGGTGCACCACACCCTCGGCGTGCAGCGCCGCGACCGCCCGGGCCAGGTCGGCGCCCCACCAGAGTGCGTCGGCCGGGTCGAGCGGACCGGCCGCGAGCACCTCGGCCAGGGTTCCGCCGCCGACGAGGTCCATCACGAAGTACGGGCGGCCGTCGGGCAGCTGGCCGAGGTCGAAGACCCGGACCACCCGGTCGCTGGCGATCCGCCGCATCAGCCGCGCCTCGGACAGGAAGCGCTCGCGCACGTCGGCGCGGGAGGCCCAGTTGTCGGCCAGCACCTTCACCGCGACGTCCACGTCCAGGTCGTCGTCGTAGCCGCGCCAGACCGTCGCGAAGGCACCCGCGCCGATCTTCGACCGCAGGCGGTACCTTCCGATCGCGTCCATCGCGACTATTGTCGGTGACGGAGAGGATCTTCGCGAACACCTCTGGGGGACCATGGACGAGGAGCTCGAGGAACTGGCCGCGCGGGCCGCCGGTGGTGACCAGGCCGCGCTGCCCGAGCTGCTGCAGGCGATCCGCCCGCAGGTTCAGCGCCGGGTGGCCAAGTTCCTGCCGTACCGGGAGGACGCCGAGGAGGCCGCGCAGGACACCCTGATGACGGTGGCGACCAAGATCCACACCTTCAAGGGCACCGGCACGTTCGCCGGCTGGCTGACCGTGGTGGCCACCAACCAGGCCCGGCAGACCTACCGGTCGCTGAAACGGCGCTCGGTCGAGCAGTCCGCGGAGGTGCTGCCGGAGGCGATCGACCCGCGCACCACCTCGGTCATCGCCGGCTCCCGCCTCGACCTGCTGGAAGCCCTCGAAGCCCTGGAGTCGAACCACCCGCAGCTGGTCCAGCCGCTCGTGCTGCGCGACCTCGGCGCTCTCACGTACGCCGAGATCGCCGACGAGCTGAAGGTCCCGCTCGGCACCGTGAAGGCGCGGATCCACCAAGCCCGCAAGGAAGTGGCCGAGCACCTGACCATCCGCTGACTCCGCGGTGGCCCAGCCTCGCCGGCGCGCTCCGGGCTCAGCGGGCCGTGGCGCGGAGGGCTCCGGGGTCGACGGTCCTGTGCTGAATCGCCGGGTTCACCGCGACACCCATCCACTTCTGCAGGATCGTCGTCGCCTCGGTGCGCTGCGCGGCCGGCAGTCCACCGATGCTCGCGCCGTGGTTGCCGCCCGGCACCGTGTACCAGTGCGAGTCCCGGGTGCCGGCGCCCGGCGCGAACTTCTCCGCGCTCCACGGGTCGTTCTCGCCGTACACGAACAGCATCCGCTGCCCCGAGTTCTTCAGCCACAGGTCCACGTCGCGCAGCGCGGACGGGTCCTGCTTCGGCTCGATGTCGTCCGGTACGGCGGCCGGCGCGTCGCCGGCCTCGCGGTACCGCAGCAGCCCCTTCAACCAGGTCGTCCTGCTCGCCACATCGGGCCAGTTGAGCTGGTGGCTGGCCTGGTAGAAGTACGGCAGGAAACCGGCCGTGCCCTCGTCGGAGTAGAACGACCAGCCGGCGATCCGGTCGATGAAGTCGAACAGCTGCTGGTCGGTCGCGGTCGCGCTGCCGGGCACCGACGCGCAGCTCGCCTGGGTGCTGTACTGCCAGAACGCGAACGGCGTGTCGAGCACCGCCGCCTCGAGCGCACGGTCCGCCGAACCGAAGGTGCGGTCGTAGGTCAGGCCGTTCGCTGCGGCGTACTGCTTGAGCTTCGCGAGCATGGCCGGACGCCGGACCAGGGTGTTGCGCTGCAGGTTGCGCAGCGCGAGGTTGCACTGCGGGTCGGTGCCGGCACCCTGGATGAAGTCGACGTAGGCGTCCTGCCGGTTCACCACGTCGTGCGGCGCCACGTAGGCCACGGTCGCGTCGACGTCGGCAGGGTAGAACCGGCGGTGGTAGACCGAGGTCATCCCGCCCTTGGAAGCGCCGGTCGAGACCCACTTGCCCGGGTAGAGCGCCTTCCTGAACGCCGTGACGATCCGGTGGTGGTCGCTCGCGGCCTGCCAGATCGAGAGCTTGGACCAGTCCTTGCTCGCCGGGGTGGACGCGTTGAAGAAGCGCTGCTCGACGTTCAACTGGTTGCCGTCGACCAGCCGGGTCGGCTCGGCGACGAAAGGCCCGCCGACACCGCCGTACCCGGTGGTGTGCAGGACGGTCGGCCGGGCGAAGTCGCGGTGCCACAGCGTGATGCGCTGCTCGAACTTCTCGCCGTCCGGGGCCTTGTGGTCGCCCGGCTGGGTGTAGCGCAGCACGAAGAACGGCCGCTCGCCGATCAGAATGCTGCTCTCGATCCGCAGCCCCGGGATCGTCGCGAGCCGCGCGGCCACGTCGTCCAGCACGGCCGCCCCGGCCACGGCAGGGGTGAGCAACGAGCAGGTCAGGGCAGCGACCAGCACAGCGGCAACACTGACAACGAATCGGCGCATGGCAGCTCCTCTGCGTCGGACGGCAACGCTTCCGACAGTAAGGGCTTCGGCACGTTACGTCGCCCGCACCCGCCGTGTCGGTCAGCCGGCCGACCTCCGGACCGCGAGGGCGCGGACCAGGTCGTCGGTGGCGTCCGCGACCCCGCGCCGGATGCCCGGGGCAACCGATTCGTCGGCGGCGAGCTGCCGGGCCAGCGTCACGGTGGCGGGATCGACGACCAGCGACGGGAACATCCGGCCGGCCGTCATGCCGAGGGTCAGGCCGAACCGGATCTCGGCGGTCCGGCGGATGTCGGTGAAGTAGCGGGCGACGTACGGCGCGGTGAGCTCCGTCTGGGTGGGGTGCCAGAACCCCTCGCAGAGCGCGTAGAGCTCGCTCATCCCGATCGCCGGGTCGGTCATGATCCGGGTCCAGGCGGCCTCCTTGCCGGCCGGCAGCGCGGCGCGGCAGCGAGCGGCCTGGATGGCGCCCTCGCTGGAACGGTCGCGCGCCAGTTCGGCGTCGATCTCGGCGGCGCCGAACGCGGTCAGCCGGACCAGCTGCAGGATCAGCGCCCAGCGGAGCTCGCTGTCCACGACCAGGCCGTCCGGCACCTGGCCGCCCTCGCCGGAATCCAGCCAGGAGCGGAGCAGCTTCTCGTCGTTGCTGGTCCGGATCACGCCGCGAGCGATCGCGAGCTGCAGGCTGCTGCCGGGCGGGCACGTGCCGAGCCGTGCGGTCAGGGCGTCCGCGAGCCGTGCGCGGTGCGGCTCGTACGGCAGAGCCACACCGAGCAGCCGGTCCTCGGCCCAGCGCAGCAGGGACCCGACCGCGATGTCGCTGTCCTCCTGCGGCAGTGCGGCGAGCAGGATGTCCAGCGCCTGCACGGGATCCAGCTCCGCGTCGGCGACGGCGTCGCGGATGCTGTTCCAGATGACGGCGCGGGTGATGCCGTCGGCGATTGCCGGCAGGACCCGCGGCAGCGCCTCCAGACTGGCCGCGTCCAGCCGGATCTTCGCCCAGGTGTCGTCGGCCGCGTCCGGTACGACGACGGCCACCGACGGGTCCAGCGCGACCTCGAGCTCGTCCACGTCGAGCAGGACGTCGACCGACGGGCCGCGGCCGGTCTTGTCGTACCCGGCGACGGTCAGCCGGTGCGGCCGCTCGGCCTGGTCGGGCCGCGAGCGACGGAGGACGACTCCGGTCGCCGTGCGCTCGGCGCTGATCGTGTCCAGTCCCGACGTTCGCAACCACTGGTCGGACCACGACGCCAGGTCCGTGGCGCCGGCCTCGGTCAGCTTGCCGACGAACTCGGCCAGGTCGGCGTTGCCGTACTCGTGCGCGCCTAGGTGGGCGTTGATGCCGCGCAGGAACACCTCGTCACCCAGGTAGGTGGCGAGCTGCTTCAGCACCGCCGCTCCCTTGGCGTACGAGATTCCGTCAAAGTCCTCCAGCGCCGCCCGGGCGTCCTTGCCCGGCTCGGTGGCGACCGGATGGCTCGACGAACGCTGGTCGGCCTGCAGGCCCCACCACTTGCGGACGAAGCCGAAGTCGGTCCAGTGGCCGGGGTGGTCGAGCACGTCGTGCGACACCCGGTGCGCCATGTAGTCCGCGAACGACTCGTTCAGCCACAGGTCGTTCCACCAGCGCATCGTGACCAGGTCGCCGAACCACATGTGCGCCATCTCGTGCACCATCACCCGGGCCCGGGTGCTGCGCTCGGCGTCGGTCACCGCGGACCGGAAGACGAAGTTGTCGGCGAACGTCACGCACCCCGGGTTCTCCATCGCGCCGAGGTTCAAGTCGGGCACGAAGACCTGGTGGTACTCGCCGAACGGGTACCGGCGGCCGAACAGCCGGTGGTACTCGTCGAAGGCCTGCCCGGTCACCCGGAACAGCTCCTCGGCGTCCTGCTCCAGGTACGGCGCGAGCGACTGCCGGGCGGCGAGCCCGAGCGGGATCCCGTCGTGCTCGCCGCGGATCAGGTGGTACGGGCCGGCCACCAGCGTGACGAAGTACGTCGACAGCGGTTTGGTCTCGGCGACCTGCCACCGGCCGGGCGCGACCTCGGTGGCGGTCGCGTTGCCGAGCACGATCCACCCCTCCGGCACGGTCGCGGTCATCCGGTACGGCGCCTTCAGGTCCGGCTGGTCGAAGCAGGCGAAGTACCGCGGCGCGGACTCCAGCGACGACATCCCGTACAGGTAGACCCGCCCGTCGGCGTCGACCGAGCGCTGCAGGCCCTCGCTGTCGTGCGCGTACTCCATCACCGCGTCGACGACCAGCTCGTTCTCCGCCCGCAGCCCGGTCAGCGGCAGCCGGCCGTCGTCGAGCCCGGTGACGTCGAGCGGTACGCCGTTCAGCACGGCGGAGACCAGCTCGCGGGGCTTCACGTCCAGCCAGGTCTGCTCGGCGGTCGCAGCGAACCAGACCGTCGACACCGCCCGGAACGTCTCGTCGCCGGTGGTGAAGTCGAAATCCAGGTGATACCCCCGGACCTCCACCGCGTCGGCCCGGGCCCGCGCTTCGTCCACAGTCAGAGCTGGCATGGCTCGAACCTAGCAATCCCTTCGGCGGCCCGCCCCGGTCTACCGACGGCAGAAGGGGACGGTCAGGGGCGCGGGCCGAGGGGGTCGTCCTCCGGCGGGGCCGGCGTACGGCGGGTGTCGTTGGTGAGAGAGCGTTCCGGCAGCCACAGGACGAAGGTGCTGCCGACACCGACCTCGGAGTGCAGCGCCACCGAACCGCCGTGCGACTCCACGATCTGCCGCACGATCGCCAGTCCGAGCCCGGCTCGCCGCTCCCCCGTCGACGGCACGGTCGCCGGCGACTGCCGCTGCCCGGACCGGAAGAACCGGTCGAACACCCGGTCCGCGTCCTCCGCCGCGATACCGGGTCCGTCGTCGCGGACCGCGATCCAGGCCCAGCCGTTGCGACTGCCGACGGCCAGCACCAGCTCGCTGCCACCCCGGGCGAGCCGGACCGCGTTCGACAGCAGGTTGTCCACCGCGCGCCGCAGCGCCGAGGCGTCGCCGGCCGCGATCGGGCCGGGCGCGAGCCGGCGGACCAGCCGGATCTCGCGGTCGGCGGCGATCAGCCCGTACTCCTCGGCGGCCTCGCCGGCGATCGCGGCCAGGTCCACGTCGGCGTCCACGAAGGCCGGCGACGACCGGCGCGCCGAGGCGAGCAGGTCCTCCACCAGCCGGGTCATCCGCTGGATCGCCCGGGCCACGATCGCGGTCGCCTGGGCCCGGTCCTCCGGCGGGGTGTCGTCGTGGGCCAGCACCGCGTCGACGTTCGCCTGGATCACCGCGAGCGGGTTGCGCAGCTCGTGCGACGCGTCGTCGACGAGCTGCCGCTGGGCGACGAACGCGGTCTCCAGCCGGGCCAGCATGTCGTCGACGGTGTCGGCGAGCGTGCGCAGCTCGTCCCGTGGACCGGTCATCGCGATCCGCCGGGACAGGTCGGTCGCGGAGATGTCCTGCGCGGTCGCGGTGATCGCGCGAACCGGCCGCAGCGCCCGCCCGGACAGCCACCAGCCGGTCCCGAGGCTGACCAGGAACAGCACGCCCATCCCGGCCGCCGAGTAGTTCCGCAGCGTCTGCAGGGTCTGGTAGTGCACGGCGGACTGGATGCTGGAGATCTCCGCCGCCTGGATCACGTAGCCCGGCTTGACCTTGATCTCGCCGTCGTGCCCGTAGGTCACCTTCTTGACCGTGATCGGGTCGAGCGGCTTCGGGTCGAGGTACGCCGTCAGCGCGGCGTACACCCCACCGAGCAGCAACGCCGACAGCGCAATCAGCACCGCGGAGTACGCCAGGGTGAGCCGGAACCGGATGGTCTGTGCCCAGCTCGGCAGGCGAGAGGTCGCGCCGTTCAGCCGACGCAGAATCGGACCATTCATGTTGCACCTCGGAGTCGGTAGCCTCGGCCGATCACCGTTTCCAGCAAGGGCTCCTCGCCCTCCTGGGTGAGCTTGCGCCGCAGGGTGCCGACGGTCACCCGGACGCTCTGGGTGAACGGATCGGCGTTCTCGTCCCAGACGTGCTCCAGCAGTTCCTCCGCCGACACGACGTGCCCGGGCCGCGACATCAGGTACCGCAGCACGCCGAACTCCTTGAGCGTCAGCGACAGCTCGCGCCCGCCCCGGGTGGCCAGGTGCCGCGACGAGTCCAGCACCAGTTCGCCGACGTGCAGCTGGGTGGTCCCGTTCGTCACGTCGCGACGCAGCAGCGCGCGGATCCGGGCCAGCAGCTCGACCAGCGCGAACGGTTTGGTGAGGTAGTCGTCGGCACCCTCGTCCAGGCCGCGGACCCGGTCGGCCAGCGAGGCGCGGGCCGTCAGCATCAGCACCCGCAGCTCGCGCCCGGACGCCACCTCGATCTCGCCCCGGCGGACCGCCCGGCACAGGTCGAGCCCGTTGGTGTCCGGCAGCGTGATGTCCAGGATCGCCAGGTCGTACGCCGTGGTCGCCAGTTTCTCCACCGCCTCCGCACCGGTCAGCGCCGTGTCGACGGCATAGCCGGCCCGGCCCAGTCCCGAGCGCAGCGCGCTGACCAGGCCTTCCTCGTCCTCCACCACCAGTAGTCGCACGTCCCCACGGTAACGGTGAATCCGCCACCGGCCGGGATGCGCTTTCGGCCGGCTTTCGCTCTGCTTTCCGGTCGTTTTCGGGCTGCGCTGATGAAGTGGTCGCACCATCCCGAGCGAAGGAGTTTGTATGAACCTCCCCGGAAAGCGCGTCCTGCTCGGCAGTGCGATCGCCGTCGCGGCCCTGGGGGCCGGCGGTTTCGCCTACGCCGCGGGCAACGACCCGGTGCCCGAGCAGGGCTACGTGACCATCGAGGACGGCGCGACGACCCCGTCGCCGGCGCCGGAAGGCCAGAGCGCGCAGCGTGACGGCCGCGACTGCCCGGAGAAGAACGGCGGCTCCGGCACCGAGCAGGGCCAGGGCCAGACCCAGCCCGAGCAGAACCAGGCCGACCCGCAGGGCAACGCATGAGTGCAGTTCTCGAGCGGGCCCTCTTCGAGGTGAAGCGGGTCGTCGTCGGCCAGGACCAGCTGGTGGAGCGGATGATGGTGGGCCTGCTGGCCCGCGGTCACTGCCTGCTGGAAGGGGTCCCGGGCGTCGCCAAGACGCTGGCCGTGCGGACGCTGGCGGAGGTGATCGGCGGCCGGTTCGCCCGGCTGCAGTTCACCCCCGACCTGGTGCCCGGCGACATCGTCGGCACCCGGATCTGGCGGCCGTCGGCCGAGGGCTTCGACACCGAGCTCGGTCCGATCTTCGCCAACCTGGTGCTCGCCGACGAGATCAACCGGGCCCCGGCCAAGGTGCAGTCGGCGCTGCTGGAGGCGATGGCCGAGCAGCAGGTCAGCATCGGCGGCACCAGCTACCCGTTGCCGGAGCCGTTCCTGGTGCTGGCGACCCAGAACCCGATCGAGTCCGAGGGCGTCTACGCGCTGCCCGAGGCGCAGCGGGACCGGTTCCTGCTGAAGATCACCGTCGACTACCCGACCCCGATGGAGGAGCTGACCATCCTGCAGCGGATGAGCTCGCACCGGCCGCACGCGAACGCGGTGCTGACACCGGCGATGGTGCAGGAACTGCAGGAGGCCACCGAGGACGTGTTCGTGCACAACGCGGTGGCGGAGTACGTCGTCCGGCTGGTGCACGCGACGCGGGAGCCGCAGCAGTACGGGATCAACGACCTCGGCGGCGTACTGGAGTTCGGCGTGAGCCCGCGGGCCACACTCGGCCTGGTCGCCGCCGGGCGGGCGCTGGCGCTGCTGCGCGGCCGGGACTACGTGCTCCCGGCCGACGTGTACGACGTGGCGCACGACGTGATGGCGCACCGGCTGGTGCTGACCTTCGACGCGCTCGCCGACGGGGTCGACCCGCGGGCGGTCGTGTCCCGGGTGCTGCACGCGGTCGAGCAGCCCCACGTCGTACCGGCTGACGACACGCCTGCTGGCCCGGGCGTCAACACCGTTCACGGCTACGACGCGACCGGTGGCGCGGCAGCATGATGAGCCGCAAGCCCCGGCAGGCGGATGCTTCCCCGCCCGGCCCGGATCTGCTGGCCGGCCGGGAGCGGGCCCTGCGCTCGCTGGAACTGACGGTGCAGCGCCGGCTGGAAGGGTTTCTGCACGGCGACATCACCGGGCTGCTCAGCGGTCCGGGCAGCGAGCCGAACGAGGCGCGGCCGTACCAAGCCGGGCAGGACGACGTACGGCGGATGGACTGGAACGTCACCGCCCGCTCGCTCGAACCGCACGTCCGGGCGCCGCTGGCGGAGCGAGAGCTGGAGACCTGGGCCCTGGTGGACGCCTCGGCCAGCATGGACTTCGGCACCGCGCTGAGCGAGAAGCGCGATCTCGCCGTCGCCGTCGTCGGGGCGGTCGGTCTGCTGGCCGACCGGCCCGGCAACCGGCTCGGCGTCCGCGTTGCCCTGGGCAATGAGCTGCACAGGCGGCCGGACTCCGGCGGGGCAGCCGCCTTGCGCCGGACCCTGCGCACGCTGATGTCGTTGCCCAGGGCAACTCCCGGTGAGCACCCGCCGGTGGACCTGGCCGCGGCCATCACCCGGCTGAACCGCGAACATCCCCGCCCCGGCCTGCGCGTCATCGTCTCCGACTTCCACTCCGACCCGGCGCTGCGCGCCGGGTCGGAAGAAGACCGGAGCAGCGCGCAGCCCACCTGGGGCTCGGGCGGAAGCAACGCCCGGGACGCCGTTGGCTGGGCCGATGCGTTGCGGCGGTTGGGGGCCCGGCACGAGGTGATCGCGGTGGAGGTGCTGGATCCGCGGGAGCTGGAGCTGCCGGAGGTCGGGTTGCTGACCGTGGTGGACCCGGAGACGGGTCGCCGCCGTGAGGTGCAGACCAGCAGCAAGAAGCTGCGCCGCCGGTACGCCGAGGCGATGGCCGCGCACCGCGACCGCACCGCCCAGGCGATCAGGGGCGCCGGTGCCGCCCACCTCGTCCTGCGGACCGACACCGACTGGGTCCGCGACGTCGCCGCCTTTGCGGCCGCCCGCCGCCGGGCGGCCGTCCGCCGTACCCCTCGAGACAGGACCGGAATCCGATGAGATTCGAGCAACCGCTGTGGCTGTGGCTGCTGCTGGTGGCCGCGGCGCTGGTCGTCGCCTACGTGCTCGCCCAGCGCCGCCGCAGCCAGTACGCCGTGCGTTTCGCCACCCTGCCGATGCTGGACAAGGTCGCACCGAAGCGGCCCGGCTGGCGGCGGCACGCACCGGCCTTCGCCTTCCTGGCCGCGATCGTGGTGCTGACCATCGCGATCGCCCGCCCGGTCGCCGACGTCCGGGTGCCCCGCGAGCGCGCCACCGTGATGGTGGCGATGGACATCTCCAACTCGATGGCCGCCACCGACGTCAGCCCGGACCGATTCACCGTGGCCAAGGAGGCGGCGACCGAGTTCGTCCGCAACCTGCCCGAGCAGTTCAACGTCGGGCTGGTCTCGTTCGCCCGGACCGCGACCGTGGTGGCGCCGCCGAGCACCAACCACCAGGCGGCCGTCGACGCGATCGAGCAGCTCACGCTGACCGACAGCACGGCGATCGGCGAGGCGGTGCTGACCAGCCTGCAGGCGGTCCGGTCGCTCGACGCGCAGGCCGCCGAGGACCCGCCGCCGGCCCGGATCGTGCTGCTGTCCGACGGCGGCAACACCTCGGGCCGCCCGATCGACGAAGGCGCCCGGGCGGCGACCGAGGCCGGCGTACCGGTCTCGACCATCGCCTACGGCACGCCCGAGGGCACCATCGACCTCGAAGGCCGGTCGATCCCGGTCCCCGCCGACACCGAGTCCCTGCGCGGACTGGCCGACGCGACCAGCGGTTCCTTCTACGCCGCCGAGAGCGACGAGGAACTGCGCGACGTGTACTCCGACCTCCAGTCGTCGATCGGCTGGACCACCGAGGAACGCGAGATCACCAACCTGGTGGCGGGCATCGCCCTGGCCGCGGCCTTGCTGGCCGGCCTGGCGTCGCTGCTGTGGTTCTCGCGGCTCCCGTGAGTTTCAGGAGAAACCTGTGAGTCCTCATCTGGGTCATCCCTTCCGCGGCCCGCAGTACCGGCCCGGCCCGCCACCGACCGCTCCACCCGCGCCACCCGCCGGTCAGCAGCTGCCCGGCTTCCCGTTCCCCGTCACCCCGGCCTCCGCCACGCCGGCTCCCCCCTCTCCGGCCGCGGCACCTCAGGCCGGGGTGACGGGTTCACCTCCCGTCCGCCGTTCCCGGACCGGGCGAGCCCTCGCCGCCGGGATCGCGGTGTCCGTCCTGGCGGGGGGTCTGGCCGGCGCGGTCACCGGCGGGTGGGGCGATCCGGCGCCGCCCGTCGCCACCGCCGAACTGCCGCAGGCGTCGGCTCCGTCGGCGCCCGGCGCGGGTGGCTCGTCGATCGCCTCGGCGGCGGCGAGCGTGCTGCCCGGCGTGGTGTCGGTGCGGGCCGGACGAGCGACCGGTTCGGGCTTCGCGATCGACCAGCAGGGCCATGTGGTCACCAACGCCCACGTGGTGGAAGGAGCGAGAAACGTCTCGCTGGTGCTGTCGAACGGGCGCACACTGGACGCCGACATCATCGGCATCGACGCCGACAACGACCTGGCGGTGCTGCAGGTCGCCGGCAACGCAGCCGGCTCGGGCCTTCGCGCGCTCACGCTCGGCCGGTCCTCGCAGCTCCGCGTCGGCGATCCGGTCCTGGCCGTCGGCTCACCGCTCGGCTTGGAGGGCACGGTGACCGCGGGCATCGTCTCCGCCGTCAACCGCCAGGCCCGCTTCGGCGACAACGGCGCACGGCAGACCGCCGTTCAGACCGACGCCGCGATCAATCCCGGCAACTCCGGCGGCCCGTTGGTGAACGCCGCCGGCCAGGTGGTCGGCGTCAACACCGCCATCGCCACGCTCGGCTCCAGCAGCCGCTCCGGCAACATCGGCATCGGCTTCGCCATCCCCGTCGACCGGATGACCACCATCGTCCAGGGACTCATCGACTGACCTTGATCCTGAACGCCCACCACTCACCAACCCTCCCCCACCACGGCGTGTCGCGCTCGGCACGCCGTGGTGGGCGGGGTTGGTGAGTGGTGCAGCTCCGCGACCCGGAGCAGCGCCGTGCCGGTTCGCGCCGACGCCGCTCTTCCGGACCAGCCCAGTGGAGCTACGGGTAGTACGGCGGCCGGCGGTACAGTGCGCCGGGCGCCCAGAACGGGCCGACCTCGTAGTAGTCGTAGACGTTCGTGAAGTACTCCGGGGCGTCGGTCAGCTCCGGGTCGTAGGCCGGCGCGCCGATCACGGTCTGCCGGTCACGCTCGATCACCACCTGGTCCTCGTCGACCGAGCGCACCAGCTCGACCGGAACCAGCCGGGACTCCTTGCCCAGGCCGAGGAAGCCACCGTCGACGATCTCCAGCAGCCGGACCTTGGCCTCGTCGTGGTCCAGGAACAGACCGTCGACCTTGCCGAACTTCTCCCCGTCCGGGCCGACCACCGCCCGTCCCCGGATGTCGTCGGCCGGATCGACCAGCACCAGGTCGGTGTCGCCGAGCTTCACCAGCGGTACGTGCGACTGCTCGTTCATCGTCGTTCTCCCTTCCACCGATCCGGTAGCCGGAACGACCCAGCAGCAAACTCACCGGTACGGCGTACGCCCGCTCAGCACCCCGGACACCGGCGCCGGCCCGAAGTCGCTGTCCAGGTGCCGCCGGACCCAGTCGTCGAGGTCGGACGCGGCTTCGAACGGCTCGCGCAGCAGGTGGTCCCGCCACCAATCCGCGGTCTCGCCGGTGGCAGCCTGCTGGTCCCGGAGTTGTTGCTCGGGACAGCCGAGAGCGTCGGAGATCTCCCGCCACGACGTGCCCTGGAGGCGAGCGTGCCTGAGAACCGCCTGCACATAGCGAGTGGTCGCTTCCAGTACGGCCGCCGCAGCAGCGAGCTCATGGGTTGCTGCCGGCACCGCGGCCGCGGCCGCCTCGGCCAGTTCGCACGCCTCGTAGGACAGTGCGACCCGGGCGCGCACCACGGCGTCGTGATCCGGCATCGGTCCACCTCCCTCCCTCCCGAGCATCCATCCCCTCGGCACCGGCGGACAATGCGGGATCGACGCACCTTGCCTCAGGCCGAGCCGTAGGCTGGCTGGATGCGGTACGACCTCGACGACCTCCGGCTCTTCGTGCACGTGGTGACCGAGGGGTCCATCACAGCAGGCGCTCGGCGGATGCACCTGAGCCTGCCATCGGCCAGCGCCCGGGTCCGCGCGCTCGAAGCCCAGGCCGGCCTGCCTCTCCTGATCCGCGAACGCAGAGGCATCCGCCCGACTCCCGCCGGCAGCACTCTGGCCCGCCACGCGGAGTCGGTGCTCGCCGAGACCACCCGCCTGGACAGCGCCGTCGCGAGCTACACCGCCGCACCTCGCCGGCCGGTTGTCCTGGTCGCCGGCGCCTCCGGGATGCACCGCTTGGTCCCCCGCGCCCTGACCACCTTCCTGCGCGCCTACCCGGAGTACGACGTGTCGGTGTCCGAACGTCCCACCCCGGACAGCCTGCGCCTGCTCGCCGACGGCGAGGCCGATCTCGGTATCGTGCTGCACGACGAGGCCGGTGACACCGACCTGCGGATCGAACAGCTCAGCGAGGACCACTTGGTGGTCATCGGACAGGCAGGCGGCGTTCTCACCGGCCGCACCGGCATGACCTACCGCGAGGCCGCCGAGCACCCGATGGTCGGCCTCTCCCAGGAGTCCTCGCTCCGCCAGTGGATCGACCGCCACCTTCCCGCCAACGCCCCCGTCGCCCGGTACCGGACCCAGGTCCCGGACCTGCACAGCCTGATCACACTCGCCACAGCCGGCGCCGGCCTCGCGATCGCCCCACGCCCCGCGGTCACCCCACGGCCGGACCTCGACATCTGTCCCCTCCAGGACTCCTGGTCCCTACGCCGCCATCTACTCGCCCACGGCACCCGCCGCTCGGCTTCCCGCCGAGCGACGAACGCCCTTGCCGACCACATCCGCGCGGCTGCGAGCTCCTGATCAGGTGCGCCGCACCGCGGTCCGGGAGGCCGTCAGCGCGAGCGACGGCAGCCCGCGCCGGCGGAGCAGCAGCTCGGCGACGACGATGTTGGGCAACCAGCACAGGAACGGCAGGACCGCGTAGGCCGTGTCGAACACGTGGTCGACGTCGACGGTGCCGGTGGCGAACGGCAACTGGACCCCGATCAGCACTCCCAGCCACAACCGCAAGGTGACTCCGGCGTAGGTCAGTGCGAAGTTGCGGATCATCCATGCCTGGTGGCTGAGGTGGTCGCCCGTGCGGATGGCGCGCCAGCCCCGCCAAGCCGTCCATCCCCACAGCACCGCGAGGGTGCCGAAGCCGAAGAACCCGTTGATCGCCGCGGAGTTGAAGCAGGCCATGATCAGTGAGGAGACCGACCCGATGGCCACCGAGACCAGGTACACCCGGCCGATCCAGCGGTGCAGCCGCGGCCGGCGCCGCCGTACCGTGCCGGCGAACTGCAACGGCCCGATGCCCAGCGCCAGCGCGGAGAAGGTGATGTGCGCGTAGAACGCGGCCTGCACCGGCGCGGCCCGATCGGCGTACGTGGTCGCCAGCCCCGACTCGTTCTGCGCGAGCGTGGCCAAGCTGCCCTGGGCGTAGGTCGCGAGGACGTAGCCGACGATGGCCAGGCTGGTCAGGGCAACCGCAAGCCAGCTGACTCGTCCGCCCGTCTTCGAAGGTGGGCGGGACACGCGCGGTGTTCCAGAACGCGTGGCCACGTCGGTCATGAGGTACGTCCTACGGACGGGGCGAGCTCCTGCCGGGTCTCCGGAGTCTCGTCCTGCGCCAAGGCTTCACCCTCGGTGTCGACGTTCGGCAGCACCCGGTCCAGCCAGCGCGGCATCCACCAGCTGGCTTCGCCGAGCAGTTGCAGGGCGGCGGGCACCAGGACCATGCGGACCACAAGCGCGTCGACCAGCACGCCAACGGTCAAGGCCAGTCCGACAGACGCGACCATCGCGTCGCCACCGCTGAACGCGAAGCCCGCGAACACCGCCGCCATGATGGTCGCCGCGGCGACGACGATCGGAGAGGCCTGACCGAAGCCTCGCAGCACGGCGGCCCGGGTGTGCACGCCCTGCCGGTGCGCCTCGTGCATCCGGGAGACCAGGAACACCTGGTAGTCCATCGCCAGGCCGAACAGCACGCCGACCACGATCAGCGGCATCAGACTTGCCAGCGGCCGGGCTTCGTCCAAGCTGACCAGGCTGCCCGCCCAGCCCCACTGGAAGACGGCCACCGTCACTCCGAGACCCGCCGCCAGCGACATGAGGAACCCGGCCGTGGCCAGCACCGGCACCGCGACCGATCGGAACACGAGCATCAGCAGGAGCAAGGAGAGCCCGACCACGCAGATCAGGTACGTGACGAGACCGGACGAGAGCTGCGAGTCGACGTCCACGTCGACCGCGGTCTGACCAGTCACCGAAACTTCGGCACCCTCGGTGTCGGCCATCGCCGTGCGCAACGCGTTCACGAGCTCGCCGGTGCGTGCGTCGGTCGGGCCGTACTCCGGCGTCACCGCCAGGAAGGCGACGTTTCCCCCTTCGGCGGGCTGCGCAGGGCTCACGTCGACCACACCGGCGAGCGCTGCGATCTCTTTGGTTGCCGCTGTCGCGGTGCTAGCTGCACCAGCGCCTTCGAACAGCACGATCAGCGGATTCTGCTCTCCGGCGCCGAACGCCTCGCTGACGGTGTTGTACGCGGCGCGCTGGGAGCTGGCGGGGTCGGGCCCACCGGGAGGGTCGAGCTCGGTTTCCAGCGAGAGGGTCGGTACAGCGAGCGCGGCGACGGCGACCGTGGCGGTCAGCATGCTGAGGACAGGCCGATCGACCACCAGCAAGGCCCAGCGGCGCAGCAGGCCGGACCGCGACGCCGCCTCGGTGTGATCCGCCACCACCACGGCCCGCGCCGACTGGTCCGCGGCCGGGCGCTCCCTGCGCGGCAACGCCTTGTAGCCAAGGGTTCGCAGCACAGCCGGTACGACGGTGAGCGAAGCGGCCACGGCCACAACCACCGCGAAGGCCGCTCCCAGCCCCATCTCGGTGATGAACGAGATCTGCACGATCGCCAGTCCCGCCAGGGCGATGACCACGGTGGTCCCGGCCACCACCACGGACGTGCCCGCCGTACCGGAGGCTCGGGCGACGGCAGCGGTGACGTCGGCTCCGCGCCGCAGTTCGTCCCGGAACCGCGACAGGATCAGCAGCGCGTAGTCGATTCCCACCGCCAGGCCCAGCATCAGTCCGAGGATCAGCGTGGTGGACTGGATGCCGCCACCGACCGACGACCACGCGAGGACCCCGAGCACGCCCACGACGACGCCCGACAGGGCCGTCAGCATGTTCGCGCCGGCGGCGGCCAACGATCCGAAGGTCAGCAGCAGCACGACAAAAGCGACCACCACCCCCGCCGCTTCGGTGATGCTGGCGATCTCCGGCGGTCCATCGTCGAGGGAGCCGCCGAGCTCGATCGTGTACCCCGCACCGGTCAGGCTCACCGCCGCCTCGCGAAGGGTGTGCTCGACCGCGGCCTGGTCGGCCTCGAGGTCGACGGCGAGCGTCGAGACGGCCACCGAACCGTCCTCCGCGACGAACGGACGGCGCTCGTCGTACGGATCCGCGGCGGACAACACCTCGGGCAGGGCGTCGGCGCGGACCACCAGGTCCGTGACCAGCTTCTGAGCGCCGGGCTCGGCCAGGGACGTGCCGTTCGGCGCCTCGACGACCAGCATCAGCTCGCCGGTCGCCGGACCGGGTGCTGCCGGGAAGGCTTTGTTCATCGTGGCGAGCGCCGTGGTCGACTCGGCACCGCCGATGCTGAACGCGGCGTCGGAGAACTTGGCTCCGGTGATCGTCAAGACCGCGAAGAGCGCGGTGGCGACCAGCCAGGCGCCGGCGACGACGAGACGGTGGGCGGCGCTGAAGGCGCCGACCCTGGACAGGAATCGGGACATGAAGGCTCCTGGACGAAGGCGGTACGACGGTCGCTGACGCGGACCTGATGCCTCACCTTCGGTCCCGGAGCGCCTCCCGGTCGTCGTCCGGAGGCGGTACCGGCGTACCGCGTCCGCAGTACGTCCGCGCTCGGGTCAGTCGTCGCCGAGCAGGCCTGCCCGCAGCGCGGCGACGACGAGCTGGGCCCGGTCCGAGACGTGCAGCTTGCTCATCGCCCGGTTGACGTGGGTCTTCGCCGTCATCGGGGAGATGAACAGGTGCTCGGCGATGACGTCGTTGCTGAGCCCTCGGGCGACCAGTGTGACGACCTCACGTTCTCGAGACGTCAGGGAGTCGACTCTGCGAAGCTCCTCGGCGGAGGCCTGCTCGTGAACCGACGGCTTGCGTGCGGTGCTCGCGAGATGCCCCACGACGGTGTTGGTCGCGACGGCGGACAGTGACGCGTCCCCGGCGGCGACCCTGCCGACCGCCTGCCTCAGCTCCTCGTAGTCCGCGGACTTCCCGAGGAAGCCGTTGGCGCCGGCCTTCAGTGCGGCGAGCACGTTCTCGTCGGTGTCGAAGGTGGTCAGGACCAGGATGCCGATGCCGGCCGTGACCGGATCGGCTCGCAGCTGGGCGATCGCCCCGACGCCGTCGAGCACCGGCATCCGGAGATCCAGCAGGACGACGTCGGGCACGAGAGCGCGCGCCATGCTGACCGCCCGTTGCCCGTCGGCAGCCTCGCCCACCACCTCGATGCCGTCGCCGGTCTCCAGCAGCGCACGGAGCCCGGATCGGATCATCAGCTGGTCGTCGACGACGAGGACGCGGATCGCGCTCATCCGGGCGTCTCCTTCGCTGCGGTCCGCGGTGCAGCCGCCGGGAGCTTCGCCGTCACCGTGAAACCGTCCGGCTCCGGACCCGCGTGGAAGGTGCCACCCAGCAGCTGCACCCGTTCCTCCATGCCCACCAGTCCCAGTCCGCTTCCCAGCTCGGGTCCGGTCGACGGAGTCTCGTGCCGCGCGACGGCGTTGTGGATCGACACGGTGACGTACCCGTTCACGGCAGCCTCGACGACAACCTGGGCGCGACCGTCGCCGTAGCGCTGCGCATTGGTCAGACCTTCCTGCAGAAGTCGTTGCGCGGCGGTGCGGGCGACCGGTGCGAGCGCGCGCAGGTGATCCAGCCCCTTGGTCTCGACCCTCAGGCCGATGCCCTCGAAGCTTTTCAGCAGCTCGTCGATGAGGTCGGCATCGACCGGAGTGGACGGGGCCGGCTCGGGTTCCGAGGCTCGAAGGACGCTGAGCACCACTCCGAGCTCCTGCAGCACGGACTGGGTGGCGACCTGGACGTCGTCGAGCGCACGCTCGGCCACCTGTGGAGACCGCAGCAGGTTGGCCCTCGCGACGTTGGTGTGCACGCTGACGACCGCAAGGTGGTGGGCGACGCTGTCGTGCAGCTCGCGGGCGATCCGCAGGCGCTCCTCGGCGACGTGACGGGCCACTTCCTCCCGTCTCCGCTCGGCCTCCTGCCGTCGTCGTCCCACCTCGGCGACGACGTAGCGCCGCTGGGCCTGCACCCACTGGCCCACTCCGACCATCGCGGCAGCGAGGGCGATCAGCCCGAACGCTCCGCTGCCACCGCCGTCCAGCCACGGAAGGTACGCCGCACCCATCGCGGCCCCGGCAAACACCAGACCGGCGGCGACCGCGTCGAAGCGAGGACGGCGCAGTGCGAACAGGAACAACAGCGCCCCGGCAACCGTCCAGGTACCCCACGGGGCCGGATCACCCACTTCCAGAGCGACCAGGAGCGCGGCCATCACCGCGGTCAGCACCGGTGCCCACCAGGACACCGCCAGACCCACCGCACCCACCCCGAGGATGATCCACAAGCGCCCGGAGCCAGCGTGCTCGCCGACAACAGCCGACACCCCACCCACCACCAGCGACCCCACCGCCACCAGCACGCCGGCGACCGCCCACGGATCCCTCCGCCGTCCCACCGGCCGCTCCTCGCTCATGCTCGAACCATAGGCCAGCCACCTGCTGCCGACCCCGAAGCGACCGGAAGTGCGGCTGCCCGGTCGTTCTCGTTCTGGCCATCGCGTACTACGTGCGCCGCCGCCCTACCTCCACGACCAGCAGCGGCGCACGGGTCACCAGCAGCTCTGTCTAGGGTCGAGGCTGGGCCAGCAGCGGGCGGGTGCCGTTGAGCACAGCGGCGTAGCGGGCTCGGATGTCCGCGGCCTCGGCGTCGGTGAGGATCGCGGTCTCGGGCTTGCCGGAGGCAACTTCCCAGGTCGGGAGAGTGCCGGTGAGGGCCCAGGCGGCCTGGCGGGCGGCGCCCAGGGCGACGTACTCGCCGGGCTCGGGCAGCACGACCGGCGCGCCGAGCAGGGCCGGCGCAAGAGCCTGTACGGCGCGGGAGCGGGCGGCGCCGCCGAGCAGCAGGACGCGCTGGACCGGCAGGCCCTGGGCGCGGAGGGCGTCGACGGCGTCGGCCAGGCCGCACAGCATGCCTTCGACGGCGGCGCGGGCCATCGTCGCAGGCTGCATGGTCGCGCGGGTCAGGCCGTAGACCAGGCCGGTGGAGTGCGGCAGGTCCGGGGTCCGCTCGCCGTCGAGGTACGGGAGCATCACCAGGCCGTTGCTCCCGGACGACGTGAGCGCGGCCTCGTCCAGCTCGGCCAGGTCCATCCCCAGCAGCTGGGCGGTCGCGGACATCACCCGGGCCGCGTTCAGCGTGCAGACCAGCGGCAGGTACCGACCGGTCGCGTCCGCGAAGCCCGCCACCAGGCCGCTCGGGTCCGAGGTGGGATGCGTGCTGACGGCGAACGCCGTACCGCTGGTGCCGAGCGACACGGCCACGTCGCCGGGCTGCAGGTCGAGCCCGAGCGCGGCGGCCATGTTGTCGCCGGTCCCGGCGGCCAGCAGCGCGCCGGAGGCGGTCTCGCCGACGGTCTCCGCGGGCTCGGCCACCCGCGGCAGCGCCAGCGACCGTCCGAAGGCCCGCTCGACCAGGTCGGTGCGGTACGAGTTCGTCGCAGGCGACCACCAACCGGTCCCGGACGCGTCGCCGCGGTCCGTGGTCAGGTCCTCGATCCCGTTCCGGCCGGCGGCGAGCCGGTGCGTCAGCCAGTCGTGCGGCAGGGCGACCGCCGCGGCGCGGTCGGCGACGTCGGGCGCGGCCGACCGGACCCAGCGCAGTTTGGTGACGGTGAAGCTCGGGACCGGCAGGGACCCGGTCGCCTCGGCCCACGCCTCCGGTCCCAGCTCCGCGACGAGCTCAGCGGTGGCGTCGGCCGAGCTGGTGTCGTTCCACAGGACGGCCGGGTGGACCACCTGACCGTCCGCGTCGAGCAGCACCATGCCGTGCTGCTGACCGCCCACCGAGACGGCCTGGACGTCGTCCAGCAGCCCGTCCGACGCGATCTCCCAGGCCTTGAACCACTCGGCCGGGTCGACCTGGGTGGCGTCCGGGTGCGGTGCGCGGCCTTCGCGCAGCACCTCTCCGGTCGCCGCGTCGCACACGACCACCTTGGTGGCCTGGGTGGAGCAGTCGACACCGGCGACCAGTTTCTGCTGTGACATCAGACGGAGTTCCTCTCGAAGGCGGCAAGCAGGCGCAGGACTTCGCGGGCCAGATCGGTGGTCGTCACCAGGGTGCTGACCAGGCCGGACCGGACCGCCGCGATCACTGCGGGAGCCCGGTGCGCGCCGGCGGCCAGTGCGACCCGTTCGGCCGGGCGGCGCAGCTGGTCCAGCGACACCGCGATGATCATCTGCTCCAGCGGTGACTCGACCAGTCTGCCGTCCACGTCCAGCAGATGCCCGCTGACCTCGGCCACGGCGCCACCGGCCAGGCCCGCGGCCCGGACCTGCTCCGAGACCGCGTCCCAGACGGTCGAGCAGCCCGCGCGCCACGCGCCGATGGCAACGACCGACACGTCCAGGGCATCGGCCATCGCCAGCGTGTCGGCGATACCGGGCTGGCGGCGCAGGGCGGTGACGGCGGCGACGTCGTCGACCACCAGCGGCGCGTGCACGGCGTACGCCGTCCCGCCGGCCAGCTCGGCCGCGCGCCGGGCCAGGTCGACGGTCGAACCGCCGCCGTCCGGGGCGTGCAGCGAGCCTGCCATCTGGATCACCGTGCAGGCCGGCAGGGCATCGAAGTGGTCGACCATCGCGTCGACCGCCCGGCTCCAGGTCAGGCCGAGCAGATCGCCGTCGCGGACCAGCGGCGCGACCGTCCGGGCCGCGGCCTCGGCCACCTGCGCCCGCACCTGCTCGGCGGAACCGGTGGTGGCGGTGACGACGCAGCGCGGCAGCTCGAGAGCCTCGGCGAGCTGCTCGGACAAGGCCCGGTCGAGCGGGCTCGGACTCTTGATCTGGATCTGGACGATGCCCCGCTCGCGGGCGTCCTCGAGCAGCCGGGCGACCTTGAAACGGCTCAGGTCGAGCTGCTTGGCGATGTCCACCTTGGAGGTGTTGTCCAGGTAGTAGCGGCGGGCGACGTCGGCCAGCAGCTCGTCGTCCTCGTCGCTGTCGCCGAGTGTCTGTCCCCGGTTGTTCACCGTCCCGCCCCCAATCCGTGTCCGTCCGGCACCGTAACCGCTGTCAGGCCCCGGCCGCGACCGGTCGTCCGTTGCCGGTCACCCGCGCCGCGCCTCCAGCGTCGCCCGCGCTCCGCGCTCGTGCAGGGACGCGAGCGAAGTGGTGTACGCCGCTACGAACCGCTCGTCGTCGACCAGGTCACCGAACAGGTCCCGGTCGGACACGAAGAGCAGCGGCTGCTCCCGGTTGTGCTGCGCGCGCTCGACCAGCTTGTCCCGCAGCCGGTCGACCACCTCGATCGGCCGGCCCTGCTCGTCGACGCCCTCGGCGTACCGGGCCCAGGCGGCCACGACCAGCGCCGACCGCTCGATCGCGCCGTCCCCCGCGAGCTGGGCGCGGATCACCGGCACCAGCCACTTCGGGATCCGGTCCGAGCTCTCGGCGCAGAGCCGGGCCAGCGTGTCGCGCACCTCCGGGTTGGCGAAGCGCTCGATCAGCTGGTGCTTGTACCGGTCCAGGTCGACGCCGGGCACCGGCGGCAGGGTCGGCGTACCCTCCTCGTCCATGTAGCCGAGCAGGAAGTCGACGAACAGCTTGTCCTGGCAGACCTCGTGCGCGTAGCGGTAGCCGGCCAGGTAACCCAGGTAGCACAGCGCCTGGTGACTCGCGTTGAGCAGCCGCAGCTTCATCAGCTCGTACGGCTCGACGTCGTCCACCAGCTGCACGCCGACGTCCTCGTACGACGGCCGGTCGCCGCCGAAGTCGTCCTCCAGCACCCACTGGGTGAACGGCTCGCACACCACCGGCCAGCCGTCCTCGATTCCGAACCGCTCGGCCAGCGCCTGCCGGTCGGCCTCGGCCGTGACCGGGGTGATCCGGTCCACCATCGAGTTCGGGAACCGCACCTCGCGCTCGATCCAGTCGGCCAGCTCGGCGTCCTTGAGCCGCGCGAACGCGGTGAGCATCTTGCGCGCCACGTGCCCGTTGCCCGGGATGTTGTCGCACGACATCACCGTGAACGGCGGTACGCCGGCCGCCCGGCGCCGCGCCAGCGCCTCGACCACGAACCCGAAGACGCCGGCCGGGGTCGCCCCCGGGACGAGGTCCGCGGCCAGGCCGGGATCGCTCGCGTCCAGCTCACCGGTCACCTGGTTGACGTGGTACCCGCCCTCCGTGATGGTCAGCGAGACGATCCGGATCGCCGGGTCGGCCAGCCGGGCCAGCACCGCCTCCGGGTCGTCCGGCGCGAACAGGTACTCGACGATCGAGCCGATCACCCGCGGTTCCAGCGTGCCGTCCGGGTGCTTGACCACCAGCGTGTACAGCCCGTTCTGCGCGGCCATCACGTCGGCCATCCGCCGGTCCTGCGGCAGCACGCCCACACCGCAGATGCCCCAGTCGAGCGCAGCGCCGTCCCCGTGGTTGTCGTTCATCAGCCGGTCCAGGTACATCGCCTGATGCGCCCGGTGGAACCCGCCGACACCGAAGTGCACGATGCCGGCACGGACCGCCGTCCGGTCGTAGCGCGGGACGCCGACCTGGTCGCCGAACGAGTCCACCGTGGCCGGGCTGAGTTTCTGCACGTTGATGTCCTCCGTCACTTGACCGCCCCGAGCGACAGTCCCTGGACCAGTTTGTCCTGTGCCGCGAACCCGGCGATCAGCACCGGCAGCGAGACCACCAGCGACGCCGCGCAGACCTTGGCCAGGAACAGGCCCTGGCTGGTCACGAACCCGGTCAGGAAGACCGGCGCGGTCTGCGCCACGGTGCCGGTCAGCACCCGCGCGAACAGCAGCTCGTTCCAGCTGAAGATGAAGCAGATCAGCGCCGCCGACGCGATGCCCGGGGTGACCACCGGCGCGACCACCGAGCGCAGGGTGCGGACCAGGCCGGCGCCGTCGACCGAGGCCGCCTCGAGGATCTCCACCGGGACCTCGGCCAGGAAGCTGCGCAGCATCCAGACCGCGATCGGCAGGTTCATCGAGGTGTAGAGCACGATCAGCAGCCAGATGTTGTCCAGCAGGCCGACCGACTGGGCGAACAGGTAGATCGGCAGCAGTCCGGCGACCACCGGCAGCATCTTGGTGGAGAGGAAGAAGAACAGCACGTCGGTCCACTTCTTCACCGGTTTGATCGACAGCGCGTACGCCGCCGGGAAGGCCAGCAGGATCACCAGCACCGTGGACAGGATGCTCGCGGTCAGCGAGTTCGCGATCGACGGCCAGGGGCCGGTGTCGAAGAACGAGCGGTAGCCGTCCAGGGTGAGCGGCGCGGCGATGTCCGGCGGGTTCTTCGCCGCGTCCTCCTCGGCGTGGAACGAGGTCAGCGCCATCCAGAGCACCGGCAGCACGAACAGCGTGCCCACGATCCAGGCCAGCCCGCTCAGCGCGAGGCCACCGCCACGCTTCTTCCGGCCGGTCACCATCGCCACCTGCGTACTCATCCACGTCCTCGCTTCGCGCCGGGCGCGGAGGAGGCTCCGACCACGCTGTGCTTTCTGATGAACTCGCTTCGCTCCTTCATCGGCTCTCCTCCTTGAACAGCGTGGACACCGAGCGCAGCGCCAGCGTCGCGATCACGATCGTGCCGATCACCACGATCACGCCGGCCGCCGAGGCCCGGCCGTAGTCGTGCGCGGTGTAGAAGGTCTGGTAGATCGTGTACGGCAGGTTCGCCGTCCCGAGGCCACCAGAGGTGATGGTGAAGACGGCGTCGAAGTTCTGCACCACGTAGATCGAGCCGAGCAGGGCGCTGAGCTCGAGGTACTGGCGCAGGTGCGGCATCGTCATGTACCGGAAGATGTCCCACTGGCTGGCGCCGTCGATGCCGGCTGCCTCGATCACGTCCAGCGGGCGGCTCTGCAGGCCGGCCAGCAGGATCAGCATCATGAACGGCGTCCACTGCCAGACCAGCGCGAAGATCACCGACCACAACGGCTGGTTGCTGATCCAGTCCGGCTGCGGGGCGTTGTCGCCGAAGATCCAGGTCAGCACCCCGTTGAACAGCCCGTACTCCGGGTTGTAGAGCGCGTGCTTCCACAGCAGCGCGGCGGCGACCGGGACCACCAGGAACGGCGTGATCATCATCGTCCGGACCACGCCCCGGCCGCGGAACTTCCGGTCCAGCAGCAACGCGATCCCGAGCCCGAGCAGCAGGCTGATCAGCACCACCGCCGCGGTCAGCAGGATCGTCACCAGGATCGCCTGCCGGGTGTTCGCGTCGGTGAGGACCCGGCGGAAGTTGTCGACGCCGGCGAACCCGCGCTCGTCGGGGTAGTAGGCGTTCCAGTCCATGAAGGAGGTGAAGACCGTGACCAGGAACGGCAGCTGGGTCACCAGGATCATGAAGACCAGCGCGGGCAGCAGCGGGGCCCGGCGGGCCCAGTCGCCGGTCCTGCGCAGCATTGTGGACTGCCCCCCGGGCGGGACCGCGGCGCGCCGGCCGCCCGGCCGGGTCTGGGTGTCGACACTCATGACGGCTTCCTCACTTCGCTTCTCGGGAGCGATAGCGCTCGGCGACGTCGTCGGCGAGCTCCTGCCCGCGTTCCAGCGCCTCGTCGACGCTCATCCGGCCGGCGATCGCCGAGCTGACGTCCTGGCTGACCTGCGTGCCGAGGTCGGGGAACTCCGGGATGTCGACGAACTGGATCCCGATCGCCGGCCGCTTCTGCACGCCCGGGTTGCGCGGATCGGCCGCCTCGATCGCCTGCCGGGTCGGCTCCGCGAACGCCGCCGCCTCCTTCAGGTACGCCGGGTTCTCGTACGTCGAGGCGCGCTTGCCGGCCGGCACCCGGGACCAGCCCAGCTGCGCGCCGACCAGTTCCTCGTACTCCTTGCTGGACGCCCAGGAGATGAACTTCCAGGCGTTGTCCTTCTTCTTGCTGGCCTCCTGGATGCTCCAGGACCACGCGTACAGCCAGCCGGAGCTGTCGGTCTTCACCACCGGCGCCGCGGCGTAGCCCATCTTGCCCCGGACCGGCGAGTTCGGCGCCTCCAGCGAACCGGCCGCCGAGGTGGCGTCGTACCACATCGCGACGTTGCCCTGGACAACGTTGTTCAGGCACTCGGTGAAGCCGGCCTGCGGTGCGCCCAGCTGGCCGTGGTTGCGGACCAGGTCGACGTAGAACTTGGTCGCCTCGGTGAACTCCGGAGCGTTGACCTTCGCCTGCCAGTCCTCGGTGAACCAGGTGCCGCCGAAGGTGTTCACCACCGTGGTCAGCGGGGCGAACAGCTGGCCCCAGCCCGGCTGGCCGCGCAGGCAGATGCCGCGCATCCCCGGCTGGGCGTTGTCCACCCGGGCCGCGATCTCGGCGACCTGCTGCCAGGTCGGCTTGGCCGGCATCGTGATGCCCTTCGCGGCCAGCACGTCCTTGCGGTACATCAGGAACGAGGACTCGCCGTAGAACGGTTCGCCGTACACCTTGCCGTCGGCGCCGCTGAGCGACTCGGTCATCGACTTCAGCACGTCGTCCTGGTTGAACTTCGGGTCGCCGGCGATGTAGTCCGACAGCGGGGCGATCCACTTGCTGGTCGCGTAGATCGGGATCTCGAAGTTGCTGAGCGAGGCGACGTCGTACTGGCCGGCCTGGCTGGAGAACTCCTGGCTGATCTTGTCCCGGACGTCGTTCTCCGGCAGCACGGTGTAGTTGACCTTGATCCCGGTCTGCTTGGTGAAGTGGTCCGCGGTCAGCTTCTGCAGGTCGACCATCTGCGGGTTGTTCACCATCAGCACGTTGATGCTGTCGGCACCGCCGCCACCCGCACCACCACCCCAGCCGGCGCAGCCACTGGCCGCAGTCACCAGGACCAGAGCGGTCGCCACGGCCCCGATCCGCTTTCGCTGTTCCAGCACGAGCAGCTCCTTCGTTCCGTCGGATTCGCTCATATGAGCAGGGCGTTGCTCAGACTCGAGTGAACCGGGTGCGCGCAGGCGTGTCAAGGCCTCGCGCCCCACCAGAGCGCAGGCCTGCTCACCTGAGCGGAGTGCTGGTTACGGCTGCTCGGGGCGCGCGGCTGCGGCCGCTCGCCGGGTCTCCTCCACGCCTTCCCAGTACGCCGCCTCGAGCCGGCGCACCCAGAACGGCGCGAACACCGCCGGCAGGTTCGGCCAGAGACCGAAGGCGTCCAGCGAGCTCGCTGCCGAGACCACCACGCCGACGGCGGTCAGCCCGACCACCACCCAGGCCCCGCACCGGCTGAGCGGGCGGCCGTCGCCGGACGGCGGAGGATCGCTCTCGATCAACGGGATCCGGGTGATCGCCGAGGTGGCGAAGAGGCCGGCCGTTGCCAGGCCGATTCCCGTCAGGGTCGCGGCCGCCCAGGTCTGACCGGTCCCCCAGACGCCGTCGAGCCGGAGCAGCCGGATCACCTGGGCGGTGACCAGCACCGCGACGACGGCGTACGCCAGCATGCCTGGACGGGTCAGGCGGTTCGGCATGGGGGGCTCCGCTCGGTCGGGGGGCCGGTGACATCGACGGGCGGATGCCTGGTGTTAGCCGGGTGTTCAGGATGACGGAGAATAGCGCGGGTGAGCGCGCGTGTGGTCCTGCTGGCCGGGCCGTCCGGGACCGGGAAGTCGCACCTGGCCGAACTGGTCGGGCTGCCCGTCGTCCGCCTGGACGACTTCTACCGTGACGGCGACGACGACGCCATGCCGCGTTCCCCGCTGGGCATCGTCGACTGGGACGACCCGGGCTCCTGGGACGCCCGCCGCGCGGTCGACGCACTGGAGACGCTGTGTACGACAGGGTCGGCGGACATGCCGATCTACGACATCGCGGTCGACTCCACCGTCGGCCACCGCGCGGTGACCACCGGCGGCAGTCCACTGGTGATTGCCGAGGGCATCTTCGCGGACCAGATCGCCGGCGAGCTGAGGACGCGCGGTCTGCTCGCGGCCGCGATCTGCGTGCGGCACCACCGGGTGGTCACCTTCGTCCGCCGCTTCCAGCGCGACCTCCGCGAGCACCGCAAACCCCCGTGGACCCTGCTGCGCCGCGGCCTGCTGCTGCTCAAGGACGACCCCCGGGTGGTCCGCCGCTGCCTCGACGCCGGCTGCGAACCCCTGCACCCCAGAGCCGCCCGCCGCCGCATCGCCGACCTGCTCGCGGCTGCGACCACCCGCTAGTACGGACGTCTTCGGCTCGCGGTGTTGCCGATCAGCGCGGGTGATGCCTTGCTCACAGCGAGTTCTGTCGTCCCGGTGTTGCCTGGCGTTCATCTTCGTCTGGTGCGATCAGGCGGAATCCCTTGAGTTGCGGAGGAGTTGTGAGGCGGACTGCACCGGGCGTGACGGCGCTGATCGGCTGCGCCCTGCTGGCCCTGGCCGGCTGTGCGGGCGGCAACGCCGGAGCCGCGACCACCGGTACGCCGAACGCCGGACCACCCGCTCCCAGCGCACCGCCTGCCGTCACCCCGAAGAGCGCCCTGGCCGTACTGGTCGTCGTCCCGAAGGGCTACCCGCCCCACCCGCGCGAGCTGAGCGGGCCGTTCACCCTCCAGTCCTTTCTCGGCACCCTGTCGGCCATCCCCGCCGAGGACCGCGCGCTGTTGCTCAACGCAAGCTTCACCGAGGGGTACCAGGCGAGCCGGATCAGCCCGGACCGCAAGAAGCAGTACACGGTGCGCCTGTTCAAGACCGGCTCGAAGAAGAAGGCCAAGGACCTGCAGCTCGGCTTCTGGAACCAGGAGACGCACAGCGGGAAGTTCGCCGTCCGCGGGGTGCCGGGCGTACTCAGTGGCCGGCGGATCGCGCCGACCGGTGGACCGGACGAGTCGGAGGCGGTCGCCGAGGTCAGCTTCGTCGTCGGCACGCTGGTCGCCCGGATCAGCGTCCGTGAAACCGGCCCGGTGTCCAGCGACCTGACTCCCGACACGACGTTGGCCGCCACCGTCGGTCGCCAGCAGTACGCGCGGCTCTCCTCCAAGTCCGGCTGAGGTCGCGCGTACGCCACCCGAGCACGGGCGCCCGCGCGGTGGGCGACGACGGGCGGCACTCCCTAGCGTCGAGCCATGGACAGATTGACGAAGCTAGGGGCGACCGCCTGGGCGGTCGGGGTCACGCAGTTCTTCGTTCTGATGGTGGTCGTGCAGCTCAGCTGGAAGACTCGCTACAGCTGGGCGGACAACAACATCAGTGACCTCGGCAACGTTCACTGCGGCGATTTCGGTGGCCGCTACGTCTGCTCGCCGCTACACGGCCTGATGAACGGGTCGTTCGTCGTCGGCGGTGTACTGATCATCGCCGGAGTGCTGCTCACCTACGCCGCTTGGCCGCGCGGCGTGGCGTCGTGGACAGTCCGGGTGTTGCTGATGGCAACTGGTAGCGGCTGGATGGTGGCCGGGCTCTCCCCCGCCGACATCAACGAGGACCTGCACGTGCTCGGCGGCGCCGTGGTGATCTTCCTCGGCGGCAACCTCGCGCTGCTGCTCGCGGGACTGCTCCGCCCGGACAGCCCGATCAGCCGCACCCGCTGGTACGCCGTGGGCTTCGGTCTGCTCGGACTCGTCGCGATGGTCCTGCACTTCGGCGGGCACGGCCTCGGCCTGGGGACCGGCGGAATGGAACGCGTGACCGCGTACGGCGTACCGGTGTGGCTGCTGATCGCGGCGCTGACCTTGCTGCGGCCGACCCCTTCGCGCCGGGAGAGCTCCGGTGCGAGGAGGCGGCGGGCCGCGGTCAGGCGGTGATGTGGTCGGGCGTGATGCGGTCAGGCGGTGATGCGGTCGATCACCAGCGGGGTCGCGTCGTACGCGTCACCGATCTCCACGGCGTCGGCCAGCGACTCCAGTGCCCGCTCGAAGCGGCTCGGGTCGTCGGCGTGCAGGGTGAGCAGCGGTTGCCCGGCGGTGACCTGGTCGCCCGGCTTCGCGTGCAGCTCGACACCGGCGACCGGTGAAACCGGGTCCTCCTTGCGCGCCCGCCCGGCACCGAGGCGCCAGGCGGCGACTCCGACCGCCAGCGCGTCGAGGCGGCTCAGCACACCGGACGTTTCGGCCTTGACCACGTGCTGCTCCGGGGCGACCGGCAGCTCGGCGTCCGGATCGCCGCCCTGGGCCGCGATCATCCGGCGCCAGACGTCCATCGCCGTCCCGTCCTTGAGCTTCTCGGCCGGGTCGACATCGGTCACGCCGGCCGCGGCGAGCATCTCGGCGGCGAGCGCCACGGTGAGCTCGACGACATCGGCCGGACCGCCGCCGGCCAGTACCTCCAGCGACTCCCGGACCTCCAGCGCGTTGCCGGCGGTGAGCCCGAGCGGTGTCGACATGTCGGTCAGCAGCGCGACCGTGCGCACCCCCGCGTCGGTGCCCAGGGCAACCATTGTCTCGGCCAGCTCGCGGGCGTCGGCCAGGTCCTTCATGAACGCGCCGGTCCCGACCTTCACGTCCAGCACCAGCGCGCCGGTGCCCTCGGCGATCTTCTTGCTCATGATCGAGCTGGCGATCAGCGGGATCGCCTCGACCGTCCCGGTCACGTCGCGCAGCGCGTACAGCTTCTTGTCCGCCGGCGCCAGTCCGTCGCCGGCCGCGCAGATCACCGCGCCGACGTCGTCGAGCTGGCGCATCAGCTCGTCGTTCGACAGCGCGGCGCGCCAGCCGGGAATCGACTCCAGTTTGTCCAGCGTGCCGCCGGTGTGACCGAGACCGCGGCCGGACAGCTGCGGGACGGCGACTCCGCAGGCCGCCACCAGCGGGGCCAGCGGCAGGGTGATCTTGTCGCCGACGCCGCCGGTGGAGTGCTTGTCGGCGGTCGGCCGGGACAGTTCGGCGAAGTTCATCCGCTCGCCCGAGGCGATCATCGCGGCGGTCCAGCGGGCGATCTCCCGGCGGGTCATGCCGTTCAGCAGGATCGCCATCGCCAGCGACGACATCTGCTCGTCGGCGACGTCGCCGCGGGTGTAGGCGTCGATCACCCAGTCGATCTGGCCGTCGCTCAACTCACCTCGGTCCCGCTTGGTACGGATCACGTCGACGGCGTCGAAAGTCACCAGTGCCCTCCGTTCGTAGTCAGTGCGCCGGAGACAGTGTGTTGACCTCGGACGGCCGGCACTAGTCCTCCATGTGTTCGGGTCCGAAGGCCTCGGGCAGCAGCTCACGCAGCGGACGGCTGCCGGTGGGCGACTCGATCAGCAGCTCGGGGCCGCCGTGCTCGTGCAGCAGCTGGCGGCACCGTCCGCACGGGGTGAGCAGTTCCTCGTTGTGGTCCACGCAGGTGAAGGCGACCAGCCGGCCACCGCCGCTCGCGTGCAGCGCGGAAACCAGCCCGCACTCGGCGCACAGGGTCAGCCCGTACGACGCGTTCTCCACGTTGCAGCCGGCAACGATCCGCCCGTCGTCCACCAGCGCGGCGGCGCCCACCGGGAAGCCGGAGTACGGCGCGTACGCCCGTCTCATCGCCTCGACCGCAGCGGTGCGCAGTACACCCCAGTCCACATTCATCCCACCAGCATCCCTCACCGGACCACCTGCACGCCGCCGCCCCTGCGGGCGGGTCAGTGCGGGGAGCGGAAGACGCGCGCCCTCCACCGTCGAGTCAGCGCCCGGCGCCGAACCTGCAGCACTCAGCAAGGTCCGCGATCGGGCGCCGCCCCCGCTCACCCATCCTCGCGATGCCGCCGCCGAGTGGGGTTGGTGAGTGCTGCAAGTTCGCCGGACTGATCCGGAGTCAGCAGTCGTGGGTCCGGACGGGTCCACGGCGGGAGCCGCCCCCGGGACCGGCCGTACCGGGTTACTCGGTGACGTAGGGCTCACCGTCGGCCTTCGGGGCTCTGACTCGGCCTACCAGGCCGGCGACGGCGATGACCGTGGCCAGGTACGGGGCCATCAGCAGCAGTTCGCCGGGGATGGGGGTCTGGATGATCTGGAGCTGGGACTGCAACTGGGTGGCGAAGCCGAAGAACAGCGCCGCCACCATCGCGCCGATCGGGTGCCAGCGGCCCATGATCAGCGCGGCCAGCGCGATGAACCCGTTGCCCGCGGTCATCTCCTTGCTGAACGAACCGGCGTACCCGACGGTGAAGAACGCGCCGCCGAGCCCGGCCAGCACGCCCGCCCAGAGCACCGCGGAGTACCGGACCCGCTTGACCTTGATACCGACCGTGTCGGCCGCCTTCGGGTGCTCGCCGACCGCGCGGACCCGCAGGCCCCAGCGGGTCTGGAACAGCACGAACGTGACCACCGCGACCGCGAGGTAGGTCAGGTAGACCAGGACCGTCTGGTTGAACAGGATCGGGCCGATGAACGGGATGTCACCCAGGCCGGGGATCTTCACCGCCGACAGCACGGCCGGGGTGTTCAGGTTCTCCGCGTCCTCCTGCAGGAACTGGTCGAACAGGTACCCCGTGATGCCCGACGCGAAGACCACCAGCACGACGCCGAGCACGACCTGGTTGACCAGGTACTTGATCGAGAACACGGCCAGCAGCGCCGCCATCAGCACGCCGGTCAGCGCGGCGGCGACCAGCGCCGCGGCCGCGCTCCCGGTCGTGCTCGCCACCACGGCCGCGGTGAACGCGCCGACCAGGAACTGCCCCTCGATCGCGATATTGATGACGCCGGCCCGCTCGCACAGCACCCCGGCCAGCGCGCCGAGGATCAGCGGGGTGGCGAAGTTCAGCGTGCCCTGGAACTGGTTGGCCAGCGGGAACGTCTTGCCGGCCGCCGCCCAGCACAGGAACGCGCCGATGAAGCAGACCCCCAGCACGACGGCCAGCCAGCCGGCGTACCGCTGCGGGACCCGGCGGAGCACGTAGGCGACTGCGGCGACCAGGCCGAGCGCGCCGAGCAGCAGGGCCACCGGCTGGGCCGGCACGCCGAGCAGGTTGTTCTCCAGGTCGCCGGAGGTCAGCTGGAACGTCGCCTTGCCGCCGCCGGTGAAGATCGCCAGGCCGAGGCCGATCAGCGCGAACACCACCATCAGCCCGCCGACGCGCAGCCGGCGGATCCGGTCGGCAGGCCCCTCGATCGCGGCCGGTGCCGGCACCCGGACGGTCTCCGGGGTGGTCGTGTGGCTCATCCGTTCCAGCCTTTCGCGAGGACGGCGCCGGTGCCGCGTTCCTTGGGCAGGAACCGGAACACGGAGCGGACCAGCGCCGGAGCCGCGACGAACAGCACGATCACGGCCTGCAGCACGGTGGTCAGGGTCAGCGGCGTCTGGGTCTGCAGCTGCATCTGCAGGCCGCCCGCGTTCAGCGCGCCGAACAGCAGACCGGCCAGCACGGTGCCGAGCGGCGTACCGCGGCCGAGCAGGGCGACGGTGATGGCGTCGAAGCCGATCGTCGCGGCGACACCGTCGGTCAGCGGCAGGTCGGTGCCGAGCACCTGCTGGGTGCCGGCCAGACCGGCCAGCGCACCGGCCACCAGCATCGCGACGATGTAGGCCCGGCCGACCGACATTCCGGCGGTCCGGGAGGCGTCGGCGTTGGCGCCGACGGCACGCAGCTCGAAGCCGATCGTCGAGCGGTTCAGCAGCCACCAGACGAAGACCGCAGCCACCAGCGCGAGCAGGAAGCCCACGTGCAGCCGGGTGTCACCGAACTGGGGGTACTGCGCGTTGGCGTCCACGATCGGGCTGATCGGGTCCTCGCGGCCGGGCCGCTTGAACGCCGAGGTGGTCAGCAGCCACTGCAGCAGGTAGATGGCGACGTAGTTGAGCATGATCGTGACGATCACCTCGTGCGCGCCGGTGCGGGCCTTCAGCAGACCGACCAGACCGCCCCAGATCGCACCGCCGACCAGGCCGGCCACCACCGCGAGCACGAGGTGCAGCACCGGCGGCAGGTGCCAGGCGAATCCGACGTAGCCGGCCAGGATCGCGCCGATGATCAGCTGGCCCTGGGCGCCGATGTTGAACAGTCCGGTGCGGAACGCCAGCGAGACCGCCAGGCCGCCGCAGATCAGCGGGGTCGCCTGGGTCAGCGACTCCGCGATCGGGTTCAGCCCGCCGACCGCGCCGACCGCGAGCGCCTTGTACGCCTCGCCGACCGCGGTCGCGGCGGCGGACAGGGTGTCCAGCGGCGCGGCGCCGAAGTAGCCGATCGCGGTCTTCACCTCGTCGTCGCCGACGATGATCAGCAGTGCGCCGACGACCAGCGCCAGCACGATCGCGCTCAGCGAGACCAGTCCCTGGACCGCCCAGCCGGGCAGGCCGCCGCGGCCGGGTTCGCGCACCGGGCTCGCCGGAGCCGGTGGCTGCTGCGGCTCGGTGGCCGTGTCGTTGCTCATCTAGATGGTTCCCAACGTGGTCGGGTTCTCGGTCGCCTCGACCTCGGCCTCGCGCTGGGAGGCGCCGGCCATCATCAGGCCGAGCTCGTCGCGAGGCGTGTCGGACGGTACGACGCCGACCACCTTGCCGCGGTACATCACCGCGACCCGGTCGGCCAGCGCGGCGATCTCGTCCAGCTCGGTGGACACGATCAGCACCGCGGTCCCGCGGTCGCGTTCCTCCACGATCCGGCTGTGCAGGAACTCGATCGAGCCGACGTCCACGCCGCGGGTCGGCTGCGAGGCGACCAGCAGCTTCAGCGGCCGGGACAGCTCGCGGGCGAGCACGACCTTCTGCTGGTTGCCGCCGGACAGCGACGAGACCGGCAGGTCCGCGCCCTGCGTCCGGATGTCGAACTCCTCGATCCGGGCCGCGGCGTTCCGGTCGATCTCGTCGGTCCGCAGCGCCAGCCCGGTGCCGAACGGCGCCTGCCGGAACAGGTCGAGCACCAGGTTCTCCGCGACGCTGAACGAGCCGACGAAGCCGTCGTGGCCGCGGTCCTCGGGCACGTAGCCGATGCCGGCGTCGAGCCGCTGCCGGGTACTGCGGTGACTCAGGTCGGCGCCGTCGAGCGAGATCGTGCCGGCCGCGATCGGGGTGAGCCCGAGCAGCGCCTCGGCGAGCTCGGTCTGACCGTTGCCCTGGACACCGGCCACGGCCAGGATCTCGCCGGCCCGGACCTCCAGGTCGACCGCGTCGACGGCGGTGAAGCCACGCTCGTCGATCACGGTCAGGCCCTCGACCCGCAGCACCGGGTCGCCGGGCTGGGCCGGCTCCTTGTTCACCACCAGGTCGACCGCGCGGCCGACCATCAGCTCGGCCAGCTCCTCCTCGGACGCCGACGGCTCGGCACTGCCCACCACCTTGCCCCGGCCGATCACGGTGATCTTGTCCGCGATCGCCTTGACCTCCTTGAGCTTGTGGGTGATGAACACGATCGAGGTGCCGTTGTCCTTCAGCTGGCGCATCACCGCGATCAGCTCGTCGATCTCGGCCGGGGTGAGCACCGCGGTCGGCTCGTCCAGGATCAGCACCTTGGCGTCGTTGGTGAGCGCCTTGATGATCTCCACCCGCTGCTGCACGCCGACCGGGATGTTCTCCACCAGCGCGTCGGGGTCGACCGCGAAGCCGTACCGGTCGGACAGCTCGGTGACCAGCGCGTGCGCCTTCTTGCGGTCCAGCACACCGCCGGCGTGGGTGTTCTCCCGGCCGAGCATGATGTTCTCCGCGACGGTGAACACCGGCACCAGCATGAAGTGCTGGTGCACCATGCCGATGCCGTGCCCGATCGCGTCGCGCGGCGAGGTGATCGCCACCTTTTCGCCGTCGATCACGATCTCGCCGGAGTCGGGCTGCAGCAGCCCGTAGAGCATGTTCATCAGCGTGCTCTTGCCGGCGCCGTTCTCTCCGAGCAGGCAGTGGATCTGGCCCGGCTCGATCACCAGGTCGATGTGGTCGTTGGCGACCAGGGAACCGAAGCTCTTGGTCAGCCCCGAAAGCTCTAGATGCATGCGGACATGCCTACTTTCCCAGGAGAACAGCCTTCAGACGGCGAGCCAGGAAGGCGGCCCCCCGCAGGGTTCGCCTTCCTGGCTCGCACCGTACTACGTGGTCGCGCCGGGCCTCAGGAAGCCTTCGGCTGCGCCTTCGACGCGATCGTGATCTTGCCGCTCACGATGTCGGCCTTGAGCTGCTCCAGCTCGGCCTTCAGCTCGGCCGAAACCAAGCTGTCGAACTCGTGGAACGGGGCCAGCGAGGTGCCGCCGTTCTCCAGGGTGCCGATGAACTGGCTGTTGTCGAACTTGTTGTCGACGACCGAGGTGATGGCGTCCTGGACCGCGACGTCCATGCCCTTCTTCACGCTGGTGATCAGCACCGAGCAGTACTCCGCGGCGCTCTCGCAGCCGTCGGTGTCGACCCAGATCGCGTTGACCTTGCCGTTGCTGGCCTTGGCCGCCTGCAGGCCGCCCAGACCGGCCGGGCCGGCCACCGGGAAGATGATGTCGGCGCCCTGGGTGATCAGGTTCTGCGCGGTGTTCTGGCCCTTGGCCTTGTCCTCGAAGTCACCGGTGAACAGGCCGGACTGCTTGGCGTCGTCCCAGCCGAGCACCTGGACGTTCTTCGACTTCTGCTTGTTGTAGTGCCGCACGCCCTCGGCGAAGCCGTCCATGAAGATGGTCACCGGCGGGATCTTGATGCCGCCGAAGGTGCCGACCTTGCCGGACTTCGACATCGCCGCCGCCAGGTAGCCGGCCTGGAAGCTGGACTGCGCGGTGTTGAAGCCGAGCGGCTTCACGTTGGCGATCGGCTTGGCCGGCGCCGAGTCGACGATCGCGAACTTGATGTCCGGGTTCGCCTGGGCGGCCTTGTCGGTGGCGTCCTCGAGCTTGAAACCGACCGAGATGATGATCTTGCAGCCGGCCTGGACCATCGCGGTCATGTTGGTCGGGTAGTCGTTGTCCGACTTCGACTCGGCCTTGACCTCGGTCAGGCCCTTCTCCTTCACCGCGGCCTGGAGACCGGCGTACGACGTCTGGTTGAACGACTTGTCGTCGAAGCCACCCGAGTCGGAGACCATGCAGGCCTTGAAGTCCTTGTTGGCGCCGCCACTCGCCGAGTCCTCGGCCGGCTTGCTGCCACAAGCGGCGACGGCGAGCGTCACCGCGCCCACGATCGCCAGTCCCCGCACGTACTTCTTCACCGGACGTCTCCTTCGTCGACCAAGTTCCTGACCCGGCACGCCTTCCCCAGCGTGCCGCATCCGCAGACTATAGGGGCCGGTCCCGCCATCTTGAACGCCAAGAGCCGCTCGATACCGGAAAGTAATCGGCGCTTTCGTCACACCGCGGAAACTCCTGCGGTCCGGCGACCAGGTGATCACTGTAGGTCACGAAGAAGCCGTTTCCGGGGAGGCCGGGCGGTTCAGCGGTCGTAGCGGACGGTGAAGGTGGTCGCGCCGGAGCCGACCTCGTAGTGGGCTCGGCCGTTCTTGTGGCCGAGGTAGCGGGCGTGGCCGGGTCCGTCGGCGTCGTAGCGGAGGTTGCCAGGGGCCGGGAGGGAGACGGTGGCGGTCACGTTGACCGGGAGCTCGACCTCGGCGCGGACTCCGCCCGCCGGGCGCCGGCGCCACTCGACCGTGACGGGTCCTCGCTGGGTCGGGACTGTGCCCTGCGCGAACTCCAGGTCGATGTCCGGAACGGTGACGGACAACCGGGCGGCGCCGGGCGCGGCGAGGGTGACGCCGAGGATCGTGCCGAGCACGTCGACCGCGGCTTGCGCACCCCAGCCGTGCGAGTAGCTCTCGTCGTTGACCGGATTCCACTGCTCCCACAGGAACGTGCCGCCGCGCGCGAGCACGTTGGCCCAGCCGAGGTCGTCCGGATCGGTGAGCCTGGTCAGTACGGCGTCCGCCCGGCCGGCGTCGGCGAGTGCCTGCAGCAACCAGTGCGCGGTCATCGGCCCCTGCTTCATCCCGAGCCCTGCGAGGTACTCGGCCAACTGCGGGAAGTCCGCCGCCGGCGCGACCCGGAAGGCGATCGCGTACGACGTCGAGTGCTGCCCGGCGTGCGTGCTCTGCCGTCCGTCGGCGTACAGGCCGTCGATGTAGACGCCGTCGGACCGCCGCAGCTTCGCGTTGATCGCGTCCCGCAACCGCTCAGCCGGTACACCGTACGCGCTGATCTCCGCCGCGGGCCGTCCCAGCGCCGCGGCCAGATCCGCCGTCCGGCGCAGCACGTCGTACCCCTGGACGTTGATCGTGGTCCGGGCCGCGGTGTCCATGTCGTAGCCGAAGCGCCCCGCGGCGGGCCAGTCGACGATTCCGTACTGGTAGGGCCCGCTGCCGCCGGACAGGTTGGTCACGAGTCCGGCGGTCGGGCCGGTCGCGGGGATGTGGCGCGTGACGTAGTCGGCGGTATTGCGCAGGTACGGGTAGGCCTGCCGGACCAGCGCGGTGTCGCCCGTCTCGAGCCAGTAGCGCCAGACCCAGTTCACGAACATCTCGGAGTAGTCCGGGATGTCCCGCTTGCCGTCGCCGTTGGGGTAGACCGCGTTGTAGCGGCCGAGATCGTTGCCGGTGGACCAGTACCGGTCCTGCGAGTGCAGGAACTCGCGGATCGCCTTCTGGGTGGCGTCGCGTTCGCCGAGGGCCGCCATCGTGGCGTAGGAGATGTCCACCGCGTCGCCCAGGAACTGGCCCTTCTCCCGGGTCGGGGTGTCGACGAACTGGTGCTGCACGGAGTACAGGGCCGAGCGGCGCAGCAGTTCCCACACCTCGTTGAGCGTCCGGTCCGAGCTGACGAAGCGGGCTTCGCGGTCGACGTCGGTGTGCTCGACGATCGCCGCGATGTCGCCCGCGCCGAGGACCTCGCCGGGTGCCTTGATCTCCAGGTACCGCCAGCCCCAGTGCAGGTTCGCCTCGACCCGCTGCCGGCCGGCGCGCTGGGTGTAGCGCATCGTCAGGTCGCTGCCCTGGGTGTCCGTCCGGCCGGTGGAGGCGTGGCCGTCGGGGGTGAGGTTGTAGCTGGTCTGGATGTCGACGACCCGTCCGCTGACGCCGTGCGCGAAGCGGATCACCGGACGCGCCGGGACGACCACACCGAAGTCCGCGACGACCGTCCCGTCGGCGAACCGGCGGACGGACACCGGCCGCTTCACGGTCTTGACCAGGCGGGGCTCCTGCCCGGTGAGGCGCGGCATCTCTGTCGGCGCCGCAACTGTGGCAGCTACCCAGGGAACCACCGAGTCGTCGTAGCCGGGCTTGTCCCAGCCGACTGGCTCCTGCCGCGCGTCGATCCGCTCGGTGTAGTCGCCGGCATCGCTGTTGCGCCGCGGAGCGCCGGTCTCGAAGTGGGAGGCGCGGCGGACCCGCCAGCTGCCGTCGGACACGACCACCTGGCGCCGGCCGTCGGCGTACTCGACGACGAGCTTGAGCAGCATCCCCCGGTGGTCGTTCGCCGCCGGCCGGCCCTGGCCGCCGCCGTACCAGTGGTAGAGGACGCCGATCGCGAGATGCCGGCCGGCCTGGAGCTGCTGGGTGACGTCGGTGGCCTGGTAGTAGCCCTCGCCGGGGTAGGAGAAGGCCGGGCCGTCGTCGACCTCCGCGCCGTTCAGGTACAGGCGGTACTGGTGGTACGCCGAGACGTAGGCGCGGGCACGGACCACCCGGCCGCGCGGGATCGCGACCTCCTTGCGGGCCAGGGTGTAGTCGTCGGGCTCCGTGGACAGCCTGCGGATCCAGGCGGCGCCCTCCCAGTCCTGGTCGGTGAGGCCGGTCTCGAAGGTCGCCGGCGGCGCCCACGGGGACACCCGGCCGGCACGGTCCCAGGTCCGTACGGTCCAGCGGTACGCCGTACCGGAGGCGAGCGCAGGACCGGCGTACGCGACGTACTGCTGCTCCGCCGAGCGCACCTTGCCGCTGTCCCACTGCTCCGCGCCGTCGGCACGCAGGACGCGCAGCTGGTACGCCGTCTGGATCTCGTTGCCGTCGGAGTCCTGCGGCCACCACCCGAACTGCGGCGGGCCCTCGACCGCCAGCGGGCGTTCCCGGTCCCCGACGGTCAGGTGGGTCGGCGCGTCCGGAGCGGATCCCCGACTGGCCGCGGCGCCAGTCGTGGTGCCGGTGGAGACGGAGAGAACGGCGAGGGCGAGCAGCAGGGCGACGGTACGGCGGCTGGACGGGCTCGGGCGGCGACTCAGCATGGGACAGCTCCTCCGGGGGCGGTTCCCGCAGTCTAGGAAAGCCCTTACCGTCCTGCCCAGGGATGTGTCCGGGTCCGGCCAGCCGGGGCCTGCGCCGCCCGCCGCGCCTGGACCGGGTCAGCCATCTTCCACCATCACCCCCGGGCTCGGAACGAGCTGATGCGAGAATCGGCCCTATGACGACTTCGCACGAGCTGCTGCTCGCGGACGTGGCAGCTCGCGTCAAGGAGGTCCGGGACGAGTCGATCGCGGTCCGCCGGGCACTGCACGCGCACCCCGAGCTCGGCTGGCACGAAGTCCGGACGACCGAGTTGCTGCGCAAGCGGCTCACCGAGGCGGGACTGTCGCCGCAGGTCCTGCCGACGGGGACCGGACTGATCTGCGACATCGGCTCCGGCGACACCTGTGTGGCGCTGCGGGCGGACATCGACGCGCTGCCGGTACCGGACGGCGTCGAGGCCCCTTGGCGCTCGACGATCGAGGGTATGGCGCACGCCTGCGGGCACGACGTCCACACCTCGGCGCTGCTCGGCGCGGCGCTGGTGCTGGCCGGGCTGTCGCGGGACGGGCTGCTCGACCGGCGGGTGCGCCTGATCTTCCAGCCCGCCGAGGAGAAGATGCCGGGCGGCGCACTCGGCGTGATCGCGGCCGGCGGGTTGGACGGCGTTCAGCGCATCTACGGGCTGCACTGCGACCCGCGGCTGGATGTCGGGCAGGTCGGTCTGCGCGTCGGCGCGCTGACCGCGGCCGCGGACCGGATCCTGGTCCGGCTGACCGGTCCCGGCGGGCACACCTCCCGCCCGCACCTCACCGGCGATCTGGTCTACGCCCTGGCCACGATGGTCACCGAGCTCCCGGCCGCGCTCTCCCGCCGGGTCGACCCGCGCGCCGGCATGTCGCTGGTCTGGGGCCGCATCACCTCCGGGTCGGCCGCGAACGCGATCCCCGCCCGCGGCGAGGCCGAGGGCACGCTGCGCTGCTTGGACGTCAGCGCCTGGCGCCTGGCCGCCGAGCTGATCCCCGGCCTGGCCGAGCAACTGGTCGCGCCGTACGGCGTGGAGGTGGACACCGAGGTCACCCACGGCGTCCCGCCGGTGATGAACGACCCGGCCGCGATCGAGGTGCTCCGGACCGCGGTCGAGCAGACGATGGGCGCGGGCGCGCTGGCCCAGACCGACCAGAGCCTCGGCGGCGAGGACTTCGCCTGGTACCTCGAGCACGTGCCCGGCGCGATGGCCCGCCTCGGCGTCCGCCCCGCCGGCCAGGACTCCGCCGCCGACCTGCACACGCCCGGCTTCGACCCCTCCGAGGACGCCATCACCCTCGGCACCCAGATCCTGGTCTCCACCGCCCTGCTGGACTGAGCCCCACCCCCGAAACTGAACGTGGGACGGGGTGGGTCAGAAGGTGTCGGCGGGGACGTAGACGCCCCAGACCGCGCGGAGCGCGTCGCAGACCTCGCCGACGGTGGCTCTTGCCTTCAGCGCCTTTTTCATCGGGTAGAGGCAGTTCTCCGACCCGCTGGCGGCCGCGCGCAGTTCGGCGAGGGCCTCGTCGACCGCCGCCTGGTCCCGTTCGGCCCGGAGCTTGCCGAGGCGCTCGACCTGCTGCGCCTCGATCGCCGGGTCGACCTGGAGCGGCTCGTACGGCTCCTCCTCGGCGACCTTGAACTTGTTCAGCCCGACCACGACCCGCTCGCCGCTGTCGATCTGCTGCGAGATCCGGTACGCCGACCGCTCGATCTCCTGCTTCTGGAAGCCCTTCTCGATCGCGGCCACCGCCCCGCCGTACTGCTCGACCTGGTCCATCAGTTCCCGCGCCGCGGCCTCCACCTCGTCGGTGAGCGCCTCGACGACGTACGAGCCGGCGAACGGGTCGACGGTCGCGGTCACGTCGGTCTCGTACGCGAGCACCTGCTGGGTGCGCAGCGCGAGCCGGGCCGCCTTCTCGGTCGGCAGCGCGATCGCCTCGTCGTAGGAGTTGGTGTGCAGCGACTGGGTGCCGCCGAGCACCGCGGCCAGGCCCTGCACCGCGACGCGGACCAGGTTGACCTCGGGCTGCTGGGCGGTGAGCTGGACACCGGCCGTCTGGGTGTGGAAGCGCAGCATCAGCGACTTCGGGTTCGACGCGCCGAACTCGTCGCGCATCACCTGCGCCCAGATCCGCCGGGCGGCACGGAACTTGGCGACCTCCTCCAGCAGCGTGGTCCGGGCGACGAAGAAGAACGACAGCCGGGGCGCGAACGCGTCGACGTCCAGGCCGGCCGCGACCGCGGTCCGGACGTACTCGATGCCGTCGGCCAGCGTGAAGGCGATCTCCTGCGCGGGCGTCGCGCCGGCCTCGGCCATGTGGTAGCCGGAGATCGAGATCGTGTTCCAGCGCGGCAGCTCGGCCTGGCAGTAGGCGAAGATGTCGCTGATCAGCCGCAGCGACTCCTTCGGCGGGTAGATGTAGGTGCCGCGGGCGATGTACTCCTTGAGCACGTCGTTCTGGATCGTGCCGGTCAGCTCGGCGCCCTCGACGCCCTGCTCCTCGGCGACGAGTTGGTAGAGCAGCAGCAGGACCGAGCCGGGCGCGTTGATCGTCATCGACGTCGAGACCTGGTCCAGCGGGATCTTGTCGAACAGCACCCGCATGTCGTCGATCGAGTCGATCGCCACCCCGACCTTGCCGACCTCGCCGTGCGCGATCGGCGCGTCGGAGTCGTAGCCCATCTGCGTCGGCAGGTCGAACGCCACCGAGAGCCCCATCGTGCCGGCGTCGATCAGCTGGTGGTACCGCCGGTTCGACTCCGCCGCGGTGCCGAACCCGGCGTACTGCCGCATCGTCCACGGCCGCTGCGTGTACATCGTCGGGTAGACCCCCCGCGTGAACGGGAACTGCCCCGGCTCGCCCAGCTTCTCCGCCGGATCGAACCCGTCCAGCGGACCGTACACCGGCTTGAAGTCCCACCCGGACTCGGTCTGATGGCTCATCCCCCCACCGTAGAAGAACCAGCCCCCCACTGGTATGCACCAACCAGGTGAGATCGGGCACGCCCCCGCCCCTCGCCCTCGCCCTCGCCCTCGTCACCGCGCAGTAGTCGGTTGGTCACCGTTCAGGGAGTGATTGGTCGCCTGGTGTGTGGTTGCCCGCCGCCAGGGGCTCGTCGTCGCGTCACACGAAGGTGGCCGAGGGTTCACCGGGGCTGGGGAACCTTCGTGGCGTGCGCATCGTGATGGTCGCTGAGTCCTTCCTGCCGCAGATCAATGGCGTCGCGAACACCGTTCGCCACGTCGCCGACCGGTTGCTCGCCCGGGGGCACGAGCTGCTGATCATTGCCGCCGGCCCCGGTCCGGACAGCTACCAGGGAGTCCGGGTGCTCCGGGCCAGGAGCTTCGGGATCCCGGGCTACAAGGAGTTCCCGGTCGGGTTGCCCGATCCGGGCATCGAGCGGGCGATGGCCGAGTTCCGGCCCGCGCTGGTGCACCTGGCGTCGCCGTTCATTCTCGGCGCGTACGGGTTGCGGGCCGCGCGGCGGCTCGGGCTGCCGACCGTGGCCGTGTTCCAGACCGACATCGCCGGGTTCGCCCGGCAGTACCCGTGGTTCGCCAAGACCGACCGGGCCGTCTGGGCCTGGCTGCGGCGGACGCACTCGCGGGTGGACCGCACGCTGGCGCCGTCGTCGGCGTCGATGGCGCAGCTCGTCCAGGCCGGCGTACCGCGGGTGCACCACTGGGGCCGCGGGGTGAACCTGGACCTGTTCGACCCCGGGCACCGCTCGGAGCAGTGGCGCCGGGAGATCTCACCCGACGGGCGGCCGATCGTCGGCTACGTCGGACGGCTGGCGGCGGAGAAGAAGGTACGGCGGCTCGCGGAGCTGGCCGGGCTGAACTGCCGGCTGGTCGTGGTCGGCGACGGACCGGACCGGGTGTCCCTCGAGCACACGTTGCCGGACGCAACGTTCCTGGGGATGCGCCGGGGTGCCGAGCTGGCCTCGATCTTCGCCGGGCTCGACGTGTTCGTGCACACCGGCGAGCACGAGACCTTCTGCCAGACGATCCAGGAGGCGCAGGCCTCGGGCGTCGCGACGGTCGGGCCGGCGGCGGGTGGACCGCTGGACCTGATCCACCCGGGTGAGACCGGGCTGCTCTTCGAGCCGGGGCAGGCCGGGTCGTTGCGGGACGCGGTGTCGTTCCTGCTCGACCACCCCGACGCCCGCGCCTCGATGGCGGCCCGCGGCTTGCTGCGCGTCCAGACCAGGACCTGGCCGGCCGTGGTGGACGACCTGATCGACCGCCACTACGCCGACGTACTGCGTGAGGTCGCGCCGGGCCGGCAGCCCGCAGCTCAGCTCACCGGCACCGACGGCCCGGCCGGCGGTCCGGCGTCCGGACCCGCGGCCGGCAGCCGTACGGCGACCGGGCGTGCGGCGACCGGGCGTGCGGCGCGGGTTCGGCGGGTCGCATGACGCTGCGGATCGCCCAGCTGGCCAACTTCGTCGGCCCCACCTCGGGCGGGATGCGGACCGCGATCGAGCACCTCGGCCAGGGCTACCGCGACGCCGGCGCCGACCGCATCCTGATCACCCCCGGCGAACGCGACAGCGTCACCGACACCGACGCCGGCACCGTGGTCCGGATGAAGGCCCCGAAGGTCGGCGGCGGCTACCGCCTGATCACCGACCCCTGGCGGGTGATCGAGACGCTCGAACGTTTCGGCCCCACCACGGTCGAGATCTCCGACAAGTCCACCCTGCTGCCGGTCGCCCGCTGGGCCCGGCGCAACGGCATCGGCTCGGTGCTGTTCAGCCACGAACGCCTGGACGCCATGCTCTCCCTGCGCGCCGCCCGCGCGGTCCGCCGAACCGGGGAGGTCGTGCGGCCGAGCTGGTGGGGCGGCGAGACGGGCCAGTACCGGCAGTTCGGTGTGGCCGCCGGGGTCGGCGCGCTCTACAAGCTGCTCGGCCGCACGTACGACGCGGTCGTGGTCACCTCCCGCTACGCCGCGGCCGAGTTCGACGAGGTCACCACCCCGCTGGTCCGCATCCCTCTCGGCGTCGACCTCGACACCTTCCACCCCGCCCGCGCCGAACCCGCCGACGACGGCATCCTCAAACTCGTGCACGCCGGCCGCCTCTCCCGCGAGAAGAGCCCGCACCTGGCCGTCGCCACCGCCGTCGAGCTGCACCGCCGCGGCGTACCGCTGCGGATGGACGTGTACGGCGCCGGCCCGCACCTCGACGAGCTGGTCGCCATCGCCGGCACCGCCCCCGTGCACTTCCACGGCTACGTCGACGGCCGCACCACCCTGGCCCGCCACCTCGCCGAGGCCGACGTCGCCCTGTCCGTCTGCCCCGGCGAAACCTTCGGCCTCGCCGTGCTCGAAGCCCTCGCCGCCGGCACCCCCGTCGTCACCGCGGACACCGGCGGCGCGAGAGAACTCGTCGACGAAACCTGCGGCCGCTGGGCCCAGGCACACCCGAAAACGCTCGCGGACGCCGCACAGGAGCTGATGACCGTGCCAGACCGCAGACCCGCAGCCCGCGCCCGCGCCGAGCAGTACGACTGGGCCACCTGCGTCCAGCGCATGCTCACCCTGCACAACCGGCTGGCTCGGAGCAGGCTGGCGGCTTAGGGTGCCTTGATCAACGAGCCCTCAGCGCGGGCTCAGGTCAGGTGGTCGTAGTCGCCGCGGGCCCAGGCGGCGTGGCGGTCGGCGGAGAAGCGGACGACCTGGCGGGCGTCGACCGGGATGGAGCCGCCGAAGTTGCCGTACAGGCGGTCGTACTCGAAGACGTCGAGGGACTTGGCGACCCGGTCGACGACAGCGCCGGACAGCGGGATGCGGTTGGGGTAGGAGCGCATGAAGCTGACCGACGTCCGGTCCGGGTTGGCGAAGATGGTGTCGCCGGCCAGGATGACGCCCTTGCCGTCGGCTCCGGCCGCCCAGTGCACGACCGCGCTACCGGGGAAGTGCCCGCCGGGCTGGATCAACGTGACGCCGGGCAGCAGGTCGAGCGTGCCCGACCAGGTCTGGATGACGGGGTCGGGGCGCGCGATCCAGGACGCGTCCGCCTCCGACACGTACACCGGTACGCCGCCCAGCCGACGGCTCCACTCGACCTGGACGCCGAACATGTGCGGGTGGCTCGCGATCACCGCGGCCACGTCCCCCAACTCCCGGACCGCCTGCACGGCGTCGTCGTCGAGGTAGCCGATCGGGTCCCACAGCAGGTTGCCCTCGGACGTCCGGACGAGCATCGACTGCTGACCGATGCCCGCGCCGGGCTCCGACGTCACGCCGTACAGGTCGGGCTCGACCTCCTTGACCTTCACCCGGTAGCCGGCCGCGGCCAGCTCCTCCAGGGTGGTCCACTGCTGGCCGTCGGCCGGGACCCACTGCCGCTCGTCGGCGCAGATCGCGCACACCTCGACCTGCTCCGCGTGCTCGACCGCGCAGGTCGCACAGATCCAGAAACTCACCGTGATCCCCTCTCCTTGTGCTCTGCTCCGACCCTAGGGCCGCCGCGGGCCGGACGCAGGAGCCAATCGGGCCGCGAACCACTGGGCCAGTGAGCGGGAACACCCGGGAGAGCGATGTCACACGGGCACGGCCCGGAAAGGGATCGGCGCAGCGATAGCATCGGAAACGACCTGGTTCCTTTCCAGGCCGAGCCGATCGCGGCCCCTTTGCTGATCTGACGCCCCGGAGTCGCCGCGTCCCCCGGCTGCGGTCTGTCGTCCGATCGGAGGATCGGTTTGCCCAGCAAGCCAGCTGGCACCCTGTACCGCGGCCGCGAGGGCATGTGGTCGTGGGTCCTGCACCGGATCACCGGCGTCGGCATCTTCTTCTTCCTGCTGGTGCACGTGCTCGACACCGCGCTGGTCCGGGTCTCCCCGGAGGCGTACAACGAGGTGATCGGCACCTACAAGAACCCCGTCGTCGGCCTGCTCGAGGTCGGCCTGGTAGCCGCCATCCTGTTCCACGCGTTCAACGGCGTCCGGCTGATCCTGGTCGACTTCTGGACCCAGGGCCCGCGCTACCAGCGGCAGATGATGATCGGCGTCGGCGTCGTCTGGGTCGCGCTGTTCGTGCCGTTCGTGATCCGCCACCTGACCCACGTCTTCGGAGGCTGACCTGACATGAGCACTCCTGAGATCGCTCAGCCGCGTTCCTCCAGCCGGGCTCGCTCGCTCAAGGGCGGGGGCCGGAACCGCTCCGGACAGACCAACTTCGAGCTGTACGGCTGGCTGTTCATGCGGCTGTCCGGGCTGGCGCTGGTGGTGCTGGTGCTCGGCCACCTGTTCGTCAACCTGATGGTCGGCGACGGCATCAACGCGCTCGACTTCGGCTTCGTGGCCGGCAAGTGGGCCAACCCGCTGTGGCAGGTCTGGGACCTGCTGATGCTGTGGCTGGCGATGCTGCACGGCACCAACGGCCTGCGCACGATCATCAACGACTACGCGGAGAAGGACCAGACCCGGTTCTGGCTGAAGTCCCTGCTGGTCACCGCCTCGATCGTGGTGGTGGTGCTCGGCACCCTGGTCATCTTCACCTTCGACCCCTGCCTGGATCCCCACTCCACGCTGTCGGTCTGCCAGTAATTTTTCAGAGAGGCCTGTCATGCAGCGGCATCAGTACGACGTCGTCATCGTCGGTGCGGGGGGCGCGGGGATGCGCGCCGCCCTGGAGTCCAGCAAGCGGACCCGGACCGCGGTGCTGACCAAGCTCTACCCGACCCGGTCCCACACCGGCGCGGCCCAGGGCGGCATGTGCGCCGCGCTGGCCAACGTCGAGGAGGACAACTGGGAGTGGCACACCTTCGACACCGTCAAGGGTGGTGACTTCCTGGTCGACCAGGACGCGGCCGAGGTGATGTGCCGCGAGGCCGTCGACGCGGTGCTCGACCTGGAGAAGATGGGCCTGCCGTTCAACCGGACGGCCGAGGGCAAGATCGACCAGCGCTTCTTCGGCGGCCACACCCGCAACCACGGCGAGGCCGTCGTGCGCCGGTCCTGCTTCGCCGCGGACCGGACCGGCCACATGATCCTGCAGACGCTGTACCAGCAGTGCATCAAGCAGAACGTCGAGTTCTTCAACGAGTTCTACGTGCTCGACCTGCTGATGGTGGCCGGCAAGGCGACCGGTGTGGTCGCCTACGAGCTGGCCACCGGCGAGCTGCACATCTTCTCGGCCAAGTCGGTGGTGTTCGCCTCCGGCGGCTTCGGCAAGGTCTTCCGGACCACCTCGAACGCGCACACCCTGACCGGCGACGGCATGGGCATCGTCTGGCGCAAGGGCCTGCCGCTGGAGGACATGGAGTTCTTCCAGTTCCACCCGACCGGCCTGGCCGGGCTCGGCGTACTGCTGTCGGAGGCGGCCCGCGGTGAGGGCGGCATCCTGCGCAACAAGGACAACGAGCGGTTCATGGAGCGTTACGCCCCGACCGTGAAGGACCTGGCGCCGCGGGACATGGTCGCCCGGGCGATGGCGAACGAGGTCCGCGAAGGCCGCGGCTGCGGCCCGGACGGCGCGTACGTGATGCTCGACCTGACCCACCTCGAGCCCGCGCACATCGACGCGAAGCTGCCGGACATCACCGAGTTCGCCCGGACCTACCTCGGCGTCGAGCCGTACACCGAGCAGATCCCGGTCTTCCCGACCGCGCACTACGCGATGGGTGGCATCCCGACCAACATCAAGGGCGAGGCACTGGCCAACAACGAGGACGTCATTCCCGGCCTGTACGCCGCCGGTGAGGTCGCCTGCGTGTCCGTGCACGGCGCCAACCGGCTGGGCACGAACTCGCTGCTCGACATCAACGTGTTCGGCCGCCGGGCCGGCATCGCGGCCGCGGAGTACGCCGAGACGGCCGGTTTCGAGGAGCTGCCGGAGCACCCGGAGCAGTTCGTCGTCGAGCTGGTCGAGGGGCTGCGCAACGCCACCGGCGACGAGCGGGTGGCGGCGATCCGGGCCGACCTGCAGGCCACGATGGACCTGAACGCGCAGGTGTACCGGACCGAGGGCTCGCTCAAGCAGGCGCTGGTCGACATCGAGTCGCTGAAGGAGCGGTTCGCCCGGGTCGCGGTCCAGGACAAGGGCAAGCGGTTCAACACCGACCTGCTGGAGGCCGTCGAGCTGGGCTTCCTGATCGACCTGGCCGAGGTGCTGGTGGTCTCCGCGCTGGAGCGCAAGGAGTCCCGCGGCGGGCACTTCCGCGAGGACTACGACAAGCGCGACGACGTGAACTTCATGCGGCACACGATGGCGTACCGCGAGGTCGATGCCGATGGCAACACCAGCATCAGGCTGGACTACAAGCCGGTGGTCCAGACCCGTTACAAGCCGATGGAGCGCAAGTACTGATGGATGTCAAGGTCAAGATCCTCCGGTACAACCCGGAGGTCACCGAGGACTCCGAGTGGGTCACCTACGCGGTGACCCTGCAGCCGACGGACCGGGTGCTGGACGCGCTGCACAAGATCAAGTGGGAGCAGGACGGCACGCTCACCTTCCGCCGGTCCTGCGCGCACGGGGTCTGCGGCTCCGACGCGATGCGGATCAACGGCCGCAACCGGCTGGCCTGCAAGACGCTGATCAAGGACCTGAACCCGGACCGCGAGATCACCGTCGAGCCGATCAAGGGCCTGCCGGTGCTCAAGGACCTGGTCGTCGACATGGAGCCGTTCTTCGACGCGTACCGCTCGGTGATGCCGTTCCTGGTCACCGACGGCCACGAGCCGAGCCGGGAGCGGATCCAGTCCCAGGCCGACCGGGAGCGCTTCGACGACACCACCAAGTGCATCCTGTGCGCCGCCTGCACGACGTCCTGCCCGGTCTTCTGGTCCGACGGCCAGTACTTCGGCCCGCAGGCGATCGTCGGCGCGCACCGGTTCATCTTCGACAGCCGCGACGAGGGCACCGAGCAGCGGCTGGAGATCCTGAACGACTCCGAAGGTGTCTGGCGCTGCCGCACCACCTTCAACTGCACCGACGCCTGCCCCCGCGGCATCGAGGTCACCAAGGCCATCCAGGAGGTCAAGCGCGCGCTGATCTTCCGCCGGGTCTGACCGTCCCGCGCTCGGCGCCCCAGAACCCCAGAAGTGGGTTCTGGGGCGTTTTGTTCTCCGAGGTTTGGCGGTGGCCCGAAGTGGCAACCATGTCCTGTCGGGTACAGACATGTCGCCCACAGCAACGTGATGGGAAAGGCATTTCCCGTGCTCAGCACTCTCGAAGCCCCGCAGCTCGCCGCCGACCGGCCGCCCGCCCCGCGCGCCGCGCTGTACGCCCTCGTGGACCGCCCCCGCCTCCACTGGCTCCGCCTCACCCACCGCTCCCGCGCCGAGGTCGTCACCGCCGCTGTCGCGCTGACGCTGTCGGCCACCGCCTTCACGCTCGCGAACCTGCTGTAAGCCCTGACCCTGACGGCCCCCGCGACACTGCTCGCGGGGGCCGTCGTTGTGCGTTCCCGAGGTGTTCGCGACCAGCGTCGACCGGGGCCGGCGGTGGCAGGAGTTCGAGCCGCGCTGACGGCGGCTCACGGGTGCATGTGGGTGCCCTTGAGGGTTTTGTCGACGGCGTTCTTGGGGCCGTGCAGGGCCAGGCCGACGAGGTCGAGCTCGGACTGGGCGACGGCTTTCACGGCGGCGCGGTTGTCGCGGTCGTTGCCGGTGGCAAACAGGTCGGCGGTGAAGATCGAGTGCGGCAGCCGACGGCCGAGGGCCCGGGAGTGCGCGACGGCCATCAGCTCCTTCGAGCCCTCGAAAACCAGCACGGGCTGGCGGAACATCGGCAGGTACTGGGTGCCGTCGGCATCTTCGTACGGGAGGCCGGTGAGCTCCGGGATGGTGGCGGCCAGGCCGGAGACCAGGAAGGCGGTCACGTTGAGGCGTTGCCAGGTGGCCAGGTCGTCCCGCAGCAGTACGGCGAGCTTGGTGTCGAATCTGATCTGTTCGTCGTCCACAAGCCCAACTCTGCCGGTGCGGCGGCTGGTGGAGCTTGTACGTTTCTGACCAGCTGGGCTCAGCAGTACGGCGGGTTGCTGGTGACGGCGGTGGCGACCCGCAGGAACAGGTTGAACAGGCGGTAGAGGGTGACCATGTCGCCCGACACGGTGACGGTGCGGTCGTCGGTCCGCTCGACGCCGGGCACAGCGATCAAGTGGGAGGCGACGGACGCGGACTGCCAGCGCACGGTCAGCCGGCGGGTCGCCGGCAACCCGGCGGCCCCAGGCCCAACCTCCTGGTCGGCAGCCGGTGCCGATTCGCGCTCCGAGCCGGCTGCCCGAAGGCTGCGCAGGGAGGACCGCACGGTCTGCTCGATGGCGGCCCGCGCCTCGGCGACCGGGACGAGCTGGGCGGCGAACCGGTCCTTGGCGTACTTCACCGGCACGGTGGCGACCGCCGGATCCCACCCGGTCATCTCCGCGCAGGCCGCGTCGTCGCCGGTCAGCGCCGCGACCGGGACGCCGAGCGCGCCGGCGGCCGCGTGCAGCATGCCGATCTCGCCCGTCACCCGGTCGTCCAGCCAGATGTCCTCGATCTCGTGGCCCATGAAGCTGTGGCTGAGCACACCGAGCACCCCGGCCCGGGAGTGGAAGCCGACGCACAGCGCGGCGTCGTACTCGCTGGTCAGGCCCTCGATCATTCCTAGCGGCTTCGGGCGGCCCTTGATCAGCACGGCGCGCGGGTCGAGCAGGTCCGGCAGCAGGTTGCGCATCGGGCCGTGCGCGTCGTTCACCAGGACGGCGGCGGCGCCGGCCGCGTAGGCGCCGCGCACGGCCGCGTTCACGTCCTCGGTCATCATCACCCGGCCCCGCTCGTAGTCCCGGCCGGGCGGCTGCACGTCCTCGGCGTCGACCAGGCCGGTGACGCCCTCCATGTCCGCGCTGATGTAAACCTTCATCGCAGCAGCGTATGTTCTGAACAGTGAGCGGAAGTGCACAGGTCCGGGCCTGGCAGCCAGGGCTGGACGGGGTCGTCGAGGTCCTGCACGCCTACTTCCCGTCCCACGCCTACCCGAGCCACACTCACGACGCCTGGACGATCCTGCTCGTCGACGAGGGCGTGGTCCGCTACGACCTGGACCACCGCGAGCACGGCCTGACCCGGGCGCAGGTCTCCCTGCTGCCGCCCAACGTGCCGCACGACGGCCGCTCGGTCCGGCCGGAGGGCTTCCGCAAGCGGGTGCTCTACCTGGAGCCCGACCGGCTCGGAGCAGACCTGATCGGCGCGGCGGTCGACCAGCCCGAACTGCTCGACCCGGTACTCCGGCGGCGCATCGAGCAACTGCACGGAGTACTGGCGGACGGGCGGGAACCGCTGGAGGCGGAGAGCCGGCTCACGCTGATCGAGCAGCGGCTACGGCAGCACCTGCGGCGGCAGGTGGTCCGGCCGGCCGCGCATCGGGACGCGGGAGTCGCCGGGCGGCTGCGGGAGGTGCTCGACGCGCATCTGCCCGGCGGGATCACGCTCGACGAGGCGTCGAAGCTGGTGCACGCGGACCCGGCGTACCTGGTCAGAGCGTTCAGCCGGGAGTACGGCATCCCGCCGCACCGGTACCTGACCGGACGCCGGGTCGACCTGGCTCGCCGTCAGCTACTGGCGGGCCGGCCGGCGGCCGAGGTCGCCACGCTGGCCGGCTTCTACGACCAGTCGCACCTGACCCGGCACTTCCGCAGGATGCTCGGCGTCACCCCGAGCCGCTTCGCCCGGTCCTGACTCAGACCGTCAGATCCGCGTCCGTACGACGTACGTCGCGGCTCGCCTTGAGCGCACGGACTCCCCAGGTCCCGAGCAGGCCGGCGATGCCGAGGTTGACCACGATCAGCACGGTGTGCGCGACGTAGTACCCGGTCGGGCGGTTCTCGGTGGCGGCCAGGTTCTTGATGAAGGTCACGTAGGTGACGACGTTCCAGACCGCGATCGCGATCAGCACCAGGGCATGCTTGCGTTCGAGTTTCACCCGGCCAGTGTCCCAGGTGCGGAAACGTAGGGGGCGGCCGCGCCTCACTCGGCCGCCCCACCGAGGGGCAGGCGTGGCCCGCGGGACAGCAGGACACGCCTTGGCTCACTACGTGAGGCCGAGATTTCTCCCGGTGACCGGCCGACGGCAAGGGGTGCTCGGCTACCGGCGGGTCACCACAAGGGTTTACCTCTGCGCGAGGTCGGTTCCCCCGCGGTCCACCGTGCGCAGCAGCTGGGTGCGGTTGGCGACGCCGAACCGGCGGTAGAGCCGGGTCAGCTGCGACTCGACGGCCTTCACGCTCAGGTAGAGCGCGGCCGCGATCTCCCGGTTGGTGGACCCGTCGCGCACCATCGCGACGATCTGCAGCTCGTTGTCGGTCAGCTCCGACGGCTGCCGACTGCGGCTCGGGACGTCGAGCCGGGCGAGCTCGGTCTCCGCGACCTCCCGCCAGGCCGGCGCGCCGTACGCCTCGAACTGCTCGATCGCGTCCAGGAACGCCGACCGGGCGACCGAGCGGCGACGGGCCTGCCGGGCCACCCGGCCGCGGGTCAGCTCGCAGCGCGCGAGGTCTAGCGGGTACACCCGGTCGCCGACCCCGGCCAGCGTCTTCTCCAGCAGGTCGAGCGCCGCGGCCGGGTCGCCGCGCTTGGCGATCAGCAGCGCCTCCGAACGGGCCAGGCCGACCCGGACCACCTCACGGTCCAGCGTCTCGGCCCGCTCGCGGATGTCGGCGAGCAGCGCCGCCGCGTCGTCCAGCCGCCCGCAGGCGACCAGCGCCTCGGCGTAGTCGGCGTGCCAGGGGATGACGGCCGGGTCGTACGGCATCGCGGCCTCGCCCGAGTCGGCGATCGCGTCGAACGCCTCGACCGCGCGCTGCGGGTCCCCGGTCAGGACGCCGACCAGCCCGACGCTGGCCAGGGCCGGACCGGTCCACTCGTCGTTGCCGATCACCCGCACGGCCTCCAGCGCCGCCTCGGCCAGCTCCCGCGCCGTCGTCGCGGTGCCGCCGGCCCACTCGGCGCGGGCCGCGATCACCAGGCCGACCTCAGGCTCGTCGCCCAGGTCCTGCATCAGCTGCAGGCACTCGTGCCCGGCGGCCAGCGCCTCGGCGCCGTGCCCGCTGCGTTCGTAGATCGCGGTCGCGGAGATCAGGATGCCGGCCAGCCAGCGCACCGCCCCGCCGTCGCGGACCTCCTCGACCAGCGGGCCGATGCCCTCGATCGCCGCGGCGGTGTTGCCGCGGAACAGCTCCCGCATCGCGGCCATCTGCCGGGCGTGCACCACGGTCTTGGTCAGCGGCAGGCCGAGCGCGAGCTCGCCGGCCTGGCCGAGCAGCCGGTCCGAGGCCTGGCCGCCGCCGACCGCGATCTCGACCGGGTGGGCCGCGCTCAGGGCGTCGACCAGGGCCTCGGTGTCACCGCACCGGCGGGCGAGCTGCTCGGCCACCCGGGCGTCCTCGCGGGCGTCGTCGAGCCGGCGGTCGAAGTACGCGCTGTGGCTGCGCACGATCCGAACCTGCGCCTCCAGCCGGTCGTCGCCCGCGGCGGCCTCGAACGCCTCCGCCAGCAGCTCGATCCGCTGCTCCCGCTCGGGCCAGGCGGCGTCGACGAGCAGCAGCAGCGCCGGCACCTTCACGTCCGGCCGGGTGGCGCACTGGACGGCTTGTCGCGCCATCTCCGCCGACTCGACCAGGTGACCGGCCGCCGCCGCGTCGTCGGCCGCCCGGGTCAGCCGCCGGGCGCGGTCGTCCGGCTCGGCGGCCGGAGTCCGCTCGGCGGCGAGCCGCCACAGCGTCGCGGCGGCTCCCAGCGCACCCCGGGCTCCCGCGGTGGCGGCGGCGTCCTCCAGTGCCGCCGCGAGGTCCGCGTCCGCCTCCTGGGTGGCCAGGGCCCGGTGAGTGGCCTTCTCGACCGGCTCCTCGACCACCGCGGCCAGCCGGGCGTGCGCCTGCCGGCGTGCGGCCGACGTCGCCTCGGCGTACACGAACTCGCGCAGCAGCGGGTGGCTGAACCGCAGCCGGTCGGAGGAGACGTCGATCAGACCGAGCCCCTCCGCCTCGGCCAGCTCCGCCTCGATCGGCCGGCCGAGGGACTGCGCCAGCTGCGCGGTCGTCGGCCGCGGCGAGGCGGAGGCGTGCAGCAGCAGTTCGTGGGTCGCCGGACCGAGGTCGGCGAGACGGTCGCCGAGCAGCGTCTTCAACCGGCTCGACACGGGCAGTGGATCGTTCGGCGAGACGCCCTGCGGGTGCCGCAGCACCGCGCGCCCGAGCTCCAGCGCCATGAACGGGCTGCCTCCGCTCGCGGTGTGGATGCGGCGCGCGGTCCGCACCGGCAGCGGACTGGAGAGCCGGTTCCGCAGCAGGGCCAGTACGTCGGGCTCGGCGAGCGGAGGCACCTCCAGCTGCAGCACGGGCTCCGGGCACGCCTCGGCCATCACCGGGAGGTCGCCGTCGGCCACCTGCTCGGTGGCGAGCATGTGCACGCCGTCGGTCAGGCGGCGCGCGCAGAAGGTCAGCACCTCGAGGCTGGACGGGTCGACCCACTGGATGTCGTCCACGACGAGCAGCACCGGCCCGGACGCCGCCAGGCGCCGCAGTACGTGCAGTACGGCGAGGCGCACGGCCAGCTCGTCCCGCACGGTGTCCGGCGCGCTCGCCTTGAGCAGCGCGACCTCCAGCGGCTGGCGCAGGTGGTCCGGCAGGACCTGCCAGGCCAGCTCGAGCTGGTTCGACAGCAGGTCGAGCAGCGTGACGTACGGGAGTCCGGCCTCGCTCTGGGACGGCGCGGCACTGAGCACCCGCCAGCCCGCGCGGGTCCGGTCGGCGACGAGCGCCCGGGCGAGGGCGGACTTGCCGATCCCCGTCGGGCCGTAGAGCAGCACGCTGCCGCTGGTCTCGAGCCGTGTCCGCGCACGCTCGACCAGTCCGGTGCGCCCGACCAGCTCGTCGTCAGTCATCGATCCACATTCTCCCCGAAGGATTACATTCGCCGACATCACAGTCGAGTGCCACCGGACACGGCGAGTGTCACACACGGATACCTGTCCGCCACCCCCTCGTTACCCATCTGTTCGCGCCGGATTTGGCGCACTGGTGCCAACGGCTCCGGCGTGTCGCCCGCGGTCCCGCCGGTTTTCCCGCACCGGGCGGGCCCCGGCGGTCAGCTCAAGAAGGCTCGCAACAAAGCGGCGGTCCCGGCCAGGTGCTCGTGCATCGCCTGCCGGGCCGCCTCCGGATCGGCGGCCAGGATCGCGTCCACCACCGCCTGGTGCTGCTGGTCGGAGTGCTCGATGTTGGGTTCGAGCAGCGGGATCGCGTCGAGCAACGTGTTCAGCCGCATCCGGACGTCCGCGACCGCGGAGGTGAGCGAGGGTGAGCCGCTGACCTCGGCGACGGCCAGGTGCAGCCGGGAGTCCATCCGCCGGTAGTCCGCGAGCTTGGCCGTCGCCGTGTCGGCCAGGCAGCGCAGCAGATGGTCGCGCTCTCCCCCGCTGAGCGACCGCGACGCCGCCGCCTCGGCCGCACCGACCTCCAGCGCGGACCGCAGCACCAGCGCGTCCTCCAGACCGCCGCCGTTGGCGTGGCTGTCGGCGAGCTCCCTCGCCAGCTTCTTCGGGCCGACCCGGCGCGGTCTCGGCAACCGCTCGTTGACGAAGGTCCCGCCGTACCGGCCGCGGCGCGACTCGACGTACCCGGCCTCGGTGAGAGCCCGGATCGCCTCCCGCAGGGTGACGCGGGACACGTTCAGCCGGGCGGCCAGGTCGCGCTCGGCCGGCAACCGCTCGCCGGGCCCGACGACCCCGAGTTTGATGGCCTGCAGCAACCGTTCGACGGTTTCCTCGAACGGGTTGCCGGTCCGCACCGGCCGGAACAACGCCTCGCCGGCCCGCGCCTCCTCGACCACACCGCCCACCTCTCCCCGTTCTCGCCGCCACCCTAGGCCCACCCACCCCACCCCCACCCCCACCTGCGGGGAGAACCTGCCAACTTGTGGGTTCTGCCCCGGTATACCCGGTGGTTGACCCACAAGTTGACAGGTTCTCCCTTCAAAGGGGGGTGCGGGTGGTGGCGGGGGTCAGAGGGGGGTGACGTACGCCGCGGAGATGCCGCCGTCGACCAGGAACGTGTTCGCGGTGACGAAGGACGCGTCGTCGGAGGCGAGAAAGGCCACCGCGGCCGCGATCTCCTCGGGTTCGCCGAAGCGGCCCATCGGCACGTGCACCAGCCGCCGCTGAGCCCGCTCCGGATCGGCCGCGAACAACTCCTGCAGCAGCGGCGTGTTCACCGGCCCCGGGCACAAAGCGTTCACCCGGATCCCCTGCCGGGCGAACTCCACACCCAGCTCCCGGCTCATCGCCAGCACGCCGCCCTTGGACGCGGAGTACGAGATCTGCGAGGTTGCGGCGCCCATCACCGCGACGAACGATGCCGTGTTGATGATCGAGCCCTTGCCCTGGCGCTGCATGTACGGGATCGCCGCCTTGCAGCAGAAGTACACCGAGGTCAGGTTGACCTCCTGGACCTTGCGCCAGGCGTCCAGCCCGGTCTCCAGGATCGACCCGTCCTGCGGCGGCGAGATGCCGGCGTTGTTGAAGGCGATGTCGACCGCGCCGTAGGTGTCGAAGGCCTGCCGGAACAGGTTCTGCACGGCCGCCTCGTCGGTGACGTTGGTCGGCACGAACAGGCCGCCCACCTCGTCGGCGGCGGTCTTGCCGGCTTCGGGGTCCAGATCGCCGATCACCACCTTCGCGCCCTCGGCCGCCAGCCGGCGCACGCCGGCCAGGCCGATCCCGCTCGCGCCACCGGTGACCACCGCCACCCGGTCCTCGAGGCGGTGTGCCTTCACGTCAGTCATTCAGTCCTCCGTGCTGATGAAGATGTTCTTGGTCTCGGTGAACGCGGCCAGCGCGTCCGGGCCGAGCTCGCGGCCGAGCCCGGACTGCTTGAAGCCGCCGAACGGCGTCGAGTAGCGCACCGAGGAGTGCGAGTTGACCGACAGGTTGCCCGCCTCGAGTCCCCGGCTCACCCGCAGCGCACGCCCGACGTCCCGGGTCCAGATCGACCCGGACAGCCCGTACGCCGTGTCGTTGGCGCGCCGGATCGCGTCCGCCTCGTCCTCGAACGGCACCACCACCACGACCGGGCCGAAGATCTCCTCGGTCAGCGCCGGCGAGTCCGCCGCGAGCCCGGTCAGCACGGTCGGCGGGAACCAGAACCCGGGCCCGTCCGGCGCCGGCCCGCGGAACGCGACCGCGCCCTCGTCGACGTACGCCGCGACCCGCTCCCGCTGCCGCGCGGAGATCAGCGGGCCCATCTCCGTCGCCGGGTCGGCCGGGTCGCCGACCCGCAGATTCTTCACCGCCGGCTCCAGCAGCTCCAGGAACCGGTCGTGCACCGACCGCTCGACCAGGATCCGCGACCGCGCGCAACAGTCCTGCCCCGCGTTGTCGAACACCCCGTACGGCGCCTGCGCGGCGGCCTTGTCCAGATCCGCGTCCGCGAACACCACGTTCGCCGACTTGCCGCCGAGCTCCAGCGTCACCCGCTTGACCTGGTCGGCGCAGCCGGCCATGACCTGCTTGCCGACGCCCGTCGACCCGGTGAAGACCACCTTGCGCACGGCCGGATGGGTGACGAAGCGCTGCCCCACGACCGTGCCCGCGCCGGGCACGATCTCCAGCACTCCTGGTGGGATCCCGGCCTCCAGGGCCAGCTCGCCGAGTCGCAGCGCGGTCAGCGGGGTCAGCTCGGCCGGCTTCAGCACCACGGTGTTGCCCGCCGCCAGCGCGGGCGCGAAGCCCCAGCCGGCGATCGGCATCGGGAAGTTCCACGGCACGATCACGCCGACCACACCGAGCGGCTCGGCCACGGTCAGGTCGATGCCTCCGGCAACAGGGATCTGGCGGCCGAACAGGCGTTCCGGCGCGGCGGCGTAGTAGTGCAGCACGTCCCGCACGTTGCCGGCCTCCCAGCGGGCGTTGCCGATCGTGTGACCGGCGTTCTCCACCTCCAGGGCGGCCAGGTTCTCCAGGTCCGCGTCGACCGCGTCGGCGAACCGGCGCAGCAGCCGGCCGCGATCCGCCGGGGCGATCCCGCGCCAACTGGTGAACGCCTCGGCGGCCCGGGCGATCGCTGCGTCGGCCTGCTCGACCGAGGCCAGCTCGACCGTGCGGACCACCTTCTCGGTGGCCGGGTTGATCACGTCGTAGGTCACCGGGTTCGTCTCCTCAGGGCTTCGTCGACCAGAGCGGTGAACAACCGCAGGTCGTCGGGATTCTCCTCGGGATGCCACTGCACCCCGAGCGCGAAGGCCTGGCCGGTCACCTCGGCCGCCTCGACCGTGCCGTCGCCGGCGCGAGCCGTGACCTGCAGGCCGGGCGCGACGCGATCGAGAGCCTGGTGGTGGTAGCAGTGCACGGTGGTCCGGTCTCCGAACAGCCGGCTGGTCAGCGTGCCGTCGTCGATCTTCACGTCGGTCCGGCCGAAGATCGCGGGCGACGGCCGGTGCTCGTCGTGACCGACCGCCTCGGGAAGGTGCTGCTGCAGCGTGCCGCCCAGGGTGACGTTGAGCATCTGCAAACCGCGGCAGATCGCAAGCAACGGCAGGTCGGCGGCCAGCGCCGCCCGGATCAGGATCGCCTCGTGCTCGTCGCGCCCCCGCCTGGTGCCGACCGTCTCCGGATGCGGCACGGCGTCGTACGAGCCGGGGTCGACGTCGCAGCCGCCCGCGATCACCAGACCGTCCAGCACGTCCAGGACCGACGGGTCGGTGCCGACCGGCGGCAGCAGCAGCGGTACGCCGCCGGCCGCGACCACGGAGTCCAGGTACACCCGGGGCAGCAGCGCCGCGTCCCGCTCCCAGACACCCCAGATGGTGGGCTCGAGGTACGTCGTGATGCCGATTCTCGGGGTGTCAGAGGCGCTCGAAGCCACGGATGCGCTCCCAGTCGGTGACCACGGCGTCGTAGGCGTCCAGCTCCACCCTCGCCGCGTTGAGGTAGTGGTCGACCACGTCGTCACCGAACGCCTCGCGGGCGATCTTCGACCCGCCGAACAGCGCGGACGCCTCCCGCAGCGTCGTCGGCACGTGCGGTTTGTCGCTGGTGTAGGCGTTGCCGGCCAGCAGCGGTTCCAGCTCGAGCTCGTTCTCGATCCCGTGCAGGCCGGACGCGATCAGGGCGGCGACGGCGAGGTACGGGTTCACGTCGCCGCCGGGCAGCCGGTTCTCGACCCGCAGCGACTGGCCGTGGCCGACCACCCGGAGCGCGCAGGTGCGGTTGTCCAGGCCCCAGGCGACCGCAGTCGGCGCGAAGCTGCCGGGCTGGAACCGCTTGTAGGAGTTGATGTTCGGCGCGAGCAGGTAGGTGAGCTCCGGCAGGCAGGCGAGCTGGCCGGCGATGAACTGCTCCATCAGCAGGCTGAAGCCGTGCTCCCGGTCACCGGCCAGCACCGGCTCGCCGCCAGGCCCGCGAAAGCTCAGGTGGATGTGGCAGGAGTTGCCCTCGCGCTCGTCGTACTTGGCCATGAAGGTCAGGCTCTTGCCGTGCTTGGCGGCGATCTCCTTCGCCCCGGTCTTGTAGATCGAGTGGTTGTCGCAGGTGGCCAGCGCCTCGGCGTACCGGAACGCGATCTCCTGCTGGCCGAGGTTGCACTCGCCCTTGGCCGACTCGACGTACAGGCCGGCGCCCTCCATCGCGATACGGATGTCGCGCAGCAGCGGCTCGATCCGGGAGGTGCCGAGCAGTGAGTAGTCGACGTTGTACTGGTTCGCCGGGTCGAGGTCGCGGTAGGACTGGGACCAGGCCTGCTCGAAGGTGTCGTTGAAGACGATGAACTCCAGCTCGGTCCCGACGTACGCCGTCAGGCCGCGCTCGGCGAGGCGGTCGAGCTGGGCCTTGAGGATCTGCCGAGGGCTGGCCGGCATCGGTTGCCCGTCGAGCCACTGGACGTCGCAGAGCACCAGCGCGGTGCCGTCGAGCCAGGGCAGCAGGCGCAGCGTGTCCAGGTCGGGCGCCATCAGCAGGTCGCCGTACCCGCTCTCCCACGACGACATCGCGTAGCCGTCGACGGTGTTCATGTCGACGTCGACCGCGAGCAGGTAGTTGCAGCCCTCGGTGCCGTGCTGCACGACCTCCTCCAGGAAGTAGCGCGCGCCGCAGCGCTTGCCCTGCAGCCGGCCCTGCATGTCGGTGATCGCGACCAGCACGGTGTCGATCTGGCCGCCCGCCACCAGGTCCCGCAGCTCCTGCACGGTCAGCTTGCCGGTTGTGAAGGCCACGGTCGCTCCCGGGTTCATTGGTCTGCGGACAGTCCATTGACGCAACTGCCCGGGCCGATGTCAATGTGGCGTTTCCCTTGACAGCACCCCGGTCCGCGAGGAACCTCGTGGCCATTCCTAGTGGTATGCCCGTAGACCATTGGAGCCACCATGAGCCGGAAGACCTCGCGCGTCGACTACCAGCAGGTGGGCAAGGAGTACCTGGAGCAACGGCAGTTGCGGCGCGGCGCGGCCGGCTGGGTGCTGCTGGCCGGGCTCGGGGTCGCCTACGTCATCTCCGGCGACTTCGCCGGCTGGAACTTCGGGCTGGCCGAGGGCGGCTGGGGCGGACTGCTGATCGCCACCGTGCTGATGGCCACGATGTACAGCTGCATGGTGTTCGGGCTGGCCGAGCTGGCCTCGGCGATCCCGGTCGCCGGCGCCGGCTACGGGTTCGCCCGGCGGGCGCTCGGCCCGCTCGGCGGGTTCGCCACCGGCACCGCGATTCTGATCGAGTACGCGATCGCGCCGGCCGCGATCGCCACCTTCATCGGCGGCTACGTCGAGGCGCTCGGGCTGTTCGGGCTGACGTCGAGCTGGCCGGTCTACCTGGCCTGCTACGTGATCTTCGTCGGCATCCACCTGTACGGCGTGGGCGAGGCGCTGCGGCTCACCCTCGCCATCACCGCGATCGCGGTCGTCGCACTGGTGGTCTTCGTGATCGCGATGATCCCGAAGTTCGACGCCGGCAAGCTGTTCGACATCGTGCCGAACGACGCCGCCGGGGCGAACGAGTTCATCCCGTTCGGCTACGCCGGGGTGCTGGCGGCGCTGGTCTACGGGATCTGGTTCTTTCTCGCGGTGGAAGGGGTCCCGCTGGCCGCCGAGGAGGCCCGCGACCCGCGCAAGGACATGCCCCGCGGCATCATCACCGCGATGGGCATCCTGCTCGTCTTCGCCGGCCTGATCCTGGTCTTCAGCGCGGGCGGTGCCGGGTCGTCGGTCATCGCCGAGTCGGACAACCCGCTGCCGCTGGCGTTGCGGACCGCGCTGGGCGGGGACCCGTGGATCGCCGACTTCGTCAACTACGTCGGCCTCGCCGGTCTGGTCGCCAGCTTCTTCTCGATCGTCTACGCCTACTCCCGGCAGCTGTTCGCGCTGTCCCGGGCCGGGTACCTGCCGCGCTTCCTGTCGGTCACCGGCAAGCGCAAGACGCCGTACCTGGCCCTGGTGGTGCCCGGCGCGATCGGCTTCCTGCTCGCCGCGATCACCCAGGACGGCGCGCTGCTGATCAACATCGCGGTCTTCGGCGCGACGGTCTCGTACGTGCTGATGATGCTCGCCCACATCGTGCTGCGCGTCCGCGAACCCGGCCTGGAGCGGCCCTACCGCACCCCCGGCGGCGTCGTCACCACCGGCATCGCCCTGGTGCTGGCCGTCACCGCCGTCGTCGCCACCTTCTTCGTCGACGAACTCGCCGCCGCCATCACCGCGGGGTTGTTCCTGGTCGCCCTCGCCTACTTCTGGTTCTACAGCCGCCACCACCTGGTCGCCTCCGCCCCCGAGGAGGAGTTCGCCGCCATCCAGCAGGCGGAGTCGGAGCTTTCCTGAACCGCACGGAACGGCCAACCACAACAGCAAAGAGCACCACGCAAACAGAACAGCAGTCGGATGGTCAGTGGCTGAGGCCCGCGACCAGCTTCAGGTTCGCTCGCCCTCGAGCGGGCCCGCGGCGTAGTACTGCCGTGGCACTGGTGGGACGGGGTTGGGGGTGGCGGATCGGCGGGAGGACGCTGAAAATCGGCTGATTCGGCCGCACCGCCCAAGCAGCCCGATCTGGAGGAGCGCGTCATGCGATCTTTCGTTCCCCGTCCCCTGGCCGTGCTGCTGGCCGGTACGGCGCTCGCGTTCAGCCCGCTCGGTGGTCAGGCGACCGCGAAGTTGCCCGCCGAAGGGCTGTCCAACCCGTGCTTCACCCCGGCCGACCCGACGTCGGCGCGCGGTGGCCAAGAAGCCGACCACCGCGAGCTGAGCGTCGCCGAGCAGAAGGCGATCGAGGCGCGCACCGCCGAACTGGTCGCCGCCAAGCGGGCCCGCGGGCTCGCCCCCGCGGCCGGCAGACTGGCGGCCGCGAACGTGCCGGTCTACATCCACGTGATGCGCAGCAGTTCCGGCGCCGGCGACGTGACCAGCACCCAGATCTCCCAGCAGATCGCCGAGCTGAACCAGAACTTCGCCGGTGGCGAGTCCTCCCAGGCCGCGAACACCGGCTTCACCTTCACGCTGGCCGGGACCTACCGGTACAACAACGACCAGTGGCACCGCGACCAGCAAAGTACGACGTACCGGTCGCAGACCCGCAAGGGCGGCAAGAACGCGCTGAACATCTGGCTGGTCAACTTCAGCTACCTCGGCATCGCCACCTTCCCGTGGGACTACGCGCGCAACCCGAGCATCGACGGCGTCCGGGTGCAGTACAGCTCGCTGCCGGGCGGCTCGTCGGCGAACTTCAACCTCGGCAAGACCGCGACCCACGAGGCCGGGCACTGGTTCGGGCTCTACCACACGTTCCAGGGCGGCTGTACGTCGACGAACGACTCCGTCGCCGACACCCCGGCGCAGAGCAGCGCGACCAGCGGCTGCCCGACCGGCCGGGACTCGTGCTCGCTGCCGGGCCTGGACCCCATCCGCAACTACATGGACTACTCCTACGACTCCTGCTACAACCAGTTCACCCCGGGCCAGAGCACCCGAATCAGCAACATGTGGACGGCGTACCGCGCCTGACGCCACCCCCGCCCCCAACCCCGGCTTCGGCTTGAGCGCCGGCCCCGGCTCCAGCGCCAGCTCCAGGGTTAGGGCCAGGTCCGGCTCCGGCGCCAGCTCCAGGGCCAGGTCCGGCTCCAGCGCCGGGGCCGACTCCAGCCCCGCCCCGGCGCCTCCGCCGACCGCCTCAGCGCACTCTGATGGGTTAACCCGTCGGAGACAGGGTTGGCCCATCGGAATTTGGTGGGCCAACCCTGCACTTCGGGGGTCAACCCATCAGACGCGGCGCGCCGCGGGGGAACGGGCTCGGACGGCGGGGACGGGAGCTGGGGGCGAGGGGGAACGGGGTGGCGGGGGTGACTGGTGGACCGGGGGTTGTCTAGAGTGCCGCCGATGCGTGTCCTCCTGACGGCCGGCGCCGCCACCGTGATGCTGGTGGCCGGTCCGCTCACAGCGACCGCCGCCGGCCAGGGCTCGCGGAGTCCGGTGGGCGGCGCGCAGCTGACCACGGGGTCGACGGTCGTCGCCGCCGGAGCGACACCGCCGGCCGTGCACGCGTCGGCGTACGTCGTCGCGGACATCGGCACCGGCGCCGTGCTCGCGGCCAAGGCGCCGCACGCGAAACTGCGCCCCGCCAGCACGCTCAAGACGCTGACCGCGCTCGTCCTGCTGCCCCGGCTGAACAAGAAGGACGTCGTCGTCGGCACCAACCAGGACGCCGGCATCGTGGGCAGCAAGGTCGGCGTGTACCCGGGACTGCGGTACTCCGTCGACCTGCTGTTCGAGGGCATGTTCCTGGCCTCCGGCAACGACGCCGTGAACGCCCTGGTCCAGCACGACGAAGGCGGTACCGCGGGCACGGTCCAGCGGATGAACAAGCTGGCCGCCGACCTCGGCGCGCTCGACACCCACGTCACCGATCCGACCGGGCTGGACGCCGACGGGCAGGTCTCGAGTGCGTACGACCTGGCCCTGTTCGCCCGGGCGGGGCTGGCGCGGCGCGACTTCGCGAAGTACGCGGCGACGAAGTACACGAACTTCCCGCTCGCCGAGTCCGGCACCTACCAGGTCGCGAACCAGAACAAGCTGCTGTTCAACTACGACGGCGCGCTCGGGGTGAAGACCGGTTACACGACGCTGGCGCGCAACACCTTCATCGGGGCCGCCCGGCGCAACGGGCACACGCTGGTGGTGACGATGCTGAACTCGCCGCACGGCGTCACCGGGGACGCGACCGAGCTGCTCGACTGGGCCTTCCGCAACTACAGCACGCTCACCCCGGTCGGCACGCTGGCCCGGCCGACGGCGGCCGAGGAGACGAGCGGGCGGAACACGTCGAAGAAGGGCCCGGTCGCCCCACCACTGCCGAACCGCAGCCGGACGGTGCTGGCACCGGGTCAGGCCGTCCAGGCGATCGTGTTCCGGATCCCGGCCTGGGCGTACGCCGCGCCGGCGTTCCTGCTGCTCGCGCTGGTCCTGCGCCGGCCCCGGGCCCTCCGCGCCCACAGCCGCCGCCCCAAGGGCCGACGCCACTAGCCGCCGTTCTGCCTGCCCCGCCGACTCTGGTGGGTTAACCGTTGAGACCCATGGTTGGCCCATCGGAATTCGGTGGGCCAACCATGCCCGTGGTGGGTTGACCCACGAGAGTGCGCCGGGGGCGCGGTGGGCGGGATCGCGCGTCAGCGGCGCAGGGAGCGGGCGGCGCGGGAGAGCTGGACGGTGATGGCGGTGGCGGTCGCGCCCAGCAGCGCGCCGGCGGCGACGGCCACGGTGTCGGCCTTGCGGGCCGGGATCGGGACCACCTTGAACTTCTTGCCCGGCGGCCCCGGCAGCAGCCCGTTCTCGTCCGGCGCCGGGTCGGTGGAACCGTTCGAGCGCCGGCGCGGCGGGCTGACGGCGTACTCGTCGGTCTCGAACGGCATCGCCGCCCGGGCCGCCTCCTCGGCCTCGCCGGTGTGCCAGCGGTGGTCCAGCGTCGCTTCCTTCGTCCAGGCGGCGATCAGCATGATCGCCCGGGTCATCAGGTAGATCCACACCAGCAGGGCCAGCGGCAACGCCAGCGTCCCGTACGCCGCGTTGTTGCCGATCACGTTCTTCACGTAGCTGTTGCCGAGTCGCTGGGCCAGGTAGAACAGCACCCCACCGACCAGCGCGGCGATCATCGCCACCTTGCGCGGCAGCAGGATCCGCGGCATCGCGGTCTGCAGGTAAAGGAACAGCAGTGCCCCGGCCGCGACGCCGACCAGGATGCTGATCAGGCCGATGCCCCACCGGGCCAGCCAGGTCCCGTCCAGGCCGACCCACTCGACGATCTTGTCGGACAGCCCGACCAGCACCGACGACGCACCCGTCGCGATCAACCCGATCAGGCCGAGGCCGATCAGCGCGCCGAGATCGAACACCTTGAGCTTGACCACGTTGCCGGGCTGGTCGTCCAGCTCGTGCATCGACCGGATCGAGGCGCGCAACGAGTCGATCCAGCCCAGACCGGTGAGCAGCAGCGAGACCCCGGAGACCAGCCCGATGGCGCCGGCGTTGCTGATCAGCGTGTCCAGGTCGATCTGTTCGCCGATGCCGGGCAGGTTGGTCGCGATCGCCTTCTTCAGCCGGTCGACCGCCGACGGGTCCAGCAGCTTGCCGGTGACCGCCGCCGTCAGCACGATCAGCGGGAACATCGAGAGAAAGCCGAAGAAGCTGGTGGCCCCGGCGAGCCGGTTGCCGCGCCGGTCGCCGTACCGCTTCCAGGCCCGCCACAACTGCGTGCGGCTGAACCGTGCCCAGACCGCCTGACCCCGTTCTTTGACGCCCATGGATCTCCTGTACCCCGACCGCGGAGTACTAGTGCTCCGCGGTTCTAGCCTGCCAGCGGGAAGTCGCGTTGCGGGCGCCACACGCCGTCGGCGCCGTGCTCGTAGCGGCTGAACGCGTCGACGTCGAAGGCGCAGTCGTAGTCCGCGAGCGTGTCGTACGCCCGGTCCAGGGACTCCTTGTCCAAGTCGTGCGCGACCGTCACGTGCGGGTGGTACGGGAAGCGCAGCTCGACCTGCAGCGGGCCGGACCGGACCTGGGACTGCAGCACCTCGCAGGACGAGATGCCCTCGGCCAGCGTCACGAACACCACCGGCGAGATCGGCCGGAAGGTCGCCGTACCGCGCAGCCGGATCCGGAAGCTCGGGAACCGGGCGGCCAGCTGCAGCAGGTGCTCGTCGATCGCCGGCAGGTCCTCGTCGGCCACCTCGGTCGGCGGCAGCAGCGTCACGTGGGTCGGGATCGACGACGCCATCGGGTCGCCGAAGTCCGCCCGGTACTTCTGCAGCTCGGAGCCGTAGGGTTCCGCGATCGGGATCGCGACACCGATCGTCGCCATCCGGCGCCTACCGGCCCGGCACCGGGACGAACCCGGCGTCCGGACGCGGCCCCCGGTGCACCCGGGCACCGAGGGAAAGAACCTGCGCGAACGACCCGGCCGGGCGCGGCGAGCGCCCCGAAAGCCCGGTCCGCCCAGGGGTGACGTCGGGAGCGGCTGCTGACATACCCCCGATTCTGCCAGCGCCCGCCCACCGAGCCACACCCGGGCGGTGTCGCCTTGGTCATAAGGCCGGTCAGGCGGTGGTGGCGGGATCGCCGTCGACGGCGGCGGCGAGCTTCGGGACGAGCTGGTCGAGCACGATGGGCAGGCTGAGGACGGAGACGAAACTGGTCGCGCCGTACAGCGCGTCGTCGTGGTTCTCCTCGACGAAGACGTCACGGCCCTGCTTGCGGACGGCAAGGTTCTTGTAGAGCGGGTCGTTCTGCAACTTCGCCGTGCCGCCCTTGGTCGGGAACCAGACCAGCGCCTGCTGGTCGAGCAGCGTGATCCGCTCGGCGCTGAGGTTGCCGCCGAACTTGCCGCCGAGCAACTGGTCGAGCCCGCTCGGCAGGCGGAAGCCGAGGTCGGTCAGCAGCCGCGAGCGCGGGTCCTGGCTGCCGTAGACGAAGTAGCCCTCGTACGGCGTCGCCATCAACGCCGGCTTGTCCTTGAACTCCGGGTGCTCGGCCCGCACGGTGGCGAACCGCTGCTCGATCCCCTGCACCAACTCGTCGGCCTGCCGCGGCTTGCCGACCGCCTGGCCGACGGTCCGCGCGACGTCCTGCCAGGCCACCCCGTAGTCCGGTACGCCGGCCGGCTGCGCCACCGTCGGCGCGATCGCCGTGAGCTTCTGGTAGTCGTCGGCCGAGATCCCCGAGTACATCCCGACGATCAGGTCCGGCGCCAGCGCGGCGATCTTCTCGAACTGGATGCCGTCCTTGTCGCGCAGCACGGTCGGCACTTGCGCGTCGCCGAGCTTCTCCTTCGCCCACGGGAACAGCGCGCCGGGCTTCTCCCCGAACCACTCGGTGGTGCCGACCGGAACCACCCCCAGCGCGAGCAGCGCGTCCTGCTCGACCAGTCCGACCGTCACCACCCGCTTCGGCTCCGCCTTGAGCTCCGCGGTGCCGTACTTGTTCTTGATCGACACCGGGAACGCGCCGGACTCCGCCGAGGACGCCGCCCCGGGCTGGGCCGCGGAGTCCGGCTCGTCACCGGACCCGCAGGCGGTGAGCGCGAGCAGGGGAACGACGAGCAGCGCGAGCGGCCGCAGCAGAGAACGCATCGAAGATCCTCACGAGTTAGGTTGCCCTAACCTTACCGAGGCGGAGAGTGCCGGGTCAGTCGCGGTGGTACTTCGTGATGTTCCGGTCCTGCTTGATCCGGTCCGCGGCCGCCTGGACCCGGGCCGCCCACTCGTCGACCCGGAACGCCCCGGCGAGGAACTGCCCGGTCAGCTCGCCGGCGGTCTTGCCGAACGCCGGGTACCAGTCGGCGAAGTACCAGGTGATCGCCTGGTCCCCGGCCGCGCTGAGCAGGTCCCGGGCCGACCGGAGCGCCGTACCGATCTCCTGGCCGTCGGCGCCGCCGCGGACGACCGTCAGCCGGTTGGTCTCGGCGGTGACCTGCGCGGCGACCTCCTTGGACAGCATCGCCCGCAGGTACTCCACGCCGCCGGACCCGTTCTTGCCCTTGGCTGCGACCACCAGCGGCGCGGTCGGCGCGACGTGCACCCCGCGGGGCAGCGCCGGGGACCCGTCCAGCGGCGGCAGGCCGAACATGGTCAGGCCGAAGTTCGGCGGGATCACCGACTTCATCTCGTTCTCCAGCCAGTTGCCGCACGGCAGCAGGCCGGCCTTCGAGCGCATCAGCAGCGTCTGCGAGCCGGTGTGGTCCAGGTTCGTGCTGCCGGTGGCGATCAGCCCGCGCCGGGTCAGCTCGCCGAACGCGGTGATCGCTCGGGTGACGCTCTGGTCCTTCCAGGCGCCGTCCTCGAGGTTGTCGATCCGCTTGACCACGTCGTGCCCGCCGGTCTTGGCCGCGAGCGTGAGCACGGCCTCCAGCACGTAGTACGGGTGCATGCCGGCGTAGGTGAACGGGCCGACGCCGACCGCCTTCATCTCCGCGCCGAGCGCCAGCAGTTCCGGCCAGGTGCGCGGCACGTCCCAGCCGTGCTGCTGGAACAGGCGGGCGGAGTACCAGAGGCCGTAGACGTCGACGAGATAGTTGAGGGCACGCAGCGTCCCGTCGTACCGGCCGGAGTCGAGCAGGCCCGGCAGCATCGCGTCCTCGACGGCCACGCCGGGGTTGTCCCAGGACGGTGCGCTCAGCAACGGCCCGAGGTCGGTCAGGTGCCCGTCCGCGACCAGCCGGCTGACGCTGAGCGCCTTCTCCCCGGTACTCAGCACGACGTCCGGCGGGCTGCCCGCGGCGAACCGCGACTGCAGCAGGTCCCGCAGCTGCTTGGTCGGCGTCACCGACACCGTCGCCTGCGCGAACTTCCTCCGGTACTGCGGCGCCGCGAACCCGCCGTACTCCTCGGAGACCATCACCTCCAGCGGCAGGTCTCCGGACACGGCGAACGGGTTGTCCGCCGTACGGGCCGGGCCACCGGATGGCTCGTTCGAGGAGCAACCGCTCAGCAGGGCGCCCGCCAGCGCCCCCTGCAACACCGTCCGCCGCTTCAGCACGTCCCGCACCCTAACGGGTCTGTGCCGGCACGTTGAACACGTGCGCGGGACCGTGAACAGGAAACAGCATGTCCACGGTCCCGCGTCGGTGTTCAGGCAGTTACTTGAGCGTCGCGCCGGTGAGACCGGCCTGCACCTGGCGGTAGAAGATCAGGTAGACGACGATCACCGGGACCATCGCGATGGTGAGCGCGGCGAACAGCGTGCCCCAGTCGTTCTCGTACCGCTGGCTGCCGAGCAGGGTCGCGATGCCCTGCGACAGCACCGGCTTCTCCGGCGACAGGAACGACGGCAGCACGAACTGGTTGAACTGGCCGAGCACGTTGAAGATGCCGACGCTGATCAGGCCGGGCTTGGCCATCGGCAGCATCACCCGGAAGAACGTGGTGGCGTGCGACGCGCCGTCGACCAGCGCGGCCTCGGCGATCGAGGTCGGCAAGGTCCGGAAGAACGCGTGCATGAAGAACACCGTGAACGGCAGCGAGTAGGCGATGTAGACCAGGATCAGGCCCTGGTACGTCGACACCATGTCGAAGCCCTTGACGACGAAGAACAGCGGCACGATCGCCAGGAAGGTCGGGAACATCATCCCGGCCGCGAACAGGTAGTAGATGAAGCGGTTGCCGGGGAACTCGTAGCGGGCCAGCACGTAGGCCACCATCGAGCCGAACAGCATGGTGCCGAAGACACCGCCCGTGACCACCACGACGCTGTTGAACAGGTAGTCGCCGACGCCCTTGTCCCAGGCCTTGGAGAAGTTGCTCCAGAGCAACTCCTTGGGCAGCGCCCAGGGGTTGTCGCCGAAGATCTCGCCGGTGCTCTTCACCGACGCGATCAGCGCCCAGAGGAAGGGCACCACGACCAGGATGCTCCAGGCGATCAGCACCGTGTGGGAGAAGACGTTGACCGGGCTGAACACCCGGTCCTTGCCGCCGGCGGGCTGGATCCGCGGCGGCTTGCCGCTGCCCTTTCCGCCGCCCTGGTCCGCCTGCTCGGCCGGGCCCTTGACGTCGATCTGCACAGTCATCGAGTGTCCCTCAGTATTCGATCCGGTCGCGCCGGGTGGCCCGAAGCATGATGGCCGCGATGATCAGCGTCAGGAAGAACAGCACCACACCCATCGCCGACGCGTAGCCGGCCCGGCCGTACTGGAACCCGTTGTCCGCGATCTGCAGCCCCATCACCTGGGTCGAGTTATCCGGACCACCGGGCCCGGCCGTCATCACCGCGACCAGGGCGTAGGCGTCCAGCGCCAGGATGGCCAGGTAGACCCAGGCCGTCTGGATGGTGTCCCACAGCAGCGGCAGGGTGATCCGGAAGAACGTCGCCGCCCGGCCGGCGCCGTCGATGATGGCAGCCTCGAAGATGTCCTTCGGGATGCCGGACATCGCGGCGTTGAACAGCACCAGGTAGAACCCGACACTGCCCCAGATCATCACCCACATCACGCAGTACAGCGCGAGGTCGGGACTGGCCAGGTACTCCGACGAGCCGAGCCCCAGCCGGCGGGTGACCGAGTTGGCCAGCCCGTTGTCGGTGGAGTTCATCACCACCGACCAGATCACCGCGATGACCGGGACGGACAGGACCTGCGGGAAGAAGAACGCGAGCTTGTAGAAGCCGTTCCCCCGCACCCCCTGCACGCCCGCGCTGTTCGCCCGCCCACCTACGTTGAGCAGGTAGGCGAACGTCAGCGCGAGCAGGATCGTGATCAGCGGCACGCCGATCAGCAGCACCACGTTGTTCCCGAGCGCCGTCCGGAAGACGGCGTCGCGGGTCAGGGTCTTGAAGTTCTCCAGACCCACGAACTCGAACTTCGGTGAGATTCCCGTCCAGTCCGTCAACGAGTAGTAGAACGCCTGGGCGAACGGTGAGATCACGAAGATCGCATACAACGCCAGTGGGATCGCGAGGAAGCTCGCGACAAACCGGTAACTGCCGTGCCGCATCTCTCTCCTTCAGAGCAGGGGGGCGGAGGATCAGCTCAGTCAGCTGCGGGTCTGCTTCTTGGTCTTCGGGTCCTTGGCCGTGTCGTCGGCGATCTTCTGCGCCCGGTTGCAGAACTCGTCGGCCGTGATGCGCGCGGCGGCGAGCTCGCCGTAGACGCTACGGATCGGCTTGTCCATGGTCGAGTACCAGGTGGCGAAGTACGTCACCCAGTTGTTCGTGCCGCCGCTGGCCAGCAGTGCGCTGGACGACGCCGCGCCCGGGCTCAGCTTGAGGCCCTCGCCCGCGCCCTTGACCACGGTCGGCGACCCGGTCAGCTCGGTGAACTTGCCCGCGGCCTCCTTCGAGAGCATGATCCGCAGGTACTCCAGGCCGCCGGCCTTGTTCTTGGCCTTGGCCGGCACGATGAAGTTCTCACCGGCGCTGATCTGGGTGCAGTCGACCGGCAGCTTCGCGCCGTCGAGCAGCGGGGTGTAGGCCGCGGTGGTCTCGAAGTCCTTCGGCGCCACCGGCTTCTGCTCGTTCTCCAGCCACGAACCGCTGGGGATGAACGCCGCCTTGCCCTGGTTCCAGGCCGTCTGGGACTGGATGTGGTCCAGGCCCTCGGTGCCCTGCATGATGTAGCCCTTGCCCTTGAGCTCGAGCAGCGCCTCGGCGGCGAGCTTGATCGACGGGTGCTTCCAGGCGTTCGGCTCGAGCGAGTCGATCGCCTTGATGACCTCCGGGCCACCGTGCTTGACGGCCATGTCGAGCAGGATCTGGCCGATGTAGTACGGGTGCTTGCCCTGGTGGGCCAGCGGCGCGATGCCGGCCTTCTTGATCTCCTCGCACAGCGCGAGGAACTCGGTCCAGGTCTTGGCCGGCTGCCAGCCCTTCTCCGCGAACAGCTTCTTGTTGTACCAGAGCGCGTAGACGGTCAGCACGTAGTCCAGGACCAGCGGCTTGCCCTCGAGCATCGCGGCCTCGAGCGTGATCGGCTCGACGGTGTCGCGGACCTTCTTGTTCGGGTCGTCGATCGACGGCGCGTCGAACAGCTCGGTCAGGTCGGCCAGCTGACCGGTGCTGGCCAGCGTCGACATCGGCAGCAGCGAGGCGCCGGAGTTGTCGATCACGTCCGGCGGGTTGCCGCCGTTGAAACGCGGCTGCAGCTGCGGCGTGATGTCGGTGATGCCGGCGTGCTTGATCTCCGCGGCGCCGTACTTCTTCTTGTACAGCGCCTGGTGCGCCTTGGCGTAGTCGTCGCCGTAGCCGCCCTTGAAGATGACGACGTCCAGCGGGTCGGAGTCCTTCACGCCGAACGGGTTGTCGTTCGTCTTCTCCGCGCCGCCGCCGCCGCTGCCGGCGTCGTCCTCGCTGCCCCCACTGGCGCAGCCCGCGAGCAGCGTGCTGCCCCCGGTGGCCATCAGGGTTCCGACGGCCGCGCGCTGCAGGAACAGCCGCCGCGACAGGTTGTTGGGAGTGGTCATGGTCCCGCCTTCCGAGAGTGTTTCAGGCAGTACGACGGATCCGGCCGGCGTACCGTGCTTCAAGGGCGTGGTTGTGGTCGTCGCCGCCCGGGATGTTCGCGGACAGGTAGACCGGTGGGGTCTCGCCGGCTTCGCTGAACCGGCGCAGGACCTCGGCCACCAGCATCTGCGCAATCAGCGCCGCGGTGATGGACGACACGGCGCAGACCTTGCCGAATCCCGGCAGGTCCAGCACGGAATCGCCGTACGGTGCGTGGTTGTCGAGCACGACGTCGGCGAAATCGATCAGTTTCTTGCCCGACGGGTGGCGCGAGTCCACTCCGGCGGTGTGCTGCAGGGAGGTGATCGCGATCAGCGGGTGCCCCTGCTCCTTCACCACACCGGCCAGCTCGACGATCGAGCCGTTGACGCCGGAGTTGGAGGCGATCACGAACACGTCGCCCGGTCGCGCGGCGGACAGCTCGTAGAGCTTGCGCGAGTACGACGGGTCGCGCTCCAGCTCGCCGCCACGCAGCAGCTCGGGCGACTCGCCGCCGAGCAGCACCAGGTCGCGCAGGGCGATCCGGTTGGTGGCGATCAGTCCGCCGGCCCGGCCGGCGATCTCCATCGCCAGCGCCTCGGAGTGGCCGGAGCCGAAGGCCTGGATGACGCCGTTCGCGCGCAGCGCGGTGACGAACAGGTCGGCCGCCTGCTGGATCGGGCCGTCGATCTGCTCGGTCACCGCCGCCATGATCGGCGTCAGCGCGTGAACATACGACTGCGCACTGACGCCGCCGGCGCCGGCCGCGGTGCCCGCGTGCGCGCCGGTGCTGCCGTCTGCCGTACTGGCCATCAGAGGCCCCACCCCTCGACTAATGTGTTCGCCGCGACACTCCTGGTGCCGACAAGTGCGCAAGTTTGCGGTTTGCTGGACAGAACTTTTCTCACCTGACAGCTAAAGTCAAGGCTCATCTCACTCTTCTCCCCAGATCGGGACCGTTGCGTGACCTTGCTTGCAGTTGTTCATAACTAGCCCCGTTTGAGCAGTTTGGAGCACCGCCTATGCCCGTCGAACGCCCGCTCCCGGAACCACGGGGCACAGTGGTCCTGATACCGGCCGGCGCACTGGTCCTGGGCGGCGACCTCGGCGGTACCTCGACCCGGATCGCGATCGCGGACCTGGAAGGCAACGTAGTCGGCCGCGGGGCCGCCGCGGGCGGCAACCCGACCAGTCATCCGGCCAGCGCCGCGGCGAACTTCGGTCAGGCGATCCAGCAGGCGCTGGCCGGCCTCGATCCGGCCCACCCGGTCGACCCGGCGATGGTGAAGACGGCGGTGATCGGCGTGGCCGGTGGATCCGCGCTGTCGCGGCCCGAGGTGCGGGCCCAGTTCGACGCCGCCTGGAGCGGCGCCGGCCTGGTCTGCGAGCCGCAGTACATCGGTGATCTCGAAGTGGCGTTCGCCTCCGGCACCCCGGCGGCCGACGGCGCCGTGCTGATCGCGGGCACCGGCAGCAACGCGGGTCTGGTCCGCGACCACCGGCTGGTGCGCACCGCCGACGGCCACGGCTGGCTGCTCGGCGACGACGGCTCCGGCTTCTGGCTCGGCCGCGAGGCGATGCGCAGTGTGCTGCGCGCTCTCGATCTCGGCGAGCCGATCGGGCCGTTGGGCGAAGCGGTGGTCCGGGCTGTGCTGCCGAACCGCGACGAGACCGCTGTAGCGGAGCGTGAGGGGTACGACCGGCTGCGTGACGACCTGATCCGCACCGTGAACTCCCGTCCGCCGGTCCTGCTGGCGGAGCTGGCCCGGACCGTCGTCACCGCCTGCGACGCCGGCGACGAGACCGCGTACGCGTTGGTGAAACGCGCAGCCGAACTGCTCACTGAGACCGTCGGCCGGCTGCGGACAACGTCGGACAACGGTCCGCTGGTGCTCGCCGGCAGTGTCGCGGGCGAGTCGTCCCCGGTCGGCCGGCTGATCCGGCAGAGCATCCGCGACCATTTCGACGGTGAGGTGCTGACCGCCCGCGACGGCGTCGGCGGCGCCACCTGGCTGGCTCTCGGTGCCCTCGACCCGGGACTGGCCAGCGGCGAGAACCACACCCGGCTGGTCACCCCGCCTGCCTGACCCGACCTCGGTGTCTGCGGGCGCAGACGCGACGACCGGGTGGTCAGCGGTGGATGTGATGATGGCACCGTGACCACGCTCAGCCGCGCGTCGACCCAGGTGGTGCTCCGGCGCTGTGTCCAGTGGACGATCGACCTGCTGATGGTGATGGTCGTGGCGCTGACCCTGGCGGCCGTCGCCACCGTGCTGGCGGTCTGGCTCGGTCTGGAGGGCCGGCCGATCCTGCACTTCGCGATCGGCGCCTACATCGCCGCCGCGATCGTGGCGTCGGCCCTGAACGAGGTGGTCCTGCCGACCCGGACCGGGGCCACCGTCGGGATGGAGGTCACCGGCCTGCGCGTCGTGACGCTGCAGGGCACCCGGCCGACGATCGGCCGCTACGTCGTCCGGCATCTGCTCTGGGTCGTCGACGGCCTGTTCTGGGGTGCCGCCGCGCTGGCCGTGATGGTGTTCACCCCGTACCACCAGCGGGTCGGTGACCTGGTCGCCGGCACGGTGGTGGTGCGCAAGCCGTCAGCCGACGAGCCGGTTCTCCCAGGCCCAGACCGCGAGCTCCGTCCGGTTGCGCAGCCCGAGCTTGCGCTGGGCGCTGGCCAGATGCGACTTGACGGTTGAGAGTGACACCACCAGTTCCTCGGTGATCTCCCCGTTGGTCCTGCCCCGGGCCACGGCGCGCACCACGTCGGCCTCGCGCTCGGTCAGCGGGTGCGGGCGGGCGGTCCGCGGCGCCGCCGCCTGGGTGAAGTGCTCGAGCAGCCGGGCGGTGACCGACGGCGACACCATCGACTCGCCGTCGGCCGCGGCCCGCACCGCCTCGACCAGCAGGTTCGGTCCCGCGTCCTTGACCAGGAACCCGCAGGCCCCGGCCCGGAGCGCGGCGTACACGTTCTCGTCGATGTCGTAGGTGGTCACCACGACCACCCGGCACGGGTCCGCGACGCCCGGCCCGGCCAGCAGCCGGGTCGCCTGCAGCCCGTCGATGAGCGGCATCCGGATGTCCATCAGGATGACGTCGGGCCGCAGCTCGCGAGCCAGCCGGACCGCCTGCTCGCCGTCGGCCGCCTCGCCGACGACCTGCAGCCCCGGCTCGGAGTCCAGGATCAGCCGGAAGCCGGTCCGGACCATCGCCTGGTCGTCGGCCAGCAGCACCCGGGTCACCATCGTCGGGTTCTCCCTCGGTCGGCTCGTCGCTTCGGTCCACTGGTCACCTCGACCGGCTGGTCGCTCCGGTCTACGGCCGGGCCGCGGTCCGGTCCGGGCCGATCGGTTGCCCGGGGCCCGCGTCGACCGGCAGCCGGGCGGTCACCCGCCACGGTCCGGCCGGGCCGGCGTCCGGGCCGCTGACCAAGGTACCGCCCAGCGCCCGGGCCCGCTCGGCCATGCCCAGCAGTCCGTACCCCTCACCCCGGACCGCCGGCGGCTCGACCTCGTTGACGACCTCGAGCAGCAGCGCCGAGGTGAGTCCCCGCCGTTCCAGCCGGGCCCCGACCTCGATCGGCGTCCCCGGTACGGCGTACCGGCGGGCATTGGTGACCGCTTCCAGCACGATCCGGTGCGCCGCGGTGACCACCGGACCGGGCACGCGTTCGCCGGCCAGCTCGTCGGTGATTGTCAGGCGGACCCGCGGATCGTTGCCGCAGGCATCCTTCAGCTCCGCCGTCAAGCGCCCGTCGCCGGCCGTCGCCGGCTCGCTGGACCGGTCGGTGCGCAGCATGCCGACCACCCGCCGCATGGCGGTCAGCGCCTCGCCACCAGCCTGCTCGATCTGCTGGTAGACCGTTTCCGCGGACCCCGGGCCGTCTCCCTCGCCGCCGCCGCGTCGCCGCCCCGCGACCACCCGGGCGCCTTGGGCGAGCACGACGATGCCGGTGATGTGGTGCGCCACGAAGTCGTGCAGCTCGCGGGCGAGCGCGACCCGCTCCGCCTCTCGGGCCGCCGCCAGGTTGGCGGCGTACCGGCCGGCCGAGTCGCGCAGGACCAGGCCCGTGCCCACCCCGGCGCCCCACAACAGAGCCTGCGGCACCGCGAGCAGGGCCCAGGGCGACCCGATGCCGAAGCGCAGCAGGGGCGCCGCGGTCATCGCGAGGCCCGCCAGGACGACCAGCGGAACGATCGTGCGGGCCGGCAGCCGGTGGCACGCGGCACCACAGAGCAGAGCCAGCGCGAGAGCTTCGGTGAGCGCCGGTTGCGCCTGGACCGGCGTACCGAACGCTGCGGCGAGCGCGGTCAATCCGCTGACCAGCAAGGACGCTCCGGCGATCACCACGGTGAGCAGGGCGACCCGGCCGAAGCGGCGACGCAGCACCGCGAGCACGCCGGCCGCCGTCCCGAGGGCCGGCGTGATGCCCGAGAAGGCGGTGGTGATCAGACCGTGGTCGGGTGCCGGCGTCCGCAGCGTGATCACCGTGTCGGCGACCGTGAGCAGGCCGAGCGCGACGATCTCCCCGACCAGCGGCATCCGCCGCGGCCGCGGACCGCGAGAGCTGGTGGCCGGCGTCACGGTCCCAGCATGCCTGGCCGGTAGGCGATTCCGCCTCGACTCCCCGGCCGAACCCGGCATCGGCCAAAAGGACGAGACGCCGCGGGCTCTTTCAGCCGTTCGGTGCTGCCCGGGCCCGGTCCGCTCGCCCTAGGTTCGGTGTGCCGGTGCGTTCGACGCGCACCGGAGGTCCGTGAAACCGCCCCGTCGAGTCACTCAACCTGTCACCGGAGTTCAGCTATGCGCTGGTATCTGACCGTTCTCACCAAGTACGCCGTGTTCCGCGGCCGGGCCGGCCGGGAGGAGTTCTGGTTCTTCACCCTGGCCAACCTGATCGTGTCGGTGCTGCTCGCGGTGGCCGACCGGCTGACCGGCGCCGACTGGCCGGCCGGCGTCGGACCGCTGCCGATCGGCCCGATCGAGGGTGTCTACACCGTGCTCGTCCTGCTGCCGACGCTGGCGGTCACCGTGCGCCGGTTGCACGACACCGATCGCAGCGGCGCCTGGCTCCTGCTCTACCTGGTGCCCGTCATCGGCTGGCTGGTGCTGCTGGTCCTGAACGCGCAGGCCGGCACCCGGGGCGACAACAAGTACGGCCCGGACCCGCGGCCGGCCGGTCTGGCCGCGTCCACCCTGTGAGGAAGGAAGTCATGACAGCACTACGTGCAGGCATCGCCGTGGCGAGCGCGGTCTCGTTGCTGGCGGCACTGAATCCGCTCGGTTCGGCCACCGCCGCCGAACCCGACCCCCTGGCCAGGTACACCGGTCAGCAGCTCAGCTGGACCGACTGCACCTTCAAGCCCGAGGTGCCGACCCAGTGCGCGCTGATGACCGTCCCCCGGGACTGGGCCGCGCCGGACGCCGGCAAGGACCTGAAGGTCTACGTGAGCAAGGTCGCCGCCACCGGGGACAAGGGGCTCTACCAGGGGGTGCTGCTGACCAACCCGGGCGGCCCCGGCGGCCAGGGCACCTCGATGGCTCCCTCGATCGCGAAGTTGCAGCCCAGCGTCAACGCGCAGTACGACGTACTCGGCATGGACCCGCGGGGAACGGGCCAGACGGGCGCTCCCGGGCAGGCCGGTCTGGGCATCACCTGCCAGGTGCCGGTCGGCCGGCTGCCGGAAGGGCCGCTGGACGCGCGGGACCGGTCGCGCAAGAGCATCAGCGACCACCAGCAGATTCCGCGGGTCGTCGCCGAGGCGTGCCAGAGTCAGGCCGACGCGCCGTACATCACGACCTGGCAGACCGCGCACGACATGGAGCTGCTCCGCCAGCTGAGCAAGGCGCCGAAGCTGAACTACGTGGGCTACTCCTACGGCAGCTGGCTGGGCGCGAAGTACGCGTCGCTCTTCCCGGCGTCCACCGGCCGGTTCGTGCTCGACTCCAGCGTGGACTGGCAGGGGCGGCTGCAGGCCGACTTCGAGGACTTCCCGCGGATGGGTCAGCGGCAGACCGAGAAGCTGTTCCTGCCCTGGCTGAACCGGATGCAGCCCGACGTCTTCGGGGACACCGTCGCCGAGGCGCAGAAGGTCATCGAGCAGGGCCGGGGCAAGGCCACGGCACTCGGCCTGGACCCGGACTCGTACGACAGCCTGTTCGCCGGCAACGGCAGTCAGTTGAGCTGGCTGCTGGTGATGCTGAGCCTGACGGTCATCATCAACGGCGACGAGGCCGGCGCGCAGAAGCTCGCGAAGCTGCCGGCCGCCGTGCGCGCGCAGCTGGACACGGTCTCCCGGCAGCGGTTCGGCGTGCCGGCCACGAAGCTGACCACCGCCGTGCTGGTCAAGGGCAACCTCGGTCAGGAGACCCCGGACTACGAGCAGCTCCCGATCACCCGGTTCGCGGTGGCCTGTGGTGACCAGCCGACCAAGTCGACCCAGTGGTACAAGCGGCTCAGCGACTGGCAGGGCCCGAAGTACCCGCTCTTCGGTTGGCAGTACGGCCTGGGCGAGGTCTGCGGGCCGTGGAGCGACACGCCGCGGCAGACCTTGCCCGACCTGCCGAAGTCGGTCCGGGACAACGTGCTCGTCGTCCAGGGCGAGTTCGACCCGCAGACGTCGTACGAGCAGGCGATGGCGGCGGTCCGCAAGGCGCCCGGCGTGGACGTGCTGCGGGTGGACGACAGCCCCTTCCACGGGCAGTACTCGAGCCAGGGCAACCCCTGTGTCGACGGTGTCGTCAACACCTACCTGCTGCACGGCTCGAAGACGGACAACAGCATCTGCCCGTCGGTCCCGCTGCTCGGCGAGAAGCAGGTGTACCCGGTCCACGGCCCGGTCGACCGGTACGCCGACAGCCGGCACGCGGTCCGGATGCCTTCGCCGGAGAACAGCCTGCTGCGGGCGCTGCTCGCCGACCAGATCTCGCGGGTGAACAGCCTCCTGCACTGATCAGCGGCAACACCCGAACCGGGGTCCTGGTGCGCGCACCAGGACCCCGGTGTCGTCATGCCTCGATCGGACGCAGCTCGATAGCGGCGAAGTGGGCTTCCGGGATGCGGGCGGCGATCTCCTCGGCCCGCTCCGGCGTGGCCACGTCGACGATGAAGACGCCGGCCAGCTGCTCCTTCGCCTCCGAGTACGGGCCGTCGGTCGTCGCCCGCACGCCCTGACGGATCCGGACCACCTTGGTCCGGGCCGGCGCTGCCAGCGGTTCGGCGGCGACCAGCTCGCCGGTCTCGGTCAGCTCGGCCAGCAGTTTCTCCAGCTGCTCGGTCAGCGCGTCCCGCGCGGACCGCGGCAGCGCCTGCGCCTCCTTGGTGCGCAGGAACGAGGGGTGTCCCCAGGTCTGCGGATTGCTGTGGATCAGTAGCACGTACTTCACGATCGTTTCCCTTCGTCGAACGGATCCTCTCGCAGCAGAGGTCGGAGGCCCGCGACTCCACTCGACATTTCCCGGGAGAACCCGCCACCTTGTGGGTCGTCCGGCGGAATTCGGGGTCCTGAACCCAGCAGGTGCTGGGTTGTCCCCTGAAGTGGCGCGGCGGGATGTCGGGGTGAAATGTCGAGCGGCGGTGGGGCGCCGCGACGTACCGTCCGACGAGTACCGCAACCAAGGAGTGACCTGGTGAACGAGACTGACCTGCGGCTGCCGGACGGCCGCACCCTGCACGTGTACGACACGCATCCCGGCGACGACGCTCGGGTCGCGGTGTTCTGGCACCACGGCACCCCGAACCTCGGCATGCCGCCGGAGCCGCTGTTCGAGGCGAGCGACCAGCTCGGGCTGCGGTGGGTGTCGTTCGACCGGCCCGGGTACGGCGGGTCGACGGTCGCCCCGGGCCGCACCACGGGCTCGGTCGGCCGAGACGTCGCTCACGTCGCCGACGCGCTGGGTATCGGCCCGTTCACGGTGATGGGCCACTCCGGAGGCGGCTCGTACGCGCTCGGCTGTGCCGCCGTCCTGCACGACCGGGTCCAGGCCGTCGTCAGCCTCGCCGGGCTCGCGCCGTACGGCGTACCGGGGCTGGACTGGTTCGGCGGGATGATCCCGTCGGGCGTGACCGCGCTGACCGCGGCCCGCGAGGGACGGGAGGCGCGGGCGGCGCTGGACGCGTCGGGCGAGCAGTACGACCCGGAGTTCGCGCCGGTGGACGAGGCGTTGTTCTCCGGTCCGTGGTCCTGGCTGGGCAAGGTGGCCGGCCCGGCGCTCGACGCGGGCCCGTACGGGCAGATCGACGACGACGTGTCGTACCTGCTGCCGTGGGGTGCCGAACTGGACGCCGTCACCGCACCGGTCCTGCTCCTGCACGGCGGACTGGACCGGATCGTGCCCGCCGCCCACTCGCGCTGGCTGGCCGCGAACCTCGCCGCCGCGGAGCTCGCCGAGCACCCGGACGACAGCCACATCTCGATCCTGCGCCACGCGGAACCGGCCCTCGACTGGTTGCGGGACCGGGCCGACCAGGCGCGGTGAACCTGCCGCCGCCGATCCTGTGCGTTCGCGGGCCTGCACGAACGGTCACCGCATGGCGGTCGGCGGCGATGGGTACGGGCTCGCGATGAGGCGAAAGGTGGGGGAACATGCTGGTCGCTGAGCGGTACCGGCTGGGCGAGCGACTCGGTCAGGGCGGGATGGGCGAGGTCTTCCGGGCGTCCGACGAGGTGCTGGGCCGGGACGTCGCGCTGAAGCTGCTGCTGCCGACCCGGCGCGACCCGGACGCCACCGCGCGGTTCCAGCGGGAGGCGCGGGCCGCGGCGACGCTGTCCGACCCGCACGTCGTCACGGCGTACGACTTCGGCCCGCACGACGGCGGCTACTTCCTGGTGATGGAGCTGGTCGAAGGCCGGACGGTCGCCGAGGAACTGCGGGAACGCGGGCCGTTCCGCGCGGATCGCGCCCTGGACGTGATCCGCCAGGCCGCGGCCGGCCTCGCCGCGGCGCACCGCCAGGACATCGTGCACCGCGACGTCAAGCCCGGGAACCTCCTGCTCACCCCGGACGGCACGGTGAAGATCACCGACTTCGGCATCGCCCGCTTCCTCACCGACACCACCACCACGCTGACCGCCACCGGGCAGGTGCTGGGCACCAGCTTCTACCTGGCACCGGAGCGCGCGACCGGGCAGCCGGCGGGCAAACCGTCCGACATTTACGCCCTCGGATGCGTGCTGTACCAACTGGTGACCGGGCATCCGCCGTTCCAGGGCGACCAGCCGGCCAGCGTGATGTACCAGCACGTGTCGACGGAACCGACGGCCCCGAGCCACCTGCGTCCGGAACTCAGCGGGCCGTTCGAGGAGCTGCTGTTCAGCATGCTCGCGAAGAACCCGGCCGACCGCCCGACCGCCCAGCAGATCGCCACCGGTACGACGGCGCAGCCGGTGGTCACGGGCGAGCTGATCCCGCCCGCACCGCTGCATCCGCACCGCCGGCGCAAGCTGATCGGCGTCGCGGCCGCGCTCGCGGTGGTCGCCGCGACCACGACCGGCGTCGTGCTGGAAACCCGCGGGCGGGAGCTGCCGGAGACCTCGAACCTCACTCCGGCGACCACCGACCCGAGCACCCCGGCCCGGCCGCCGGCGGCGAAGCCCTCCGCGAAGCCGACGCCCGTCCCGACCCGGCCGTCGACGTCGACGACGACCGTGTCCGACGACGATGACGACCAGCCGGTCGCTTCCACCCGGGTCCCGAAGGAGACCGACTCGGCGGCCGCCCCGGCCGAGGACAGACCCGGCAAGGGCAAGAGCAAGAACGCGGGCAAGAACGCGGACAAGGGCAAGGGCGCCGACAAGGTCGCCAAGTCCGGCAAGAACTGACGCGCGCCTCCACCACTCGGCAACCACGGCCAAAACGCCGGCGGTACGACGCTTACGCCTGCGTCGACCGGCCCGCGGGAGGTTGCTGAGTGGTGGAGTCGCCGAAACCTCCCCACGTCGAGCTGCGGTCATTCCAAGCAACAGCTTGACATCTGGTTCGGCCAGCGGGATATTCCAAGCATGTCCTTGGAATCGGAGTCCCGGCGTAAGCGGCTGCTCGACGACCCGTTGGCGATCCGGGCGATGGCACACCCGGTTCGCCTCGACCTGCAGGCCCTGCTCGGGCGCGAAGGGCCGCTCACCGCGGCCGACGCCGCCCGCCGGCTGGGCATCAGCCAGGCGCTCGCGTCCCACCACCTCCGGCAGCTGGCGAAGTACGACTTCGTCGAGCCGGCGCCCGGCAAGGACAATCGCGAGCGTCCCTGGCGACTGGTCTCCACCTCGCAGTCCTGGCGTAGCGCACGACTCACCTCGGAAGGGGCGGCGGCCGCCGACGTGCTCGAGCAGCTGATCGCCGAGCGTGCGCTGAACAACCTGGCCGAGTGGCAGCAGCGGCGTCTGCAGGAGCCCGACATCCTGGTCGAGAACTCGGGTATCGGCCACACCGCCGTCTACCTCACCGGCGAGGAGCTGGCCGAGCTGGAGGAACAGATCAGCGGCCTGCTGCAGCGCTACGTGGACGAGCGGCCGATCGACGACAAGGCCAGCCGGCCGCCGGGCAGCCGGCTGGTCGACATCACCCGGATCGTCGCCGTGCTGCCCGAGTACGACGCATGAAAGACCTGTGGGCGGTCCTGGCCCGGCGTCGCGACTACCGGCTCCTGCTGAGCGCGGACCTCATCTCGCTGACCGGCGACTGGGTCCTGCGGACCGGGCTCGCCTTCCACGTCTACACGCTGACGGGGTCGACACTGGCGTCGGGTGGTCTGCTGCTGGCGTCGTTCGTGCCGCTGGTGGTGCTCGGGTCGCTGGCGGGCGTGTTCGTGGACCGGTGGGACCGGCGCCGGACGATGATCGTGGTCAACCTGCTGCACGTGCTCGTCCTGCTGCCGCTGCTGGCGGTCCGGGACGAGGGCGGGCTCTGGCTGATCTACCTGGTCGTGGTCACACAAAGTTGCCTACAGCAATTTTTTGCACCGGCCGAGCAGTCGCTGGTCCCCCACCTGGTGGAGCCGGGGCAGCTGGTCACCGCCAACGCGTTGAGCAGCCAGACCAACGACATCGCGCGGCTGGCCGGCGCGGCGCTCGGCGGAGTGCTCGCCGCTACCGGCGGCCTTCCGTTGCTGGCGCTGGTCGACGCCGCGACGTACGCCCTCGCGGTGCTGCTGCTCCTGCGGGTGCGGCACCGGGCAGTCGCCGTGGTCCGCCAGCGCACGAGCGGGGCCCTGCGCAGGGTGAAGGACGACTGGGTGGACGGGATCCGGATCTGCGTCCGGAGCCGGGCGTTGCGCATCGTCTTCGCCTTCGGGCTGGTCACCGGGGTCGGCGAAGGAGCGATGAGCACCTTGTTCGCGCCGTTCGTCAGCGTCGAACTGGGCGGCGACGGTACGGCGTACGGGTTGATCGTGTCGGCGCAGGCGGTCGGCGGGATCATGGGCGGACTGGTCGCGGCGGCGGTCGGGGGCCGGTTCGCGGCGGCGAAGCTGTGGGGCGTCGGGGCGGTGCTGTTCGGACTCGTCGATCTGGCCCTGTTCTGCTATCCCCTGTTCTGGGACGGGCTGGCGCCCGCGTTCGCGCTGATGGTCATCGTCGGTCTGCCCGGCGCCTTCGTCGTCGCCGGGTCGATGACAGTGGTGCAGCGGCTCACCGACGACGCCTCCCGGGGGCGGGTCCTCGGTGCGCTCTTCGCCACCGAAGGCGCCGCCGTCCTGGTCGGCATCACCGCCTCCGGCCTGCTCGGCGACGTCGTCGGCATCATCCCCGTACTCGTTGCTCAAGGCGTCGGCTTCACCGTCGGCGGCCTGGTGGTGCTCAGCCGCAGCAAGGTCCTCGGCCGCAGCACCGCCGGCAGCACGGCGACCGTCTCAGCTGGTTGACGGCTCTTCGGCGGTGACCCGGTGGACCCGGACCCGGGCGACCCGGCGGCCGTCCATCTCGGTGACGGTGATGTTGTAGCCGTCGACGGAGCCCTCGTCGCCGACGGCCGGGACCCGGCCGAGCTGGGCGGCGAGGAAGCCGGCGACGGTCTCGTACGGCCCGTCGGGCAGCTCGACGCCGGTCTCGTCGGCGAAGTCGTCCAGGTTGAGCAGGCCGTCCACCTCGACGTCGCCGCTGCGCAACCGCGTCGTCTCGCCGGCGTCCTCGTCGTACTCGTCCTTGATGTCGCCGATCAGCTCCTCGACCAGGTCCTCCAGCGTGACGATGCCGGCGGTGCCGCCGTACTCGTCCAGCACGATCGCCAGGTGGGTGCTGCGCCGGCGCATCTCGGTCAGCGTCGGCAGCAGTTTCGCGGTGTCCGGCAGCATCAGCACGTCCCGGGCCAGGTCACCGACCCGGACCGACCGGGACGCGACCGCCGGGTCGAACAGGTCGCGCACGTGCACGAAACCGACGATGTCGTCGGCCGAGCCGTTCATCACCGGGTACCGCGAGTGCGGCCGCTCGGCGGCGAACTTCACCGCCTTGTACGCCGGCATCTCGGCGTCGACGAAGTCCACCTCGGTGCGCGGCAGCATCAGCTCGCGCAACTGGCGGCTGCCGGCCTCGAACACGTCGTCGACGATCCGGCGCTCCTCCTCGCCCAGCGACTCGTGCGCGGAGACCAGGTCGCGCAGCTCCTCGTCGGTCATCACCTCCCGGTTCGCGTTCGGGTCGCCGCCGAGGGCACGCACCACCAGGTCGGTGGACCGCGACAGCAACCAGATCACCGGCCGGACCGCCGAGGCGATCCGGTCCACCAGCGGCGCCAGCCCGAGCGCGAACACCTCGGCGCGCTGCAGGGCGAGCCGCTTGGCCGCGAGCTCACCGATCACGATCGACACGTAGGAGATGGCCACGGTGATCAGCACCAGAGCGAGGGTGTCGGCCAGCGACGGGGGCAGGCCGAGGTCCTGCAGGTGCGGCGACAGCCCGTCGGCCAGCGTCGCGCCGCCGAAGGCGGCGGACAGGAAGCCCATCAGGGTGACGCCGATCTGCACCGCGGACAGGAACCGGTTCGGGTTCGCGGCGACTCGGGCGACGGTCTCACCCCGGCGCCCCCGGGTGGCGATCGACTTCAGCTGGCTCTCCCGCAGGGAGACCAGAGCCATCTCGGCCGCGGCGAACACTCCGCCGATCAGCACGAAGACGAAGATCAGGACGATGTTGAGCAGGGTCTCGTTCATGAGCTGGGAGTTCCTAGCGTCCTCTCCTGGACAGCGGGAGAGGACGCGGGAGTAGGGCGACGTCCATCGGTCCAGGGTAGCGGCGGGAGGTCACCTCCCGCATGTTCGATTCTGTTGGTTTATGATTGGTCAATGCAGACACCGCGTGGTGCGCGCCGGACGGACACCAAGCTGTCCGACGGCCGGGACCTGATCTACTACGACCCGGCCGACGCCCCGGTCCGGGTCCCGCCGGCGGACACCCGCGGCCTGGACGCGCCGAAGCCGCAGGTCCAGCTGCGCACCGACCCGCTGACCGGTGACGTCATCACCTACGCCACCCACCGCAACACCCGGACCTACCTGCCGCCGGCCGACCAGTGCCCGCTATGCCCGACCAAGCCCGGCAACCCGACCGAGATCCCGGACCACGACTACAACGTCGCCGTCTTCGCGAACCGGTTCCCGTCGTTCGCCGGGCCCGGCCGGGCCGAGGTGGTCTGCTTCACCAGCGACCACAGCAAGTCCTTCACCGACCTGTCCCAGGGCCAGGCCCGACTGGTGGTCGAGACCTGGGCGGACCGGGTCGCCGAGCTGAGCGCCCGGCCGGACGTGGAGTACATCTTCCCGTTCGAGAACCGCGGCCGGGAGATCGGCGTCACACTCAGCCACCCGCACGGCCAGATCTACGCCTACCCGTTCCTGCCGCCGCGGATCCGGACCCTGCTGGCCCGTGCCCGGGAGCACCGGGACGCCACCGGCGGCAACCTGTTCGCCGACGTGCTCGCGGCCGAGCGCACGCAAGGCACCCGGGTGGTCGCCGAGAACCCGACCTGGACGGCGTTCGTGCCGGAGGCGGCCCGCTGGCCGGTCGAGGTGCACCTCTACCCGCACCGGCAGGTCGCCGACATCGCCGAGTTGACCGACGCCGAGCGCGACGACTTCGCCGAGCTGTACCTGAACGTGCTGCGCCGCTTCGACGGCCTGTACGGCGAACCGCTGCCCTACATCGCCGCCTGGCACGCGGCCCCGGTCCGGGTAGACCGCGAGCTGGGGTACCTGCACCTGGAGCTGTTGTCGATCCGGCGGGCCGCGGACAAGATCAAGTACCTGGCGGGCTCGGAGTCCGGGATGGGCGCGTTCATCTCCGACACCCGCCCCGAGGACGTCGCCGAAACCCTGCGAAAGGCCGGCTCGTGACCACTTTCGAAACAGTTTTCGGAACTGCGCCGGACGGCGTCTGGCGGGCTCCCGGCCGGGTCAACCTGATCGGCGAGCACACCGACTACAACGACGGCCTGGTGCTGCCGATCGCGCTGCCGAACCAGATCGTGGTCAGCGCCGCGGCCCGTGCGGACGGGGTCGTCGCCGTCGCCTCCAGCGGCCAGGACGGGGTGATCGAGTTCTCGCTCGACGCGCTGGAACCGGGCTCGGTCGGCGACTGGGCGGCGTACCCGGCGGGGGCGGCGTGGGTGCTGCGCGAGGCCGGGTACCCGATCGGCGGCGCCAACCTGCTGGTCGACTCCGACCTGCCGTCGGGCGCCGGGCTCTCGTCGTCGGCCGCGCTGCTGTGCGCGACCGCCGTCGCCCTGCTCGGGCTGCAGGAGGTCGAGGTCGACCCGGCCGAGGTCGCCCGGCTCGCCCAGCGCGCCGAGAACTCCTACGTCGGGGCGCCGGTCGGTCTGATGGACCAGATGGCCTCGATGTGCTGCACCGCCGGTCACGCGCTGTACTTCGACATCCGGGCGATGTCGACCGACCAGATCCCGTTCGACCCCGAGGCCGAGGGCCTGACGCTGCTGGTGATCGACGTGAAGGCGCCGCACCGGCACGTCGACGGCGAGTACGCCGCCCGCCGGAAGAGCTGCGAGCAGGCCGCGGCCGTGCTCGGCGTACCGGCGTTGCGGTCGATCGCGCCGGAGGACCTGGACGCCGCGCTGGCCAGGCTGTCCGACGACGTCGACCGGCGCCGGGTCCGGCACGTGGTGACCGAGATCCGCCGGGTCGAGCAGGCCGTCGAGCTGATGCGGGCCGGCCGGCTGCGCGACGTCGGTCCGCTTTTCACCGCCTCGCACGCGTCCCTGCGCGACGACTTCGAGATCACCGTGCCGGAGCTCGACGTGGCGGTCGACACCGCGCTGGCGGCCGGGGCCCTCGGCGCCCGGATGACCGGCGGCGGCTTCGGCGGCTGCATCATCGCGCTGGTCGAGACCGCGGCAGCCGACCGGACCTTCGCCGCGATCGAGAAGGCCTTCGCCGAGCACGGCTTCCGCACGCCGACCTCCTTGGCCGCCACCCCCTCCGCCGGTGCCTCCCGCCTCGCCTGACCCTCCCCACGCACCGAACCGCACACTCTGCTGGGTCAACCCACCAGGTGCAGGGTTGGCCCAGCAAATTCTGACTGGCCAACCCTGCATCTGCTGGGTTAACCCCTCAAGCGCAGGGTTGGCCCAGCAAATTCTGAGGGGTCAACCCTGCATCTGCTGGGTTAACCCATCAGAGTGCTGGGTCCGGCCGCAGGGTCGGGGGTCGCGGAGCGGGGGTCAGGTGGTGGCGAGCACTAGCTCGCAGCCGGTGTCGCGCATCGCCTTGCGCGCCGCCGGGGCGAGACCGGCGTCGGTGACGACGACGTCGAGGTCGTTCCAGGTCGCGAACGTGCTCAGGCCGACCGTGCCCCACTTGGTGTGGTCGGCGACCAGCACCACCTCGCGGCTGGCCGCGATGAACGAGCGGTTGGTCTCGGCCTCCATCAGGTTCGGCGTGCTGAGGCCGTGCTCGGCGTCGACGCCGTGCGCGCCGAGGAACAGCATGTCCAGGTGCAGCGACTGCAAGGCGGCGGTGGCGATCGGGCCGACCAGTGCGTCGGACGGCGTCCGGATGCCGCCGATCAGTACGACGGTCCGGTCCGAGCGGCCGTTGCTGTGGAACACGTCGGCGATCCGGGCCGAGTTCGTCACCACGGTCAGGTTCTCCACCCGGAGCAACTGCCGGGCCAGCGCGTACGTCGTGGTGCCGGCGCCGATGCCGATCGCGCTGTCCGGCTGGACCCGGCGGGCGGCCTCGGCGGCGATCGCCTGCTTGGCGGCGGACTCCTGGGTCAGCTTGGCGTCGAAGCCCGGCTCGTGCGCGCTGCGCAGGCCGACCGAGGTGGCGCCGCCGTGCACCTTGTGCAGCAGGCCGCTGGAGTCCAGCGCGTCCAGGTCGCGGCGGATCGTCATGTCCGAGACGCCGAACCGGTCGACCAGCTCGGCGACCGTGACCGCGCCGCGGCTGTTGACCTCGGCAACGATCGTGGCCTGCCGCTGGGCAGCCAGCTGACCACCCCGGCCACGGGGTTCGGCGGTTCCGGCAGCGTTCACACCGACAGCCTAGAGCGTGCGGCGGGGGAAAGCAGTCGGAATCCGGAGCAGCGCTGGCCCGCGGCCACGAAATGACGTTGCCGCCGGGCGGCCGGGACCGTCACGCTGGCGGCATGCGATTCCCCGAGGACGTCCCGGTGCTGACCGACGGATCGATCACCCTGCGCGCGCACACGACGGCCGACGTCGAACCGGCGTACGAGGCGTGCCAGGACCCGCAGATGCAGCAGTGGACGACGATTCCGGTGCCGTACCTGCGCGAGCACGCGGTCAGCTACCTGACCGAGGTGATCCCGGCCGGCTGGCGCAACGACGGCAGCTTCGCCTGGGCGATCGAGTACGACGGCCGCTACGCCGGCACCATCGACCTGCGCGACACCCAGGGCGGCCAGGGCGAGATCGGCTTCGCGGTGGCGCCGTGGGCCCGCGGGCACGGGGTGATGACGCGCGCGGTGAAGCTGGTGGTCCGGCACGCGTTCGACGTGCTCGGCTGGAACCGCGTGGTGTGGCGCGCGTACGTCGGCAACTGGGGCTCCCGCCGGGTCGCTTGGAAGGCCGGGTTCCGGCACCTGGTGACGGTCGCCGGCGGTGGCCTGCAGCGCGGGGTCCGCCGGGACGAGTGGGTCGCGTCGATCGGCCGCGACGAGGAGCTCGAGCCGCAGGGGCACTGGTGGGACGTGCCGGTGGTGGAGGGCGACAACCTCAGGCTGCGCGCGCTTCGCCCCGACGACGCCGACCGGGTGGTCGAGGCCTGCACCGACGAGCGCACGCAGCACTGGCTGGCGGGGATGCCGTCGCCGTACGGGCGCCAGGAGGCCGAAGCGTTCATCGAAGGCCGGCTGGAGAACTCGGCCTCGGGTGAGGGCGTCTCCTGGGCGATCACCGAGCCCGGCTCCGACCTGCTGCTCGGCAACGTCAGCGTCTTCGACCTGCGGAACCGGATCGACGCGACCATGGGCGAGGTCGGCTACTGGTTGCACCCGCAGGCACGCGGTCGCGGTGTGATGACGGAGGCGGTGCGGCTCGCGGCCCGGCACGCGTTCACCCCGATCGAGCAGGGCGGTCTGGGGCGCCGCCGGCTGGTCCTGTACGCCGCCATCGGCAACAAGGCGTCCGCGTACGTGGCCGAAGCCAACGGTTTCACCCTGACCGGGACGGCGCGGGCGGCCAGTCCGCGGCGCGACGGCAGCTTCGACGACCTGCTCTGCTTCGACCTGCTGAGCACCGACTCCCGCGGCGAAAGCGGGCCGCGTTCCACAGAATGAACCAGCAATGTTCACCAGGCGACACCACTTCCTCTCGCCGTGCGGGCTTTCGGCTGCTTGAATCGACGGGTGAGAGATCGTGAGGAGCTCGTCCGCCGGTGGCAGGCGGGATGGTCGGTTTCCCGGGGCTGGACGACGGTGGAGGACGACAACGACGGCATCCTGACCGTGCGCGCGGGCGAGGACAACCGCGCCATGGAGTACGTCGTGCTGGACGCGGACGACAAACCCGAACGCGTCGAACGCGCCGCCGAGCTGGCCCAGGCGGCCGGGGGTGGCCGGGGCGCCGGCTGGATCACGCTGGCCACCGACGACCGGGAGGCCCGGACCGAGCAGCTCGAGGACCTCGGCCTGGAGGTCCAGCGCGAGCAGGACTGGCTGATGACGATCCAGCTGTCCGAGCAGCCGGCCCTGCAGCTCAACGACCGGTACGCGTTGCACACCGAGCTGGAGTCGGACCTGATCGTCACCCGGGCCACGCTGCACGGCGGCGTGGTGTCGAGCGGCCGGATGGCGGTGGTCGGCGAGGACGCCGTCGCGGACCGGATCGAGACCGACCCGGCACACCGGCGGCGCGGTCTGGGCAGCGCGGTGATGGCGTCCCTGGTGGAGACGGCCGCTGCGCACGGCGCCAAACGCGGAATCCTGATCGCGTCGATCGACGGCCTGCGGCTCTACCGCAGCCTCGGCTGGAAGGTCGTCGCCGACATCGTCATCGCCCGCTGCTGACCGCGGACCTGGCGACTTCCCGCGGGCAGTCGCCAGGTCCGGGGTCAGACGGCGTTGACGGTGTCCCGCAGCGCGTCGTCGGTCGGCGTCGGCCGCAGGCCGAAGGCACGCTCGGCCTGCCCGGAGTCGATCACGAACGGCCGGCGGACCTGGTACTGGAGTTCGCGGATCTCCTTGGCCTGCTGGTCGAACAGCCCGCCGATCCACAGCACCGCGGGCGGCATCGTCGTCAGCCGGGCCGGCGGCGCGCCGGCCAGCTCGGCGGCCCGGGCGGCCAAGTCCCGCAGTGACACCGGCGGCGGGGTCGGCACCAGCCAGGTCCTCCCCCACGCCGCCTCGTCGCCCGCGACCGCCACCAGCGTGCGCGCGACGTCCTGGACCGCGGTCCAGCTGTGCGGTGCGTCCAGGTCCGCCGGGACCGCGACCTTCTTGCCCTTCAGCACCCCGGGCAGCACGCCGATCGTGAAGAACGACGCCGCACCGGCGCCCAGGTAGTCCGATCCCCGGACCTCGGCGGTCCGGATCCGCCCGGCCTGGTGCGCCGCGAGGGCGTCGGCCCACAGCTTGGCGCGCACGGCACCCTTCACCGAGTTCGGCCGCTCCGGGTCCTGCTCGCGGATCGGCCCGGACGGTTCGCCGTACGGGTAGAGGTTGCCGGTGCTGACCAGGACGGCGCCGGTCTTCTCGGCGGCCGCGATCAGCGAGGCGCCGAGCGGAGGCCACTCGGCCGCCCAGCGCGGGTAGGGCGGACCGCCACAACTCAGCAAGCTGCTCGCGCCGCTCGCGATCGCGCTCAGTGCCGCCGGATCGGTGGCGTCCGCGGCCACCTTGGTGATGGCTGGATGTTCGGGTCCGCCGCCGCTGCGGGTGACCAGCTTGACGTCTTCGCCGCGTTCCGCGAGCAGACGCGCGACCGTGGTACCAACCGGTCCGGCGCCGACAACCACCTGCATGAGGGTCCTCCCCTGTTCCACCGCCGGCCGCGAAGATTCGCGGCCGGCTGCGAACGGTAGTACGTCAAAGGTTTGTCAATGCGGGGTTGCGGGGCGGGCCGAGGGGTCGTTCGGCCGGAGTCGATCCGCTACGGTCCGGTCCGTGCCTTCCTCCCAGTACGACGAATTCCCGGGCCACGGCGGTCGGCGGCGGGCGAAGCGCCGCAGCGTGGCCGCCCCGATCCTCGCGGCACTGGTGGTGCTCGGACTGCTCGCGGGCGGCGGCTGGTACCTGACCCGCGACGGCAAGGACGCGGTCGCGACCGGCCAGGACGAACCGCTGACGGCCGGCACCGGGCCCAGCTCCACTTCGCCGTCGGACGAGCCGGCCGAGTTGCCGACGCCGACTGCCACACCGAGCGTGACCCCGACCCCGACGCCGACCCCGACGCTGACACCGTCCCGGACGCCGTCGGCGACGCCGAGCCGGACGCCCCCGAACAAGCCCAGCGCGACCCCGACGCCGACCCGGTCGAGCAGTGCGCCGAGCCGCGGCAGCACCCGGACCCCCACGCCGTCGCCGAAGCCGACCCGCACCAGCACCCCGAGGCCGACCACCACCAAGCCCGCGCCGCCGAGCGGCGGTTCCGCGGAGACCCAGGTCCTGCACCTCACCAACGCCGAACGCCAGAAGGCCGGCTGCGGACCGCTGCGCAGCAATGCCGCCCTCACCCGCGCGGCCGAGGGGCACGCCGCGGACATGGTCGACCGGCACTACTTCGACCACACCAGCCTGGACGGCCGCAGCCCGTTCGACCGGATGAAGGCGGCCGGCTTCACCGGCGGCGCGATGGCCGAGAACATCGCCGTCGGCTACAGCTCCCCGGCAGCCGTGGTGGAGGGCTGGATGAAGAGCACCGGGCACCGCAAGAACATGCTCAACTGCAGCTACACGATGATCGGGATCGGCTATCACAGCGGCCAGGTGAAGCCCGACTGGGGCAACGGCAGCTGGGTGCAGAACTTCGGCGGCTGAGCCGAATCTTCGGGATGCGTTAAGACCGTGAGCGTTCCCGTAACGGTGGCCTCCGGCCTCGGTTAAGGTCCTTGTTCGGTCACCAGGGGGGACCTGGTACGGACGGGCGGGGAAGCACGCAGTACTCCGGTACGAACGAACGAAGAGGATTCGCCCATCCATGACGGACTCGCCTACCCCTGGGCGGCACCGCGGCCGACGAGCGGCGCCCCGACGCAGCCGTGGTCTGGTCGGCCCGGTCGTCAGCTCGTTGTCGGTGCTGCTGGCCATCGGCCCTGTCGTCTGGCTGATGACGAACCGTGACGGCTCGGCGGTCGCGGACAACGACGCGACCAAGGTGCTGAACGTCGCCGAGGACAACTCCGGTCCGGCCGCGGTCGACGACTCCACCTCTCCCGGTGCGCCCGGCAAGACCGGCAAGCCGCAGGCCACCGTCACCGCGACGCTGCCCAACGGGATGACCACCACCATCACGCCCTCCGGTACGCCGACCCTCGGAACGGCAGAGTCGACTCCCGGCACGCCGGTCACTGGTGGGCCGACGACGGTGATCACCTCCCTGCCCGGTGGGGTGACGACCGTGACCGTGCGGCCGAGTGGCCCGCCGACCATCGCCGGCGGCACCGCCAAGCCGAAGCCGCGCCCGGCGTCGTCGAAGCCGACGACCACCACGACCACGACCACCACCACGAGCACGCCGCCGCCGACCACCGAGCCGACGCCGGACGACCCGCCGCCCGGCGGTGGCGGGACCAACGCGCAGGAGCGCGAGGTGCTGGAGCTGACCAACCAGGCCCGGCGCAGGCAGGGCTGCCGTCCGCTGCAGCTCGACGACAGCCTGGTCGAGGCCGCCGGCCGGCACGCGTCCGACATGGTGCGCCGGCACTACCTGGACCACACCAACCCCGACGGCCAGGGCCCGGGCGACCGGATCCAGGCGGCCGGCTTCCGCGGTTCCGGCTGGGGCGAGAACATTGCCGCCGGCTACGAATCCCCGCAGCGCGTGGTCGCCGCCTGGATGAACAGCGACGGGCACCGGGCCAACATCCTGAACTGCAAGTACAACCGGATCGGCATCGGCTTCGATCCCGGCCAGGTGAAGTCCGACTGGGGCTCGGGCAGCTGGGTGCAGGACTTCGGCCGGGTCAGCAGCTAAGTTTTGTCAGCACAAGATGTTGTCGTGGTCCCACCACCGGCTCGCCGGAGTCGGTGGTGAGGTGACAACCGGCCGCCGGTTCACCGGTGACGACAACGGGTAGATCCGTCCTTGCAGACCATCGGGCGCACCTCACCAGCGCCGCGGTGAGACGAATGAGGCACGTCTTGGGGGGCGACCGTGAAGGGAACACGTAGGTAAATGTCAGAGCCCGGAGCCACCGCTCGGCGCCGGCGCAGCAGAAGGGCCGCCCCGCAACCGTCGCGGGTCCGCCGACCGCTGATCGCCATCGCATCCGTCGTCCTGGTGATCACGCCGATCTCCTGGATCCTGCTGCACGAACCGCAGAACGACCAGGCCGACGCGTCGATCCCCTACGTCAGCCGCGACGACGACACCTACATCACCGCGTCGGCCGACCCGGCGGCCGTCACCACGGAGGCCCCGACCACGGCGACGCCGAGCACCCCGCCGACGCCCGGCCAGACGCCGACCCCGACGCCGGTCCCGACCACGACGCCGACCCCGGGCCAGACGCCGGGCACGACGGCACCCACCGACGCGCCGACGGACGGCCCCACGGACTGGCCGACGGACGGGCCGACGGGCCGGCCCACCAGTACGCCGACCGACCCGCCGACCGGAGGGGCGACCACCCCGCCCCAGCCGCCCCCGGACGAGGACTCCCCCGGCCCGCAGCCGACGAGGACGCCGACCCCGACGCGTACGACGACCAGCAGCCCGCCGCCGGAGGACGAGGGCAACATGAGCCCTGCGGAACTGGAGTTGTTCCACCTGGTCGACAACGCTCGCCAGGAACGCGGCTGCGCCCCGCTACGCCGCAACAATGATCTGTCCGACGGCGCGGGCAGCGAAGCCGAAGGTCGGGCCTCCAGCGGCGACGTCGCGGAAACCGGCTCGTCGAAGGCCGCCGCCGGCGGGGACAGCATGACGGCCAAGACAGCGTTCGACCGCCTGAAGGCCGACAGCTCCCGCACGCTGTTCAACTGCGGACTGGACGAGCTGGGTGTCGGCCGAGGCACCGCGACTCGCGAGACGGGCGCACTCTGCGGTCTACTGGGCGTCTGCACCACGAGGACGAGGGTCGCCTGGGTGGTCGACTTCGACTAGTGCCCGCGCGGCTACCCAGCGAGATCCCCGCCACCAGTTGGTGATTTCGGGCGGCTGGGTTGGGCGTGGGGTGCGACCATGGGTGCAGGTGCTCGAGCCCGGACTCCGGGGCGGGGTCGGTTCGAGCCTCCACCTACCGTGCGGGAGGCCGGATGTCCGAGCGCGACGATCTGGAACCGGCCCGGCCTGCACTGTTCGGCATCCCGCCGGACGCGCTGGCCGACGAGCGCCCGGACGGCCGCCCGGAAGCGGCGAAACGGATGGGCCTGAGCCGGCACACCGAGGAGGGCGCCGTCGTGGCCTTCGCCTCCTCGCTCGACCGTACGAAGCCCGGCCACCGCACGATGGCCTGGATCATGCTGGTGATGTTCTCCGCCCCGGCCTTCTACACCCTGCTGCTCCTGTTCTGAGCCGGGCTAGCCGGCGAGGCGGGTGAAGTCCTGGCGGTGGCGTTGCGGGGTGGTGCCCAGGACCTGCCGGAAGTGGTGCCGTAGTGCGGCACTGCTGCCGAAGCCGCTCGCCGTCGCGATCCGCTCGACCGGGTGGTCAGTGGTCTCCAGCAGTGACCGGGCCCGATCCAGCCGCTGGCGGAGCAACCACGCCTGCCCGCTCACCCCGGTCCGGGCGCGGAACTGCCGGGTGAACGTCCGCCGCGACAGGGCAACCGCTGCGGCCCACTCGTCGAGCGAGATGGTCCGGTCGAGCCGGGCCCGCGCCCACACCATCGCCTTCTCGATCACGTCGTCGGCCTCCTCCGGAGGGACCGGGACCGGGATGTACTGGGCCTGCGTTCCACTGCGGTGCGGCGCGACCACGATCCGCCGGGCCAGCTGCTCGGCGACCTCGACCCCGTGGTGGGCGCGGACGAGGTGCAGGCAGCAGTCGAGCGACGAGGCGGTCCCTGCCGACGTCACCACGTCCCCCAGGTCCGACCAGAGCACGTCGGCCCGCACCCGCAGGTCGGCGTACCGCTTCTGCAGGTCCTCGGCCCAGTACCAGTGGGTGACGACCTCGCGCCCGGCGGCGATCCCGCTCGCGGCGACCAGGTAGGAGCCGAGGCACAGGCCGACGACGGTCGCTCCCCGCAGGTGAGCTGCGCGGATCGCGTCGAGCAGCCGAGGCGACGGGGTGACACCGGGCGTCCAGCTGGGCAGGATCACCAGGTCCGCGGTCCGGAGCACGTCCAGCTCGCGCTCGACGTGCAAGCCGAAGCCGGCGTTCGTGCCGAGCCGTCCGGCCTGCTCGGCAAAGACCTGGACGTCGTACAGGTGCTCGGTCCCCAGCCGGTCGCCGAAGACCAGGCACGGCACCGAGAGGTGGAACGGGCTGATCCCGTCGAAGGCGAGCACCGCAACCGTGCGCATGGCCCGATCTTAAGCAAGCATGGCTCGCGGGCCAATGGCGTGCCCAGCCGCCGAACCGCAGGATCGAGTCATGAAGCTCACCCACATCGGCGGACCGACAGCCCTGCTCGAGCTCGGCGGTCTGCGCCTGCTGACCGATCCGGCGTTCGACCCGCCCGGCGAGTACCAGCTCCCGGGACGCGTGGTGAAGAAGCTCACCGGCCCTGCCCGGCAGCCCGAGGACCTCGCCCCGATCGATGTCGTGCTGCTGTCCCACGACCAGCACAAGGACAACCTGGACGACGCCGGCCGCGCTCTGCTCGGGTCGGTCCCCCTCGTCCTGTCGACTCCTGACGCCGCGGCCCGGATCGACGGCGTACACGGTCTTCAGCCCTGGCGGTCGATGCAGTTGCCGCGCCCAGCCGGCGGCACACTCACCATCACCGGTGTGCCCGCCCAGCACGGCCCGGACGGCTGCGAGCCGGTGACCGGTGTCGTCACCGGCTTCCTGCTCACCGCCGACGACCTGCCCACGGTGTACGTCTCCGGCGACAACGCCTCGGTACCGCTGGTCGCTGAGCTGGCCGAGCGGGTCACCGCCGGGGCCGTACCCGGTGTCAGTGCCCGCAGCATCGACATCGCCGTACTTTTCGCCGGTGCCGCCCGAACTCCGCTGCTCGACGGCCGGCCACTCACCCTCACCTCCGAAGCCGCCGCCGAAGCAGCCCACCTGCTCGCCGCTGCGGCGATCGTCCCCGTTCACACGGAAGGCTGGGCGCACTTCACCGAAGGCCCCGACCACCTCGAGAAGACCTTCGCCGCTGCCGGCCTGGCTGCCCGCCTCGCCCTGCCCACGCCAGGCGTCCCGCTGACCCTGTGAATCTGTCCACCGACCGACAGGGAGGGCTCTACCGCGTCGAGGGCGCCGGGTCGGAGCCCTCGGGCAGCCACTCGTGGACCGTGAAGACGTCGCCGACGGCAACTGTGCCGGGCTGCAGCACGGCTGCCTTCAGGCCGAAGCTGACGCCGCCGCCGTAGTCGGGCTGGCGCCGGTACCGCGCGAGCGTGCGGGTCGGCTCGGGGCCGTTCTTCTCGCCGGTCGCCTGGTTCACCGTCGGGACGGCGCAGCGGATCGCGCGGGCGGCGTAGCCGAGCTCGAGCGTGCCGACCGACGCGGTCAGCACCGTGTCCTCGGTGTGCGGCTCGGGCCAGCCGGAGACGACGATGTTCGGCCGGAAGCGGTTCACCGGGATCGGCTCGCCGCCGCCCTCCACGATGCGCGCGTTCAGCTCGTCGATGGACGCCACCGACACGATCAGCAGTGCGTGCGCGTCGCCGAAGAGAGTCTGTCCGGGGTGCACGCCCCAGCCCGGCCGCTCGTGCTCGGGGGTGACCCGGACGAGTGCCACCGACCGGCCGAGCTGCTCGGTGAACCACGCGTCCGCCGCCGGGTCCTGGACCACCCCGGCCCCGAACCACTTGCCGAACAGGCTGACGTCGCGCCGCTTGCCGTCGTACGCGACCTGGATCTCGAGGTCGTTCGCGCCGTCGGCCGACAGCCGCAGTCCGGCGCCGTCGTCGAGCACGTCGACGTGCAGCCGCGCCATCGCGGGCAGGCTGCGCTGGCTCAGGAAGGTGCCGTCGGGCTCGACCAGCATGAAGCTCCGGTCGTGCTGCAGGCCGGCCGCACCGGCCTCGGCCCGCTCGACGGACACCCCGGCCAGGCCCTTCACCGGGTAGTAGGTCAGGGTCGAAACTCTCGCGTCGGACACTCCGGAAACGCTACCGGTCCCGGTGCCGCCGCGGACCGGACGCACGGACAAGCTGACGCCGAATTGTTCACTTCCCGAAGGTGCCCGACGGCGCCGCGGGCGAGAGGAACGACTCCGCGTCGGTCAGCGGCTCCGCCTTGCCGGCCAGCTCGGCCAGCGGCATCACCTCGTACGGCGGTTGCGCGCGCCGCCCCACCGCGGTCAGGTCCGGCACCGGCTGTCGCGACGCCGCCAGCACGACGTTGCCGAACGCCTTGCCGCGCAGGACCTTGCGCTCGGCAAGCACCACCCCGCCGCCGAGCGCCTCGCGCACCGTGGCCGCGACCCGGCGGACGAAGCCCAGCCCGGCCGAGCCGTCGATCAGGTTGTGCACCAGGACGCCGGCCGGCCGCAGCACCCGGGCGCACTCGGCCGCGAACTCCGCGGTGACCAGGTTCGCCGGCACGGCCTCCCGCACGAACGCGTCGACGACGACCAGGTCGACCGAGTCGTCGTACACGGCGCCGATCCCGGCTCGTCCGGTCACCGGCCGCACCTTGATCCCGGACCGTTTCGGCAGCGGCAGCACCTCGCGGACGAACTCGGTCAGGTCCTCGTCCGGCTCCAGCACGATCTGCCGCGACCGCGGCCGGGTCGCCGCGACGTACCGGGCGAGCGTCAGTCCGGCCCCGCCGACGTGCAGCACCGACACCGGCTGCCGCCGCGGCGCGACCACGTCGGCGACGTCACCGATCCGGCGCATGTACTCGAAGCCGAGGTGCGACGGGTCGGCCAGGTCGACCTGCGACTGCAGCGACCCGTCCACCCGCAGCACGAACGTGCCGTCCGCCGCGGCCTCGACGGTGGCTGTGCCGGACTCGACCTTGCGTTCCACCCGGTCATCCTGCCACCGCCGGAGCCCGCGTCCGGACGGCGTACCGTCTGCGCCGTACGGTCAGCGCGCCTCGGTGGCCGCGGCGACCGCGATGTCGGCGTTGTCGGAGAACAGCCCGTCGATCCCGGCCTTCCGGAACGCCGCGATCTCGCCGAACAGGTCGCCGGACTCCGCGGGGACCGCGGAGCTGCGCAGGCTCACCGGCAGGAAGTTGTTCTCCACCCGGAAGGTGTACGGGTGGACGACCAGCCCGGCCCGGTGCGCGTTGCCGACCAGCGCGGTCGGGGCGCCGAGCTTGCCGCTGGAGTCGACCGGGATCACCTGGTCCTTCGCCGGCCCGACACCCTCGGCGTACGTCGCCACCTCGCGCAGCCCGGCCGCGCTGACCACGTCGGCGTACGTGCGCTTGTCCCCCGCCGCCACGAAGTCGTACGGCGCACCGGAGGCGCTGGTCAGCTGCACCAGCGGAACGCGCAGCTGCGGGTCGAGCGCCTTCAGGTTCGCCACCTCGAAGGACTGCACGAAGACCTTCGCGCCCGGGCGGTTCAGGCCGTTGCGGTTCAGCACCTTCACCAGCTCCGGCTCCAGCGCGAGTCCCTGGCGCTGGAAGTACGTCGGGTGCTTGGTCTCCGGGTAGATCCCGATCGGCCGGCCGAGCTCACGCGACAGCCGCTTGGTCAGGTCGATCACCTCCTGCAAGGTCGGGACCTGGTAGCGCTTGTTGAACACGGTGTTCTGCTGCCGAAGCGCCGGGATGCGCTCGGTGGCGCGCAGCGTCTTGAGCTCCTGCAGGGTGAAGTCCTCGGTGAACCAGCCGGTCACCGGCGTACCGTCCAGGTCCTTGGTCTTCTTCCGCGCGGCGAACTCGGGGCGCGACGCGACGTCCGTCGTACCGCCGATCTCCGGCTCGTGACGGGCGACCAGCACGCGGTCCTTGGTGGTGACCAGGTCCGGCTCGACGAAGTCGGCACCCATCCGCGCCGCCAGCTCGTACGCCGCCAGCGTGTGCTCAGGCCGGTAGCCCGAAGCGCCGCGGTGCCCCACCACCACGAAGCCGTCCCGGCCGCGAGCGGCGGCGCGCTCGACGGCGGCGTTCTCGCCGGGCACGGTCTGGCTGGCGACGCCCTGGTCGGCGGCACCGCGGCCGGCCGGAGCGGCGGCGGGAGCGCCGGTGCCGGAAACCTGCGGGGCGAGCAGCGCGGCGCCGACGGTCAGCGCGGAGGCGCCGAGCGCGACGAACTGCCGGGACAGCTTCATCGGATTCTCCTTACACGTCAGGGGACTGCGCACACCCTGCGGCCACCTCGCGACCTGCACACGGCGCCACCTCGTCCGGCCGGCGACCACCCGGTGAACGATCGCTGTCCGCCGGTGCGGGTGAGGTGGTACGGATCACCGGCCCCACCGTCGCCACGGGGCGGTCGGCTTGCTAGCGTCCGAAGAAGTCAGCCCGTCGAACCCCTCTGAGGAGCGTGTCGTGAGCACTACCCCCGTGAAGGTCGCCGTCACCGGCGCCGCCGGCCAGATCGGCTACAGCCTGCTGTTCCGGATCGCCAGCGGTGCGCTGCTGGGCCCGGACACCCCGGTCGAGCTGCGGCTGCTGGAGATCACCCCGGCGCTGAAGGCGCTGGAGGGGGTCGTGATGGAGCTCGACGACTGCGCGTTCCCGACGCTGGCCAAGGTCGAGATCGGCGACGACCCGAACACCATCTTCGACGGCGCGAACGTCGCCCTGCTGGTCGGCGCCCGGCCGCGGACCAAGGGCATGGAGCGCGGTGACCTGCTCGAGGCCAACGGCGCGATCTTCACCGGCCAGGGCAAGGCGCTGAACGACCACGCCGCCGACGACATCCGGGTCACCGTCACCGGCAACCCGGCCAACACCAACGCGCTGATCGCCAAGAGCAACGCGCCGGACATCCCGGCCGAGCGGTTCTCCGCGCTGACCCGGCTGGACCACAACCGCGCGCTGGCACAGCTGGCCAAGAAGACCGGCACCAGCGTCAACGACCTGAAGAAGCTGACGATCTGGGGCAACCACTCGGCCACCCAGTACCCGGACATCTTCCACGCCGAGGTGGCCGGCAAGAACGCCGCCGAGGTCGTCAACGACCAGACCTGGCTGGAGAACGACTTCATCCCGACCGTGCAGAAGCGCGGCGCGGCGATCATCGAGGCCCGCGGCGCCTCCTCGGCCGCGTCGGCCGCGGCGGCCACGATCGACCACACCCGCGACTGGCTGCGCGGGTCGGCCGACGGCGACTGGCTGTCGATGGCGGTCGTGTCCGACGGCTCGTACGGCGTACCGGAGGGGCTGATCTCGTCGTTCCCGGTGATCACCAAGGACGGCAACTGGGAGATCGTGCAGGGCCTGGAGATCAACGACTTCTCCCGCGGCCGGATCGACGCCAGTGCCGCCGAGCTCGCCGAGGAGCGCGACGCGGTCCAGCAGCTCGGCCTGATCGGCTGATCCACTCAGCTGCTGCGTCCGAAGAACCCTGCGCTGGAGCGCGAGGTTCTTCGGACGCAGGTGTTTTCGGGGTCAGTTCGGGACGATGAGGCCGAGCAGGAGGATGGCGGCGCCGACGCCGAGCAGGAGGGCGGTGTCGAACATCCGGCCGCGGACGTGCAGCAAGCCGGCGGCGTCGTCGCTGAGCGCGGCCCGCAGCAAGCCGGCCAGCAGGACGCTGCCCGCGAACACCACGACGCCGTTGCGCCAGTCGTAGAAGGTCATCACGACCAGCCCGGTCAGCCCGACCGCCGCGCAGAGCGTGAGCGGCCACTCGCTGCGCCGCTCGGCAGCAGCCGCCATCAGCCGGCCGCCCCCGCGTCGCCGCCCGCCGAGGCGGTGCTCGTGCCTGCAGCTCCGGGCGCCCCGGGCGCTCCGGCGGCGACGGCCGCCTCGGCGGCCTCGACCACATTGGTGAGCAGCATCGCCCGGGTCATCGGGCCGATCCCGCCGGGCATCGGCGCGATCCAGGCGGCGGCCTCCCGCGCGGCCGGCGCGATGTCGCCGACGATCTTGCCGTCGGCGCCGCGGCTGGTTCCGACGTCGAGCAGCACCGCGCCCGGCTTGACCATGTCGGCGGTGATCAGCCCGGCCGACCCGGCGGCCGCGATCACGATGTCGCCGGTGCGAACCACCGCGGCCAGGTCCTTGGTGCCGGTGTGGCACTGGGTGACCGTGGCGTTCTCGCTCTTACGCGTGAACAGCAGCCCCATCGGCCGGCCGGCGGTGACGCCCCGGCCGACGACGACCACGTGCGCGCCGGCGATCGGTACGTCGTACCGGCGGAGCAGCTCGACGCAGCCCTTCGGCGTACACGGCAACGGGCCGTCCTGCCCGAGCACCAGCTTGCCGAGGCTGACCGGGTGCAGGCCGTCGGCGTCCTTGGCCGGGTCGATCAGCCCGAGGATCGCGTTGGTGTCGACGTGCTTGGGCAGCGGCAGCTGGACGATGAAACCGGTGCAGGCCGGGTTCTCGTTCAGCTCGCGCACCTTGGCCGCGATGTCGCCCTCGGTCGCGTCCGCCGGAAGCACCACCTCGATCGAGGCGATCCCGACGGCCGCGCAGTCCCGATGCTTGCCCGCCACGTACGCCCGGCTGCCCGGGTCGTCCCCCACCAGGATCGTGCCGAGCCCCGGCACCACTCCCTGCTCGGCAAGCTTGGTCACCCGGACCTTCAGCTCGTCCTTGATCGCCGCCGCGGCCGCCTTGCCATCCAGAATCTCCGCCGTCACAAGACAGGAGTCTGCCACGCCCGCCGCTGGCCGCCGGAACCGCGTCGCCGCCGGGTCAGGCGCCGGCAAGACTGGCGTAGCCACGCCTGGACGCCGCGTCACCCCGCACGGCCCGCATGACAGCACGAACGCCTGACAGGCGTGACCAGCGATGTCGGCCGAATGACCGGCTTCGCGGATCAGTTGTCGCCGAGCGACTGCGTGACCACCGGGAGGAGTCCTCTCGGTGGCCACGATCGCGCACCGGTGGAGATTCTTGTCAGCACAGACGGTTGGACTGCTTGACTGCCGCAGAGCTTGTGATAGTCGCTGCGGGCGCGGCGCCACGAAGATGGACGACAAGAGAGAAAAATACTGAGCCGATCCCCAACTGCAGGGCGCTCCATACGACTACAGTATGAGCCATGGAATTCTTGAACACAAAACCGTACACGATGCGAGAGGAGTGGAGGACGCATCTGGATTCCGCTGAATTGACAGCAGTTTTCACGGCCGCCGTCGAGCGCGAAGGAGGACGCGTCGACCGCAAGCAGGACAACGGTTTGACCGCCTCGTTCGGCTCGCGGCCTTCATTCCGATTCTGGGGCCTACTAGGGCATCCGAAACCGGAAGAGGCGGCACCTGTCATTGTCGACGTACATTGGGGACGTGCCGCCTCCGAGACCTCCAGCGTCACCATCGAAGCACGAAGCAACGAAGGTTGGGCGATCTACCGGGGCAGAATGCTAGCCGCTTTTTACCGTGATGTGCTGCGCCAGAAGATTGAAGCACTTAAAGCAGCTGTCATTTGACTAGCGTTCGTGAGATGACGCCCGCTCGGCGCCATCTCACGAACGCGGTCCCTAACTAGTCGTCATCGTCGTCGAGAAGTCTTCGGTTCGTCACGATTCCAAGACCGGCTCCCAATCCGGCCGCGCCACCGAGAAAGGCGCCGGTCCCCGTACCGACCACGGGCACGACGGAGCCGACAATGCCGCCGCTGACACCGAGGATTCCAATGGTGCTACCGATGAGGTTCAGGTCGTCATAGAGTTCGTCGTACCCGTACAGGCCAGTGGGGTCCGTGAGATTGACCGGATTGCCGTTGGCGTAGGCGTAACGGCTAGCGGCGCCGGGTTCGAGGAGTTGGCTGAGTGGGTCTTGGCTTACCCAGTTGGCGGTGGTGGTGTCGTGCCAGCGGACGCCTCGTTTGAGCCAGCCGGTTTGGTCGTCGAGCAGGCCTTGGGTGTAGCGCAGGGGGTTGATGGTGGCGGAGGTGCCGGTGGCGGTCAGCTGTTTGCCGGCGGGGTCGTAGGTGTAGGTGGCGGTCACGGCGCCGGTGTTGTTGACCAGGCCGACGGGTGAGCCTTGGTTGTCGAGGGTGTAGTAGTCGACGCCGGTTGCGGTGGTGAGGGCGATGGGTGAGCCGGTGGGGTCGGTGTCGAGGTAGCTGGTTTGGCCGTTCTTGGTGAACGACTGGATGATCGGTACGCCGTTGCGGTCGCTTTGGCCGTAGACGTAGCTGGTGGTGCTGGTGCCGGTGGTGGTGGAGACGAGTTCGTTCTGGTCGCCGCCGCCCCAGGTGTAGCTGCTGGACGACGAACCGTTGGTGCGGGTCGTCATCTGGCCGGCGGCGTTGTAGGTGAAGGTGCCCTGGGCCGGGTCGGCGGTGCGGTTGCCGGCGGCGTCGTGGCTGTAGCCGGCGGAGCTGATCTGGTTGCCGCTGTTGTAGGCCAGGCCCTGGACCTGGACGCCGTCGATCTTCGTCGAGGTCCGGTTGCCGGCCTTGTCGTAGGCGTAGGTGTAGTCGTGGCCGCCGAAGTTGGTGACACCGGTGAGCCGGTTCGAGGTGTCGTAGCTATAGATCGACCGGGCCGCGTTGAGGTTGTTGGTCGACCAGCGGATGACGCCGGTGTCGGTGGTGGCGGACGCGGACGGGCAGGACTGGCCGGAGACGTAGGGCGAGTAGCAGAAGGAGGTGTCGTAGACCTTGGTGGCGTCGTTGGAGGCGCGGGACGTCCAGGTCCGCGAGATCCGGCCGGCCTTGTCGAACGTGGTCTTGGTGTGCGCGGCGAACGTCGTCCGGGCGGTGTTGGTGTTGAACCAGGTGTCGGTGCGCTTGGCGTTGGCGTCGTAGCCGAACGCGGTGACCTGGCCGTTCGGGGTGGTCATCGACACGACCTGGTTGGCGTTGTCGTAGGTGTAGGTGGTGGTGCCACGCGCGTCGGTCTTGCTCGTGAGGTTGCCGGCCTTGTCGTAGCCGTAGCCGAGGGTGCCGCCGCCGGAGGTGGAGGTGCGGGAGGTGACGCGGTTCTGGGCGTCGTAGGTGTACGTCGTGGTCCCGGAGGCGTCGGTGCGGGTCAGCACGTTGCCGGCGCCGTCGTAGGTGAACGCCACGTCGGGGGTGGTGTCGGAGTACTGGATGGTCTTGATCCGGTCGGCGCGGTCGTAGGCGTAGATGGTGCGCAGTCCGCGGCCGTCACGGACGCTGTGCAGCCGCCCCAAGCCGTCGTAGGCGGCCACTACCGGCAGCAGGCTCGACCCGGTGGGCGGGGCGATGTTGGTGATCTGGTGGTTGGCGTCGGCGGTGTAGTCGGTGACGTTGTCCCGCGGATCGGTCGAGGTGTTCAGCGTGCCGTCGGCGTTGTAGTCGACGTTCGACGTTGTTGTCGCCGAACTGTTCGCCGAACTGAGCGGGTTCCCGGCTCCGTCGTAGGTGAACAACTTGTTGTTGCCCTGGGTGTCGGTACCGCCCGACGGCAGGTACTTCGCAGGCCCGGTGTTGGCGTACGACGCGGTCGAGTCCGCACCCATCGCCGAGGTCACCCCGGTCAGCGACTCACCACCGTTGACGGCCGGGTTGTAGCCGTAGGTCGTGACGCCGGCGACGCCGTTGGTGGAGGTGGCGACATCGTTGAACGCGGTGTAGGTCTTCGACCGAGACCGGCCCAGCGGGTCGGCGGCCGACGTGACCAGTTCCTGGGCGTTCAGCCGGTAGTAGGTCTGCGGCCCGTCGTAGGGGTTGGTGGCGGTGTTGTTCGGGTCCGCGACGTAGGTTTCACCGGAGGAGTAGTAGGTGAACCGGGTCGCCGCGCCACCGGCCGGGTTCTGCTGGGTCACCTTCTTCACCCGGTGCGAGGCGTCGTACTGGATCGCGGTCTGCTTGCCCTCGCCGTTGGTGATCGTGGTCAGGTCACCGGTGGTCGCGTCGTACCCGAACTGGGTGGACTTCGAGGTCGGGTCGGTGATCTTGGTCAGCTTGCCGCCTGTGTAGGTGTAGCCGACGCTGCGCGGCGTACCGTCGTCACCGGTCTGCGCGATCGTCACCAGGTTGCCCGACCAGGTCAGGTCCGCCGTTTTCGCGCCGGTTCCGCCGCGGGTCGAGACGACCTGGGACAGCTTGCCGGTGGTGTAGGTGAACGTCGCGGTCTGACCGTTGCGGTCCTTGATCGAGACGAGCTGGCCCGAGGAGTTGAACGTCGAGACCTCGTTGCTGGCGTGGTCGGTGATCGTCCAGCCCGACGTGGTCTTCACCATCGCGACCTTGAACCCCGCCGGCGGCGTGTACGTCGTCGACGTCAACGGTTTGAACACGCCTTCGCGGCCTTCCGGCGCGAGGTACAGCACCGAGTTGTCGTCGTTCAGGATCACCTTGGTGTCCTGACCGACCCGCATCGCCCAGCCCACGCCGGCCGACCCCGACGGCAAGGCGGCGCCCGACCCGAGGCGCAGACTGTTGTAGGTCAACCCCAGCTGCAGATCGCCCTGGATGCCGGGCAGCGCCAGGTCGGACGTGGTGACCATCAAGTTGCCGGTAGCAACATCAACCGAGGCCGACACCTTGTCGGAGATCGAGAACGGAATCCGGGTCGCCGACGGGCGAGCACCCGTGAACAGCGCCGTGTGCACCGCGGTCGTGCCGGCTTCGGCCGGAGTCACCGCCAATCCTGTGCACAACAGCAGCAGCGCCGTAGCAGCCGAACCGGCCGTACGACGTGATCGTCGAGAAGCAGACATGCAGAAACAACCCCCAAAGCAACGGACGGCTCCCCCGGCCACGACCCCCGAGTCCGGAGAAGGATGCGTCACAGACAGTGTCATGGCAGTCACCTACAGACCAGCGCCGGAGACCGTGAACCGGTTGCAAGAAGCTGCAACCAGGAACCACCAGGTGACCTGAGGCACAATCCTGACCGATCGGTTGAATCCTGGCCGATCGGTCAGCAACACTGGCGAACATGGCAGAGACCAGCCCGGCCCGGGAGCGCACCCGGCGGGAGATCGAGCAGCAGGCGATGGCGCTGTTCGCGAGCAAGGGGTACAGCGCGACCTCCTTGCAGGACATCGCGACCGCGGCCGGCTGCTCGAAGGCGACCGTGCTCTACCACTTCAACGGCAAGGCCGCGGTGCTGGCGGCCGTGCTCGCGCCGTCCCAGCAGGCGCTGAAGGACGTGGTGGCCGAGGCCTCCCAGCTGCCGCCGGCCGAGGCCCAGGAGCTGGCGATCACCCGGTTCAGCGCGCTGGCGGTCGAGCTGCGCGGCCTGATCGCCGTACTGCAGGACGTGCTGCCCACGATGGAGGAGATGCCCGAGTTCGCCGACCTGGTGGCCGACGGCATCGAGCTCACCCACATCCTGGCCGGCCGCGGCGCGGACCGGCTGGAGCAGGAGATCGCCAAGTTCGCGATCAACGGCCTGCTCGGCGAGTGCCGCCACCCCGACGGCCGCTCCGACGAGGAACTGCGCGAACTCTGCGACACCGCTTTCCGCCGCCTGCTGCGGCCCCCGCCGACCCCCTGACGCCTGCCCGGACCCTTCGCCCGAACGGACGTACTGCCTGATGGCCAACCTCCTGTACCGGCTCGGCCGGTTCTCCTACCAGCGCCGCCGCATCGTCGCGGCGATCTGGACCTTCCTGCTGGTCCTGCTCGGCGTCGGCGCGTTGACGCTCGGCGGCCAGACCGCGAACACCTTCTCGATCCCCGGCACCGAGTCGCAGCGCGCGCTCGACGCGCTGGCCAAGGACCTGCCGACCGCGAGCGGCGCGTCGGCGAGTGTCGTGGTCAAGGCCCCGGCCGGCAAGACGCTGATGGACCCGGCGGTGAAGACCGCGGTCGGCAAGACCGTCGCCGAGGTCACCAAGGTGCCGGACGTGGTGGCCGCGGTCGACCCGTACACCAGCAAGGCGATCAGCCCCGACGGTACGACGGGCCTGGTGCAGGTCCAGTTCGGTACCACCGCCGACGAGCTGCCCGAGGCCACCAAGGACGCGTACGACGGACTGGACGCGCTCAGCTCGGCCGATCTCCAGGTCGTGCCGGGTGGCACCGTGGTCGGTGGCCCGCCGGAGATCGGCAGCACCGAGGCGATCGGCGTCGCCATCGCCGCCGTCGTACTGATCGTCACGTTCGGCTCGCTGGTCGCCGCCGGCATGACGTTGCTGACGGCCCTGATCGGTGTCGTCGCCGGGATGGCGGGTCTGTTCCTGCTCACCTCGGTGGTGGAGATCTCCTCGACCGCGCCGATCCTGGCACTGATGCTCGGCCTGGCGGTCGGCATCGACTACGCCTTGTTCATCAGCTCCCGGCACCGTTCGCAGCTGGCCGAGGGGATGGACCCGGAGGAGTCGGTCGCGCGGTCGACGGCGACCGCCGGTTCCGCCGTACTGTTCGCGGGGGCGACCGTCGTGATCGCGCTGGCCGGGCTGAGCCTGGTCGGGGTGCCGTTCCTGACCGCGATGGGGCTGGCCGCGGCGGCGACCGTGCTCACCGCCGTCCTCGTCGCACTGACCCTGCTGCCCGCGATGCTCGGCTTCGTCGGGCGGCGGGTGCTGCCGCGCAAGCTCCGGCAGGCCGGCGCCACGGCCGAGCCGACCGAGGGCTTCGGCTTCCGCTGGGCCCGGCTGGTGACCCGCTTCCGCGTCCCGATCGTTGCTCTCGGCATCATTGGCCTGGGCGTGCTGGCGCTGCCCGTGCAGGACATGCGGCTGGCGATGCCCGACGGCGCGACCGCGCCCGAGAACTCGAACCAGCGGATCGCCTACGACCTGTCCGCGGCCGCCTTCGGACCGGGCTCGAACGGGCCGCTCGTGGTCGTCGTCAAGACGCCCGACGCGCAGCAGTCCGGCGCGCTCGTCGAGCAGGTGACCGGTGCGGCGAAGGGCCTCAAGGACGTGGTCGCGGTGCAGCCCGGCCCGGCCAGCGAGAACGGCGCCACCCGGCTGATCAGCGTCATCCCCGCCAGCGGGCCGGCCAGTGAGCAGACGTCCGACCTGGTCGGCGAGCTGCGCGACGTGATCAAGCCGCTGGCGCAGAACGGCGCCGAGGTTTCGGTGACCGGCAACACCGCGATCGGCGTCGACGTCTCGCAGAAGCTGACCGACGCGCTGCCGACGTACCTGCTGGTGGTGATCGGGCTGTCGTTCCTGCTGCTCCTGCTGGCGTTCCGGTCGATCCTGGTGCCGCTGAAGGCGACGCTGGGCTTCCTGTTCACGATCGGCGCGACGTTCGGCATCACCGTCGGCGTCTTCCAGCTCGGCTGGGGCGCGGAGCTGCTCGGCGTCGACACTCCCGGCCCGCTGGTCAGCTTCCTGCCGATCATCATGATGGGCATCCTGTTCGGGCTGGCGATGGACTACGAGGTGTTCATCGTGTCCCGGGTCCGGGAGGAGTTCGTGCACGGCAAGCACGCCGCCGAGGCGACCATCCAGGGTGTCGGTCACGGCGCCCGGGTGGTGACCGCGGCCGCGCTGATCATGGCGGCGGTGTTCGCGGGCTTCATCCTGGTGCACGACCCGATCATCAAGACGATCGGCTTCGGCCTGACCGTCGGCGTGCTGATCGACGCCTTCGTGGTCCGGATGACGCTGGTGCCGGCCGTGCTGACGCTGCTCGGCGACCGCGCCTGGTGGTTCCCGCGGTGGCTGGACCGGATCACGCCGAAGGTCGACATCGAGGGCGAGACGCTGCGGGTCGAGCCGAAGCCGGCCGAGAAGGATCTGGTCAAGGTCGACTGACCGACGCGTGTGCGGGGCCCGGACAGGTGGTCGCCTGTCCGGGCCCCGTCGTCGTTCCGGCGGCCGGGAACACTTCGGCGGTTGCCGCGGTTGAAGTGTTTAGTTTATATTTGAACTACCTGTCAGCGAGGAGACCACCATGCCCGCCGTGACCGTGAACGACATCACCGTGCTGCCGCGCGTCCACCAGCCCGACCCGGCCGTCGCCCGGGAGCGCGCGGTCCGGTCGGTGACGTCGGCGCCGCACGGCTACGAGGGCGAAGGTTTCCCGGTCCGGCGGGCCTTCGCCGGGGTGGACCTGCGCGAGCTCGACCCGTTCATCCACATGGACCAGATGGGTGAAGTGGAGTACGCGCCGGGCGAGCCGAAGGGCACCCCGTGGCACCCGCACCGCGGCTTCGAGACCGTCACCTACATGCTCGACGGAATCATGGAGCACCAGGACTCGCAGGGCAACGGCGGCGTGATCTCCAACGGCGACACCCAGTGGATGACCGCCGGCAGCGGCCTGCTGCACATCGAGACCCCGCCGGAGCACCTGGTGCTGAGCGGCGGCCTGTTCCACGGCATCCAGCTCTGGGTCAACCTGCCGAAGGCGCAGAAGTGGGCCGCCCCGCGCTACCAGGACATCCGCGGCGGCGACTCCGCACTGCTCTCGACCGCCGACGGCGGCGCGCTGATCCGGGTCATCGCCGGCTCGGTCGACGGGTACGACGGCCCCGGCTCCACCCACACGCCGATCACGCTGGTGCACGCCACGGTGAGCCCGGGCGCGGAGCTGGTGCTGCCCTGGCAGCCGGAGTACAACGCGCTCGTCTACGTCCTGGCCGGTCAGGGCACGGTCGGCGCGGAGCGTCGCCCGTTCCGCAAGGGCCAGCTGGCCGTCTTCGGTCCCGGCGACACCATCCGGACCGCCGCGAGCACCTCGCAACCGCAGGCCGAGCCGAACCTCGACGTCCTGGTGCTCGGCGGCCGCCCGATCCGCGAATCGATCGCGATGGCCGGCCCGTTCGTGATGAACACCCGCGCCGAGGTCGTCCAGGCCTTCGAGGACTTCCAGGCCGGCAAGCTCGGCACGATCCCGGCGGTGCACGGGGCGCCGACCGAGCTGCAGGAACGGAACTGACCACCTTCGGGGTGGAAGAGGAACAGGGTGCACCCGGTGCGCGAGCGAGGCACGTGCGACAGGTCCCCCATCGGCGGTCAACCTCCGCCGCCACGGTCCGCACCACCCCGAGTGCCTACCGCCGCGCTTTCCGCTCGACCGCTCAGAAGTCCCCGGAGTCGTCGAGCGCTGTGTAGTAAGGGATGCGCGGGTCGTCCGGGTCCGCGCCGTACGCCGTGGCGAAGGTGCGGGCGGCGGGCGGACCGCCGTACTGGGGGTTGAGCCGGCCGGACAGGCTCTTCACCATCAGCGCGATGTCGACGTACCGGTCGCCGAGGCCGAGGCGGCTGATGTCCAGGACGCCGGCGAAGCGCAGGGTGTCCGGGTCCACGAAGACGTTCGGTGCCGCGTAGTCGCCGTGGGTCACAACCTGGGCCGAGCCCGGGAACGGCGACCGGAAGGGACAGTCCGGCGGCAGGGCGTGCAGCTCGCGCAGGCCGGCGGCGATCGCGGCGAGGACGTGAGGGCGGTCGGCGGCGGGCCATGGTTGCGACGCATCCCGGCCCGGCAGCTCCGAGGTGAGCATCCAGCCGTCGCCGCGATCCAGGACGCGCGGGCACGGGAAGCCGGTGCCGCTCAGCCAGACCAGTCGGTCGGCGTCGGCGCCGACGGCCGGATCTTCCTTGTAGTACAGGGTTTCCGCGCCGCGTCGGAGGCGGACGACGGTCGCGCCCGAGTGCCCGACGAGAACCGGCTCCGCATTGCGCGCGCTGAAACGAGCAGCCAGCGTTTCGACGTCCACCGGCGTCACTCTAGGAACGGACGCGGACCCCCACCACTCATTAACCCTCCGGATCGCGGCCTGTCGCCCACTGGGCGGTGCCCCGGTGAGAGGTTGATGAGTGGTGGAGGTTCAGCGGTCAGCGCAGGTTGCGGTGCAGGGCGGTGATCAGTTCACCGTCGGCGGTGTCGCCGTCGAGGGACCAGATCATCGCGCCGCCGAGCTTGCGCTGGGAGATGTACTGCGCCTTGCGCTTCATCTCGACCGGGTCGTCCCAGGTCCAAAAGGTGGTGCCGTCGAAGAGCCAGGCGAACCCGGCCTGCTCGTCCCGGTGCACGGTGAACTGGCTCAACTTCGCCTTCAGCAGCCGGTAGTCCTCGTACCCGGCTTCGTACGTCGCCGGCGCCGGACCGGTGGCCGGCTGGAAGAGCCCGTTGTTCTGGTTCGTCACGCCGGTCCAGCCGCGGCTGTAGAACGGCACGCCCATCACCAGCTTGTGCCGCGGCGCGCCCCGGGACAGGTACGCGTCGATCGTCACCTGGGAGCTGAACTCCGCGGTCGACGGGTCGCCGGCCGGGCCGTCGATCGCCGACTGCTGGTTGGTGACCGGATCCCAGGCGCCGTGGTAGTCGTAGCCTTGCGTGGTGGCGAAGGTGAGATCCTTGAACAGCTTCTTCACCTCGAACCCGTTGTCCACCTGGGCCGGCGCGGCCGGCAGGAACGCCGACAGCGTGTAGCGGCCGCTGAACGGCCAGGACATCCGGTCCAGCTGCTTGCGGTACTCGCGCACCAGCGCGGTGAAGTTCTGCTTGTCCTCGGGCCGGATGACGTTGCCCGGGTTGCCTTCGCTGCCCGGCCACTCCCAGTCCAGGTCGATGCCGTCGAACACACCCTTGGCCGCGCCGGCCGGAGCGCCCGGCAGATTGCCCTTGATCCACAGGTCCAGGCAGGACCTCACGTGCGCGGCCCGGCTGGCGGGCGTGAGCGCGGCGTTCGAGAAGTACTTCGAGCCGGTCCAGCCGCCGAGCGAAATGCTGATCCGCAGCTTCGGGTACTTCTTCTTCAGCTGCTTGAGCTGGTTCAGGTTGCCGGCCAGCGGCTGGCCCTCGACGTCGGCCTTGCCGCTCACACTCTGCTCGGCGCTGAACGGCCGCTGGTAGTCGGCCCAGGCGTCACTGCTCACGCACTTGCCCTGCTCGTCCAGGAACCCGAACGCGTAGTTCAGGTGGGTGAGCTTGGCCGCGGTGCCGTTCTTCACCAGGTCACTGACCAGGAAGTTGCGGTCGTACCCGCTCCACTGCGTGTAGTACCCCACCACGCGCTGACTGCCGCCGTGAGCTTCGGCCGGCACCGCGGCCAGCCCCACCGGCGCCGCGACCGCGACTGCCGCGACCAACGCAAGACTTCGACGCTTCACGAACATGATCTCCCCAACGGGCGGTTTGAGGGACAGGTGCGGCACACAGTAGGCCGCCGCGCCGACTTAAGCAATGACTCTGCCGAAAACCGTCCCACCCGAAAGAGCGTTCTCTTACGGGACTGCTGTTGCCGGGGTATCGTCGGGCGGTGAAAACACGGGGATGGACGGCCTGCGTGCTGGTCGGGCTGCTGGTGATGGGGTGTAGCGCGAAGGAGTCGCCGGGCGAGCAGGCCGCGTCCGACGTGGAGGACGCGCGGAAGGCGCTGGCGTCGGTCACGCCCTCGGTGGCGTCGGCCGAGCCGTCGGAGCGGGTCAGCGCGCCGCCCCAGCCGGCGGTCCTGACGAAGAATCCGCTCTACCGGGCCGGGCGGCTGCCCGCGGCCCGGTGCAAGGCGCCGCGGTACGCCGTGACGTCGGTTGCGACCGCTCGGACCTTCTACACCGAGCTCCTGCGCTGCATGAACAAGGCCTGGCAACCGGTGATCCGCAAGGCCGGGTTCACCTTCCAGCCGCCGAAGCTGGTGGTGACGAACGGGCAGTCGCCCTCGTCGCCGTGCGAGTTCGCCGACGGCCAGGCGTACTACTGCCACGGCACGATCTCCATGGACGCCGCCCCCGACCTGGCCGGGATGGAACTCCAGCCGGTGTCGACCAAGATCTGGATGGCCTTCAACTTCGGCCACGAGTACGGCCACCACGTCCAGGTCCTGACCGGGATGCTCGAGGCGAACTACGAGCGCGGGCTGACCCTGAACGGCGTCGAGGTCGCCCTGGAGGAGAGCCGCCGGGTGGAGCTGCAGGCGTCCTGCCTGAGCGGGGTTTTCCTCGGCGCGGACCGCGCGTCGATCCCGGTGACCGCGGACTGGCGGGAGCGCTACCAGTCGATCGTCGGCACCGGCAACGACCCCGAGCGCGACCACGGCAGCCCGAAGAACCACGAACGCTGGTCACTCGCCGGCCTGGACGCCGCCGACCCCGCCGCCTGCAACACCTACGTCGCGGCCTCGGCCCAGGTGTCCTGACGGCGTACGGCGGAGAGTCCCGCCGTACGCCGGCGAGGCTCAGTGGAAGAAGTGCCGGGTCCCGGTGAAGTACATCGTGATGCCGGCCTTCTGCGCGGCCTCGATCGCCTGCTCGTCGCGGATCGAGCCGCCGGGCTGCACGACCGCCGTCACGCCGGCCTCGATCAGCACCTCGAGACCGTCGGGGAACGGGAAGAACGCGTCGGAGGCGGCAACGGACCCCGCGGCGCGGTCGCCGGCCCGGGAGACCGCCAGGCGGCACGAGTCGACGCGGTTGACCTGGCCCATGCCGACGCCGACCGAGGCACCCTGGCGGGCGAGCAGGATCGCGTTCGACTTCACCGCGCGGCAGGCCTTCCAGGCGAAGGACAGGTCGGCGAGCACCTCCGCGGAGGCGGCCTCGCCCGCGGCCAGCTGCCAGGCGTTCGGGTCATCGCCCTCGGCCTGGAACCGGTCGGCGTGCTGCAGCAGCAGCCCGCCGCTGATCGGCCGCAGCTCGACCGTGTCGGCGCTGTCCCGCGGCGGCGCGACCAGCAGCCGGATGTTCTTCTTCGCCTGCAGCACCTCGACCGCGCCGTCCTCGAACGAGGGCGCGACCAGCACCTCGGTGAAGATCTCCGCGACCTGCTTGGCCATCTCGACCGACACCGGCGCGTTGGTGGCGATCACACCGCCGTACGCCGAGACCGGGTCGCACTCGTGGGCCCGCCGGTGCGCCTCGGCGATGTCGGCGCCGACCGCGATGCCGCACGGGTTCGCGTGCTTGATGATCGCCACTGCCGGCTCGGCGAAGTCGTACGCCGTCCGCCGGGCCGCGTCGGCGTCGACGTAGTTGTTGTACGACATCTCCTTGCCGTGCAGCTGCCGGGCCGACGCCAGCCCACCGCTGCCGCTGCGGTAGAGCGCGGCCGGCTGGTGCGGGTTCTCGCCGTAGCGCAGCACCGCTGACTTGGTCCAGGTCGCGCCGGCCCAGGCCGGGAAGCCCGAGCCCTCGCTGCTGTCGGTGAGCACGTTGCCCATCCAGGAAGCGACGGCCACGTCGTACTCCGCGGTGTGCACGAACGCGTCGGCGGCCAACCGCTGCCGCTGCTCCAGCGAGAAGCCGCCGTCGGCGAGCGCGGCCACGATCTCGCTGTAGCGGGCGGGCGAGACGACGACCGCCACGTTCGCGTGGTTCTTCGCCGCGCCGCGGACCATCGACGGGCCGCCGATGTCGATCTGCTCGACGCACTCCTCGACCGACGCCCCGGAAGCGACCGTCGCGGTGAACGGGTACAGGTTGCTGACCAGCAGGTCGAACGGCTCGACCCGCATCTCGGCCAGCTGCTCGACGTGCTCGGCCTTGCGGACGTCGGCCAGCAGGCCGGCGTGCACCTTCGGGTGCAGCGTCTTCACCCGGCCGTCGAGGCATTCGGGGAAGCCGGTCAGCTCCTCCACCTTGGTCACCGGTACGCCGGCCGCGGCGATCCGGGCGGCGGTGGACCCGGTCGACACCAGCTGGACGCCGGCCTCGGACAGCGCCTGCGCGAGCTCCTCCAGACCGGTCTTGTCGTAGACGCTGATCAGCGCCCGGCGGATCGGCCTGCGGTCGGTGCTCACTTCAGTCGAACCTTTCGTCCGGTGATGGTCCAGCCGTCGCGGACCAGCCGGCCGACCCAGTCCACCAGCTGGCGGCGCTCGACCTCCTTGATCCGCTCGGTCAGGCTTTCTTCGGTGTCGTCGTCCTCGACCGGCACGACGACCTGGCTGATGATCGGCCCGGTGTCGACGCCGCCGTCGACGAAGAACAGCGTGGCGCCGGCCACCTTGACGCCGTACTCGAGCGCGTCCCGGGGCCCGTGGATGCCGGGAAAAGCCGGCAGCAGCGCGTTGTGGGTGTTGATGTAGCGGTCGCCGAAAGCGGCCAGGAAGTCGTCGCCGACCAGCTTCAGGAACCCGGCCGAGACGACCAGGTCAGGCCGGTACAACCCGACCGAGGCGGTCAGCGCGCGGTCCCAGTCGGCCCGCTCGGGGTAGTCCTTGACCTTGTGCACGAACGTCGGCACCCCGGCGGCCGCGGCCCGGTCCAGCCCGGCGATGCCGTCGCGGTCCGCGCCGACGGCAACCACCTGGGCGCCGTACGCCGGATCCTGGCAGGCGTCGAGCAGGGCCTGCAGGTTCGAGCCGGAACCGGACACGAGCACGACCAGTCGTGCCGGCTCAGGGGTGGGCGCCACCGGGTCTGTCACGCCGCAAACCCTATCGCCCGGCCTCCGGCTCCCCTTCGGCCGGGCGGCGGGCGGCCAGTACGCCGGCGGCGACGGCGGCGCCGATCGCCATCCCGGCGCCGAGCACCCCGGCGGCCGGCAGGGCCGCGGGGATGCCGATCTCGGCCATCCGGCCGGGACCGGCGGACCCGCCTGACAGCATCATCAGGATCAGCAGCGTCACGGCCGCCAGCAGCGCCGCCATGGCACCACGCAGCGCGAACGCGTCCCAGCCCAGCGCCTCGGCCTCGGGCGCGGCAAGCCCGCGCCGGGTCACCACCACCCCGGCCACCGCTCCGGCAAGCAACGGGACCAGCGCGGTGAGCACCAGCAGGTAGGTCGGAGTCGCCCCGTCGGTCGGTACCGCGGCCAGCAGCGGCAGCGCCGGCAGGTTCCCGACGTCGACGCCGGTCGGTGCGATCGTGGTCCCGGCGCCGAGCTGGAAGCCGGGCCCGGCGAGGAACGCCACGACGTACAGGATGACGTTCGGCAGCAGGCCGAGGCAGATCGCGAACAGCACCACCGAGCCGACGATCCCGGTGTCCAGCAGCTCCAGCATCCCGGTGACCCGGGAGAAGCGGACGGCCAGCAGGACGCCGTACAGGAGTGAGGCGGTGCCGAGGATGGTGAGCACCGCGGCACCGGCGGCCGGGACCGCGTCGCGCAGACCGCTCGGGGTCGCGTCGACCAGGTCGGCGGCGGCGCCGGACTCCACCAGGATCCCGGCCGTGCCGGCGACGAGCGCGAGGGATGCCGCGCCGAGGAACGCCGAGAACGGTGACACCTTCAGCGGGCCGTCGGAGGTCAGCAGCGCGATGAACAGGGCGCCGAACGCGTAGACCGCCGCGAACACGCCGGCCGCGGTCAGCAGGTCCTTGGTCCGGTCGGCCGCGCTGGTCCGCACGGTGAACCGGCCGCCGCGGTACAGGCACCAGCCGAGAAAGAGCGTGATGCCGAGCGGTGCCAGGGTGATCGAGCCGCCGCCGAGCGTCGCTCCGGCCTTGTGCGCGACCAGCCAGACCGCGGCACCGGCCCGGACGGCACCCGACGCGCCGCCGAACGTCGCGGCCAGCCAGCCGATCACGGCAACCGCCGCGCAGGCCAGTACGCCGGTGAGCAGACAGGTGCCGGCGCCGATGACCGCGGCGAGCACCACCGGCCGGGGAGGAGCGACGGCCTCGGGGCGGGCGGGCCCGGGCGGCGGGTGGGATCCTCCGTCGCGGGCGCCCGGACGGCTCAGCATGTCGGTCATCTGACTCCCATCGTCGCCCCGGTCAGGGGGACTGCTCGGTGTGACACGCCGCATGTGGAAGACTTCGCCGGGCTGGCTCCGTGGTAGGCCGATCCCCGTCACCGGGTAGATTCGGCCTGGACCAGGGGTGGAATCAGTCAGGAGGTCTGGAGTCATTGTCCGGTTCCCACCGTGCGCCCCGGGGCGGCAGCCGTGCCGCGGCCCGCGAGGCCAGGCGGCAGCAGAGCCGCCGCCGGAACCAGATGATCGGCGCGGGGGCGGCCGTCCTGGTCCTGCTCGGCGGCGGCGGGATCGCCGCGCTGAACGCGTTCGGCGGTGACGACACCCCCAGCGACGCCAAGTCCAGCGCGCCCGACGACAACGGCGGTGGCGACAAGAACCTGCTCGCCGACGCGAAGGTGCTGATCGACGCCCCGACCGCCAAGCCGCTGACCACCACTGGCAGCTGGGCGGTCGCCGGGACGGCGGACGGCAGCAACGCGCCGGACAAGTCGTTCGTCTGCCAGGCGCAGCGCTTCGCCGACCCGGCCGGCATCCGGACCTGGGTGCGTACCCTCCGCAACGCGGCCACCCGGGACACCGCGGTCCAGTACGTCGAGGTGTCCAACGACGCCGCCGCGGCCGCCAAGTCGTACAGCACGATCACCGGCTGGCTGAGCCAGTGCAACACCCCGCAGGTCCGGTTGGTCGCCAGCTACACCACCCAGGGCCTGGGTGACCGCGGCGTGATCGCGGTCTTCGGCCAGCCGAACGGCTCCAAGTCGAACAAGTACCGCACGGTCAGCGTCACTACCGCGGGCCAGGCCACGATGGTGCTCGAGCACGCCGGCTCCGGCGGCAACCCGCCGAAGCCGGACGGCGTGCTGGCCACCGCGAGCGCCGGGCTGAAGCGGATCTGCGCCCAGACCGGCGCGAGCTGCGGCACCGCCGCACCCAGCGTCCGGCCGGCGCTGCTGCCGACCGCGGAGTCGGCCGGCTTCATGGCGCCGATCGACCTGCCGGTGCTGGCCAGCGTCGACAAGCCGTGGGTCAGCGTGACCGGCGAGGTCCGCTCCGGCACCCTGTGCGAGAAGATCGACCTGAAGAAGGCCAAGGCGACGAAGTCCCGGACGCAGACGTACGTCGTACCGGAGGCGCAGGTGCCGACCGAGTTCGGCCTGGACGCCACCGTCGCCAAGTTCGCGACGCCGGCGACGGCGAGCGCGTTCGTCACCCAGATCCGCAAGAACGTGGACGGCTGCCCGAAGACCACCTCGAACGCGACGGTGAAGTCGACCGGCTCACTCAGCCAGAGCGGGGTCAGGGGCGAGGCGTGGAAGGCGACGTACGACACCGGCGGCGGCAAGGTGTTCACCTACCGGATCGGCATCGCCGGAGCCGGTGACCGGGCGGTCTACCTGCTCTACCCGGTGCTGAAGAACCTCGACATCAGCGACAGCGCGTTCACCGACATCCTCAGCCGCGCCGCCGAGCGGTCCGCGACCTTCAAGTAGCCGCAACGACCTGTGGCCCCGGGCGAACCGCCCGGGGCCACAGGTTTCGTACCGAACTACTTCGACAGCTCCTGCATGATCTCGCGCATCAGGTTGGCGGTCTCCGACGGCGTCTTGCCGACCTTCACCCCGACGGCCTCCAGCGCCTCCTGCTTGGCGGCGGCGGTGCCGGACGAGCCGGACACGATCGCGCCCGCGTGGCCCATCGTCTTGCCCTCCGGCGCGGTGAAGCCGGCCACGTAGCCGACGACCGGCTTGGTGACGTTCTCCTTGATGAACGCCGCCGCGCGCTCCTCGGCGTCGCCGCCGATCTCGCCGATCATCACGATCGCGTCGGTGTCCGGGTCGTCCTGGAACGCCCGCAGCGCGTCGATGTGGGTGGTGCCGATGATCGGGTCGCCACCGATGCCGATCGCGGTGGAGAAGCCGAAGTCCCGCAGCTCGTACATCATCTGGTACGTCAGCGTGCCGGACTTCGAGACCAGGCCGATCCGGCCCGGACCGGCGATGTCGGCCGGGATGATGCCGGCGTTCGACTCGCCCGGGGTGATGATGCCGGGGCAGTTCGGCCCGATGATCCGGGTCTTGCCGGAGGCCTGCGCGGCGGCGAAGAACGCGGCGGTGTCGTGCACCGGCACGCCTTCGGTGATCACCACGACCAGCGGCATCTCGGCCTCGATCGCCTCCAGCACCGCGTCCTTCGTGAACTTCGGCGGCACGAAGACCACCGACACGTTCGCGCCGGTCTCCTTGATCGCGTCCGCGACGCCACCGAACACCGGTACCGGCTTGCCGTCGAAGTCGACGCTCTCGCCGGCCTTGCGCGGGTTCACGCCGCCGACAATGTTGGTGCCAGAGGCAAGCATCCGGGTGGTGTGCTTGGTGCCCTCGGAGCCGGTCATGCCCTGGACGATGACCTTGCTGTCCTTGGTCAGGAAGATAGACATGTTCAGCGATCCCTTACTTCGCAGCCAGCTCGGCGGCCCGCTTGGCGGCGCCGTCCATCGTGTCGACCCGCTCCAGACCGGCCAGCCCGGCCTCGTCGAGGATGCGGCGGCCCTCCTCGGCGTTGTTGCCGTCCAGCCGGACGACCAGCGGCTTGTTCACGGCCTCACCGCGGCCGGCCAGCAGCTCGAAGGCCTGGACGATGCCGTTCGCGACCGCGTCGCAGGCGGTGATGCCGCCGAACACGTTGACGAACACGCTTTCCACCTGCGGGTCGGAGATGATGATCTCCAGCCCGTTCGCCATCACCTCGGCGGACGCGCCGCCGCCGATGTCGAGGAAGTTGGCCGGCTTGACGCCGCCGAACTGCTCACCGGCGTACGCGACCACGTCGAGCGTCGACATGACCAGCCCCGCGCCGTTGCCGATGATGCCGACGGAGCCGTCGAGCTTCACGTAGTTCAGGCCCTTGGCCTTGGCCGCGGCCTCCAGCGGGTCCTCGGCGGAGCTGTCCTCGAACTCGGCGTGGTCCGGGTGCCGGAAGTCGGCGTTCTCGTCCAGGGTGACCTTGCCGTCCAGCGCCTCGACGTTGCCGTCCTCGAGCTTGACCAGCGGGTTCACCTCGACCAGCGAGGCGTCCTCGGCGATGAAGACCTGGTACAGCTTGGCGATCTCGACCGCGGCGGCGTCCAGCACGTCGGCCGGGTAGCCGGCCTGCTCGGCGATCTCGCGAGCCAGGGCCTCGTCGACACCGGTGGCCGGGTCGATCGAGATCTTGGCGACCGCGTCCGGGTTGGTGTGCGCGACCTCCTCGATCTCCATGCCGCCGGCGGCGGAGGCGATGCACAGGTAGTTGCGGTTGGCCCGGTCGATCAGGAACGAGAAGTAGTACTCCTCGCCGATCGCGGCGGCCGGCACGATGTTCAGCGTCTTGACGACGTGGCCCTTGATGTCCAGGCCGAGGATCTCGCGCGCCTTCTGCTCCGCCTCGTCGGGCGAGGAGGCCAGCTTGACGCCGCCGGCCTTGCCGCGGCCGCCGGTCTTCACCTGGGCCTTGACCACCACGGTGCCGCCGATCTTCTCGGCGGCGGCGCGGGCTTGTTCCGGCGTGGTGACGACCTCGCCGACCGTCGTCCGCACGCCGTGCTTGGCGAAGACCGTCTTCGCCTGGTATTCCATCAGATCCACGAGTGTGGTCCCTCTCTGCTTGGTGCAGGGCCTGTTGCAAGTCGTCCGCGGCAGGCTGCGGTGCGTAGGAGAGGCACGGTCGCCGGCGCGTTCCGTCGGGCTGAGACTAGCCACCCCGCCGCGCGCCGCACCAGCCGGGGTACGGGCTGAGACGACGGTCACAGCCTGGTTGCCCCGCCGTGAAAGGCTGGCTGCCATGACTGAAGGATCAACCAGACCAGCTGACGACTGGTGGCGTCGTGCCGTCGTCTACCAGGTGTACCCCCGCTCGTTCGCCGACGCCGACGGGGACGGAACCGGGGACGTGAACGGGATCCGGGCCAAGCTGCCGTACCTGGCCGACCTCGGCGTGGACGCGATCTGGATCAGCCCGTGGTACCCCTCGCCGCTGCTCGACGGCGGGTACGACGTGTCCGACTACCGCGACATCAACCCCGACTTCGGCACCCTGGCGGACGCAGACGCGCTGATCGCCGAGGCGCACGCGCTGGGGCTGCGCATCCTGATCGACCTGGTCCCGAACCACTGCTCCTGGGAGCACCCCTGGTTCAAGGCCGCGCTGGCGGCGGGCAAGGGGTCGCCGGAGCGTGAGCGGTTCTGGTTCCGCGACGGCACCAACGGTCAGCCGCCGACGAACTGGCCCGCCGCGTTCGGTGGCGGTGCCTGGCAGCAGATCGAGGACGGCCAGTGGTACCTGCACATGTTCGACATCTCCCAGCCGGACTGGAACTGGGACCACCCTGAGGTGATCGAGGAGTTCGACGCGATCCTGCGGTTCTGGTTCGACCGCGGCATCGACGGCTTCCGGATCGACGTGGCCGACTCGATGGCCAAGGACGCCTCGCTGCCCGACGTCCCGCTGCACGAAGGTCAGCCGACCCGGGAGAAGTACGTCGGCAACCCGTTCTACGACCAGCCGGGCGTGCACACCATTCACCAGCGCTGGCGCGCGATCGCCGACGAGTACGCCGACACCCCGCAGGGCCCGCGCGTCTTCGTCGCCGAGGCGTGGCTGTCGCCGGCCGAGCGGCTGGCCCAGTACGTGCGCTCGAACGAGCTGCACTCGGCGTTCAACTTCGACGTCCTGCGCTGTGCGTGGGACGCGAAGGAGCTGCGCCAGGTGATCGACTACACCACCGACAGCCTGTGGGCCGTCGGCGCTCCGGCGACCTGGGTGCTCAGCAACCACGACACGATTCGGCACCGCACGCGGTACGGCCGGGACCAGCGCGACGCACTCGAGGGCGCGGGCGTCGTACCGACGGATCTCGAGCTCGGTCTGCGCCGGGCCCGGGCTGCGGCGCTGCTGGAGCTGGCGCTGCCGGGTGGCGCGTACATCTACCAGGGCGACGAGCTCGGTCTGCCGGAGGTCGAGGACCTGCCGGAGGAGGTGCTGGACGACCCGACCTGGGAGCGGTCCGGTCACACCGTCCGGGGCCGCGACGGGTGCCGGGTCCCGATCCCGTGGAGCGGCAGCGAGCCGCCGTACGGGTTCGGGAGCGGTGAGGGGCAGCCGTGGCTGCCGCAGCCGGCCGGCTGGGGGCCGCTGACGGCCGAGGCGCAGGCGGGTGACCCGGGAAGCCACCTGAACCTGTACAAGGCGGCGCTGCGGATCCGCCGTGAGCACGAAGCACTCGGCGAGGGCCGGATGCGCTGGGACGAGGACGTGCCGGCCGGCGTGCTGTCGTTCACCCGCGACCCGGGCTTTCGCTGCGTGGTCAACCTGGGTGACGAGGCGGTCGACCTGCCGGCCGGAGCCGAGGTGCTGCTCGCCAGCGATCCGGTTCCCGACGGCCTGCTCCCCACGGACACCGCCGTCTGGCTTCGCGCCTGACTTTCCCGGCAACGCGAGAAGGGCTGGAACCGTGAGGTTCCAGCCCTTTCGTCGTGACTACCGGTTGCGCCGGTCGCGCCGGTCGCGCTCCTCGCGGTCCCTGCGGTCCCGTTCCTCGCGGTCCCGCCGGTCGCGCTCCTCGCGGTCGCGGCGGTCCTGCTCCTCCCGGTAGCGGTCCGGACTCACTTCACGCCGCCCGCCGTCAGGCCGGCGACGATCCGGCGCTGGAAGATCAGCACCGCGATCACCAGCGGAATGGTGACCACCACGCCGGCCGCCATCTGGGTGCCGAACGGCTGGTCGAACCCGGAGACCCCGGTGAACTTCGAGATCGCCACGTTGGCGGTCTGGATCTCCTTCTTGTTCACCATGCTCAGCGCGATCAGGAACTCGTTCCAGGCCGCGATGAACGTGATGATCGCCGTGGTGAACACACCCGGTGCCGCCAGCGGCAGGATGATCTTGCGGAACGCCTGCGCCGGGGTGCAGCCGTCCACCATCGCCGCCTGCTCCAGCTCCCGCGGCATCTGCCGGAAGAACGTGGTCAGCGTCCACACCGCCAGCGGCAGCGCGAACGACAGGCTGGGCACGATCATCGCCTGGTAGGTGTTGATCCACTCGATGTCGATGAACAGCTTGAGCAGCGGGATCACCAGCGAGATGCCCGGGAACATCGAGGTGGTGATGATGATCGCCAGCACGACGTTCTTGAACTTGAAGTCGAGCCGGGCCAGCGTGTACGCCGCGACCAGACCGACGATCAGGGTCAGGATCGTCGTCACGCCGGCGACGATCAGGCTGTTCAGCAGCGACCGGCCGAAGCCGACGCCCTCACCGAAAACCGCCTGCAGGTTGTCCAGCGACCACGGCGACGGCAGCAGCGAGTTGTCGAACTGGTCCAGCGGCCGCCGGAACGCCGACACGATCATCCAGTAGAACGGCGCCAGGCAGTACAGCACGATGATGGCCACGCCCAGCAGCGGCGCGTACCTGCGCAACGGGCCGGCCTCCGCGGCCTTGATGTTCGTACTCATCCTGAGAACCCTCCTCCGCTGTTCGCTCCGGCCAGTGCCGTCGTACTCGCTCCCGGCGGAGCCGCGTCGCGGTTCCTGCGCTTCTTCCGGCCGTTGGTCTTCTTCTTCTGCACCGCGTCACCGAGCACGTCGGCGCCGAGCAGCTTGACGAACACGTAGGCCACCACCGCGACGTACAGGAACAGGATCGTCGCGTACGCCGCCGCCGGCCCGTACCGGGTGTTCGAGGCCTCGTCGAAGGCCAGCATCGACAGCGTCTCGACCGATTCCTTGTTCGCACCGACGAGCACGTACGGCAGGTCGAAGATCCGCAACGTGTCGAGGATGCGGAACAGCACCGCGACCAGCAACGCCGGCTTCACCAGCGGCAGCGTGATACGGACGAACTGCTGCCACGGACTGGCGCCGTCGACCTTGGCGGCCTCGTACACCTCGTCCGGAATCGTCTGCAGGCCCGCGAGCACCAGCAACCCGATGAACGGTGCCGTCTTCCAGGTGTCGGCGACGATCACCGACAGCACCGACTGCCAGCCCTCCGTCGACCACAGGATCTGCTGCCCCAGCAGCGCGTTCGCCGCGCCGTCGGCCTGGAAGATCCACTTCCACAGCAGCGCGGAGACGACGGTCGGGATCGCCCACGGGACCAGGATGCTGGCCCGGACGATGCCGCGACCCTTGAACGCCTTGTGCATCACCAGGGCCATCCCCACGCCGAGCACCGTCTCGAGCAGCACACAGGTGATGGTGAAGAACGTGGTGTTGTAAAAGGCGTTCCAGAAGCGCTCCCCGGTCTCGCCGGAGAAGATCGCCGTGTAGTTGTCGAGGCCGACGAACTGCGACCCCTCGATGACGAAGCCGTCCTCGTCGAACCGCTGGCCGCTGGTGTACAGCGACTCGCGCAGCGCCGAGATGATCGGGTAGACGACCACCAGGGCGAGCACCAGCAGCGTCGGCGACAGCAGGATCGCGGCCAGCCGGCCGGTCCCCTCGTCGAACGTCGTCTGCCGCTTCGGCTTGCGGCCCCTGGCCGGCGGCACGGCGGGGACCTGGGCGGATGAACTCATCTCAGCCTCCTTCTCTCTGCCTGGCGCGCAGGCAGGGACAGGCCGGGGCCGGTGGGTGGCACGTCGCACCACCCACCGGCCCCGCCACATCGATCATTGAGTGATGAGCGAGCTCAACTTGGTCTGCAGATCGGCGAGCGCCTGCTTGGGAGGCGTCTGCTTGCTCGACAGCGCGCTGTAGGCCGCGTCCTGGATCGCAGTCGTCACGTCGCCGTACTTGATCACCTTCGGCCGCGACTTGGCGGTCTCGATCGACGCCTTCAGCGGCGCCAGGTACGGGTACTGCTTGTTCAGCGCGGGGTCCTCGTACAGCGAGGCCCAGGTCGGCGCCTGCGAAGTCTTCTGGACGTTCGCCTTCTGCCGCTCCTCGCTGGCCATGAACTTGATGAAGTCCGCGGCGGTCGCCTTGTTCTTGGCGAACTCGGAGATGCCGTAGTTGTGGCCACCCAGGGTGGACACGCCCGGGCCGGTCTTGCCCGGCAGCGGCGCGACCTGGAACTTGCCGGCCACCTTCGACGAACCGTCGGTCTTGTTCGCCAGCGCGTACACGTACGGCCAGTTGCGGTGGAAGACGAGCTTGCCCTCCTGGAAGGCCCGCCGGCCCTCCTCTTCCTTGTAGGTGATCGCCGCGGCCGGGATCTGCTTGTTCTTGAAGGCGTCGACCAGGGTCTGCAGCCCGGCCAGTGCCTCCGGGGTGTCGACGTTCGGCTTGCCGTCCTCACCGACGACCACACCGCCGGCGGAGTTGACCGCCTCGGAGAAGTTCACCGTCAGGCCTTCGTACTTCTCGAACTGGCCGGCGTAGCAGCTGGCGCCCTTGGCCTCGGGCAGCGCGAGCACCTTGGTGCAGGCGGCCGTCATCTCGTCCCAGGTCTTCGGCGGCGCCGTGACGCCGGCCTTCTGCAGCCAGTCGTTGCGGTAGTACAGCAGCCCGCCGTCCGACGTCACCGGGACGGCGAACAGCTTGTCGCGGTACTTGCCGGTGTCCACGGTCGACGGCAGCAGCTTGCCGAGGTCCGGGAACTGGTCCTCGGGCAGCTCGGTGATCCACCGGTTCGCCGCGAACTCGGCGGTCCACACCACGTCCAGGTTGAGCACGCTGAACGCGTCCGACTTCGCCTGCGCGTTCTGCACCATCTGCTGGCGCTGCGCGTCGGCCGACTCCGGCAGTTCCTTGATCTCGACCTTCTCGTCCGGGTGCTGGGAGTTCCAGGCCTGGACCTGGTTCACCAGGTTCCCGGAGGTGTCCTTGCCGGTGGCAAAGGTGATCGGACCACGCCCTTCGAGCGCTCCCCCGGTCGATCCACCGCCGCCACCGCTGTCCCCGTCGTCACCGCCACACGCGGACGCGAGCAGCACGAGGCTGCCGGCGACGGCCACAGCGACCGCCTTGCGTGTGTGTGATCGTTCAAACCTCATCGTGTACCTGCCCTCTCCCGATGGGATCTCACTTGGTCCTGCGCCGGTCGTCCACAGTCCCCCACCACGCTGCGATCCGCCCTGTCCGGACAGTAACCGAGATCGGGGGCGATGTGTCCTGAGCCACACCCGCCGCCGTCTCGTTGCACGGACAAACGCATGGCTGTATGCGACCGCGATTCGACAGCCCGCACAACCGGGTGTTTCTTAACGATTCGGTATTACCGATTAGTAACTTCACTGGAACACCGCCACCGGTTCAGAACGACTGCAGACGGTCGCCATCACGCTCCGGAGCGGATCCGCCGCTCCGCTTGGGGACCTGCACAACCCGGCACAGGTACCCCGTGGCGGAGATCTCAGGCGGTCGCGGCCGAGGCGTCGCCGACGTTGGTGCGGACCCAGTCGACGATCTCGGCGGTGGTGGCGCCGGGGGTGAAGACCCGCCGGACGCCGATCTCGGCCAGCGGCGCCAGGTCGGCCTCGGGAATGATGCCACCGCCGAACACCACGATGTCATCGGCGTCGCGCGCGGCGAGCAGCTCGCGGACCTTCCTGAACAACGTCATGTGCGCGCCCGAGAGCACCGACAGGCCGATCGCGTCGGCGTCCTCGGCGATCGCGGTCTCGACGATCTGCTCCGGCGTCTGGTGCAGCCCGGTGTAGATGACCTCCATGCCGGCGTCGCGCAGAGCCCGGGCGACGATCTTCGCGCCCCGGTCGTGCCCGTCCAGTCCCGGCTTGGCGACGACGATGCGCAGGGTGCTGGTGGCTGGCATGGTGAGGCCCTTTCCGTCCTGAGGCGCCGCGTTGCGTCCAGATTCGCAGGCTATCCGAGGCGCACCTCACGGATAAGACACGAACCCGTGTGTTCCCCGACACGCGATCTGGGAACCGGTTACCGTGAAAAGCAGGATCGGACCAGTGGCGCGGGGGTCTGATTGCGAGTGAGGAGTCGCCGATGAGTGCGGAGGCGGTCGAACAGCCCGGGAATCCCGGCCCTGACCTGGCGCCGGCAGACGCCCGGAGCACCCTGCGCGACGCGCTCGACGGACTCCGGTACGGCGCCCGTTCGGCGCTGTCGCCGCGCGTGCTGCAGGGGGCGGCGGTGGAGTTCGGCTGGATGACCACCCGGCTGGCGATGTACCCGCTCGGCCTGGTCGGCGGCGCCCGGACCCGCGCGGACCGGCTCACCCTGGACGGCCTCACGCCGGCCCAGCGCAGCCTGCTGGTCGGCGACGTCCGGGCCGCCGGGACGCCGATCCTGCTGTGCCACGGCATCGTCGACAACCACACCGTGTTCACCCTGATGCGCCGGCACCTGGCCCGCCGCGGGTTCACCAGCATCCACACCTTCTCGTACTCGCCGCTCACTCTCGACGTCCGGACGACGGCCGAGCGACTGGGCGAGGAGATCGAGATCCTGTGCAAGGAGACCGGCTCGGACCAGGTCCACCTGGTCGGCCACAGCCTCGGCGGGCTGATCGCCCGGTACTACGTCCAGCGGCTCGGCGGGGACGAGAGGGTGCACACCTGCGTCACCCTCGGCACGCCGCACCAGGGCACCGTGGCGGCCCGGCTGCTGCCCTGGCCGCTGGTGAAGCAGCTCCGCCCGGACAGCGACCTGATGGACGAGCTGGCCGAGCCCGCCCCGGACTGCGGGACGCGATTCGTCGCCTTCTACAGCGACGTCGACCAACTCATCGTGCCGCAACGCCGGGCCCGGATCAGTCATCCCGACCTGACAACGCGTAACATCCGGGTGCGCGGCGTGGGCCACCTGTCCCTGCCGTTCCACGGCGAGGTGGTGCACCAGATCACCGGGGTGCTCTCCCATCTCGACGAGCAGGCTGCCTGACCAGGCAGGTTTTTCTGCGCGCTTGAGCGGATGCACGTGCAGCCGCTCATGCAAAAGTTTCGTGAAGGAGAGCCAGAAAAGGGGGTGGCGGGGTTTGTCGCCTCGTGACCCATCCGTTATGGTGCTTGAGCCCACCGGGGAAGAACGTCCCGGCCGGGCGGACAGTGCCCCTCCCCTGTGACCGAAAGGCCACGTTGTGTCCCAGCACCGTGCCGCGGGTAACCGCGTCACGCCAGGCAACAGTGCTGCGCGCAAGACCGGCGCATCACGTCACAGTGCCAAGCATCGTGTTGCCCGGCGTAACACCCCAGGTAGTACCCAGATCGTCGGTCTCACCGCAGCCCTCGCGGCAGCGGCCGGAGCTGTCGGCTTCAGCCACAGCTCTCTGGCTTCGCCGACCCAGGCGAACTCCGCGGTCAACGTCGCAGCACTCTCGATGGGCGACAGCCAGCTCTCCGAGGTCACCACGGCCCGGATCGAGCGGCGTCAGCTCGCCACCCGGGACTCCTCCCGGGTCGAGCTGACCAGCACCGACGCGAACAAGAAGCAGGCCGCGGCCGACCGGCTCTCCAAGGCCCGCGCCGCCAAGCTCGACGCCACCCGGGCCCTGACCGCCCGGCGCGCCTCCGCGCTCGCCGCCGCCAAGGCCGCCGCGGAAGCCGCCGCCGAAAAGATCCGCGTTGCCGCCAACCGGTGCGAGATGGTGATCTCCGACTACCACATCACCGCCACCTTCGGGCAGGGCGGCAGCCGCTGGGCCGCGAACCACACCGGTGTCGACTTCGCCGCGCCGATCGGCACCCCGATCCGCTCGGTGAAGAAGGGCGAGGTCATCTTCGCCGACTGGGCCGGCAACTACGGCCGTCAGGTCAAGATCAGGCACCAGGACGGCACTGTCACCACGTACAACCACATGTCGAAGTTCACCGTCGAGGTGGGCGAGACGGTGTACGCCGGTGACCAGGTCGGCGCGGTCGGTGTCACCGGCAACACCACCGGCCCGCACCTGCACTTCGAGGTGCTGCCCGCGGACGGCGGTCGCGCCATCAACCCGTTGACCTGGCTGCGCAACGAGTGCGGTCTCAACCCCTGATCGGCCCGTACCACCTGCCTTTCAGCTCGCTCTTCGACCTGAGTACCCCCTAGGCTCACGGGCATGCGTCCGGCCGCCGGTGAGGTCCTGCATTTCTCCGAGGACCCCACCATCGAGGTTTTCGTGCCGCACGTAGCCGCCACCGCGGTGGAGCCGGCCGCCTACGTGTGGGCCGTCGGCCACGACCGGGCCCCCGACTACTGGTTCCCCCGGCAGTGCCCCCGCGCGATGGCGTGGGTCGGCCCCGGCACCACCACGGCGGACCAGTTCCGCATCATCGGCGAAGGCTCCGGCACCCGCGTGCACGCGGTCGAGTACGGCTGGCTGGAAGCGATCCGCACCGTCGAGCTGTACGCCTACCGCTTGCCCGCAGCGGATTTCGCCCCGCACGATGCGGCGGTGGTCGCGACAACCGAGGTCCGGCCGCTCGGTCCGCCCAAACGCGTCGGTGATCTCTTCGCGCTGCACGCCGAGGCAGGAATCCAGCTGCGCGTGCTGCCGAACCTGCACGAGTTCTGGGACGCGGTGGTCGCCAGCACGCTGAAGTTCAGTGGTATCCGGCTGCGCAACGCCCTGCCGCGGGCCGACTGAAACTCCCGCGCTTGCCGTGCGCCGGCGGTGGCATCATGGCTCGGTGACCCGGAGGGACACCTGGTGGCCGAGCCGCCCTCCAGGGTCGGTTGCGTAAGGTTTGCGGCGTTCGCGTTGCGTAGCGGGGCCGTGGTGGGTCACTCTGGGGGCTCGGCCCTCCCCGGACGACAGGTCCCTCCATGCCCAAGGCAGCTGACAGCAGCAACCGCCGGATCATCCTGGCGGGAGCCAACCCTGGGCTGCGCCTGTTCGACGAGGCCGGCCGGGTGACGGCGTACGCGTCGATCTGGATGGTCGACTGGTCGGTGCGCGGAGCCGGTACGGCGGTCGTGCTGTGGTTCGACGGCATCGTCCGGGTGGTCTCGGAGGACGTCGACCTGGCGGCCTGGCTGGAGCGGTACTTCGTCCGCTCGTTCCTCGAGGTCCAGGGCCTGCCCTGGCACGAGCCGGCGGTGGAACGGGACCTGGTCCAGGTCTCGATGAACCTCGCCGACGGCCTCAGCGCGAAGGCGGCCGACATCCAGATCGAGATGGGCGGCGTGCTCGACCGCCGGCTCTTCGCGACCGACACGTTCCAGCTCGCCGACGGCGTGCACAGCCTCAGCCTGGTGATCGCCCCGGTCCGCTCCGCCACCGTCTCCATCGGCGGCGCCTCGGTCCCCGGCTTCGTCCAGGTCGACGGCTCCCCCGACCGCCCCGGCTCCTCGGCGTTCCTCACCACCGCCGAGGTCTGGCGCCGCTGAACGTTCGGCCCGCTGACCTTGCCAGGTGCGATGATCGCCGCACCTGTGAGGGCCGAGCCGGGGGTCGATGACGTGACCGAAAATGCGCCTGACCTGTGGACGACCGCGCTCCACCGCAACGGCCGGCTGGTGCTGCCTGCCCGGCCGCGAGTCAAGATCTACCTCCTGATCGCCGCGGCCGTTCTCCTCACCAACGGCGGCGACACGGTCAATCGCCTGGTCAGCGACGACTCGTGGAGCGTCTTCGATTACTTCGACCCGATCTCCGCACTGCTGGCCGCGGGCGCTCTCGTCACGCTTCTCAACAATCTCCGGATCGGCCGCTACACCCTGACCGTCGACTCACTCGGCGTCACCCTGGGCCGCACCAGCCTCCGCTGGCCCGACATCACCCGCATCGAACTCGACGACGACGAGGTGGTCGTCCACTCGCACCCAACCTCCGGTACCGGCGAGCTCCGCCTCACCGAGAGCACCCTCCACCACCCCCAGCAGTTCGCCACCTGGCTCCAGGCCGAGCACCGGTCCCGTCGCTGACCACCGTCCCGGCGTACGACGGCCGAACCGCACCCCGTCCTAGCTGATCTTCTCCACCGGGGCGTAGCGCAGGAGCAGGCGTTTGACGCCTTCGGAGCCGAAGTCGATGTCGGCCTGGGCCTGCTGGCCCTCGCCGCGCACGACGACGACCGTGCCCATGCCGAAGCTGTCGTGCACCACCCGGTCGCCCGGGTTGAGGCTGATCACCGGCTTGTCGGACGCCGTCCGCCGGGCCGGCTCGTAGCGGCTCGGGATGCCGCTGCCCCGGCTCGTGCCGGTGCCGGACCAGCGGGTGATCGCGGACTCGTCGCGGCGCCAGTCGAGCAGCTCCGCCGGGATCTCCTCCAGGAACCGGGACGGCGGGTTGTGCTGCGGCGCGCCGTACGCGCTGCGCACCGCGGCGCGGGAGATCGCCAGCCGCTGCCGCGCCCGGGTGATGCCGACGTACGCGAGCCGGCGCTCCTCCTCGAGCTCCTTCATGTCGGTCAGGGACCGCGAGTGCGGGAAGACGCCGTCCTCCATCCCGGTCAGGAACACCACCGGGAACTCCAGGCCCTTCGCCGTGTGCAGCGTCATCAGCGTGACCACGCCGCCGTCGTCGACCGCGTCCGGGATCTGGTCGGCGTCCGCGACCAGCGCCACCCGCTCGAGGAACGCCTGCAGGTCGGACGGCTCGCCCGCCGCCGTCCGCTCCTCGACGAACTCCCGGGCGACCGAGATGAACTCGTCCAGGTTCTCCAGCCGGGTCTCGTCCTGCGGGTCGGGTGACTTCTGCAGCTCCTCGTAGTACCCGCTGCGGTGCAGCGCGACGTCCAGGATGTCGTCCGGCGGCGCACCCGAGTCGACCATCGCGGTCAGCTCGTCGAGGATGTCGACGAACGACTGGACCGCGTTCACGCTGCGGCTGGCCATCGCCGGCGCGTCCTGGGCCCGGCGCATCGCCTGCGCGAAGGAGATCCGGTCCCGGGCCGCCAGCGCCTCGATCGCCGCCTCGGCCCGGTCGCCGATGCCGCGCTTGGGCACGTTCATGATCCGGCGCAGCGAGACGGTGTCCTCGGGGTTCACCAGCACCCGCAGGTACGCGAGCGCGTCGCGGACCTCCTTGCGCTCGTAGAACCGGACGCCGCCGACCACCTTGTACGGGTGGCCGGTGCGGATGAACACCTCCTCGAACACCCGGGACTGCGCGTTGGTCCGGTAGAACACCGCCACGTCCGACGGCTTCACCCCGTCGGCGTCGGTCAGCCGGTCGATCTCGTCGGCGACGAACTGCGCCTCGTCGTGCTCGTTGTCCGCGACGTACACCGCGATCTGCTCACCCTGGCCCTGGTCGGACCACAGGTTCTTCGCCATCCGGCCCTCGTTGCGGCTGATCACCGCGTTCGCCGCCGACAGAATGGTCTGGGTGGAGCGGTAGTTCTGCTCCAGCAGGATCGTCTCCGCGCCGGCGAAGTCCTGCTCGAAGGCGAGGATGTTGCGGATCGTCGCGCCCCGGAAGGCGTAGATCGACTGGTCGGAGTCGCCGACCACCATCAGCTCGGCGGGCGGCACGACCGGCCCGCTGCCGCCCGGCTCGTCCTCGCCGCAGAGCTCACGGATCAGCGTGTACTGCGCGTGGTTGGTGTCCTGGTACTCGTCGACGAGCACGTGGCGGAACCGGCGGCGGTAGTACTCCCGGACCTCCGGGAAGGCCTGCAGCAGGTTGACCGTGGTCATCAGCAGGTCGTCGAAGTCCAGCGCGTTGGCCTGCGCGAGCCGCTCCTGGTAGATCCGGTAGCACTCGGCGTACGTCTCCTCGAGGTGGTTGGAGGTCTTCGACGCGGCCGTCTCGTGGTCGATCAGCTCGTTCTTCTGGGTGCTGATCCAGTTCAGCACCGCGCGCGGGTTGTACCGCTTGACGTCCAGGTCGAGCTCGCGGCACACCAGCGTCATCAGGCGCCGCGAGTCGGTGTCGTCGTAGATCGAGAACGTCGAACTGATCCCGAACCGCTTGATGTCACGCCGCAGGATCCGCACGCAGGAGGAGTGGAACGTCGACACCCACATCAACTTCGCCCGCGGCCCGACCAGCTCGACGACCCGCTCCCGCATCTCCGCGGCCGCCTTGTTGGTGAACGTGATCGCCAGGATCGACCCCGGGTGCGCGTCCCGCGCCGCCAGCAGGTAGGCGATCCGCCGCGTCAGCACCCGGGTCTTGCCCGACCCCGCCCCCGCCACCACCAGCAACGGCTTCCCCGCGTGCACCACGGCCGCCCGCTGCTGCGGATTCAACCCCTCCAGCAGCGCGTCGGGGTCGGCCTTCACCTTCCTGGGCTCCTCGAGCGGCACCGGAAGTTCGTCAGGAGAAAAGAGCGTCGTCATCGCGTACCAGGGTAGGCGCTACCACCGACAGTCCGCGTACGGCGGTCCTTCCGCTCCGCCGGCAGCCTGGACCGTCGGGCCGGCCCCCCAGCGAAGACGATGGGTCCGGCGGTCACAGCTCCGCTGGTCGTGCGTTCGCGTGCCTGATCGCGGCCTCGACGAACCGGGCGGTCTGGACGGAGCGGCTGCCGGCGGGCCAGACCACCAGCATCCGGTACGGCTCGGCGGCGGGCACCGGCCGGTAGACGATGTCGGGCCGGAGGTTGCGATCGGCCAGCGACTTCGGCACCAGCGCAACCGCTTGACCGAAGGCGACGACCTCGAGCAGCTGTGCGGTGTCCTGCACGATCGGCCCGTCCACCGCATCCTCCGGGCGCGCGGACCAGTAGTTGCGGTCGGTGGCTCTCGCGCGGTCCCAGCGCGGCGCGGGGATGCCGGCCAGGTCGTCGGGTTCGAGCTGGTCACGCCCGGCCAGCTCGTGGGTCGCCGGCAGCGCGGCGACCCGCGGTTCGGCGTACAGCAGTTCGGTGTCCAGCCCGCGGTCCTCGAACGGCCGGCTGACCAGCGCGACGTCCGCGCGACCGTCGCGAACCATGTCCGCCTGCTGGCCGAACCCGCTGACGACGACCCGGATGCCAGGCAGGTCTTCACCGGCCCTGAGCTCGGCGACAACACGATGCAGCAGCTCGGTGGCGACCCCCGGTTTCGCGGTCACGATCAGCTCCTGGGACGACAGACCGGCTCGCTGCGTCCGTCGTACCGCGGCATCCAGCGCATCGAGGACCTGGCCGGACTCCTTGAGCAGGGTCTCGCCTGCGTCGGTCAGGACCAGCCGTGGACCCGAGCGGTCGAACAGGCCGACGCCGAGCCGGTGCTCGAGCTGGCGGATCGCGCGGGACAACGGCGGCTGGGCGATGCCGAGGCGTTCTGCGGCGCGGGTGATGTTCAGGTCCTCGGCGACCGCGCGGAAGTAGCGCAGTTCGCGAATCTCCGGCTCCGGCATACCTTCAGGGTATGGCGGACGACCTGATCGGTGTTGGTCCTGACCCGGGTCGTGCGGCTCCACTGGAGCCATGCACAAGAACAAGGAGATCGCCCTGGTCACGGGCGGCAACAAGGGCATCGGCCACGAGATCGTCCGGCAGCTCGGCATCCTCGGGTTCACCGTCTACCTGGCGGCCCGCAGCTCTGTACTGGGCGAGTCCGCGGCGCAGGCACTGGCCGCCGACGGGCTCGACGTACGGTTCGTGCAGCTGGATGTGACGGAGGTCGACTCGGTCGAGGCCGCGGCCAAGCAGGTCGAGGCGGAGGCCGGCCGCCTGGACGTCCTGGTGAACAACGCAGGCATTGTCGCCGAGTGGGACACCGCCGTACCGGACATCACGGCGGCGCAGGTCCGGGAGGCCTTCGAGGTGAACGTGTTCGGCGTGGTGACGGTGACGCACGCTTTCGTGCCGCTGCTGCGGCGGTCGTCGAACGCGCGCATCGTGAACATGTCGAGCGGCCTGGGATCGGTGAACCAACTGTCGGAGCTCGACGGTCTGCTGGCCACCCAGGGCTTGCTTGCCTACAGCTCGTCGAAGGCGGCCTTGAACGCGCTGACCCTGGTGTACGCGAGTGCGCTCCGGGCGGACGGGATCAAGGTCAACGCCGCGACACCCGGTCTCGTCCCGACCGACCTGAACACCCGGGCCGCGGTGCCGCGCGGCGATCGGACCACCGCCGACGGAGCGCTCGTACCGGTCGCACTGGCCACACTTCCGGCGGAGGGCCCGACGGGAGTGTTCAGAGGGCCTGGATCGCTGGACGAGGTCGCTCCCTGGTGAGCACCCGACCGGCGAGGCACCCGAGACGAGTGCTTCAGTGTTCGGTCAGGGAGCGGCGACGGGGTGGCTGCGGTCGGTGGCGAGCTTGACGGCGAAGACGGCCAGGGCTGTGCCGGTGAGGTAGCGGTGGATTGTGGACCACAGGGGTTTGCGACTGAAGAACAGCGCGACCGAGCCGGCGGTGATGACGAAGATCGCGTTCACCAGGACGCCGACGGCGGTCTGGGTGAGGACGAGGATCATGCTCTGGGTGCCGATGTGGCCGCGGGACGGGTCCACGAACTGCGGCAGCAGGGAGATGTAGAGGATGGCGATCTTCGGGTTCAGCAGGCAGGTGAGCAAGCCCATGCCGAAGAGCTTGCGGGGGCGGTCCGGCGCCAGCGCGTTCGGGGTGAAGGCGGAGCTGCCGCGCAGGGCGTTCCAGGCCAGCCAGAGCAGGTACGCTGCGCCGGCGAGCTTCAGCACCACGTAGATCTCCGGCACCAGCGCGAACACCGTCGCCAGCCCGGCGGCCGCCGCCAGCAGGTAGATCACGAAGCCGACGCCTACGCCCGCCAGCGAGATCAGCCCGGCACGACGGCCTTGCACGACCGAGCGCGAGACGAGGTAGATCATGTTCGGGCCGGGCATCACCACCAGCCCCAGCTCGACCAGCGCGATGCCGATCAGTGCCTCGGTGCTGACCACCATCACGCGTCCCCTTCCGCCGTCACTGCCGCAGCGAAACTAGCAGCCGCGACGGTGCTGGCCGGAGCAATATTCTTCCGGTGAGACGCCGCGGGAGGCGGTGGTGCGCTACAGCGCCAGCATCGCAGCGGCGACCTCGTCGGCGGCCGCGTCGGGGATCGCGGTCGCGGCTTGTTCGAGGACGAGGAGGCGCGCGGTCGGGATCTCACGGGCGAGCGCCTCGCCGTTGCCGACCGGGAAGAACCGGTCACGGCGACCGTGCACCACGAGGGTCGGGATCCTGAGCTCGGGGAGACGCTCGCGCCAGCGAGGCGTGCAGTCAAGGCCGGCGAAGACCAGGTTCAACTGGTTGGCCGGCTGAACACCCGGCTCGGTGCTCGGCGCGCGGTCGAAGATGCGCTCGGCGGTCGCCCGCGCCGTACCAGGATCGTCGCCGCGGAGCTCCGCGGCCGCGGCGGCGAACTCGACGGCGGCCCGGTCGGACCAGTCGGGCATCGGGAGCGCGAACCGCCGCTGCATCATCTCCGCGTCGTGATCGGGCAGGTCGTCGTCGACGGGTCCCGGCGCCACCGGCCGGGTCCCGACGAGGGTGAGCGCCGCGAACGACTCCGGGTGGTCGAGCGCGGCGACCTGGGCCACCATGCCGCTGACGCCGATGCCGGCCAGGTGCGCCGGCCGTTCATCGAGTCCGCGAGCGAGTGCGGCGGCGTCGGCGGCGAGATCGCGCAGCGTGTACGCCGGATTGCCGGGATCGACCGACGTCGATGCGCCGACGTCGCGCAGGTCGTACCGCACGACGCGCCGTCCACCCCGAGCCAGCGCCTCGCACAACGAGTCGGGCCACGACAACATCGTCGTACCGCCGACGAGCAGGACGAGCGGAGCCGCCGCGTCCCCGAAATGCTCGACCCCGAGCGTGACACCTTCCGGCGTGCGGAACGAGCCGACCGTCGAACCCACCATGACCTCCAGAGACCCGTGACACCACGAGGTGCCGCCTCAGATGTATCTCATCAGCGGGTCGGGCTCCTTCCGTTCCCGGGCAGTTCGACGGAGACCTACTCGGAGCCGCCTGCGCGAGCCACCGCACCCAGTCGTACTGCTCGAGGACCTCAGGACGGAGCTTCGTACAGGGTGGTGATCGCGGTGGCGCGGTTGTGGAGGGCGATGCGTAGCCATTGGGGGGACAGGGCTTCCGCGTTTCGGGCGAGTTGCCACAGGGCCCATTCGGCGTGTCTGGAGTCTTGGAAGGTGACCTCCAGGCGGAGCCAGCCGTCGGGATCGGGTTGTTCGGAGAGGACGGCCAGTGCGGTGCCGACGAGGTCCTCCCGGCGCGCGGGGGCTACCCGTACGAGTACGCAGACCTGGTCACCGCCGGTACGGAAGCGGGTACTGCGTTCCTGCCACGCGCGGTCCAGGTCGACGTGGTCCGGGCGCTCGGCGGGTTCGGCGAGTTCTTCGGCGGCCACGATCCGGGACAGCCGGTACGTGCGGTCCTCGCCGGATCTCTTCGCCAGGAGGTAGCCCTGGTCGCGAACGGTGACCAGGCCGATCGGGTCGACCGTGCGCCACTGGGGGGTTTCGTTCAGCGCCGCGTAGTGGATGCGCAGTTTGTGCCCGGCCAGGACGGCGCGCCTGACCTCGGCCGCGATGACGTCCGGGACCTCCTCGGCGACCACGCGACGGGAGAGAAGGTCGGTCTCCGGGTCGATGAGGAGTCGCTCGGACACGCCGGCCGCGGTGTCCCGGTGGCTTTCGGGAAGCGCGTCGACCACCTTCAGCATGGCCGAAGCGAGCGCCGAGCCGAGGCCGAATGCCTGCGCGCCGCGGCGGGATCCCGCGACCAGCAGGGCGAGGGCTTCGTCGTGGTTCAGGCCGGTGAGCTCGGTCCGGAAACCGGGCAGCAGGGCGAACCCGCCGTGGCGGCCGCGTTCGGCGTACACCGGGACGCCGGCGGCGGACAGCGCCTCGATGTCGCGCAGCACGGTGCGGGTGGAGACCTCCAGCTCACGGGCCAGGGCGGGCCCGGTCATCCGGCCGCGCTGGCGCAGCAGCAGAACCAAGGAGACCAGCCGGTCGGCACGCATCCGCCGACTCTAAACGAATACACGCCACAGGGTGTCGTGATTCGTTGGCAGGCTCGGTGGCACGACGTCACACCTGGCGGCCGCCGAGTCGACGTACTCCTTGCAGCGAAGCGAATGGACTGAGATGGCAATGGAACGAACGGCAGTCAACCCGGTCATGTGGTCGAAGGAACTGGGATTCAACCAGGGCGAGGTCGTCTCCGGGCAGACCCGGACCCTGTACTGCTCCGGGCAGACCGCGATGGATGCCGAGGGCAAGCCTCAGCACGACGGCGACATGGCGGCGCAGGTGGCGCTGAGCCTCGACAACCTGGAGGCGGTGCTCGACGCGGCCGGCATGTCGCTGGCGAACCTCGTCCGGCTCAACGTCTACACCACCGACGTCGACCTGCTCTTCCAGCACTACGGGGTCCTGGCGTCACGGCTGGGCGCCGCCCGGGTCCTGCCGACCACCACCATGCTCGGCGTCACCCGGCTGGCGATCCCCGGCCAACTGGTCGAGCTCGAGGGAACCGCCGTCGCGTAACGCGATCCCGCGTTGTCGGCAGGAGGTGTCAGGACTGGAACAGCTTCCACTGCCCCTCGGAAACGACCTCGGCAACACCGTCGACCACCTTGACGGCGGTCTCGTCGTCGATCGCGTACGTCGGCACAGGGATCCGCGCCGCCCACTTCTCCGCGTTGGCCAAGGACGCGTCGGGGTGGTGCGGGTGCTCCAGGTGCGGAATCACCGCGAAATCCACGAGTCCCGCTCCCTGTCCCGTGACCAGAATCCTGTCCACCTCGCCCTGCGGTGTGGCGAAGACGATGTGCTCCGGCTCCAGCGGTCCGTCCTTGCCGGCGGGCGGTTCGGTGTAGGTCTCGACGAAGGTGGACGCCGCGGCGAGACTTCCGGCGCTCACACCGACATAGACCGCCTCCGACCGCAACGTCGGCAGCAGCTCGGTCAGTCCTGAGCGCCGCAGCCAGTCGGCGAGAAACAGCGGGTCGCCGCCCCCGACCAGCAACGCGTCGGCGTCCCGGACCGCCGGCACCCAAACATCCGGCTCGATGCTCGGCAGCACCGACAGCTCCAGAATTCCCAGCGATTTCCACCCCAGCTCGCACAAGGGCGACGGGCCGGCGCCGTAGACCGCCCGCCACGCCATACCGGGTCCACCGGGGAAGGGGTAGAGCGCGGTGGGAATGAAGAGCGCGTTGGACTCGGCGATCGGTTTGCCCAACAGCCCGACCAGCGCCTCGCGAATGCTGTCGTTGGTGATCCCGGACGACGTGAGCAGAACTCTCATGCCCCTACCTTCTTCCTGTGGCTGCCATCGCATCGTGCCCGAGTTGCCACCGCACGGGAACCCGCTCAGCGCCGGCAGTCCGCACCACATCCGGGATTTGTCGGCTGAGAGCAGAGTTGCTGGGAGCAGAAAAGGTGGGGTGGGAGGGGGCCGGGCGGTCATGGTGGGGGCATGGGTGATGAGAGCAAGATGCCGATGTTCGGCGAGCAGGCTCGGTTGCAGTTGTTGCGGCGGCGGGTGGTGGTGCTCGACGGGCAGTTGAACGACGACAACGGGACGTTGATCGCGACGCAGATCCTCACGCTGGCCGCGGAGGATCCGGAGACGGACGTGGCGCTGTGGATCCACTCGCTGGGTGGGTCGGTGCCGTCGATGCTGGCGATCCGGGACGTGATGCGGCTGGTGCCGTGTGACGTGGCGACGGTGGCGCTGGGGCTGGCGTGCAGCGCCGGGCAGTTCCTGCTGTCGGCGGGGACGAAGGGCAAGCGGTACGCCCTGCCGCACGCGCGGGTGCTGATGCACCAGGGGTCGGCGGGGATCGGCGGGTCCGCGGTGGAGATCGAGATCCAGGCGAACGACCTGCGGCACATCCGCGACACCGTGCTGCGGCTGGTCGCCGAGGACACCGGGCAGCCGCTGGAGACGGTGTACGAGGACTCGTTGCACGATCACTGGTACACCGCGGAGCAGGCGCTCGAGTACGGCTTCATCGACCACCTCGTGGGGTCGTTCGACCAGGTGATGCCGGTGCACAGCACGGCCGGCGCCGTAGAGACGGGAGCAGCACGATGAGCAGCTACACCATCCCCAACGTGATCACGCAGAGCCCGCGCGGCGAGCGCATCATGGACGTGTACTCGCACCTGCTCTCCGAGCGCATCATCTACCTGGGCACCGGAATCGACGCCGGCGTCGCGAATGCGCTGATCGCTCAGCTGCTGCACCTCGAGGCGGACAAGCCGGACCAGGACATCAACCTGTACATCAACTGCGAGGGCGGCGACATGACCGCCATGCTCGCGATCTACGACACCATCCAGTACATCCGGTCGCCGGTGTCGACGCTCTGCGTGGGTCAGGCGATCGCCGCCGGCGCCGTCCTGCTCGCCGCCGGGGAGCCCGGCCGGCGCGCCGTTCTCCCGCACGCGCGCATCGTGCTGCACCAGCCGGCCGCTCGCGGCCAAGGCACCATCCCGGACCTGATCCTGCAGGCCGACGAGGTGGTCCGCGTCCGGGCGCAGGTCGAGTCGATCCTGTCCGCGCACACCGGCCAGACGATCGAGCAGCTGCGCCACGACACCGACCGGGACCACGTTCTCACCGCCGAAGGCGCGCGGGCGTACGGCATCGTCGACGAGGTCATCCAGCACCGGGCCCAGGTCACCACCTTCCAGCCCCAGTCCACCTACGCGGCGGCCGGCTGATCGCGCGGAGGTCAGCTGGTGCGCGGGGCGTACATGATGACGGCGACTCCGGCGAGGCACAGGGCGGCGCCGAGCAGGTCCCACCGGTCGGGGCGGAAGCCGTCGACGGCCATGCCCCAGGCCAGCGAGGCGGCCACGAACACTCCACCGTACGCGGCGAGGATGCGGCCGAAGTTGGGGTCGGGCTGGAAGGTGGCGACGAAGCCGTAGGCGCCGAGAGCCAGGACGCCGGCCGCGATCCACCACAGGCCGCGGTGTTCGCGCCAGCCCTGCCAGATCAGCCAGGCGCCGCCGATCTCGGCGAGGGCTGCCAGCAGGAAGAGCACCACCGAGCGAACCACCGTCACGGCGTACGCCGGGCCAGGTCGGTGAACGGGATCGGGCAGTCCGGCGTACCGGCGCAGGTGGTCAGGTCGTCGCAGCCGGCGGACAGCGCCGCCCGCAGGGTGTCGGCGATGACCGTGAGGTCGGCGATCTTGGTCTCCACGTCGGCCAGTTTCTCGCGGGCCCGGACCTGCAGGCCTGCTGCCTCGCCGGGGCCGTGGCGGTGGCGGGCGGTCTCGAGCAGGTCGGCGATCTCGGTCAGCGTGAAGCCGAGGCGTTGCGCGGCCTTGATCACGCGGAGGGTGGTGACCGCCTCGCCGGAGTACTGCCGGTGGCCGCCGAGGCTGCGGTCGGGCGGGTCGAGCAGGCCGCGGCGTTCGTAGTACCGGAGGGTCTGCAGGTTGACGCCGGCCGCCGCGGCGACCTGTCCGGGGCGCAACGTGTCACTCATGCGGCGGCTGCGCTCGGGTCGCGAGTGCGTCCAGTACGGCGACCTGGGTCGGCGGGACGGTGATTCGCACCAGCAGGTGCTCGCCCTCGTCCGCCAGCGCGAAGGAGAAGAACGAGCAGCAGCGGGTCTCTCGCTCGGTCAGGTCGGCCACAACCGCCCGGAGTTCGCCGTACGACGTGCCTGCCGGCGGGCTCAGCCGCAGCTCAGCCGTTGACCTGTCCGGTCGGCTCAGCTGACGCAGCGAGGAAGCGAAAACCGCGTCGAACTCCGCAACGCGCAGTGGCTGCTCCGCCGTCGGCAGCGTGCAGGCGGTCGTGACCCAGTCGTCGGCCAGTGGAAGGTCCATGAACCGACGATAAACCTGTACCTGAGTATCAGATGCAAGTCTCAGACAGCGGTTCGGTCGTCCGGTGCGGGAGTGATCGGGCGGGACGAGTCGATGGTGCCGGCGAGGTCGACCAGGGCCAGGGCGGCGGCGAGCGAGAGGGCGACGACCAGCAGGTCGTGCGCGTTGCTCAGGGCGAGCACGACCGCGGCAACGAGAAGCAGGGTCAGCACGGTCGCGGAAATCAGACGGCGTACTCCGGAGCCGGCAGCGGGACGGGAGGCGGACATGGCATCACACTCGTTCGGGCAGAGCCGGGGTGAACGGCAGGAGTCGGATTCCGGACCCAGTACCCCGCCCAGCCGCGACCGAATCGCGCAAGCCGCCGCGATTCACCCGGATTCCGGGACGCCGGACCGGACGTTAGGGTCGGCTTCGTGAGCGTGCCAGTGGGGAACCCGCGACCGGACGACGAGATCGAGCGCGTCCTGGTGGTGGCCGCGCACCCGGACGACATCGACTTCGGCGCCGCCGGCACCGTCGCGACCTGGACCAAGGCCGGGCTGGAGGTCCACTACTGCCTGGTGACCGACGGCCAGGCGGGCGGTTTCGAACCCGACCGCGACCGCGCCGAGATGCCCGCCGTCCGCCGGGCCGAGCAGACCGCGGCGGCCGAGCACGTCGGGGTCCGCGACCTGCACTTCCTCGGCTACATCGACGGCCGGGTGGAGCCGACGCCCGAACTGGTGCGCGACCTGGTCCGGGTGATCCGGCAGGTCCGACCGCACCGGCTGGTCGGGCAGTCGCCGGAGCGGTTCTGGTCCCGGCTGCAGGTGTCGCACCCCGACCACCTGGCCACCGGCGAGGCCACCGTGCGCGCCTTCTACCCCGCGGCCGGCAACCCGTTCGCGTTCCCGGAGCTCGACGAGCAGGCCTGGGACGTCGGCGAGCTCTGGATGATGGAGCACCCCGAACGCAACCACTACGTCGACGTCACCGACACCGTCGACCAGAAGCTCGCCGCCCTGATGTCCCACCAGAGCCAGCACCCCGACCCCGACAACCTGCCCACGATGATCCGCCAGTGGCTGCGCGAGAACGCCGCCGAAGCCGGCCTGCCCGCCAACCACTACGCCGAGCCCTTCACCGTCATCCGCCTGCCGTGATGACGGTTGCTGATCAGCCCGGCGCGGCAGAGCACTCGTCGGGCAGGCGTCGTCACGCCTCGGCCTTTTTCATCACCTCCACCAGGGTGGAGAAGCTGTCCGCGGCGTGGCCGGCGTCCATGCCCCGCCGGAAGAGCTCGACGACCGCGGCCGGAAGCGTGGTGTCGACTCCCGCGTCGGCGTTGGTGTGCAGGACGTGCTCGACGCTGGCCTTTCCCATGGCGAGGCGGTCCACGTCGCCGAGGTGCCGGCCGGCGTCGATGCGCTCGGCGTAGAAGGAGAAGAAGCCCGGCAGCGAGTTCGCGGTTTCCACCGCGTGCGGCAGGATGTCCGCCGCCGTCAGGCCGTTGGCGTCGGCGAGAACGACGGCCTGCCAGTAGCTCAGCATGGAGGTCCAGAACATGACCATGCCGATCTGGTACATCAGTGCCGCGAGCCCGGGGTCCTCTCCCCGGTGGTCGGTGCGGCCCGTGATGACTTCGAGCGCGGGCCGGTGCTGGTCGAAGACCGCGCGTGGGCCGCTGTAAAAGGTCGACGACTCGGCCTGACCGATTCCGGCGGGTGGCACGGTGACGCCGCCGGTCAGCTGGACGGCGCCGCGCTCAGCCGCCCAACGGGCCGCGGCCCGGGCCTTGTCCGGCGTGTCCGAACTCAGGTTCACCAGCGTCCGGCCGGACAGCGCCGCCGCGGCGGGTTCGAGCGTGGCATACATGGCGTCGTAGTCCGTGAGGCTGAGGATCACCAGCTCGTTCGCGGCCAGTGCTTCCGCCGCGTTCGGCGCGAGCACCGCCCCTCGGGCGACCAGGTCCGCCGCGCGCGACGCGGTGCGGTTCCAGACGGTGACGTCGTACCCGCGGTCGAGGAAAGCGCCGGCCATGGCCTGTCCCATCGGGCCGAGCCCGATGACGGTGACCGACTGCTGGTTGCTGCTGCTCATCAGAAACATCTCCTCGGTGAATCACTAGAACGATCGCTCTATTCAGAGCACCGCGCGAACGTACCACACCCCTAGAACGAGCGCTCTACTCAGTGACCGCTACGGTGAGACCATGCAGACCAGCACGCAGGACCGGATCGTCGTCGCCGCCTCCCGGCTCCTGCAGCGCCAGGGCTACGTCGGTACGGGAATCAAGCAGATCGCCCAGGAGGCGCAGGCCACCCTGGGCTCCGTCTACCACTTCTTTCCCGGCGGCAAGGGGGCCGTGGCCGTCGCCGCGATCAAGCACAGCACCGAGGAGTTCGCGACGCTCCTGCGGAAGGCGCTGGACAGCGAGGACGACCCGGCGGAGGCGGTGATGGCCTGCGCCAGGCAGCTCGCCGACGAGCTCCGCGAGTCTGGCTGGATCGACGGCTGCCCAGTCACGGCAGCAGCCCTGGAGACGCTCGGCACCGACGCGGAGATCCAGCAGGCGTGCGCCGACGCTTTCCGCAGCTGGGAGCAACTGGTGCACGACAAGCTGCTGCGCTGTGGCTTCTCTTCCCAGAGCGCCCGGGAGCTGGCGACCACCGTCCTCTCCACCCTGGAAGGCGCCGAAGTCACCGCCCAGGTCAACCGCAGCCAGGAACCACTGCTGGTGGCGGGCCGGCAACTCGCCCGCCTCGTACGCACGTACCAGGTCTAAAGAGTTTGCGGCGGGGGGCATCTGCGGTGAGGCTCCCGGTATGACGATCAGGTATTGGGTGGCTGGGGCGGGGCCGGCGGTGCTGCTGGTTCATGCGGGGGTGTGTGACGCGCGGATGTGGGCGCGGCAGGTCGAGGATCTGCGGCGCGATCATCAGGTGATCACGGTGGACCTGCGGGGGTACGGCGAGACGCCGCTGGCGCCAGGGACCCGGTACTCCGACGCAGGAGATCTGCTCGAGGTGCTCGACGAGCTGGGGCTCGACAGCGTCGCGGTGGTCGGGGCGTCGTACGGCGGCAACGTGGTGCTGCAGGCGGCGAGCCGGCGGCCGGCGAGGTTCCACCGGCTGGTGCTGCTCGCGCCGCCGGTGGACGGGGTCGAGCCGACGGCCGACCTCCGGGCGGTCTGGGACGAAGAGAACCGGCTGCTCGAGGCGGGCGACGTGGAGGCGGCAACCGCGCTCAACGTGCGGAGCTTCCTCGGCCCGGAGGCGGACGACGAGGCGCGGGCGCTCGTGCACACCATGCAGAAGCGGGCGTTCGAGCTGCAGCTGGCGGCGGGCGACGACCTCGAGAACGAGGAGTACGAGGTGACGCCGGCCGCGATCACGGCGCCGGTGAAGCTCTTCTGCGGTGCGCGCGACCTGCAGTTCTTCCGCGACGGCGCGGAGAAGCTGGCGAAGGAGCTTCCGGACGTGGAGTACGTCGAGCTGCCGTGGGCCGGCCACGTGCCGACCCTGGAACGCCCCGCCGAGGGCGTCGCCCTGGTCCGCGCCGCACTGGGCTGACCCACGAACCCCCGAACGGCAACGAGCCCCGGAGCTTGAGTGCTCCGGGGCTCGTTCACGCGGTACGGCGTACCTGGGAGACACGCCCCCTAGTCGGCCAGCGCGCCCATCGGGTCCCAGGCGGGCAGCACGATCGGCTCGTCGTCCAGGCGGGCCTGCAGGTCGGCGGGCAGGGCGGACCGGCGGACGGCGATCTCGAAGACGTGCTCGCCGAACCACGAGTCGTTCATCGTCCAGAAGCCGTTGTCGGCCTTCTCGTCGCCCCAGCTGTTCTCGACCCGCCAGCGCCGCGGCTTGCCGTCGACCAGGTCGACGCCGGTGAACAGCATCGCGTGCGTCATCAGCGTCTCGTGGTGCAGCAGCCGCTCGGCCTTGTCCAGGGTGAACTCGGTGTCGTAGACCGCGCCGAAGTCGTACAGGTTCGCGTCCCAGTAGCCGAGGTCGGCCGACATCTGCTTGCCGACGTCGCAGCCGAACCAGACCGGCTCGCCGCCGACGATCGCGTCCTGGGCGAGCTGCTTCATCAGGTCCATCTCGACGTTCAGGTAGACCACCGGCGGCGCGTCGACGACGTTGCCCAGGTAGTCGACGGTGAACGTCCGGCCGGTCGGGCTGGACTCGCGCGGGTCGTGCACGAGGCAGACGTAGTCGTCGACCGGCAGCGTGACGTACTTCGCCGCGAACTCGGCCGGAGTGGTCCAGCCGTCGCGGTGGAAGGTCTTGTCGCTGTCCTTCCACTGCCACAGGAACTTCTGCGGCGGCGTGCCGAGGTGGATGCTCAGCACCCGGTGGATCGTGGTGAGCAGCTCGGCCTTGCGGCTGCGCTGGGCCTCGACGCCGTCGAGCTTGCGCAGGTCCCGGGCGCCCTGGCGGAGCAGCTTGCGCAGCGCGTCGTTCAGCTGCGCGGTCGCCGACGAGCTCTCGGTCTCCGGCATCGCGGTCTTCGGCACCAGACCGTGCTTGCGGACCAGCGCGACGAACATGTTCCACTGGCCGCCGTCGCCGATCGGGTCGGACAGCAGGTGCGCGACGGTCCGGTCGTCGACGTCGCGGTCGGCGGTCTCGATGACGGCCTCGAGGAAGAAGTTGGCCCGCTCGAACTTGTCCCAGAACAGCAGGTAGTTCTGGGAGAACTCGAAGTCCTTCACGCCGAGCTTCTCGGCGGCGCCGGGCCGGAGCAGGTTCAGGCCGGCGAACAGCCAGCAGCGGCCGCTCTTCTTCTGGTTGGTCACCTTCCAGTCGTCCAGCAGGTTCGACACCGAGTGGTCGATCGAGGTGACGACCTGGCGATCCAGGGCGATCTTGGTGACCGGGGTCTCCGTGACGGCGTTCTGCATCACCCGGTACTGCGGGTTCGACGCGAACTCCTTCTCGAAGAGCGCGAGCTGTTCGGCAGTGAGATTCCGCTCCATGACAGTCGACGGTATAACAGCCCCGAAGGGCCCCGCGCCCCAGCCGGGGTGGCGAATCTGTGCCCTGTCCGGATCAAGCCATCGCTCGCCATCCCGTGGCACGCCATACCGCGAGACCGCCGTACGACGTCGTCGCGGTCAGGGGGTGAGGAAGCGGCTGGGGTCGCCGGCGGCGCTCGCGGAGGAGGCCAGCCAGGCGTTGAAGCCGACGGGGTCGCGGCGTTCCAGCTCGTCCAGGTAGAGCTGGCGCAGGCGCACGACCGGAAGGGTTCCGGGGCCGGACCGGAGTTGCTGCGAACTGGTGGTCCAGGCGCGGCAGAGTTCGGCGGTGGTCATCCGGCTGACCCGGTCGACGTCGTCGCGAGGCGCTTCGTTCGCGTCGCCGAGGCCGAGGCCCAACCGGCCGGCCAGGGCGAGCGCCCGGCGCAGTACGGGCGGGGAGGTCAGGGCGACGATCATCGCCACGATCAGGCCCGCGAAGCCCAGGAACGAGCAGAGTCCACCGACGGCGACCACCGCGAGCGCCGACAGGTAACCGTGCAGCACGGATCGTGAGAAGCGGCCTCTCCGACCGCCGAGCTGGTCGTCCTGGCCGTCGCGGGCGCACCACAGCACCAGCGACGTGACGAGTCCGCCGACGAGCAGCAGGCCGAGCAGCGAGGACAGCGTCCACAGCATCACGGCGGCCGCCACCCCGAGCAGGCCCGCGAAGGTCGCGAAAGATCTCCAGACCAGCAGTCCCATCCCGCCCGCCTCCCACCTCAACTCACTGAGGCGAGGAGGTACCCGCTGCGGCGCGCGATATGCCGGGTGCAGAAGTTCAGTGCCAGAAGACGGCGATGACCGCGTTCAGCAGGGTGAGGCCGCCGATGCCCATCAGCAGACCGCGGCTGATCGACGGCCGCTTGCGGTGCACGAACACGAGCACGGTGATCACCAGGACGACGACCAGCTTCACGCCGATCTTGGTGTTGTCGACGGTGAAGTCGTCGTCCTTGACGCCGGACGCGAGGCCGACCAGCAGCACGCCGGTGAGCAGCTGGGTCAGCGCGCCGTGCAGCATGGCGGCGTTGACCACCGGCTCCTTCGCCTTCAGCTGGGTGAAGAAACCGCCGAAGAGCGCGGCGAAGCCGACGAAGTGCAGCAGCGTGAGCGCGTCATGCAGAAAATTCATGCCCACACAGTAGTGAGCCCGGCCGGCCGTACGGCGCCCGCCGGGCCCCTGACACTCAGACCAGGCGGCGGTCCGTGGCCCAGCGGGTCAGTTCGTGCCGGTTGGACAGCTGCAGCTTGCGCAGGACCGAGGACACGTGCGTCTCGACCGTCTTCACCGAGATGAACAGCTCGCGGGCCACTTCCTTGTACGCGTAGCCGCGAGCGATCAGCCGGAGCACCTCGCGCTCGCGCTGGGACAGCCGGTCCAGGTCCTCGTCCACCGAGGCGATGTCGATCGCTCCGGAGAACGCGTCCAGCACGAACCCGGCCAGCCGCGGCGAGAACACCGCGTCCCCGTCGGCGACCCGGCCGATCGCGTCGACCAGTTCGGTGCCGCTGATGTTCTTGGTGACGTAGCCGCGGGCGCCGGCCCGGATCACGCCGATCACGTCCTCGGCCGCGTCCGACACCGACAGCGCCAGGAACTTCACCTCGGGGTGTCGCTGGTGCACCTGCTTCATCACCTCGGTGCCACCGCCGCCGGGCAGGTGGACGTCGAGCAGGACCACGTCCGGCTCGGCCGCCACGATCGCCTTCACCGCGCTGTCCACGTCGGCGCCCTCGCCGACGATGTCCACGCTGGCGCCGATCTCGCTGCGTACCCCGGCCCGGAACATGTCGTGGTCGTCGACGACCACCACTCGCCTCTGGCTCATCTGTCCATCTCCAGTCGCACCTCGGTGCCCGTCTCCGGGCTCGACCGCACCGTCGCGCGGCCGCCGTGCCGTTCCATCCTGCCCATCACACTGTGCCGCAGTCCGAGCCGGTCCTCCGGCACGCCGTCGGTGTCGAAACCCTTGCCGCGGTCCCGGACGAACATCTCCGCCCGGTCGCCGTCCACCTCGACGAACACGTCGATCTTGTCCGCGCCGGAGTGCTTGGCCGCGTTCACCATCGACTCCCGGGCCGCGCGCACCATCGCCGACAGCTCCTCGGTCAGCTCGCAGTCGCCGACCGTGACCACCTCGACCGGTACGCCGTGGGAGTCCTCCACCTCGGCCGCGGCGCGTTTCGCCGCGCCGGCCAGGGTCTGGTCGGTCTTGTCGTCCTCGTCGTACAGCCAGGAGCGCAGGTCCCGCTCCTGCGACCGGGCCAGCCGGACGACGGCGCGCGGGTCGCTCGCCTGCTTCTGGATCAGCGCCAGCGTCTGCAGCACCGAGTCGTGCAGGTGCGCGGCCATGTCGGCGCGTTCCTGGGAGCGGATCCGCTCGCTGCGCTCGGCGTTCAGGTCGCGGCTCAGCCGGTGCACCCACGGGCCGGCGATGACGCCGAGACCGACCACCGCGAGCAGCAGCGCGACCAGCACGTCGCCGACCATCGAGAGCCGGTTGTTCTGCACCAGGAACACGGTGACCGCGGTGCCGATCAGCACCAGCCCGACCAGCACCCGGACGATCGACTTGATGCCGCCCTTGCCGAACAGCACGCCCAGCGTGGGCGCCTTGTTCGTCCAGGCGGCCTTCTGGGTCTCGTCGGCCTGCCGCCAGATCAGCGCCAGACCGGTGCCGGCGAACACCAGCGGCCAGAACATCTTGCCGGCGATGCCGAGGCCGGCCGCCTGCAGGAGCAGCAGGACGCCGACACCGACGACCACCAGGGCGATCACCTGGCCGCGGTTCTTGTCGCGGCGGCGGGCCTTGGCCTCGGTCAGCGGCGGCGGCTGGTCGGAGCGCATGCCCTTGCGGGTCGCGGCGGCCAGACCGGGCGCGGCCGGCACGGTCGGCGCCGCCAGCGGCATCAGGAACCACAGCGCGGCGTAGATCAGGACGCCGAAGCCGCCGAACACGGTCGCGGCGATGAACACCAGCCGGACGGCGATGTCGGAGACGTTGAGGTGGTCGGCGATGCCGCCGGCCACCCCGCTGACGACCCGTCCCTCCGACCGCCGGTAGGCCCGCCGTACCGGCGGCGCCTCGCTCGCGGGACCTGGTCCGTACGACGCCTGCCCGGGTCCTGCCCACGGCCCACCACCCGGTACGCCGTACTGCCCGGGCCCGGCCGGACCGGCGCCGTGCGTGCCGAAGTGGTTGCCACCGGGGGCGCCGTACTGGCCGGCCCAGGCTTTCTGGCCGGGGCCGCGCTGAGTCTGGCTGTGTGCGCCGGGGTGGTTCGGGCCGTGCGGCGGCGCGGGAGGAGCCCCGGGCGTCGGGGTTCCGCCCGTGGGCGCGGCAGCGGCTGGTTGCGTCATCACCACGATCGTCACATGCGGACGGGGCGGAGACCAGCAGGCTTCTCCCCGGCCGCCACCTCACCGCGTGGCCCGCCCACTCAGGGTCGGACCGGGGACAACCCGGAGCCGCCCGGTCCGGGCCCGCCGCGACGCCGCCGCCGCGAGGGTGGTCCAGGGGTCCGCGCAGGGGGATCCCCGATGTTGCCGCGCGCCCGAGCGGGACACTATCGATGACATGGAGCAGAACTCGAGCGGCTTCGACCGCGACCAGCTGCGCAACGTGCAGAGCTGGCGCCGAAGCAGGTCGGACCGGATGCTGGCCGGCGTCTGCGGCGGCATGGGCCGTGCGCTGAACGTCGACCCGGTCCTCGTCCGCGTCGTGATGGCCGTGCTGGTCCTCAGTGGGCCCGGTCTGCTCTTCTACGTCGCCGCCTGGGTGCTGATGCCGGACGAGGGGTCCGACACCTCGGCCGTCCAGGGGCTGCTGGGCAACCGGGTCCGGCCCGACCACCCGTGGTTGTGGCCGGTGGTGATCGGCGTCTGCGTCTTCGTCGCGATCGTGGTGATGTCGTCGTTCAACTTCGGCAAGATGGTGCCCGGCCCGCTGGTGGTGCTGGGGCTGCTCTGGCTGTTCGTGTTCCGGCGGAAGCCGAAGGGCACGAACTGGTCGCACGGCGGTCCGCACTGGACCGGCCACAACCCCGGCCCGGATCAGGCGCCCGGCCAGACCCCGGGCCAGGCTGCGAGCCAGGCTGCTGCCCCGGTCCAGGACCTGCCGCCGCACGCCGCCGCGGCGTACCAGCCGACGGCGTACCAGACCACCCAGCACGTCCCCCCGAACGGCCCGCCATCCCCCCCGGCGGGTCCGTCGTCCTCGGCCACCCGGCGACTCCAGGACCGCACCGTCGAACCGGTCCAGCCGGTGTGGACCGAGGACGACCCCCTCGGTCTGTACGCCGACGAGCCGCCGCGGGCTCCGGCCACGGCGACCGCCGCCGGGCCGCCCGCGAAGGGCGTGCGCGGGGTGAAGTCGGGCGTGATCGCGCTGACCGGGCTCGCGATCGCGATCGCCTGGCTGGCCCAGGCGCCGACGCCGGTGATGCTGGCGATCGGGCTGGCCACGCTCGGCGGCGGGATGCTGCTCGGCGGGTTCTTCGGCCGGACGATGGCGCTGCTGCCGGTCGCCATCCTGCTCGGCGCCGGAGTGGCCGTCAGCACCGTCTTCCCGTCGCTGCCGCGGGACTTCAAGGACGTCAACGTCGTGGCGGCGCCGCAGGCCACGATCACCGCGACCAGCAACGTCTACGTCTTCGACGCCGGGGCCGTGCACCTCGACCTGACCAAGGCGACCTTCGCCCCCGGCGCCCGGGTGTCGGTGCACGGTGGCGTCGGCGAGGTCGTGCTGAAGCTGCCGCCGAACGTCGACGTCAGCGGTACGCTCGGCGCACAGACCGGTGAGGTGGTCGGTCTGGCGCACCGCGAGAGCGGCAAGGCCGCCAAGGTGACGCTGGACGACCTCGGTGCCGACGGCAAGGCCGGGCCGCAGAAGCTCACGGTGGACGTGCAGCTGAAGCTCGGTGCGATCAGGGTGGAGCGCGGATGAGCAAGCCGAAGGCGGACGTGCCCGGCGTCATCGCCGGCACCGTGGTGTCCGGCGCCGCCACCATCTACCTGCTCAACGACCAGGGCGTCGTCCGCACCGAGGACCTCGGCCTCACCGCCGCCGTGCTGCTGGTCGTCGCCGGCTCCATCGGCCTCGCCGCCTCCCGCCGCAGCTGACCCAAAACAGTTCGAGTTCTCCGGCCTGTTTCTCCTAGGCTGGGCCCGTGTCCAGCCCGGAGGCGTCCAGACGCTAGTGCGTGTCTCTCAGCTCCGCGCAGTAGGCGGGGAGCTGAGAGACGCGCCCTCATCACCGACCGCTTGGTGGCTGGCTTTCCGTGTCCTCTGCAGCCCTCGGGCCGTCGGCGATGTGCGTCCTCGCGCGGCGGTGACCCCCTTCTGCTCCCGCCGCGTCCATCGCTCGTGGTTGCGGAGTTCTGCATGCCTTTTTCCCTGCCTTTTGTGCTGTACCTGCTCGGCCTGGCCGTGTTCGCCCAGGCGACGTCGGAGTTCATGCTCTCCGGTCTCGGTCCGGACATCGCCCAGGACCTGGGCGTCTCGCTGCCCACGGCCGGCTGGCTGACCTCGGCCTTCGCCGTCGGCATGATCGTCGGCGCACCGGCGATCGCCGTACTCGGCCAGCGCTGGCCACGCCGTACGACGTTGCTGGCCACCCTGACCGTCTTCCTGCTCGCTCACGTCGTCGGAGCGCTCACCAGTGATTTCGCCGTCCTGCTCGTCACCCGCGTGCTCGCCGCTCTGGCCAACGCGGGCTTCCTCGCCGTCGCCCTCGCCACCGCGAGCAGCCTGGTCCCGCCCGGCGCCAAGGGCCGCGCGACCTCGGTCCTGCTCGGCGGTACGACGCTCGCCTGCATCGCCGGTGTGCCGGGCGGAGCGTTGCTCGGCCAGCACTTCGGCTGGCGGGCGGCGTTCTGGGCGGTGGCGCTGATCTCGCTGCCCGCGTTGCTGGCGATCCTGCGCTCGGTCCCGCACCGGAGCACCGGCCCGGCGGTTGTCGGCGGTCTCCGTCCGACGCCGCGCCTCGTCGTCCTGCTGCTGCTCGGCGCATTGGTGAACGGGGCAACGTTCTGCTCCTTCACCTACCTCGCGCCGGTGCTCACCGAGGTGACCGGTTTCGCCGGGTCCTGGATTCCCGCGCTGCTGGCGCTCTTCGGCCTCGGCTCCTTCGTCGGCGTCAGCCTGGCCGGCCGGTACGCCGACCGCCGCGCGTACGGCGTCCTGGCGGGCGCCGGTGTCGCGTTGCTGCTCGGGTGGTGCGGGTTCGCCTGGTCGGCCGAGGAGACGGCGGCCGTCGTCGTACTGGTGTTCCTGCAGGGCTTGCTGTCGTTCGCGGTCGGCTCGGCGCTGATCTCGCTCGCCCTCTACGCCGCGGCCGAATCCCCTGTGCTGGCAGGTGGTCTGGCCACGGCGGCCCTCAACGTCGGTGCGGCGTTCGGTCCGGTGGCGGGCGGTCTCGGCATCACGGTTGCCGGCGAGCGGGCGCCGTTGTGGTGCAGCGCTCTGCTCGTCGGCGTCGCGCTCTGCGTGGCGTCGGCGGCCGGAATGCTCAGCGGCTACGGCGCTCGGCGCGACGGGCGACGTACCGGCTGATCTTCTGGCTGGTGCCGCAGATCTCCATCGAGCACCAGCGGCGGCTGCCGTTGCGGGAGCCGTCGACGAACAGCCAAGGACAGGCCGCGCACCGCTTGACGCGCGGCAGGTCCGGGCCGGTGAGCAGGACGTAGGCCTGGTGGGCGACCGGCCACAACGGCGACCGGAGCTCGGCGAGCTCCCACGCCGGGGTGGCGTCCACCAGGTCGGCCCGGTCGATCGCCTCGACGACGAACGGCCGCAGCTGCCGCCAGCCCTCGTCGGTCGGTACACCGTCGATGACCTGCCCGAAGATCAGGTTGAGCGCGTCCCGCAGCTGCGCCGCCCGCCGGACGACGGCGGCGGCCTCGGGCGGCTGCTCGGCGGCCAGGTCGAGCAGGGGCAGCCCGCTCGTGAGCAGACCGACGCGCTGTGCCCAGACCAGCAGAGCGCGGTAGTCCGCGAGGTGGTCGAAGCGCCGCGGTCCGAGCGGGTCGTCCACCGTGTTGGCGAAGTCGAGCGCGAGATCACCGCCGACGATGGCGAGCTCGGGAATACCGTCCGGCAGCGGGGCCGCCTGCACTGTTTCCATCAAAATCGACTTTACCAGTTTGACGGTGGAGTGATCGGGCACTGTTTCCAGTATGCACGCTTTGACCGGTAACAAGACGCGAGCTGGGCAGGGGTCCGGGGTCACGGCCGGGCTGGCGGTGCTCTGCGTCGCCCAGTTCGTCGTGGTGCTGGACGTGACCATCGTGACGACCGCGCTTCCGGTCCTGGGTGCCGACCTCGGCTTCGCCGCGGCCCGGCTGTCCTGGGTGATCACGGCCTACACCGTCGTCCTGGCGGGCCTGCTCGTCCTGGGCGGGCGGGTCGCGGACCTCGTCGGCGCGGCGCGGATGTTCCGCGTCGGGCTCGCGCTGTTCTCGGTGGCATCACTGGCTTGCGCACTGGCCTGGTCACCGGACGCGTTGATCGGCGCCCGGATCGCGCAGGGCGCGGGAGCCGCGTTGCTGTCGCCGGCGGCGCTCGCGGCGCTGACGGATCTGGTGCCACCCGCACAACGCCGTACGGCGCTGGGCTGGTGGACCGCCGCGGCAGCCGGTGGAGGCGCGAGCGGCTGGGTGCTCGGCGGCCTGATCACGGAGTACGCCGGGTGGCGCTGGGTGTTCGCGGTCAACGTGCCGATCGGCGTGATCGCGTACTTGGTCAGCCTGCGAGCTGTTCGGACCCGGGCTCGCGAGGACCGTGCGGCAACGACGCTGGACCTGCCGGGCGCGGTCCTGGCGACGACCGGGATCGCGGCCGCGGCGCTGGGACTCACCTGGCTGGCCGAGGCTCCGACACAGTGGCACGGCTGGGCTTCCGTGGTGATGGCGGCCGCCCTGCTCGGCTTGTTCGTGCGGACCGAGCGACGGGTCCGCGAACCGCTCGTCCCCGGCTCCCTGCTCCGTACGCCGGGAGTGGTCGCGGGCAATCTCACCGCTGCCGCGCTGACGGCGTCGACCACGCCGGCGATGTTCACCGTGACGCTGTACGTGCAGGAGACCCTGCGTCTCTCCCCGGCGAAGGGGGCACTGCTTTTTCCCGCCTTGAACCTCGCCGTCATCGGCGGATCGCTGGTCGGCCCGGTCGGCCTGCGGCGATTCTCGGTCCGGTCGATCCTGTTCGGCGGGTTCGGGCTGGTGGTGGCCGGGATCGGGCTGCTGTTCGCACTGCCGCCGCGCGGGCTTCCGGTCGTGCTGCTGGTCGGGGCCTTGCTGCTGATGGGCTTCGGCCTGGGCTGCGCGTCGGTCGCGTCGACCACCGTCGGTACGGCGCACGTCCGGCCGGGTGAGCGCGGCATCGCCGGCGGAGTGCTCAACTCGTCCGCCCAGCTCGGCACCGCGCTGGGGCTGGCCGTCGCGTCACCGCTGATCGCCTCGGCCGCACCGATGACCGGGTACCGTCTCGGCTTCGCCGTCGCTGCCGTCATCGCCGCCTCGGGCCTGCTCGCCGCGCTCACCACCCCGGCCGGCCCGAGCACCGCCGACGCCGCGGAACCGGCCGAGGCGGCGGACGCGCCCGGCCGAACCTCCCCCGGCCGGCTCGGCTAGGCTTGCAGACCGCCCGGTCGGTGAACCGGGCACCCGAGGGGTCCGAGTGAGCGGATCCCGTTGCAGGTCACGGGAGTACTGATGGTGCGCGGCACCGTGAAGTGGTTCAACGCCGACAAGGGCTACGGCTTTCTGGCCGTCGAGGGTCAGGACGACGTGTTCGTCCACTGGAGCAAGATCGTCTCCGACGGCTACAAGACGCTCGAGGACGGCCAGCAGGTCGAGTTCGAGGTTGTCGACGGCCCCAAGGGCCGGGAGGCCGACGCGGTCACCCCGATCTGATCCGAGCCGCCTCGGGGCGGGCACGGTTGCCACGCCGTACGAACTCCGGTAACGTGCCCCACCCCTAGCGACGCCTCAGGAGCCAGTGGGTGGGGGTTCACAACCCACCGAGTTCCTTGGAGGCCTTCGTGCTTCGGCATCGTGATTTCCGCCTGTTGCTGGCCGGTCAGACGACCAGTCAGCTGGGCGCCCAGGTGAGCGGGGTCGCCATCCCCCTGCTCGCCGTTCTCACCTTGGACGCCTCACCCCTGCAGCTGGGGCTGCTCGGCGCGTCCAGCACCCTGGCGTTCGCCGTCATCGGCCTGCCGGCCGGTGCCTGGGTCGACCGGTTCCGGCGGCGGCCGCTGCTGGTCGGCTCCGACCTGACCAGATGCGTGCTGTTGGCAACCATTCCGCTGGCGGCGCTGACCGGCACGCTGACCATGACGCAGCTGATCGTCGTCAGCCTGCTCACCGGCGTGGCCCGGGTCTTCTTCGACGTGGGCTACCAGAGCTACCTGCCGGCCGTGGTCGGCAAGGGCCAGGTCCTGGCCGGGAACTCCGCCCTGGAAGCGATCCGCGCGTCCGGCCAGGTGGTCGGTCCCGGGCTCGGCGGCTGGCTGGTCGCGATCGCGGGCGCGGCGAACGTCATCGCGGTCCAGGCGGTCACCTTCGCCGTCTCGGCCGCCTGCCTGCTCGGCATCCGGACGGCGGAACCGGCTCCGCGGCGTACGGAGGGGTCGCTGCGTGAGCAGATCCGCGCAGGGCTGACCTTCGTGCTGCGGACCCGGGTGCTGCGGTCGCTGGTGCTGTCCAGTGCCCTCGGCAACTTCGCGTTCGCGCTGGCGTCGGCGGTGACGATGATCTTCCTGGTCCGTGAGCTCGGGCTGTCGCCGACGCTGGTCGGGCTGGTCTTCGCGGGTGCGTCGCTGACGGTGGTCCTGGGTGCGTCGATCACGCCGCGGCTGGCCCGCCGGTTCGGTTCGGCGCGCATCATCTGGCTCGCGCCCGCGGTGATGGGTCCGTTCGGTCTGCTCGCTCCGCTGGCTCAGCCGGAGTGGTCGGTGGAACTGGTCGTGGCGCTGGTGCTGGTCGGTTCGGCGACCGGCGAGCTCGGCCAGATCATCTACGCGATCACGTCGGTGAGCCTGCGGCAGCGGCTGTGCCCGGACGAGTTGCTCGGCCGGGTCAACGCCACCACCCGGTTCGCGATCATGGCGCTGTTCCCGCTCGGCGCGCTGCTCGGCGGCGTACTGGGTGAGTACGTCGGCCTGCGGGCCACGCTGGTGGTCGCGCTTGGCCTGATCGCGGTCTCGCCGCTGCCGGCCTGGCTGGCGCTGCGCGGGATCCGCGAGGTCGAAGAGGTTCCGAGCTGGGTCAGGGCCGGATAACCGTCACACCGGCAGGAGTCCCGGCCGTCAGCGCGTCCAAGGCGGCCGGGACCTCGTCGAGCGAGATCGTCCGGGCGATCAGGTCGGCCGGCTTCAGTACGCCGGACGCGACCAGCTCGAGCATCTCCGGATAGGCGTGGGCAGCCATCCCGTGGCTCCCCAGCCATTCCAGCTCCTGGCCGATCAGCCGCGACACGTCGAGCTGCACGCCGGCCGGCAGCAGACCGACCTGCAGGTGCCGCCCGCGCGGCCGCAACGCGAGCAGGGCCTGCTGGACGATCTCGTTGGACCCGAGGGCGTCCATCGTCACCTGCGCCCCGCCACCGGTCAGCTCGCGGATCTCCTCGACTGCCCGCGGACCCGCCTGCACGGTCGCGGCCGCGCCGTACGCCCGCGCCAGTTCGAGCGCGCCGGGATTCGTGTCGACCGCGATCACCCGGGCGTCCAGCGCGGCGGCGATCATCACCGCGGACAGCCCGACACCGCCGCACCCGAACACCACGACGTCCTCGCCCGCCACCACCTTGCCGACCTGCCGCACCGCCCGGAACGAGGTCGCGAACCTGCACCCCAGCCCCGCCGCCGTCTCGAACTCCAGCTCGTCCGGCAGCCGAACCAGGTTCACCTCGGCAAACGGCACCGCGACGTACTCCGCGAACGAACCCCAGTAGTTGAACCCCGGCTGCAGCTGGTTCGGGCAGACCTGGTGGTTGCCCGCGAGGCACTGCTCGCACGTCCCACACGCACAGATGAACGGCGTCGTCACCCGGTCCCCGACCTGCCACCCGGTGACGCCGTCGCCCACCTCCGCGATCGTCCCGGCCAACTCGTGCCCCGGCACATGCGGCAACACGATGTCCGAGTCGTGCCCCTGCCACCCGTGCCAGTCACTCCGGCACAACCCGGTCGCCTGGACCCGCACGACCACCCCACCCACAGGCACCCCCGGCCGCCCCACCTCCCGAACCTCCGGCACCACCCCGAACCGCTCCACCACCACAGCCCGCATCCCGCCATCTTTCCACGTTGTGCGCGCAGGACTTCTGAACTACCTTTGAAATATGGCGGAGCAACCTGAAGTGACCTTCTCGGACCTGCTGCAGCGTCCCAGCGAGACCGTGGACAAACTGAAGGCGGGCCGGAGCCGTTCACTGCGGGTCCACCGCCGCGGGGCGGAGGACGACCTGATCCTGACCACAGCGGCCCGAGCCAGCCAGGACAGTCAACTGCTCGGCGTGGCCACGCGCCTGCTGCGGGCCGTCATGAACAACCCCGTCATTCGCTCGCAGTACCTGCTGGACCTGCTGCCGCAGGTGTTCCCGTGGACCCGGTTCCTGACCGTCGACGACCAGGTGGAGTTCGCGCAGGAACTGATCGACGTGATGGACGCCAGCGCCGAACTGGACTCACCCGCCGCAGTGCTCGCACTCATCGCCCAGTGGCGGCACACCGCTGAGATCTACGCCGATCCCGAACTGCTGGCCGCCCTCCGATCGGAGGCTGTCGACGACTTCGGTCCGGTCTCCCGGCCGGTCGAGTGAGCCCCGGCAAGCGCGGCGACCGGGTCGCACCACCGGCGGAGCCCGGTCACTGGGAGCTGCGGTTCGCCTCTTCCGACGCCGGCAAGGGCTGGGAAGAGCTCTGTCGCCAGGCACCCGGCAACACCCTGCGGGCATGGGAGGCCATCCGCTCGGAGCCGCAGCCGTTTCCGCAGACCGACCGCCACCACCGCCTCAAAGGCAAACTGCTGGCGACGGTGAACGGCCTCGAACAATGGCAGTACGAGGTCACCGGCGCCGGCCGCATCTGGTATCTCGTCGACCCGGCCAAGAAGACCGTCTGGATCCGCCATGCCGCCACCGGCCACCCGAAAGCCACGGACTGACGAACTCCGGCATTGGTACGCTCCGCACGTGTTCCGGGAAGCAAGTGTGGCTGACTTCGACGGTGTGCTGCGGCTGTACGGGCAGTTGCATCCGCAGGATCCGGTGCTGCGGGACCGGACTGTGTTCGACGAGATCGTGCGGTCGCGCTGGCTCCGGTTGTTCGTGCTGGACAAGGACGGCGAGATCGTCGCGACGACCTACCTGAACGTGATCCCGAACCTGACGCGGGCGGCGGCGCCGTACGCGGTGATCGAGAACGTCGTGGTCGACGAGACCCACCGGGGTACGGGCCTGGGCAAGGAGATCATGGCCGGCACGTTGCAGGCCGCCTGGGACGCGGGCTGCTACAAGGCCATGCTGATGACCGGCTCACGGCGCGAGTCCACCCACGCCTTCTACCGCTCCTGCGGCTTCCGAGCCGACGTCAAGACCGCGTACCACGCCCGCCCCGCCTGAGCCCGCACCCCGGATCGGCAGTGCGGGGTGTCAGCCGCCCGCGACGGCCGGGATGATGGAGACCTGGCCGCCGTCCTTGATGGTGGTCTGCAGGCCTTCGGCGAAGCGGACGTCGTCGTTGTCGACGTAGACGTTGACGAAGCGGCGCAGTTCGCCGGAGTCGTCCAGGACGCGACCCTTGATGCCGGGGTACGACGCGTCGAGCGACTCCAGCACCTCGTTCAGGGTCCCGCCCTCGACGGAGACCTCGGAGGCGCCCTGGGTGTAGGGGCGCAGGATGGTGGGGACGCGGACGCTGACGCTCACTGCAGACCTGCCTTCACGAAGGCGTCGTAGGACGCGGGAATGGTCACCTTCGGGCCGACCCGGTCGGCCACGGCGTCGAGCGTCTTCAGCCCGTCGCCGGAGTTGATGATCACGGTCTCGGCCTCGGGGTCGAGCTGGCCGGTCTCGACCAGCTTCTTCAGCGTCGCGACGGTCACCCCGCCCGCGGTCTCGGTGAAGATGCCCTCGGTCCGGGCCAGCAGCTGGATGCCCTCGACGACCTCGTCGTCGCTGACGTCGGCGATCACGCCGCCGGTGCGCCGGGCGACGTCGAGCACGTACGGGCCGTCGGCGGGGTTGCCGATCGCCAGCGACTTCGCGATGGTGTCCGGCTTGACCGGCTTGACCACGTCGTGGCCGTCGCGGAAGGCCTGGGCGACCGGTGAGCACCCGGTCGCCTGCGCGCCGTACACCTTGTAGTCGGTGGCGTCGACCAGCCCGAGCTTGCCGAGCTCGGTGAAGCCCTTGTCGATCTTGGTGAGCTGCGAGCCGGACGCGACCGGGATGACGATCTGCTGCGGCAGCCGCCAGCCGAGCTGCTCGGCGATCTCGTAGCCGAGCGTCTTGGAGCCCTCGGAGTAGTACGGGCGGACGTTGACGTTGACGAACGCCCAGCCCTCCTCCTCGCCGGCGATCTCGGAGGCGAGCTTGTTCACGTCGTCGTAGTTGCCCTCGACGGCGACCAGGGTTCCGCCGTACACGGCGGTGGTGATGATCTTGGGACGCTCGAGGTCCTGCGGGATGAACACGACCGAGCGGATGCCGGCCCGGGCGGCGGCCGCGGCGACGGCGTTGGCCAGGTTGCCGGTCGACGGGCAGGCGAAGACCTTCAGGCCGAGCTCGCGGGTGGCGCTCAGCGCGGACGCGACCACGCGGTCCTTGAACGAGTGCGTCGGGTTGCCCGAGTCGTCCTTCACCCACAGCTTGCGCAGGCCCAGCTCGCGGGCGAGGTTGCCGGCGTCGATCAGCCGGGTGTAGCCGGGCTCGGTGTTCGGGAAGCTGGCCACGTCGACCGGGACGGGCAGCAGCGGCTGGTAGCGCCAGATGTTCTTCGGACCGGCCTCGATCTGCTCACGGGTGATGGTCGGGAACTCGTACCCGACCTCGAGCGGACCGAAGCACTCCATACAGGCGTAGAACGGACCGAGCGGCGACTTCGCCCCGCAGGCCCGGCAGCTCAGGTGGGTGCCGTTGCCGAAGGCCCCTTCGCGGATGGTGTGCGTCGAACCGGTGACGGTCTGGCTCATGGAGGTTCCCTCCTCATCTTCCCCGGGCGCCGGATCTCGGCGTGGGACGGATTTGGCACCGTTCCGCCGCGAGCGGCCCCAGGACGGGGCCTCCACGGGGAGGGTTGCCGGGACTTCAACGGGCCGTATCCCTCAGTCCCTCTGGATGAGCAGGTCCGAGGTTACCCAATCGGGTCCATATTGTGTCTCGCGTTCTCAGCATTCGAGACGTCGGATCTCATCCCGTCCGGCCCTCCCGGAACGCCCGCCGGTACGCCGACGGCGACGTCCGCAGGCTTTTGGCGAAGTGGTGCCGAAACGTCACCGGGGTGGCGAACCCGGCCGCCAGCGCGATCTCCTCGACCGGCGCGTCTCCGCTCTCCAGCATCGCCAGCGCGGCCTGGATCCGCTGGGCGATCAGCCACTTCGCCGGGGTCGTCCCGGTGGCCTTCACGAAGTGCCGCAGGTACGTCCGCGGCGACAACCCGGCCTCCCGCGCCAGGTCCGGTACGCCGATCGGCTCGGCCAGGTGCTCCAGCGCCCAGCCGAGACTCCGGGCGACCGGCGCGTCGACGGGATCGGGCGGCATCGGGGCCTCGATGTACTGCGCCTGGCCGCCGGAGCGGTACGGCTGGATCACCAGGCGGCGCGCCACGGCGTTCGCGACCGCGGCGCCGAGATCCTTGCGGACCAGGTGCAGGGCCAGATCCAGCCCGGCCGCGCAGCCCGCGCTGGTCAGCACGTCCCCCTCGTCGGTGTAGAGCGGCTCGGGGTCGACGTCGACCGCCGGGAAGCGCTCGCGCAGCAGGTCGGCGTACCGCCAGTGGGTGGTCGCGCGGCGGCCGTCGAGCAGGCCGGCCGCGGCCAGGGCGAAGGCGCCGGAGCAGATCGAGACGATCCGGGCGCCGCGGGCGTGCGCGCCCCGAAGGGCCTCGATGAGCTGCGCAGACGTCGGCGCCGTCGGGTCGGCGACGCTCGGGACGACGACGGTGTCGGCAGCGGCGAAGGCGTCCAGGCCGTGTGGCGTGCTCAGCGTCGCGCCGCCCAGCACCCGGATCGGGTCGGGCGTCTCGGTGCAGACCTTCAGCTCGTACCAGGGCTGGTCGATGTCCGGCCAGACCAGGCCGAACACCTCGATCACGATGCCGGCCTCGAACGCCGTCATGCCGTCGTAGGCGAGCACGGACACCGTGGGGGCACCCTCCCTCGGGACACCTTCCGTGACCAGTGGCATGTCGAAATCTTAGCGATAGGGGTCTGCTGTGCCACTTCTGCGCGCGAGCGGTGGTACCGACGATGGAGGCATGTTCGAGAAGCTGAAGGACTTCGCCGCCGGGATCCACGCCGCCGCAGCCGTCCGGCACGGCGTCGAACCGCCGCAGCGGGCGCTCAGGCGTTCTCGCGACGGCGTTCGAGCAGCCGCATCATCGGAGTCGCCGCGACGCCGTGCAGAACGACGCTCAGCACGACCGTGAACCCCACCGTCGCCCACAGCCAGGGCAGGTCGTCGGCGAAGTCCGTGCCGGCGTACGCGAGGTAGTAGATCGAGCCGACGCCGCGCACTCCGAAGGCGGCTGTCACCCAGCGTTCGGAACGGCGCATCTCCGTCCGCTGCACGCTCAGCCAGGCGGTCAGCGGGCGGAGAACCAGAATCAGCGCCGCGCCGATCAGGACGCCGGTCAGGTCCAGCGGTTTGAGCAGGCCGCCGGTGATCGCCACCCCGAGCAGCAGCAGGATGCCCCAGGTCAGGATGTGCTCGAGCTGCTCGATGAAGCTGTGCAGCTCCTCGTGGAAGTCGTGCCCGCGCTCGGCCGACCGCAGCGCCAGCGCGGCGACGAACACGGCGAGGAACCCGTAGCCGTGCAGCACCTCGGCCAGGCCGTAGACGCCGAGCGTCATCGCCAGGGCCAGCACCGGCTCACGGGAGTCGGCCAGCCGAAGGCTCGGCAGCGGCGCCGAGAACGCCATCCGCCCGAGCAGCCGGCCCGCCACCGCGCCGACGACCACGCCGATCACCGTCTTGCCCACCAGGTCCCAGGCCACCCACTCCAGGGCCCAGTCTCCGACGGCGCCCTTGGTCGCGACGAACACCGCCAGATAGACCAGGGGGAAGGCCATGCCGTCGTTCAGGCCGGCCTCGGACGTCAGCGCGAACCGGACCTCGTCGTCCTCCTCCGGCTCGGCGCCCTCGCCGGTGGTCGGGCCCTGGACCTGGACGTCGGCGGCCAGCACGGGGTCGGTCGGCGCGAGCACCGCGGCCACCAGCAGGGCGACGCCCGGAGCGAGGCCCAGCAGCCAGCCGAGTCCGGCGACCGCCGCGACGCAGGCGGGCATCGCGACGAACAGCAGCCGCCAGGTGACCGCCCAGCGCCGCCAGCCGATCGGCCGGTCGATCGCCAGGCCGACACCCATCAACGCGATCAGGATGGTGAGCTCGGCCAAGCGCTCGGTCAGCTTCGGTTCGGCGAGCGGGCTCAACTGCCCGCGGTCGACGACGAAACCGAGCAGCAGCCCGGCCCCGAGGAAGGCGATCGGCGCCGAGATCGCATAGCGCTTGAGCAGCCGTGGCAACACGGCACCGAGCAACAGGGCGAGCCCCGCAACCAGATAGAGGCCGTCCCCGTCAATTTGCATGGTGGAGACCTAGTGCCCAGTTGGCGCGGCCCAATCCGCACCGGACTTGTGCAGAACCTCACCGCAGGCGGTGCGTCGCCCCTGGAGTGTGGGTGGGCAGGGCCTTGCGCGGCCCGTACCGCGGGTGGCCGGGGCCGGCCAGCTCGAGCAGGCGCTGCACGCGGAAGCGGTGGCCTCGGTACGGCTCGATGAGCTCGGCGGTGCCGTCGTCGTCCAGCTCCTCGCCGGTCAGCGCGTAGGACACGTTGCGGGAGACGTGGTAGTCGGCGAAGGAGAACGCATCGGCGTCTCCATGAGCCCGCTGCCGGACCTCTGCCGCCGTCCACACCCCGACACCGGGCAAGGAGCGCAGCCGGCGCTCGACCTCGGCCGAGTCGGTCAGCTCGAGCGTGCGCTCCAGCGCCTTCGCCCGCGTCGCGGCGGTGATCACCACCCGGGACCGGCGCCCCTCCACCCCGGCCCGCAGCCACTGCCAGGACGGGATCAGCCGCCACTCCTCCGGAGCCGGCGGCACCATCAGCACCCGCCCGTCGGGAGCAGCCGGGCCGGGCGCCGGTTCGCCGTACTCGCGCAGCAGCAGGCGCCAGGCGCGGAACGCCTCCTTGCCGGTGACAACCTGCTCGATCCCGGCCGCGGCCATCGCCTCGAACACCGCGCGCGTCCGCGGCACCCGGAAGTGTGGGAAGCGCCGGGCCGCGTCGACCAACGGCTGATGCTCCGGCCGAGGCTCGAACCCCTCCCAGCTGTCGGCCTCACCGAGCAGCTCGGGCACGCCGTCCAGGGCCCAGGCAGCACCCGGCCCCCACGCCTCGGCCTCCACCTCAGCCACCGCGGAGTACGGCGTGAGGCGCAGCAGCACCGGCCCGTCGGGAGTGCGGGTGGCTCGCCAGACCGTCCGTCGCCCAGGCTCCAGCACGTACGCCGGGTCGCCCGGCCCCTTGCGCAGGCCGCCGATCACCATGTGGGGATCCACCGGCCGTCCGGGCCGCCAGCGTCGTACCACCGAACTCACGGCACCCATCCTGACGCATGCCGCCGACAGAACCACCGGGAGCAGAGCAAACTTGGGTCATGACGGTCTGGCAGACACTGAAGCTGGTGGGCAACGTCATCAACCTGTCCACGGTCGCCGGAGCGCTGGTCGGGCTGATCGGCCGGGCGCGGTTCAGCCGCGGGCCACGGGGGCTGTTCTACGCCACCGGCTACAAGCTGCGCTTCCCCGTGGCCGGTGCGTTCACGATCGGCAACCTGGTGCTGACCAAGCACGACCGGGCCTACCTGGACGCCCGGCCGATCCTGGTCCGGCACGAGGAGCGGCATTCCTGGCAGTACTTCTGCCTGGTCGGCCTGCCGCTGCTCCCCCTGTACTGCGTGGGCGCTGCCTGGTCCTGGCTGCGCACCGGCTGTCCGGCGTCGCGCAACCCGTTCGAGCGCCTCGCCGACCTCGCGGACGGCAACTACGTCGAGCACCCGGTCCAGCCGTTCGGCCGAACGCTCCAGCAGACCTTCCGGCGCCGCTGACTACCGACTGGTCAGCGGGTCCGGGCCGCGATGGCGTCGGCCAGCGCGGTCAGCACGGTCACGACGCCCGCGGGATCGTCCACCACGATGTCGCCGGCCTCGATCAGCTCGGTCGCACCGGAGGACCGCGCCGCCACCAGTACGGCGTACAGGCCGTCGGCGCGAAGCGCGTCGAGGGCGCGGAAAGCCGCGAGGTCGCCGAGGTCGTCACCGGCGTACAGGACCGAGCGGGCTCCGGTGGACTCGACCAGGCGGCGCAGCGCGACACCCTTGTCGATGCCGGGCGGTCGCAGCTCGAGCACCAGGTTGCCCGGCTCGAGGCGCAGCTCCAGTGACTCGGCCAGCTCGGTCAGCGGCGCACGCAGAGTCTCCAGCGCGCCGGACGGATCAGCCAGTCGGCGGGTGTGAACCGCCAGCGAGCTCTCCTTGTCCTCCACGAACGCATCCGGCACGCCGGCTGCCTGCAGCACCGCCGGCAACTGCTCCCGGGCGACACCGACTCCACTGGGCACCGGGTCACTCGTGACCGAGCCCGTCGCCGCCTCCCAGCGCTCCAGCCCGTAGTGCCCGAGGACGACGAGGCTTCCGAGCCCGGGGTGACCTGTCACGCCGGACAGCTCCGTGGCGACCAGCGCCGGGCGGCCGGTCACGATCGCTACCTGACTCACGCTGCGGGCCAGCCTGGCCAGCGCGTCCAGGGCTCCGTCGGCCGCGCGGGACATCGCCGGGTCCTCGACCAGCGGGGAGAGAGCACCGTCGAAGTCGGAGGCGATCACCGCCCCGGCCGGATCGGCGACGATGGCTTCCCAGCCCTGCCGGCCAGCCTCGGTCACCAGTACCGGGGTGCTCATCCCGCGTAGTCCGCGGTCAGGATGACGGTGAGCCGGTCCTTCTTCATGTTGTCCAGCGCGTCCTTGATCCGGGCCACGCCGAGGTCCTGGGCCAGCTGGGCCGCCTCGGTCTGCATTCCGGCCGGGTAGTACACGGTGCTGGTGGCCACCTTGCCGCGCCAGTTGTCGGCGCCGGACACGCTCCAGCCGGCCTGGCGGGCGCGATTGCCGACGGACTGCGCGAGGCCCTTGCGGGTGGTGTTGTTGTAGATCTCGACCGCCGGCCGCTGCGAAGGCGGCACGCTGACGCTGGACGTCGGCTGCTCGGTCGGCTCGGTGCCGGCCGGATCCGTCGGCGTGCTGGTCGGGGTGTCCGCCGGCTCGCTCGGGGTGGTCTCGGTCGGCATCGGCTCGGTCGGCGTCCGGCTCGGTGTCGGCTCGACGGTCGGCTTCGTGCTGGGCGCGGCGGTCGGCTTGCCGGCGGGGGTGGTGGCCGGGGCGCTCGGTGTCTGCGCGGCCGGCTTGGCGTCGTCGGCGACGCTGTCGCTGCCCCGGGTCCCGAACAGCACCAGCAGGCCACCGACGACGGCAACCACGGCGACCACGGCCACCAGGGACGAGAGGACCTGCCCCCGTTCGTCCTTACGCATCACGGTGATCTCAGACCTCGATGCCCAGGCGGCGGGCCGAGCGGGCCCGCTGACGGGCGGCGCGCAGGCGGCGCAGCCGCTTGACCAGCAGCGGGTCGTGGGCGAGGGCCTCCGGCCGGTCGATCAGCGCGTTGAGGACCTGGTAGTAGCGGGTCGCGGACATCTGGAACTGGTCCCGGATCGCCTGCTCCTTGGCCCCGGCGTACTTCCACCAGTGCCGCTCGAAACCGAGGATCGCGCCGTCCCGCTCCGAGAGCCCGGCAACGGCCGGCTGCGCCGCGTCGGCGCCGTCGGCCGACGAGCTCGCGTTCGCGCTGTCCACTGCTGACTCCCGTGCGGTCGGTGATCGTCCGTCCGCGCTCCACTCTACGGTCGAACCACAGCGATGTCATTCACCGCGCAACAAACCCGCCGTGTCGCGAGCAGGCCCCGCGCGCCCCGGCCGGCTCGCGTCAACTCTGGCAGGATCGAGGCTGTGAGCTCAACTCGGCAGGGCCTCGGCGACGTGTCGCCGGGCCCGCGACCCGCCCTCGTCTCGGTCGAAGAGCTGCAGGCCAGGATCCAGGAGGTCGATCCTCTGGTCCGGGCCGTCTGCACGCCCAACCCGGCCGCGGCCAGCGATGCCGCGCGCCTGGACACCGAGCGGGCCGACGGGCGCGTCCGGGGTCCGCTGCACGGCGTCCCGGTGCTGGTCAAGGACAACATCGACACCGCCGACCTGCCGACCACCGCGGGCTCGCTGGCGCTGGCCGACCAGCCGCCGCCCCCGGACGACGCCCCGCTGGTCCGCCGGCTGCGCGCGGCGGGCTGCGTGATCCTGGGCAAGACGAACCTGAGCGAGTGGGCCAACTTCCGCGGCTACACCTCGACGTCCGGCTGGAGCGCGTACGGCGGCCTGACCCGCAACCCGTACGCCCTGAACCGGTCCGCGGGCGGCTCGTCCAGCGGGTCCGGCGCGGCGGTCGCGGCCGGTCTGGCCGACTTCGCGATCGGCACCGAGACCAACGGCTCGATCGTCTGCCCGGCCGCCCTCAACGGCGTGGTCGGGCTGAAGCCCACCGTCGGGCTGGTTCCGCAGCAGGGCATCATCCCGATCTCGCACTCGCAGGACACGGCCGGCCCGATGACCCGCACGGTCGCCCAGTCCGCGGCGCTGCTGACCGTGCTGACCGGCGGCGGTACCGACTACCTGGAGCACTGCCGCGGCGAGGACCTCAGCGACGTCCGGATCGGCGTACCGCGGGGGTCGCTGTGGGGCTACTCGACCGGGCTGGACCAGGCCACCGAGCGTGCGTTGGAGCTGCTCAGCCGGTGCGGGGCGACGCTGGTCGATCACCTGTCACTGCCGACGCCGGCCGACGACGACCAGCTGCAGGTGCCGCTGCACGAGTTGAAGGTCGGTCTCGCGGCGTACCTGGCGACTCGCAAGGAGGGTGCTCCGCGCACTCTCGAGGACCTGATCGCGTTCAACCGCGAGCACGCCGACGAGGAGCTGACCTGGTTCGGGCAGGAGCTGTTCGAGCGGGCCGAGGCGACCGAAGGCCTGGACTCGCCGGTCTACGTCGCGGCCCGGCTGTCTGCCTTGCGGTCCGGCCGTGACGGCATCGACGACCTGCTGCGCGACAACCAGCTCGACGCCCTGGTCGCGCCCGCGTACTCACCGGCCTGGACGATCGACCTGGTCAACGGCGACCACGTGCTCGGCAGTTCGTCCTCGCACGCCGCGCTGGCGGGCTACCCGCTGATCTCGGTGCCGTCCGGGATGGTGGCCGGACTGCCGGTGGGCGTTGTCTTCAGCGGCACCGGCGGAAGTGACGCCACCCTCATTCGCTTGGCGCACGCCCTGGAAACCGCGAGAATCGCAGCCGACGGCCCGTTCCCGACCCCGGAGTTCAGACAGTGGGTATAGACCAGGTCCGCTGGGGCGTAGTTGCTACCGGCAACATCTCGACGTCGTTCACCAAGGACCTCGGGCTGCTCGACGACGCCGTGGTGACCGCGGTCGCGTCCCGGTCGCTGGACAGCGCGAACGCGTTCGGCGACACGTTCGGCATCGAGCACCGCTACGACGACCACCGCCGGCTGATCGACTCCGGCCAGGTCGACGTGCTCTACATCGGTACGCCGCACCCGCAGCACTACGCGACCGCCCGGGCCGCGCTGCAGGCCGGTATCGCGGTGCTCTGCGAGAAGCCGGTCACGCTCACCGCGCGGCAGGCCCGCGACCTGGTCGGCGTCGCCCGGGAGAACAACACGCTGTTCGCCGAGGCGATGTGGATGCGCACCAACCCGGTCGTGCAGGCGATGTTCGCCGACCTGGAGAAGGGCGTGATCGGCGAGCCGATGGAGGCGCTGGCCGACTTCGGCTTCCACAAGCCCCAGCTACCGGCCCGGCTGCTCGACCCGGCACTCGGCGGCGGCGCGCTGATGGACGGCGGCATCTACCCGATGACGTTCGTGCACATGGCGCTCGGCCGGCCCGACGAGGTCAAGGCGGTCGGCTCGCTGAGCCCCGACGGCGTCGACCTGAACGTCGCGATGGCCTGGCGGTACGACTCCGGCGCGGTGGCCGCGCTCACCTGCGGCCTGCGCTCGCAGAACCCGTGGACCGCCTCGGTCAGCGGCCCCGAGGGCAGCTTGCTGCTCCCGCACCGGTTCCACCACCCGGAGTACTACGTCCGCAGCACCGCGTCAGGACAGGAGCGGGTGGACGTCGCGACGCATGGACGTGGGTACCACTACGAAGCAGCCGAGGTGATGCGCGCCCTGCGCGCCGGGCAGATCGAGTGCCCGGCCCTGCCGCACGCCGCGACGATCGAGATCCTCGAACTGCTCGACGAGACACGTGGACAGATCGGGGTCAGCTACCCCGGCGACGACGAATACCTGGGTGGATAACAGCAGATGCCGAGCGGACGCAGTTCCTTCGTGGTGGTGGCCAACCGGCTGCCGGTCGACCGGGTCGAGATGCCGGACGGCACGACAGCCTGGCGCCGGAGCCCCGGAGGCCTGGTCACCGCACTGGCCCCGGTGATGCAGCGGCACCACGGCGCCTGGATCGGCTGGACCGGCGGCAAGGACGAGAAGGTCGACCCGTTCGACGAGGGCGGCATGCACCTGGTCCCGGTGACGCTGTCGGCCGAGGACGTCGAGCTGTACTACGAGGGCTTCAGCAACGCCACCCTGTGGCCGCTGTACCACGACGTGATCGTGCCGCCGGAGTTCCACCGGGAATGGTGGGAGGCCTACGTCGCGGTGAACCGGCGGTTCGCCGAGGCGGCCGCGGACGCCGCCGACGACAACGCCGTGGTCTGGGTGCACGACTACCAGCTCCAGCTGGTCCCCGCGATGCTGCGCCGGCTGCGGCCCGACGTACGGATCGGCTTCTTCCTGCACATCCCGTTCCCGCCCACCGAGCTGTTCGCCCAGATGCCCTGGCGGCGGCAGATCCTGGACGGCCTGATGGGCGCCGACCTGGTCGGCTTCCAGCGGCCCGGCGCGGCCTCGAACTTCGCCCGGCTGGCCCGCAACCGGATGGGCCTGCGCACCCGCGGCGACCGGATCCACCTGCCCGACGACCGGATCGTGCGGGCCAAGGCGTTCCCGATCTCGATCGACGTCGGCGAGCTGGAGCAGATCGCCCGTCAGCCGGAGACCGAGGCCCGGGCCCGGGAGATGCGCGCGGAGGTCGGCAACCCGGCGCACATCCTGCTCGGCGTGGACCGGCTGGACTACACCAAGGGCATCCGGCAGCGGCTGCGCGCGTTCGGCGAGCTGCTGGACGAGGGCCGGGTCTCGGTCGACGACGCCGTGTTCATCCAGGTCGCCACGCCGTCGCGCGAACGGGTCGAGCAGTACCGGGTGCTGCGCGACGAGATCGAGCTGCTGGTCGGCCGGATCAACGGTGAGCACGGCCGGATCGGCACCCCGGCGATCAACTACCTGCACACCTCGTACTCGCGGACCGAGATGGCGGCGCTGTTCCGGGCCGCGGACGTGGCCGTGGTGACGCCGCTGCGCGACGGCATGAACCTGGTCGCCAAGGAGTACGTCGCCTGCCGGTACGACGACACCGGCGCGCTGGTGCTGAGCGAGTTCGCCGGCGCGGCCGACGAGTTCCGGCAGGCGTTCCTGGTGAACCCGCACGACATCAACGGCATGAAGGACATCGTCGTCGACGCGATGAACACCGACGACCGCCAGCTCGGCCGCCGGATGAAGGCGATGCGCAAGCACCTGGCCGCGCACGACGTGAACGTGTGGGCGGCGTCGTTCCTCAAGGCACTGCATGCCGAGGACTGACGACCGCTCCGGCACCCGCGTCCTCGCGCTCGACCTGGGCACGTCCTCGGCGCGAGCGCTGGTGCTGCTCGCCGAGGACGCCTCGCCGGTGCCGGGCGCGCTGGCCCGGCACAAGATCGCGCCGACGTACAGCACGACCGGCTCGGCGACGATCGACCTGCACGCCTACGTCGAGGGTCTGCTCAGCTGCCTGGACGAGCTGCAGCAGAACGGGCACCTCGAGGACATCGCCGCGATCGTGCTGTCGTCGCAGTGGCACTCGATCGTCGGGCTGGACGCCCGGGGCGCCGCGCTCACCCCGGTGATCACCTGGGCGGACACCCGCTCGGTCCAGCCGCAGCTGGATCCGGCCTTCGACGAGCGCGCGTTCCACGCCCGGACGGGGTCCTGGCTGCACCGGCTCTACTGGCCGCGAAGGATTCCGTGGCTGCTGTCCGAGGTCCCGGCGGTGTCGTTCGCCGGACTGCCCGACCTGGTGCTGGAGCGGTTGACCGGCGAGCGGGTCACCTCGGTGTCGATCGCGTCCGGGACCGGGTCGCTCGACCTGGCCACCGGCGAGTACGACGCCGAGGCGCTGGCGATCGCCGGGATCACCGCCGACCGGTTGCCGGTGATCGTGCCGACCGGCTGGACCGGCGTCCTGTCGGCGAGCTACGCGCGGAGGTGGCCGGGGCTGGCCGGCGTACCGGTGCATCCGCCGACCGGCGACGGCGCCGCGTCGAACGTCGGCACCGGCGGGTACGACGAGTCGACGGCCGCGGTCACCGTCGGTACGTCGGCGGCGGTGCGGGTGGTGCACCCGATCGACCAGGCCCCGGAGCTGCCGTGGGAGCTGTGGCGGTACCGCGTCGACGACAAGCGGGCGGTCACCGGGATGGCCTTCTCGGCCGCGGGCAACCTGCACGCGTGGCTGACCACCGTGCTCCAGCTCGACGAGCACCACCAGGAGCCGACCGGCATCGAGATCGGCTCGTCGCGGGTGATCGCCATTCCCTTCCAGGCCGGCACCCGGCCACCGGAGACCGTGCCCGGCGGGTCCGGCGTGTACTTCGGCCTGTCCTTCGACGACACCGCCGCCGACCTGCTCGCGGCGTCGCTGCAGGGCGCGTCGCTGGAGATCGACCGCGGCCTGCGGATGCTCGACGCGCTCTTCGGCCGGGAGCTGCAGGTCGTGCTCGGCGGCGGCGGTATCGACGCCTCCGCGTGGTGGCGCCGCTGTCTGACCGCGACCTTCGCCCGCCCGGCCGTGGTCTGCGCCGAGGCCGAGGTCGGTGCGCGCGGCGCCGCGGCCGTCGCTCTCGGCCTGTCCCCCGCCCCCGGCGGCGAGCACCTCGACCCGTCGCCCGAGGAGGCCGAGCGAGTCGCCGCCCTCCGCCCGCGCTACAGCGTGCTGCGCACGCTCGCCGTCCAGGCCGCCCCGGAACTCAAGGTCCCCACCGGATCGTGACCGCTGCCACTGACAGTGGTGGGAGCGGCCTGGATGATGGCCCGATGCTGCGCGAAATGATGAAGTCGAAGGTGCACCGGGCCACCGTCACCCAGGCGGACCTGGACTACGTCGGGTCCTGCACGCTGGACGCGACCTTGATGGACGCGGCGAACCTGCTGCCCGGTGAGAAGGTCGACATCGTCGACATCACCAACGGCCACCGGCTGTCGACGTACCTGATCGAGGGGCCGCGGGACTCCGGCGTGGTCGGCATCAACGGCGCCGCGGCGCACCTGATCCATCCCGGCGACCTGGTCATCCTGATCGCCTACGGGCAGTTCGAGGACGCCGAGGCGAAGGTGTTCGCGCCGAGCGTAGTCTTCGTGGACGGGCGGAACGCGATCACCCGCATCGGCTCCGACCCCGCCGAGGCGCTGCCGGACACCGGCACGCTCCGCGGTGACGAACTGCACACCCAGCGTTGAGATGAGGACTGGTCGACGATGACCCAGAGCACCGAGCAGGTCCCCGCGGAACCCTCCGGCCCGGCGACCGACCCGGCCGCGGCGCAGGCCACCGAACAGGCCCCGAAGACGGCGACCCACGACACCCAGCCGAAGGATGCGCTGCGCCGGTTCATGAACTCCGGCTGGGGCGACATCGAGCGCACCGACGCGACCCTGCGCGACGTCGCGAGCTGGACCGCGAAGCGCCGCGACGCGCTGTCGCAGGCCTTCCCGGGTGAACGGCTGGTGATCCCGGCCGGCACCTACAAGGTCCGCTCGAACGACACCGACTACGTCTTCCGGCCGCACACCGACTACGTCTGGCTGGCCGGCGACCAGACCTCCGACGCGGTGCTGGTGCTGGAGCCGAACGGCAGCGGCCACGACTCGGTGCTGTACTTCCGCCCGCGCTCCGAGCGCAGCCAGGGCGAGGAGTTCTGGCGCGACCGGATGTACGGCGAGCTGTGGGCCGGGCGCCGTCCGTCGCTGACCGAGACCGCCAAGGAGTACGGCCTGGAGACCCGGCACGTCGACCGGCTCGGCGACGCGCTCAAGGGCGACGTGCCGACCCGGGTCCGGCGCGGCGAGGACAGCTCGCTGGCGTCCCTGCTCAGCGGCGTGAAGGTGGACGCCGACCGCGACCACGAGCTGGCGGCGACGCTGTCGGAGCTGCGGCTGGTCAAGGACGCGTTCGAGATCGAGCAGCTGCGCGAGGCCTGCGCGATCACCCACCGCGGCTTCTCCGACGTGCTGGCCGAGATGGACCAGGTCCGCAAGTACGGCGAGCGCTGGATCGAGGGCACCTTCTGGCGCCGGGCCCGGGCCGAGGGCAACGATGTCGGCTACACCTCGATCGCCGCGGCCGGCTCGCACGCGACCACGCTGCACTGGATCGAGAACGACGGCCCGGTCACCGACGGCACGTTGATGCTGCTCGACATGGGCGTGGAGAACCGCAACCTCTACACCGCCGACATCACCCGCACGCTGCCGGTCAACGGCGAGTTCACCCCGCGGCAGCGCGAGCTGTACCAGCTGGTGCTGGACGCGCAGAACGCCGGGATCGGCGCGCTGCGGCCCGGCGTACCGTTCGCGGCCGGGCACCAGGCGGCGATCGAGGTGCTGGTGAAGGGGCTGGAGGCGATGGAGCTGCTGCCGGTGTCCGCCGAGGAGGCGCTCGACCCGGACAGCATGATCTACCAGCGCTACACGCTGCACGGCGTCAGCCACATGCTCGGCATCGACGTGCATGACTGCGCCGCGGCCCGTAACGAGCAGTACCGCGGCGACCTCGAGGCCGGCTACGTGCTGACCGTCGAGCCCGGCCTGTACTTCCAGGCCGAGGACCTGACCGTGCCCGAGGACCTGCGCGGTATCGGCATCCGGATCGAGGACGACATCCTGGTCACCGACGACGGCACCGAGAACCTGTCCGCCGCGATGCCCCGCGAGGTCGAGGACGTCCAGCGCTGGATGGCCGGCTGACCCCGCACCACTCACCAAGCGCCGGTCTCCCGGGCGGCGGTTCACGCGCTGAGCGTGAACCGCCGCCGCTGCGGGGGCCGGCGCTGCTTGGTCAGTGGTGCAGGTCCGCTACCAGATCCGGACGCGCTGCTCCGGGGCCAGCCACATCGCATCGTCCGGGCCGACCCCGAACGCCTCGTGGAAAGCGTCGATGTTGCGCACCACCGCGTTGCAGCGGAACTCCGGCGGCGAGTGCGGGTCGATCGCCAGCCGGCGGACCACCTCGGCCGGCCGGGTCTTGGTCGACCAGGCGTTCGCCCAGGCCAGGAAGAACCGCTCGGCCCCGGTCAGCCCGTCGATCACCGGCGCCTCGGCACCAGCCAGCGAGATCTCGTACGCCGTGTAGGCGATCGACAGTCCGCCCAGGTCACCGATGTTCTCGCCGAGTGTGAGCGCGCCGTTCACGTGCTGCCCCGGCGCCTCGGCCGGCTCCAGCGCGTCGTACTGCTCGACCAGGCGGTTGGCCCGGACCTCGAAGGCCGCCCGGTCCTCGTCGGTCCACCAGTCGCTGATGTTGCCGTCGCCGTCGTAACGCGAGCCCTGGTCGTCGAAGCCGTGCCCGATCTCGTGCCCGATCACCGCGCCGATCGCGCCGTAGTTCAGCGCGTCGTCGGCGTCCAGGGCGAAAAACGGCGGCTGCAGGATCGCGGCCGGGAAGACGATCTCGTTCATCGCCGGGTTGTAGTAGGCGTTCACCGTCTGCGGCGTCATCTGCCACTCGGTCCGGTCCACCGGGCCGCCGAGCTTGGCCAGCTCGCGGGCCGTCTCGACCGCGACCGAGCGCCGGACGTTGCCGACCAGGTCGTCCGGCGCCACCTCGAGGGCGCTGTAGTCGCGCCACTTGTCCGGGTACCCGATCTTCGGCGTGAACCGGCCGAGCTTGTCCAGCGCGCGCTGCCGGGTCTCCGGGCTCATCCAGTCCAGGGCCTCGATCCGCTGCCGATACGCCTCGACCAGGTTGCCGACCAGCTCGACCATCCGGGCCTTGGCGACCGGCGGGAAGAACTCCGCGACGTACAGCTGCCCGACGGCCTCGCCGAGCGCGGAGCCCACCACGCCGAGGCCGCGCTTCCAGCGCTCGCGCAGCTCCGGGGCGCCGGTCAGGGTGCGGCCGTAGAACTCGAAGTTCTCCGCGACGAAGGCGGAGCTCAGCAGCGGAGCGGCGCTGTGCACGATGCGCCAGCTGAGCCACTCCTTCCAGTGGTCCAGCTCCAGCTCCTGCAGCGCCTCGGCCGCGCTGGTGAAGTAGTCGGGCTGCCGCACCACGACCTGCTCGAACGCGCTCTCCGGCACGCCGGCGTTGGGCAGCCAGCGCGACCAGTCGAAGCCGGGCATCAGCGCGTCCAGCCGGGCTCGGTCGAACTTGTTGTAGGTGGCCGTGACGTCGCGGTTCTTCACCACGTCCCAGTGACCGGCGGCCAACCGGGTCTCCAGCGCCAGGATCCGCTCCGCCGCACCCTCGGCGTCGGCCAGCCCTGCCAGGCCGAGCATCCGGGCCACGTGCGCGACGTACGCCGTCCGCTGCTCCTGGAACGCGTCGTCGCGGTAGTAGGACTCGTCGGGCAGGCTCAGCCCGCCCTGGGTGAGGTAGACGACGTACTGGTCGGACTTCTTCTCGTCGACGTCGACCCAGTAGTGGAAGATCCCGCCGACGCCTTGCAGCTCCAGCGTTCCGAGCGCCGCGACCAGCGCGTCGCGGTCCTCGATCGAGCCGGCCAGGGCCAGCTGGTCCGCGATCGGGTCCGCGCCCAGCCGCTCGACGGTGTCCTCGTCCAGGAAGGAGCGGTACAGGTCGGCGATCTTGCGGGCCTCGCTGCCCTCGGGGTGACCGGCGTCCAGGGTCCGCTCGACGATCGAGCGCACGTTCAGCTCGGCGGTGTCGCCGAGGGCGTGGAAAGCGCCGTAGATCGCCTTGTCCGCCGGGATCTCGTGCTCGTCCAGCCAGCGTCCGTTCGCGTGCCGGTACAGGTCGTCCTGCGGCCGAACGGTCGTGGACAGCCCCGTGATGTCGATACCTGCCGTCATCGTCTCCCTGTTCCCCTCCGGTCCGCGGACCGCTGTCCGTGGCCTGTGTCCGATGCTCTGGCGGCGACAGTACCCGGTGCCGGTGGCCGTCGGTGAACCGTTCGGACGGTTGGCCCGTTGACCTAAGGTTGAAAGCACAACCAGGCCGCACGTCGGCTACTCGGGGGCGTCGCGCCGACCAGGTCACCCAGACCAGGAGGTAACCCGCTCATGTCCGGCCCGCTGTCCCGTCGCGCCCTCGCGGCGACGGTCACCCTGTCCGCACTGTTCCTCCCCAGCCTCACCACCACCGCCTCCGCCACGACCGCCGCCGCCAACGGCTCGGTCACCACGGCATCCGCGGCGACCGCCACCGACGGCCGGTCGCCGAGCTTCCCGCGGCGCTTCGAGCTGCCGGCCGGGTTCCAGCCCGAAGGCATCGCGATCGCCCGCGGTACGGCGTACTTCGGTTCGCGCGTCGACGGCGACATCTACGCGGCCGACCTGCGCACCGGCCGGGGCCGGGTGATCAGCCAGGGCCCGGGCACGGCCTCGCTCGGCCTGAAGGTGGACCGCCGCGGCCGGCTGTTCGTGGCCGGCGCCGCCGGGGGCAACGGCCGGGTGATCGACACCCGGACCGGCAAGGTGCTCGCGAGCTACACGTTCACCACGACCACGCCGACGTTCGTGAACGACGTGATTCTCAGCCGCGACGCGGCCTGGTTCACCGACTCGCGGCGGCCGGTGCTCTACCGGGTCCCGCTCGGGCGGCACGGCAAGCTGCCGGCCCAGTCGGCCGTGCGGACGGTCCCGCTGACCGGCGACTACGTGCACGACCCGGTCAACAACAACGGCAACGGGATCGCGCTGACGCCGGACCGGCGCGCGCTGATCATCGTGCAGTCCGCCACCGGCTTCCTGTTCCGGGTCGACCCGCGGACCGGCGTGACCCGCCGGATCGACCTCGGCGGCGTGCTGATGACCAACGGCGACGGGCTGCTCCGCTCCGCAGACACCCTGTACGTCGTGCAGAACCGGCTGAACAAGATCGCGGTGCTCGATCTCAACCGCAGCGGCACCCGGGGCCGGCTGGTCCGCGAGATCACCAGCCCGGACTTCGACGTTCCGACGACGGCGGCGTTCTTCGGGCCGCGGATCTACCTGCCGAACGCCCGGTTCACCACGCCGCCGACCGCGACCACGCCGTACTGGGTGAGCGCCGTCCACCGGTAGGCGGACTTGCAGCACTCACCAACCCCTGCGATCTGGCACCCCGCTCGGTGGCTCGGGCGGGGAACCAACCGGACGGGCGTCTTTGATGAGTGCTGGCGGTTCAGGAGATCGTGCGAAGGTCGCCGCGTGCGGCGGCCTTCAGCCGGCTGCCGCAGGACAGCCGGACGGAGTAGCCGGCCGGGATCGACAGCGGCTCACCCGTCTGCGGGTTCCGGCCGGTGCGCGGCGCGCGCAGGACCCGCTCGATGCTCAGCAGGCCGGTCAGCGAGACCTTGTCACCCTTGTGCACGGCCTCGGTGACGACGTCGCCGAGCGCGTCGAGCACCTTTTCGGCCTGGTTGCGCGGAATGCCCGCCTTCGCCGCCACCCCGGCGACCAGCTCGTTGCGATTCACGGTTCTCCTCCGGCTCGTGCCGCCGACCCGCGCCCCATCCGCGGATCGGTCGATCGCCGAAACCTTAACCGAAATGAATGTCGTTAGCGAGAAGGGTTCGCATTCCGGGCGCCGGGAGTGGGTACCTGCAGAGGCCTCACGGAAGGAGAACCATGGGTGAAGGGGTGATGGTGTTCGCGCCGGCACCGCAGTTGACCGTGACGATCGAGCAGGTCGGGCACGAGCCCGAGCTGCACCTGCACGCCGGCGGCCAGGCGATCTGGCAGGCCCGGATGATCTCGTCGCTCGGCGTACCGGTGACCTTTTGCACGGTGCTCGGCGACGGCGAGGTGGGCCAGGCGCTCACCTCCCTGATCGAGCAGGAGGGCCTGGAACTGAAGGCGATCCGGCGCCGGTCCGACAGCGGCTGGTACGTGCACGACCGGCGCGGTGACGACAGTCGGCAGGAGATCGCCCAGCACGCCGGAGCACCGCTGGGCCGGCACGACAACGACGAGCTGTACGCGCTGGCGCTGTCGGAAGGGCTCAAGGCCGGGCTGTGCGTGCTCAGCGGCGTGCCGGACCCGGCGCTGGCCTCGCCCGACACCTACCGGCGGCTGGGGACCGACCTGCAGCGCAACGGCGCCAAGGTCGCCGCCGACCTCACCGGGGATCACCTGGCCGCGGTGCTCGACGCCGGACTGACGTTTCTCAAGGTCAGTGACGAGGAGCTGTACGCCGACGGCCTGGCGGACGAGTCGGCCGGTGACGAGAGCGTCGTGAAAGCCGCCAAGGAGCTGGCCGAGCGCGGCGCGGAGACGGTGGTGATCAGCCGGGCCGAGAAGCCCGCGATCGCACTGGTCGACGGCGAGGTGCTGCAGGTCCACATGCCCGAGCTGAGTGTGCGGGACCACCACGGAGCCGGCGACTCGATGACCGCCGGCGTGGTCGCCGTCCTGGCGCGGGGCGGGGACGTCCGCGAAGCCATCCGGACCGGAGCCGCGGCCGGCGCGCTGAACGTGACCCGGCACGGCCTCGGGACCGGCCGGGCCGACGCGATCAGCGAACTGGTCGGCCGCGTCCGGCTGGAACCGCTGGAGGACGCATGACGCGCGTGCTGATCACCAACGACGACGGCATCGACGCCCCTGGCCTGCGGGCGCTGGCCGGGGCCGCGGTCGAGGCCGGGTACGACGTCGTCGTCGCGGCCCCGGCCGAGGAGGCGAGCGGAGCCAGCGCGGCGCTGAGCGCCTACACCGACGACGACGGGAAGCTGCTGATCACCCGGCGGAACCTGTCCGGTCTCGACGGCGTCCCGGCGTACGGCGTGGCCGCGTCACCGGCGTACATCGTGGTGCTGGCGACGCTCGACGCCTTCGGCCCGGCGCCCGACGTGGTGCTGTCCGGGATCAACCGGGGCGCGAACGCGGGGCGCGCGGTCCTGCACTCCGGAACCGTGGGCGCGGCGTTCACCGCCGCGGCGTACGGGATGCCGGCGCTCGCGGCGTCGCTGGACGTGCTGTCGCCGCTCGACCCGACCCGCGGCGGCAACGCGCTCGCGGTGCTCGACGAGACCTCGGACGAGTCGCGCAACTGGGCGACGGCGGCCCAGTACGTCGCCGAGGTGCTGCCGCGGCTCGATGGCCTCACCGACGGGGCGGTGCTCAATCTGAACGTGCCAGATCGCCCGGCGGAGGAGATCGCCGGGCTGGCCGAGGCGAAACTGGCCGGCTTCGGTCAGGTCCAGATGGCGGTGGCCGAGAGCGGCGAGGACTTCCTGCGGACCTCGGTGCAGGAGAACCGGACCCGGGCCGAGGACGGCACGGACCTGGCGCTGCTCACCGCGGGGCACGCGACCCTGACCACGCTCCGCGGACTGCTGGAACTGTGAGGCGCCTCGGCAGCGCCGCCGCCGGTGGTTCAGTTCGATCCGCGCGCGGATTTCGTTCTTTCGGCGGAGGCCGGGACGGGGCGCGGTCTGAAAGTCTGGGGCCGAACCGTTCGGTGGGGGGACGCGGGCGCCACGGCGGGCCGGATACGGTCGTGCCATGAGTCAACCGCAGCCCATCGACCGCCGCCTGGTCGGTCGTCCTCCCGTACGCCCGAAGAAGCGGGGCAACTGGTTCGGCCGGATTCTCGGACTGGTCGTCCTGCTGTTCCTGCTGACCCTGGTCTGCGTGCCGCTCTACGCGTGGGGCCGGATCGACAAGGTCGACGCGGCGCCGGCCGGCAAGCGACCCGCCGACGCGGCCGGTACGACGTACCTGATGGTCGGTTCCGACAGCCGCGAGGGGCTGAGCACCGAGGACAAGCGCAAGCTCGGCACCGGCAGCGTCGGCGGTAAGCGCACCGACACGATCATCCTGCTGCACGTGCCGGAGTCCGGTCCGCCCGCGCTGATCAGCGTGCCGCGGGACAGTTGGCTGAGCGTGCCCGGCAAGGGCAAGGAGAAGGTCAACGCGGCGTACGGCAACGGCAACCCGAAGCTGCTGATCCAGACCCTGGAGAACTACACCGGGCTGCGGATCGACCACTACGTCGAGATCGGCTTCGGCGGCTTCGCCTCGATCATCGACAGCGTCGGCGGTGTCGACGTGTGTTTGCCCAAGGCAATGAAGGACCAGAAGGCGCACATCAACCTGCCGGCCGGCTGCCAGGAGCTCGACGGCCCGAAGGCGCTCGGCTACGTCCGGTCCCGCTACGCCGACCGGCAAGGCGACCTCGGCCGGGCCAACCGCCAGCGCGAGGTGATCGGCCTGGTCGCGGACAAGGCGGTGTCCTGGAAGACGTTCGTCAACCCGTTCCGCTACTACAGCATCGGCACCTCCAGCGCCGACGCGCTCACCGTCGACGAGGAGATGGGACCGGTGGACCTGGCCAAGTTCGCGCTGGCGATGCGCAAGGTGGCCGGTGGCGGCGAGGGTGTCTCACTGACCCTGCCGATCGCCGACGCGGACGCCCGCCGCTCGGGCCAGAGCGTCGTCCTGCTGAGCGACTCCAAGGTCAAGGCGCTCGTGCAGGCCCTCAAGGAGGGCAGGACGGCCGGCTTGAAGGCCGGCTGATCGGGGCACCGGACCTCCACCACTCACCAACCCTCGGTCGACGAGGGTTGCCCTGGCCGACGGACGGCGCCGGCGGGCTTGCTGAGTGGTGGAGGTCCTCACGACGGAAGGCACTGGGATGAAGCTGGCCGACCTGGCCGACCTGCGGTTCAGCTACGACGCGATCGGCGCGACCCGGTACGAGGAGACGCCGCCCGACTACCACCGGCTGGACCTGCGCACCCGGATCGGCGCCGGCGACGAGGTCTTCCGCAAGGCCGGCGAAGCCGTGACGACGTGGCAGATGCACCGCGGCGCCGGGATGCGCATCGACGCCACCGACACCCCGGCCGTCATCGGCGCCAACGTTCTCGGCCGCCTCGGCGTCGGCCCACTGAGCCTGACCATCCCCTGCCGGGTGGTCTGGACCGCCGACGACGACGACCACATCGGCTTCGCCTACGGCACGCTTCCCGGCCATCCAGAATCCGGCGAGGAGTCCTTCCTCGTCACCCGCGACCCCGACGGCGTCTACTTCACCCTCCGCGCCTACAGCCGTCCCGGCGCCTGGTACACCCGCCTGTCCGGCCCGTTGGGCCGCTCCACCCAGCACCTCTTCGCCCGCCGCTACACCCAGGCCTTGCAACGCCTAGTGGCCTGACAAAGTGTTGCCGAAGTGGACCTGTAGCTCACTGCGGCTTCGTCCCTAGGCTCCCCCCATGCCTACGGTCCGCCACGCCACTCCTGCCGACATCCCGCAACTGGTCGACGCCTACGACTGGCTCTTCGCCCCACCCGGCCTCAAGCCTCCCCACTGGGACCCGGTCGTCGCCGCCGACCGGCTGACCCGCGTCATCGCCGGCCCGCGCACCGCCGTACTGGTAGCCACCGAGCAGGACCAGGTCGTCGGCTTCTGCACGCTCTACCTGGACATCGAGTCGGTCCGCTTCGGCCAACGCTGCTGGCTGGAAGATCTCGCCGTGTCCCCCACCCAGCGCTCCACCGGCGTAGGCACCACCCTGCTGACCACCGCCCACCAGTGGGCTGCGTCGAACGGCGCCGACCACCTGGAACTCGACTCCGCCAACACCCGCACCGACGCCCACCGCTTCTACCACCGCCACAACCCCGGCGCCCTCTCCACCACCTTCAGTTGGCACCTGGCATGACAAAGGCCTCGCAAGCTCATACCTTGCGAGGCCAGCAGCATTCCTACCAGGCCGCACCGACAAGGCGGTGAAGACACACCCAACGCAAGGTGTCCTACGGGGCCGCCCGAACCTTCAGGCGTCGCACGGAGCTGGGTCGCCGTACTGTGATGGGCATGAGCGACGACGGGTTGGCGGCGACGGATGGGGCGGCTCGGTACGGGGTGGGATTGCTGAGTGGGGACGTGGTCACACTGCGGGCTACGGCGGACGAAGACCTCAAAGTTCTTGCGGAGTGGTGGAACGTGAGCGACGCGGCGGCGTTGCAGCACACGATGGTGCGGCCGTCGCCGGTGGGGCAGGCCGAGGAGATGTTCCGGGCGTGGAGTGTCAACAAGTCGGGGACTCTGGACACCGGGTTCAGCGTGGTGCTGACCGGGAGCAGGGAGTTGATCGGTCACGCGACGCTGTACGGCGCGACCACGCCGGCGCGGGCTGCGACGTTCGCGATCATGGTGGGGCCGGAGTACGTCGGCAAGGGGTACGGGACCGAGGCGACCCGGATGATGCTGCGGTACGGGTTTCTCGAGCTCGGGCTGCACCGGGTGGAGCTGACGGTCTGGGCGTTCAACACGCGGGCGATCGCGGCGTACGCGAAGGCCGGCTTCGTCAAGGAAGGTGTACGACGGGCGGCGTGCTTCCACAACGGCGCGTTCCACGACCAGGTGTTCATGGGTGTGCTCGCCGAGGAGTTTCTCGCGTAGCAGAACAGGTCGGGCCGAGATCCGGGCGCGCTGTCGGATCGGGGCCGCCGCGTTCGTGGAAGGGGTGCGCGGCCGCCCGCCCGGGGCGCCCGAGGACCAGGGAGCTGCCCACCATGAAACTGACGACGATCACCAACATCTCCGTCGACGGCGTGATGCAGGGACTCGGCGGGCCGGAGGAGGACGGCGGCGACGGGTTCGAGCGCGGCGGCTGGGCGCTGCCGTTGTTCGACGAGCAGGCCGAGACGGTGCTCGGGCGGATCTACCAGCGGGCCGACGCGTTCCTGTTCGGCCGGCGGACGTACGAGATCTTCGCCGCCTCGTGGGGAACGGGCTCCTGGGGCGCGAACCAGGGCGACAACCCGATCGGGCAGGCCTTGAACACGCGACCCAAGTACCTCGCCTCGTCCACGCTGACCGACCCGCAATGGGCCGACACGACGGTGCTCTCCGGTGACGTCACCGCCGCCGTTCGGGAGCTGAAGGCCAAGCCGGGAGGTGACCTGCAGGTACACGGCAGCGGCCGCCTGGTCCGCTCGCTGTTCGCCGAGCAACTCGTCGACGAGATCATCCTGCTCACCTATCCGGTAGTCGTCGGCCAGGGCACGCGGCTGTTCCCCGCGGCCGGCCCCGACACAGCGCTCGAACTGGTCGAGTCGCAGGTCACGGCGAACGGCATCACGATCCAGCTCTACCGGCCCAGCGGGCGCCCGCAGTACGCGGGTGCTGACGTGACCACGTGACGCAGCTCTAGGGCATGTTGATCAACTCCCTGCAGTCGCGAGCAGGTGCCCGGTGCGGCGAGGTGCCGTACCGGGTGCCGCGCAGCACGCAGGGAGTTCATCAACACGCCCTAGCTGGTGTGGAGGACGCGAAACCGTCCCGGGTCGGCTGGATCGCGATCGACGACCTGGACCGCGGGCCAGGTCCATTGCCAGACGCTGATTCCCGGCGTACGGCAGAACTGGATCCGCCCGCGGGTTCCGTCGACCGCCACCTTCGGCCAGGCGTCGGCGATCCGCGCCCGGTCGATGCCGTGGGCACCCAAGATCTGCGCGAGCACCGCGATCGCGTCGTACCCCTCGAAGGCGACGAAGGAGGGCGGGGTGGCCAGCCTTCCCCGCAGCTCCGCCTCGACCTTGGCTCCGAGTGGAGTGAGACGCTCGGGCCGGTAGCGCAGGAACGGGATCGCGGCGCTGTCGTCGCCCAGCAAGCTCGCCCAGTCGGCAAACTCCGGTTGCCCGGCCGGAGCGCCGATCAAGATGTCCGCGAGGCGCGGGTCGCTGCGGACAGCCTTGACGATCGACACGGCGGGATCCGGGTAGCCGACCAAGAGCAGCAACGCCGTCGCGTGGTCGCCGACGAGTTCGTCGCACACTTCGGCGGGTGTCAGCGCAGACATGTCGAGCTCGACGACGCTGCCGCCGCGGGCAGCGAGATAGTCCCGCAGAATGCCCGTACCGGTTGCCCAGTAGACGCTCGGCTGCTTGGCGACGGCGATTCGAGTGTGCCCTTGGCTCAGCAGAAAGTCCGCGTAGATCCGCCAGCCGTGCGACTGCGCCGGGGCAAGACGCGCCACCCACTCCGTCGGCTGCTCGGTCAGCCCGTCGAGCACCGCCGACGAGCACAGAAATGGCACCTCCAGAGCGTCCGCCCTGGCAGCAACTGCCCGAGCCACCACGCTGTGATACTCCCCGACCAAGGCAGCCACCCCCAGCCCGGCCAATTCCTCCACCGCCGACGCAGCCTTCACCGGATCAGCCGCCGTATCGCGAACGATCAACTCCAGCGACCGTCCACCAATCCCGCCGTCCGCATTCACATCGCGAACGGCCAACTCGAGCCCAGCCAGCAGATGCTGACCAGCCTCAAACCACCCAGGCCGACTCAACGGCACAAGCGCCCCGATCCGCACCACGGAATCTCCATCCGACGACAACGGCGTACTCATCTGGCATCTCCCCGGTCGGCAACCCGCTCGCAGTCTCCCCCGCCCACCGACCGATCCACCAGTAGCGTCCCAGCCGTCCCACCCGAAACCCGCCGCTCCCAAGCCTTGCCGGCTCCAGGTTTCGTCGGTGCCCTCGCCCGCCTCGCACAGCCAGCGGCGCGGTCGGCTGCCCGTACTTACGAACACCCCCTCACCCCCTCACCCCCTCACGCCGTCACCCCGCCGTACGGTCCACCTCGGCCGCCCACCTCCGCAGACACACCACCCCGCCGTACGGTCCCCTCCGCCCGCCCACCTACGCCGCCGCGTCTGACGGGTCGACCCATGGGAAACAGGGTTGGCCCTTCACATTCTGGTGGGCCAACCATGCGTCTGATGGGTCAACCCAGCAGACTGCTCGAGCCGGGACCACACCCGTCGGGTACGCCGTGCGGAGTGCGAAGCGCCGACAGGCGTTGACACCGCCAGGACGCGTGAGCCCGGACCAAGTTCTGCAGGTCCGTCCGGAGCCCTTCCCACGATGACTTTGAGCACGGCATCGCCACCACCCGCGTCTCACGATGACCACCCCGTGCACAAGGTCAGCCCGTGGTGGCACCGATCCGGCTCTTGGGCGCGCGCCGGGGTGGAACAGCACCTCGGCTCCGGATGCCGAGGCAGACCAGTGACGACGCGGCCGATGTCCACCACGGGCTCGGGGCGAACGACTTCGGCGCGCACTCGCGACTCGGGCGGCCGGTTCCGCTCTCCGGCTCTTCGGATTCCGCTCTTCCGCTCTCCGGCTCTTCGGATTCCGCTCTCCGGCTCTCCGGCTCTCCGGCTCTCCGGCTCTTCCGCTCTCCGGCACTTCTAGACGATCGCCGCTCACCCCGGGTGCGAACTGCCGGCCGGGGCTGGGATGCTTGGGCGGGTGAAGACGTTGGATGAGTTGATGGCGGCGGACTGGGCCGAGGCGCTGGAACCGGTGGCCGCGCAGGTGGGCAAGATGGGCGAGTTCCTCCGGGCGGAGATCGCCGCCGGGCGACCCTACCTGCCAGCCGGCGAGCACGTCCTCCGGGCGTTCCAGCGCCCGCTCGAAGACGTCAAGGTGCTGGTGGTCGGCCAGGACCCCTACCCGACCCCCGGACACCCGGTGGGCTTGAGCTTCTCGGTCGCGCCGGACGTCCGGCCGATTCCCCGCAGCCTGGCGAACATCTACCGCGAGCTGATGGCCGACGTCGACGTCCCCGCGCCGTCCAACGGAGACCTCACGCCCTGGGCCGACCAGGGTGTGCTGATGCTCAACAGGGTGCTCACCGTGCAGCCGGGCAAGCCCGCGTCGCATCGCGGCAAAGGCTGGGAAGCCGTGACAGAGCAGGCGATCCACGCGCTGGTGAAGCGTGGCGGTCCGCTGGTCGCCATCCTCTGGGGACGCGACGCGCAGACGCTGAAGCCGATGCTCGGCGACGTCCCGTCCGTCGAGAGCGCGCACCCGAGCCCGATGTCGGCCGACCGTGGCTTCTTCGGTTCCAAGCCGTTCAGCCGCGTGAACGCTCTGCTGGTCGAGCAGGGCGGCACACCTATCGACTGGCGGCTTCCCTAGCGGTCGTGCCGGTCCAGCTGTGCCAGAGCTGGGCGTAGCGGCCGCCCGCGACGAGCAGCTCGTCATGCGTCCCGGACTCCACGATCCTGCCGTGGTCCATGACGACGATCCGGTCCGCCTGCTGGGCCTGCGTGAGCCGGTGCGCCACCACCAACGTCGTACGGCCTTCGGTGGCGGCCAAGCTCGCTCGCTCGAGCTCACGCGCGCCGGCTGATCCGGCCTCCGCCGTCGCCTCATCCAGTACGGCGACCGCGGGGTCGGCGAGCACCAACCGTGCCAGGGCGACCTGCTGGGCCTGGGCGCCGGTCAGCTGCTCCCCGTTCTCGCCTACTTGCGTCTGCAGGCCGTCCGGCAGAGCACGCACCCACCCCAACGCACCGACACGCTCCAGCGCAGCCTCCACCTGGGCATCCGTTGCGTCCGCCCGAGCCAGCCGTACGTCGTCCACCAGCGGGCCCGAGAACACGTGGACCTCCTGGCTCAGCAGGGCGACCTGTGCGCGCGTCCGCGCCTCACCGAGCTCCCGGATGTCCACACCGCCGAGCCGGACCACTCCGGCGGTCGGGACGAGGACACCAGCCGCGACAGCAGCCAGCGTGGTCTTTCCAGCTCCACTGGCGCCGACCAGCGCGACCCGCTCACCAGGCAGCAGCTTGAGCGACACTCCGTCGACCACCAGCGGGCCGTCGTACGAGTGACCGATGCCGGCCAGCTCCAGCGACGCATCAGCAGGCGTTGGCGCAGCAGGCGGCTCCGAGGCCTCCGGCAGCTCCAGGACTCCAGCCAGTCGAGCCAGTCCGGCAGCAGCCGTCTGGACGGCGTCGAACTCCATCAGCAGCGCCCCGATCGGGTTGAACAGTCGATGGAAGTACAGCGCGGCCGCAGTCACCGCACCGACCGTCACCGCGTCCCCGCGAACCAGGAAGAACCCCGCGACCAAGATCCCGGTCAGCCCGACGAACTCCGCGTGGT